>NZ_JBFTJP010000002.1:0-928995 GCF_056395485.1 Allobosea sp. 10L417
ATCTTTCGAGCGCGCAACCGGTGCGCGAGGCGGCGCCGCGTCCGCCGGCCCCGGTCGCCAGCCAGCCGCGCACGGCGCAGTCGGCGACGACTTCGGTGCCCAAGGCGGCCCCGCTTCGCGACCCGATTGCCGACCTCATCAACGGTGGCGACCTTCGCCCGCCGGCCGACGTCAAGGGCGCGGCTTCCCGCTCCGCTGCCGCCCCGCGCCGATCGGCCGAGAACTGAGCCGGGCGGCGCCGGGCGATGGCGCGCCTGACCAGCGATTTCTGGGTCTCGGCCTACCTTCGGCAGGCCGCCTTCGATGGACACGTGGCGGTGCTGCGTCGGCGGGGCGCGCGGGAGGCCGGTGCGATTTTCGTCAAGCTCGATCGCCTCGACGGCACGGCCGCCCTCTATGGGCCGGCGCCGCAATCAATGGCCGAGGATGACGGCGAGCGTCGCTTCCAGCTCCTGATCGATGCCGATCCGCTCACGGTTGAGGATCGGGTCGACAAGGAGCTGCGCTTCGACAGCGATCTCTGGCTGGTCGAGATCGAGAACCGGACCGGCGATCCGCGCCTCAAGCTTGCCGAGAGCTAGCCCCTTCTCTCAGCCCCGCTCACGCTTCGAACCGATCCGGCCGAGAACGTCGGCGAGGCCGGGCTGAACGTCCGGGCGGGCCGCGCCGGGCCGGCTCGGCGTCCCGCTCGGGTCCATCGCCGGCTGGTGCTGGCCTTTGCGCTGCGGTGCGGACACCGGCTGCACGCCGGCAATCAGCATCGCCAGCCGAAGCGCGATCGATGGCTTGGCCAGGCGCATCAGCTCGACCAGCGCGAAGATCCGTTCGACCGAATGCGCCGTCTCGTCGCCGAGGCGGATCAGGAAGCGCGTTGCGTCTTCGACGCGCGCTCCGCTGGCAATAAGGCTCAGAGCCGCAAGATCGCGCGAGGCATCGCTCGCAATCGCAGCAGCGAGCGGCGCGTCGCCGCCGAGATGCCCGGCGACCGCGGCGAATGCACTCGCGCGGTCTTCGCCTGCAAGGACGAGCCAGTCGGCAAAGGTCGAGCTGGCGACCGCCGGCCGCCGCTCGCTCGGATGCAAGGCCTCGCGCGCCATCAGCGATTCGAGAATGGCGAGGCGGCGCACCGTGCCTGCGCGCAGGAACAGCGGTGCGAGTTCGAGATTGGACAGGTCTTCCCGTGCGAGAAGGCCGAGCTGATAGGACGGATCGATCCGCGAGCGCGCGACCAGCGTGTCGACGGCGGCGCGAGGCAGCGGCGCCTCCCGATTGCCGATAAGGGTAAGATCGATAGCGCGATCGGCTTCGGAAACCAGCAGCAGGACCGCGGTATTGGTGAGGTCCTGGCGGACAGCGAGCGCGCTACGCATCGCCGTATCGCCGGTCTCGGCGAGCCGTTCGAGCTCGACGGGCGAAAGCGGCATGCCGTGACGCAGCATTTCGATCAGAACCGCGCCGCCACGGGCGGCCAGCGCTGTCAGCACCGCGAGCGGAGCATGCCGCCAGCCTGCGAGCTTGCGCGCCAGGATCAGCGCGGTCGGCTCGTCGATGGTCGGAATCAGCATCGCCGCCATCTCGCTGAAGGCAGCCAGATCCTCCTGCGGCGGCTGTTGGGTCGACATCAGCAGGTCGGCCTTCACCCGCAGCGAGACCTGGCTGAGACCGAGGTCGCCGTCGCGGGCGAGGCGGGCAAGATCGGCGAGTTCCTGGGAAATACGGGCAGGCATGCTTGGCTCGGCTGCGAATCCGACGGGTTCGCTCAGATTATCCCCGAGGCATTAAGGCCACGTTAACCATGCTGGAGCCTGATGGCTTTGAGGGCCTGCGACAAAGGGTGCGGCCTTACGCACCAGGACGGCTCTCGCGATTGCAACTCGGGCGCTGGATAGGAGGCGCTGCATGACCGTCATCATCCCCTTCGCGCTCTATCGCTATCCGCAGGCGCGGTCCTGCCCGTTTCCGCGACGCGTGGCGGAAATCCTGTTCTTCACCGGCGTGCGCTACGAGCGGCCTGCCGAGACCTCTCCGCTTAAGGCCAAGCCTTCCTCGGCAAAGGCGCGGCCCGCGCGGCGCCCGCGCAAGGCGGCAAGCAAGATGGATCACAGGCAGCCCGCGTGAGACGACGTCTATCCGATCAAGCGCTGCCGGCCGGACCGCCGTCCCCGGCCATTGCCGCACTGGCGCTGTCTTCCGCGCTTGTCCTCACCGCTTGCACAGCGACCGACGGCGATCTCGGTCGCCCGCGTCCGACGGTCTGGTCGCAGCTCATCGCGCCGGAGAGCGGGTTCTTCGCCGCGGCGTCGCGAGGCGAGGCAGCGTCCTATTTCCGCCTGACCGATGACGAGGAGCAACTGCGCGATCGCGCCTGGCGCTTCGTCATGCCCGCCAGCCCGCACAGCGTCTTCCAGGGCGAGATATCGAATTTCGCGCATAGCCGCATCCTGCCGGTCGCGGCGCAGTCGAACGACGTTTCGGACTACTTCCGCGGGCTGACTTCGGTGTCCTTCGCCTCGCAGGCCTCGCGCTATAACCGCCTCGCGGAAGACGCGAATGCCGACCGCCTGCTGATCGGCCCGTTTCGGGCCAACGCGATGCGCGTCGTCTCCATGGACCGGGTCCGCATGCGGGCTGCCGAGGGATCGCCGGATGTCGCTCCGGGCAAGATCGAGCCGGCCATGGCGCGCGTGATCGAGAACGAGGGGCTGATCTACTGGGTCTGCGAGCGCCTGGATTTCCGGATCAGAAGCTATCGTTACGCCCTGACCAATCTCGTCGTGGAGATGCCTTCGCGGGAGGCAGTCCGGGCGGAACGTGCGATCATGGCGCTGGCGGCCGAGTCCGCGCCGCTCTGCCAGATGCCGCTCAACGGCACTTTCGGTGAGGGCAAGCGGCCCGTGGTCTACAAGGGCTAGTTTTCCGGCCGGGGTTCGCTCAGTTCGCCATCCCGCATTCGACCCCGGTCGCGAGCGCCTCGGCGTCGGCCTTGTCAGAGGGCAGCCGAACGAGAACGCGCACCGCGATCAGCCCCTGATCGGTATCGGAGACGATACGCAGCTCCCGGCTGGTTTCGCCCTCCTCGTCGGCCGCGATGCGCTCGTCGCGCTGGGCTTCCGTCATGACCAGGAATTCGAGCACGCCGCGGATCGCCGCCCGGTCGGTGATCGCGTAGATCACGCCGCCGCCCTGGCGGTGCAGGGTCAGGCCGAGCGGCAGAAAGCCGGTCCTGGCGACGACGCGCATCGGCCCGCTGGAGAGGTCATAGCTGCAGATCGCCGTGACGACATCGGGATCGGCTTCGCGCAGTGCCGGCAGCCCGCGTGCATCGCCGGGCGCCGGGATGAGTTCGGCACGGCCATTGGTGCCGAGTTCACGATAGGCGTGCGCGGCATCGTGCAAGGACAGCGAGGGCAAGGCCAGGATGGTGACGATATGCACGATGGCGGCAAGGATCAGCCCGGCCAACGTGGTCATGACAAGGCGCACGGCGCCGCTGCGCAGCCGGGCTCTCCAAATTGCGGCTGATGGAGCGGGGGGCGTCGCCACGTCGTGTCCGATCGCGCTCATCGGCAGTCGAGGCGTGCGATGCGGGGCAGGTTAGTGGCCCGCGTCTCGCCGGTCTGGCTGGAGATCGGAGTATCGTAGAGGCGTAAGCGGAACTGGAAGCGCCCGCTCGCCGGCAGGGGAAGCCAGTTGCCTGCGACCGGCGTTGCCGCGGCCGCGATCGACAATTGTCCGTCCTCGGGACGGACAATTTCGGAATCCGTGAAGCTCGTGCGTTCCAGCGGCAGTCGGAAGGGCAGCCCGTCGATATCGGTGACGCCGAGCGTCCAGCCGCGCGTCGTCGGCGTGGCGCCGGAGATCTGGTAGCGGCAGCGCCCGTCGAGCAGCTGTCCGTCGTCGTCGCGCTCGGCGATGAGCTCTAGTCCTTCGCCCGAGCCCAGCGGCAGATGGACGCCGCGGGCGAGATAGGCGCGCATATAGGGGTCGATGTCGCGTCCGCCGCTGCGTGGCCAAGCCATCCACGCCCCGACCTCGACCTTGCCGAGAGCGGGCCGGCCGGCCACGGCCCAATGCGCGGAGCCGAGGCCGAGTCCGGCTCCGAGCGCAAGGATATAGGCGAGATCGAGAATCCGCACGCTTGCCTTCCGCTGGCGTGATGCCCCTCGCGCGAATTGACCCGTGTGAATCCGGCTCGTCAACCTTCTGCGCCTAGCGCAGCCGCGTGTGGGCCCCGGAGACCTCGCGGATGCCGACCTGCACCGGCTTGCCCGCCACGCGCGATCGCTCGATCGTCTTGAACAGCGAGCCGACGGCCGACAGCACCTCGAAGGATTGCCGCGGCATGTGCCCGGCGCCGGGCCCCGGCTGCTGGCCGGCATCCGGCGCGGCTGCTGCCTTGGCGACGACCAGAGCCTTGGGATCGGTGGTGGGCACGCCCGGAATCGGCTTCAGTTCGAGACCCTGATGGGCGAACTGCATGATCTCCTTGAACGTCATCGCCGGCAGCGAGCCGCCGGTCATGTTGGCGGTCTCGGCCGAGTTGTCGTTGCCGAACCATACGGCCGCGACGAGGTTGCCGGAGTAGCCGACATACCAGGCGTCCTTATAGCCGTTGGTGGTGCCGGTCTTGCCGGCCGTCACCACGCCATCCAGCGCCGCGCGGCGGCCGGTGCCTTCGGTCGGCACTTTCGAGAGCATAAAGTTCATGTCCTGCGCCACCTGCGCGCTCAGCACCTGTTTGGGCGGTGGCTCATCCCGGTCGTGGCGGTAGATCACCTCGCCCTGCGAGTTGGCGATCTCGATGGCGGCATAGGGCTTCGCCCGTTTGCCGCCATTGGCGAAGACGGCATAGCCCGCCGCCTGGTCGATGACGGTGACCTCGGCCGCGCCGATCGGCAGCGAGACCGTGTCGGTCAATGGCGTGGTCAGGCCCATGGCGTGGGCGGTCTCGACGATCTTCTTGCGGCCGATGGCGGCGGCGCGCGCTTCATGGGTCTCGCCGGTGGCGCGGCCGATGGCGATCGACATCTGCACGGGGATGGTATTGATCGATTTCGCCAGCGCGACGGTCAGCGGTATCGACCCGGCATAGGAGCGGCCGTAATTGTTCGGGCACCAGTTGCCGATGCAGACCGGTCGGTCGACGACCATGGTCGTCGGCTTGTAGAGCCCAGTCGAGAGCGCTGCTGCGTAGACATAGGCCTTGAAGGAGGAGCCGGGCTGCCGCTGGCTCGCGGTCGCCCGGTTGAACTGGCTCGCGCCGTAGTCCCGGCCGCCGACGATGGCGCGCACCGCCCCGTCAGGGTCCATGACGACGGTCGCGGCCTGCTTGACGCGATAGGCCGGGCCATGCTGGCGCAGAACCGTCTCGATCGCTTCGTCCGCGCGTGCCTGGATCGCGGAATCATGCGGCGTCTTCACCAGCAGAACGCGGTCGGGCCCGAGCTTGCCCTCGCTCACCAGTTCCTTCACCGCGTCGAAGGCCCAGTCGAGATAGTAGTCGGGGCTGGAATCGCGCTTGCGATCGACCGGCGTCGCCGGATTGCGCTTGGCGCTGTCGACCTGGCCGGCGGTCATGAATCCGGCATCGACCATGGCATTGAGCACGTCGTTGGCGCGCGCGCGGGCGGCCGGCAGATTGACATGCGGCGCATATTTCGTCGGCGCCTTGAACAGGCCGGCCAGCATCGCCGCCTCGGCCAGCGAAACATCCTTCACCGACTTGCCGAAATAGTATTCGGCTGCCGCCGCGGCGCCGAAGGTGCCCCCGCCCATATAGGCGCGGTCGAGATAGAGCTTGAGGATCTCGTTCTTGCTTAGCCGGGCCTCCAGCCACAGCGCCAGGAAGGCTTCCTTGATCTTGCGGTCGAGCGAACGCTCGTTGTTGAGGAAGAGGTTCTTGGCGAGCTGCTGGGTCAATGACGAGCCGCCCTGGACCACGCCCGAAGCCCGGGTGTTGACCAGCAACGCCCGGAAAGTGCCGATCACGTCGATGCCGAAATGGTCGTAGAAGCGGCGGTCCTCGGTCGCCAGCACGGCCTTGAGCAGATGGTCGGGCATCTCCTCCAGCTTGAGGGAATCGTCGTGACGCGCCCCGCGATGGCCGATCGGCTGGCCGTAGCGGTCGAGGAAGGTGACGGCGAGGACCTGGTTCCTCAGGGCTTCCTCATTGCCGATGCGAAAGGCGGGCAGGGCGAGCATCAGCAGGATGAGCGCGCCGACGATGCCGACGTTCAGCCCTTCGCTGGCGAACTCGGCCGCGACGCGCTTGAAGCCGGTGACGGTCAGGCGGTCGGCCTGGCTGCGGATGCGCTCGTAGATGTCTCCGGCGCGGCGGCCGGCGCCCCACAGGCTGGCATCGAGCCATGAATCGGCAGCGAGCGCATAGCGCTTCAGCCGCGTCTTCCAGCCCGCCTTCCTGAACTCCATGGCCGTTCCAGGCTTCCCGAATGGCCCCCGGCACAGTCCTGCCGCGCGATGATCGCCTTGGCAACAGCATTGCGCCCGAGAATGGACACATAGTTACGCGCCATCTCCAGATAAGGGACGGGCGCAAAGAATCCTGTCCCGTGAGCAGGAAGCGAGCCAGTGCCGTTGTCCCATCCTGATACGGGAGCTGCCGCCGACGCGGCGCTCTTCCATCTTGGCGCGCGGCGGCGCATAAGCCCGCCATGACGCTGAAGCAGCCGAAAGACGAGCCGTTCTGGCGCACCACCTCGCTCGAGGCGATGTCGGTGGAGCAGTGGGAATCGCTCTGCGACGGCTGCGGCCGCTGCTGCCTCGTCAAGCTGGAGGACGAAGACACCGGCCGGATTTTCGCGACCGACGTCGGCTGCCGGCTGTTCGACGCCGGAACCTGCCGCTGCAAGGACTATCCGAACCGCTCGCTCAAGGTGCCGGACTGCGTGACGCTGACCCCGCACGACGTGCGTACGCTCCCTTGGCTGCCGCCGACCTGTGCCTATCGCCTCGTTGCCGAAGGCAAGGATCTGCCCTGGTGGCATCCTCTCGTTTCGGGCGATCACGAAACGGTGGTGGCGGCGGGCGTATCCGTCCGCGGCCGCGTCTTCGCCTCGGAGGACGAGGTCCCGGAAGAGGAGGTCGCCGAGCGCATCGTCAATTGGCCGCTGCGCTGGCCGCGCGCTGCGCGCGGCAAGGCGAAGTGAAGCATCGGCGTTTGTGCGCTGCCGGGCATTTTATTGCACCTGCTCATTGATTGTTCAGGTGCTTTTGGGCATGACCGCCCCGTCCCGCCGCCGGGGCCGCCAGGGCACCGACGGCATGCACACGAAACTTTCGCATCGCCGCGGCGTTGCTGCGTCCGGCTGCAAACCAAGAGGTTGAAGTGATGGCTGGTGGGAAGTGGGTCTACACCTTCGGCGACGGCAAGGCCGAAGGCGAGGCCGGGATGAAGAACCTGCTCGGCGGCAAGGGCGCTAACCTCGCCGAGATGAGCAATCTGGGCCTGCCGGTTCCCCCTGGCTTTACCATCACCACCGAGGTCTGCACCTCGTATTATGACAACGGCAAGAGCTTCCCGGCCGATCTCGACGGGCAGGTCAAGGCCGCGCTCGACGGCATGGCCAAGCTCACCGGCAAGACCTTCGGCGATCCCGCCAACCCGCTGCTCGTCTCCGTCCGCTCCGGCGCGCGCGCCTCGATGCCGGGCATGATGGACACTGTCCTCAATCTCGGCCTCAACGACGAGACGGTCGAGGCGGTTGCGAAGGCCGCCAATGACGAGCGCTTCGCCTGGGACAGCTATCGCCGCTTCATCACCATGTATTCCAACGTCGTGCTCGATATCGACCACGGCCTCTTCGAGGAAGCGCTGGAGGACTACAAGGAGCGCAAGGGCCTGCACCTCGACACCGACCTTAAGGCCGCCGATTGGAAGGTGCTGGTCGGCAAGTACAAGGACATCGTGAAGAAGGCGCTCGGTGCCGACTTCCCGCAGGACCCGCAGAAGCAGCTCTGGGGCGCTGTCGGCGCCGTCTTCTCCTCCTGGATGAACGCCCGCGCCATCAAGTATCGCGAGCTCAACAGCATCCCTGCCTCATGGGGCACGGCGGTCAACGTCCAGTCGATGGTGTTCGGCAATATGGGCGACACCTCCGCGACCGGCGTCGCCTTCACCCGCAACCCCTCGACCGGCGAGAACGCGCTCTATGGCGAGTTCCTGATCAATGCCCAGGGCGAGGACGTCGTCGCCGGCATCCGCACGCCACAGGACATCACCGAGGTGGCGAAGAAGGAGGCGGGCTCCGACAAGCCTTCGATGGAGAAGGAGATGCCGGAGGCCTATGCGGAGCTCGTCCGCATCTACGGCATCCTTGAGAAGCACTATCGCGACATGCAGGACATGGAGTTCACCATCCAGGAGGGCAAGCTCTGGATGCTGCAGACCCGCTCCGGCAAGCGCACCGCCAAGGCGGCGCTGAGGATCGCGGTCGAACTGGCTACCGAGGGGCTGATCACGCAGGAGGAGGCGGTCGGCCGTGTCGAGCCTTCTGCCCTCGACCAGCTCCTGCACCCGACCATCGACCCCAAGGCCGAGCGCCGCGTGCTGACCACCGGCCTGCCGGCCTCGCCCGGCGCTGCCGCGGGCGAAATCGTCTTCAACTCGGACGACGCTGAAGCCGCCAAGAAGGCCGGCCGCAAGGTCATCCTCGTGCGCGTCGAGACGAGCCCTGAGGACATCCACGGCATGCACGCCGCCGAAGGCATCCTGACCACGCGCGGGGGCATGACCTCGCATGCGGCGGTCGTGGCGCGCGGCATGGGCAAGCCCTGCGTCTCCGGCGCCGGCCAGATCCGCGTCGACTACGCCAAGGGCACGCTTTCGATCGGCCCGACCACGCTGAAGGCCGGTGATTTCCTCACCATCGACGGCGGCAACGGCCAGGTGCTGCTCGGCGAGGTCAAGATGCAGAAGCCGGAGCTCTCCGGCGAGTTCGCGACGCTGATGGGCTGGGCCGACAAGGTCCGCCGCCTCAAGGTCCGCGCCAATGCCGAGACGCCGGAAGACGCCAAGACGGCCCGCGAGTTCGGCGCCGAGGGCATCGGGCTCTGCCGCACCGAGCACATGTTCTTCGACGAGAACCGCATCCAGGCCGTCCGCGAGATGATCCTCGCCCAGGACGACAAGGGCCGGCGCGCCGCGCTCGCCAAGCTCCTGCCGGTGCAGCGCCAGGACTTCGTCCAGCTCTTCACCATCATGAGCGGGTTGCCGGTCACGATCCGCCTGCTCGACCCGCCGCTGCACGAATTCCTGCCGCATGGCGAGAAGGAGATCGCCGAGGTCGCCGCGGCGCTCGGCGTCAGCTCCGATGCGTTGCGGCAGCGTGCCGCCGAACTGCACGAGTTCAACCCGATGCTCGGCTTCCGCGGCTGCCGTCTGGCGGTGGCTTTCCCCGAAATCGCCGAGATGCAGGCCCGTGCCATCTTCGAGGCGGCCGTCATCGCCGCCAAGGAAACCGGCAAGCCGGTGATCCCGGAGGTGATGGTTCCGCTCGTCATGGGCAAGCCCGAGCTCGATCTGGTCAAGGGCCGCATCGACGCCATGGCCAAGGCCGTGATCGAGGAGAGCGGCACCAGGATCGACTATCAGGTCGGCACCATGATCGAGCTGCCGCGTGCCGCGCTGCGCGCCGCCGAGATCGCTGAGAGCGCCGAGTTCTTCTCGTTCGGCACCAACGACCTGACGCAGACGACGCTTGGCATCAGCCGCGACGACGCCTCCTCCTTCCTTGGCTCCTACACCGCCAAGGGGCTGCTCGACGCCGATCCCTTCGTCACCATCGACCAGGACGGCGTCGGGGAGTTGGTGAAGCTCGCCGCCGAGCGCGGCCGCAAGACCCGCTCCGACATCAAGCTCGGCATCTGCGGCGAGCATGGCGGCGACCCGGCCTCGATCGGCTTCTGCGAGAGCGTCGGCCTCGACTATGTCTCCTGTTCGCCCTTCCGCGTGCCGATCGCACGGCTGGCGGCCGCGCAGGCGGCGCTGGGCGCGATCAAGCCGAAGGATGGTTGAGACGGGAGGCGCGGGATACAAGCCGTCATGCTCGCCCTGGTGGCGAGCATCCACGTCTTGAACACCGCATTGCCCAAAGCAAGACGTGGATGGTCGGGACAAGCCCGACCATGACGAGGTGGCCGTGTCCTTGAACCTCACCACTATCGGCTTCGATGCCGACGACACGCTCTGGCAGAACGAGCAATTCTTCCGGATGACGGAGGATCGCTTCGTCGCGCTGCTCGGCGAGCATGGCGAGGCGGCCGAGATTTCCGGCCGCCTGCTCGAAGCCGAGAAGCGCAACCTTCGCTTCTACGGTTTCGGCATCAAGGGCTTCGTGCTCTCGATGATCGAGACTGCGATCGATATCACCGGGGGGAAGGTCCCTGGCGCTGTGATCGGCGAGATCCTCGCCGCTGGCCGCGAGATGGCAGCCCATCCGGTCGAGACCCTGCCTCATGTCCAAGAGACCCTTCAGGCCCTGTCCGGCGACTACCGGCTCGTGCTCATCACCAAGGGCGATCTCTTCGACCAGGAGCGCAAGCTCGCCCAGTCCGGCCTCGGCGATTTCTTCCATGCGGTCGAGATCGTCAGCGACAAGAAGGCCGCCACCTACGACCGCATCTTCACCCGTCACGGCGACGGAGCGGGGCGGGCGATGATGGTCGGCAATTCGCTCAAGTCGGATATCCTGCCGGCACTGGAAGCGGGCTCATGGGCGGTACATGTCCCGCATGAGCTGACCTGGGTGCTGGAGCATGCCGAAGAGCCCGTCGGTCACGGGCGCTATCATGCACTACCGGACCTTGGCCCTCTGCGGGGCCTTGTCGAGAAACTGTTTCGCTAGCGTTTCGCAGCCCGGCGGTGCCAGGGGTCAGTCGACCCAAAGGCCATGTCTGCGATGCCATTCCTCGATCGATTCCTCCGGATAGTCTTCGAAGCTCTGGTCATTCGCAGCGATATCCGGGTCGACCCAACCGGCCTTGAAGCGCAGCATGATATGGGTCTTTTCGGGAGCGCGCGGCAGATGGCTGTCGATCGCCGAGGCGAAGGGATGCAGCAGATCCGGCCAGCGCGGATCGAACAGCCACAGCGCCGTCCCGCAGCCCGTACAGAAGCGGCGCTGCGCTTGCGAGCGCTCGCAAATACCGTCATCACCTCTGATTTCCGCGCTGAAGCTGCCGATCGCGTCTTCGCCCTCGACCTTCAGCGTCTGGGCTATGGCCGACAGGTTGATCGCGAAGCCGCCTCCGCCGGCAGTCTTGCGGCAGATCGAGCAATAGCAGAGCTGATACGGGACGGGTGCATGGCTCTCGACGGAGAAGTGCACCGCTCCGCAGCGGCATGAGCCCTTCAGCTTAATCGGCATGATGCAGCCTCCATTCGCCAGTCAAACACCGGCTTGGGCCGAGTGTTCCGAGATGTCTGCTGCCGGCTTACTGGACCCTTCTTGCATTCCATGCTAGGGAGCACGATGTAA
Source organism: Allobosea sp. 10L417 (assembly GCF_056395485.1). Lineage (NCBI taxonomy): Bacteria > Pseudomonadati > Pseudomonadota > Alphaproteobacteria > Hyphomicrobiales > Alloboseaceae > Allobosea > Allobosea sp. 10L417. Next base: position 11,496 of record NZ_JBFTJP010000002.1, read on the forward strand.
GACGAGATGCGGCCGGGTTCTGGCCACCCCTCCGTTCGGCTGCTTGTCCGGTCGGCGGTTACGAATCAGATCCACCACACATCGCTACAAGGCCATGGCGAGGCGTCCGCGCGTCCCGTCGTGTCATCACGATAGACGCGGATCTGAAACGTAAGGACTACCCCCATGAACAAGGGCACCGTGAAGTGGTTCAACACCACCAAGGGCTACGGCTTCATTACGCCTGAGAACGGCGGCCAGGACGTTTTCGTCCACATCAGCGCTGTCGAGCGCGCCGGCCTGCGCGAGCTGCGCGACGGCCAGGTCGTCTCCTTCGAGCTCGTTGCCGATCGCAAGACCGGCAAGACTTCGGCCGGCAACCTCGTCGTCGCCTGAGCCAGACCAACGCCGGGACGGCATCGCGCCGCCCGGCTTACGACAAGCCTGCCGGCGCTGTGGCTAGCGGTTCGCCGGCGGGTTCGACTATCAGTATCAGGCCGGATGCGGGCCTGCGGCGCGGCCGAATTCCACATGCGCCCCTCGCATCGCGGCGTCCGGAAAGACTTTTCTTGACCAAATTCACCGATCTTGGCCTCGCCGAGCCGCTGCTCAAGGCGCTCGCGGCCGAGGGCTATGAAACGCCGACGCCGATCCAGGCGCAGGCGATCCCCCACATTCTCCAGGGCCGTGACCTGCTCGGTGCAGCCCAGACCGGCACCGGAAAGACGGCTGCCTTCTCGCTGCCGATGCTGCATCGGCTGCTCGGCAAGCCGCGCCAGATGCCGGCCCGCTCCGTGCGTGTCCTCGTCCTCTCGCCAACGCGTGAGCTCGCCGCACAGATCGAGACCTCGATTCGCACCTACGCGCAGTTCACAACGCTGCGCTCGACGGTGATCTTCGGCGGCGTCCCGGTCGGCAAGCAGATCCGCGCCCTCGGCGACAAGATCGACATCCTCGTCGCCACCCCCGGCCGCCTGCTCGACCTCGTCGACCAGCGCGCCGTTTCGCTGCGCGAGATCGAGTTCCTCGTCCTCGACGAAGCCGATCAGATGCTCGACCTCGGCTTCATCCATGCGCTGCGCCGCATCTCCACGCTGATCCCGAAGGAGCGCCAGACGCTGCTCTTCTCGGCGACCATGCCGAAGCCGATCCGCGATATCGCCTCCGCCTATCTCACCAATCCGGTCGAGGTCGCGGTGACGCCGGTCGCGACCACCGCGGAAAAGATCGACCAGCGCGTCATCTTCACCGAGCCCAACGACAAGCCGGCGCTGCTGGCGAAGACGCTGAACGTGCCGGAGCTCGAGCGCGCCATCGTCTTCACCCGCACCAAGCACGGTGCCGACAAGGTCGTGCGCCAACTCGCCCAGTCCGGAATCGAGGCGGCGGCGATCCACGGCAACAAGAGCCAGGGCCAGCGCGAACGTGCGCTCGGCGCCTTCCGCGACGGTTCGCTGCGCATCCTCGTCGCAACCGACATCGCCGCCCGCGGCATCGATGTCGACGGCGTCAGCCATGTCGTGAACTACGACCTGCCGAACGTGCCCGAGAGCTATGTCCACCGCATCGGCCGCACGGCACGCGCCGGCGCTTCCGGCGTGGCCATCGCCTTCTGCACGCCGGAAGAGCGCGGCGATTTCGCGGCAATCGAGAAGCTCACCGGCGTCAAGCCGACGCCGATCGGCGAGGTGCCCTATTGGGATGGGCGCACGCCCAAGAAGCCACAGCAGAATCGCGGCGGGCGCGGCCAGCAGCAAGGCCGCCCGCAGGGGCAGGGTCGTCCGCAGGGGCAGCCGGGCAAGCGTTCCGAGCAGGGCGGCCACCACCATGCCGGTGGCGGCGCGCGTCAGGAGCGCCACGAACGTCCGCGCAATCCCGAGCGCACCCCGCGTCCCGAGCAGGCGACGCAGCGAAAAGACGGTGCTTCCGCAAAAGAAGGGCTTGGCGGCGTCGCGTTCTTGCAGCAAAGAACACAGCAACCACGCACCAACGGCGCCCGGCGGCGCGCGCGCTGACGCGCGATCGGCCAGAACAGGGCGGGCCTCATCTCGGCTTACTTGCCGGACGGTGGTCCGCTCCCGCGCCAAAGGGCTCACGAAGGACGACAGATGGCGAAAGAAGAACTGCTTGAATTCGACGGCACCGTGGTCGAGGTGCTCCCGGACGGCAACTACCGGGTCAAGCTCGACAATGACCATGTGATCCTGGCCTATGCGGCCGGCAAGATGAAGAAGAACCGCATCCGCACCATCGCGGGTGACCGGGTCATCGTCGAGATGTCGCCTTACGATCTCGATCGCGGCCGCATCAACTTCCGCCAGAAGACGGCCGGCCCGGCCCCCGGCGGTCCGCCGCGCCAGAACTTCCGCCGTCGCTGAGCGATCTGCCGATGCGCCTGTCGCGGAATGAGCTTCTCTTCATCGCGCTGGCGCCATTCTCGGCGCTGCGGTCGCTTACGGCGCGAAAGCGGGCTTCGTCGTTCGGGACGGAGCCTTTCCGCCTTTCGTCATCGTGCTGCTGGGGCTTGGCCTCGCGGAGCTGCTGATCGGCTACGCGGCAGGGCGCTCGCCCGGCACGCTGGTCAGCATGCCCGCCCGCTTCCTCGCCTTCGTCGTCGGGGTCTGCATCTTCCTGCTCGGCGAACGCTACATCTGAGCGGACTGGTCGCGCCGCACTGCGACCCCAAAAACCGGACGCCACAAAAAAACCCCGGCGCGAGGCCGGGGTGTAAGTGGTCATTTCCGTGGTAAAAAAGGGTCTGCGTGAAACTCCTGCCCGGTCGGCTCAGTAGCCGGCGCGGGACCAGTATTGCGAGCCGGGACTGACCAGAACCTGGCGCTGCCGCGTCTCGTAGACGGCGGGGATTTCTTCCCGCACGACTTCGGTGGGACGCACCATCACCTTGCGCTGACGCTGCGTGTAGACCGCCGGAACCATCTCGTATTCGACGGTCGCCGGCGAAACCTCGACCCGGCGGTTTCGATAGCCGTATTGCGCGGGCACATCGACCCAGCACCCGACCGTATTTCCCCAGGCATCGCGCGTCACTTCCCAGCGCCGCGTCGCGGGCGCGACAAGCACCGTCTCGGTCACGGTCTCGTAGACGGCGGCCCGAGGGCGCGCAATACGCCGCTCCGGCGCGATCATCACGTTATCGGTCACGGTTTCGTACTCGGCGGGAACGACGCGATGCTGCGTCTGCGCCGGGCGAACCTGATAGGTCTCGTTGATGGTGCCGTAGACCGGCGGCGCGTTGACGAGGTTGTAGCAGGCGGAGCCGCGGCAGCCACCGGCTTCGGCAGCGGAGGCGCCAAGAAGCAGCGTCGTGGCAAAGGCCGAGGCGGCAATGATCCGGGATGACGGGAGCGAGCGCACCATGTTGGACCTGACCTGTCGGTTCCGGCGTCAGCGCGCCGTTCGTTATGGTCAGAAAGCCCGGGCGAAGAGGTGAACGCAAGGTAAATGCTGCAACAAGGTAAAATTAACCACGTTTAACCGCGCGCGGATCGGCAGAGATCCGGCGTCGGCTTCGCTGCCGAATGGCGCTGCGGATCCTGTCGTAGCAGCCCGCGAGCGTGGGCGGCCATCGCTCCGGGTGTTTGAGGCCCGGCCTCAGCCGTCAGGTCTGGCCGGGGCGAAGCTGGTAGAAGACGTGCTGGCCGATCGTGTCCATCTTCTGCAGCTTCTTGGCCCAGTACGGCCGCACATATTGCGCATGGTAGTGCGTGGAGGCGCCGACTTCGGGCAGGTACGTCGTGCCCTCATAGACCTCGCGTGCGATCCTGACCGCATCGCGCCACGGGCCCGGCTCGGTGATGCGTAGCGACTTGCCCTCGCAGGTGAAGGTGAATTGGCAGGAAAGGTAGCGGTTGCTGTTCTGGTAGACGACGCCGCAGACGCTGCTTGGATAAAGCCCGCTCTTGGCGCGGTTGAGCACGACCTGCGCCACCGCTGCCTGCCCCTGGAAGGATTCGGAGCGCGCTTCGAAATAGACCGCCTCAGCCAGGCAGCGCTGTTCCTTCGCCATGGCCTCCGGTGCGATCAGGCCGGTGTAATCCTGCTTCACGCCGGGCTCGGCCAGGCGCAGGTCGCGATTGGCCGGTGCCGAGGCGAGCGCGATGCGGCTGCGCTGCTGCGGCGCGCCATGCGCGGGCAGGGCGGGGGGCGTCAGCGTGCCGATGACCGAGCCGACGAGCGGTGTCGAGGAGGATTGCCGGTTGGCCTTCGGCACCGATGGAGACGAGCCGTCGATGCTTTCGAGAAAGAGCTCCGCCTGCCGCGCCGAGGTGATCTTCGGCTTGAGCGAGACGGGAGAGGAATCCGACAGGGCCGGGTCGGTCAGGCCCTCCTCGTTGGCATAGGCCTCGAAGCCGGTCTGCGGGCCATCGACGGCCTCGGCCGCGCGCAGCGCGTCGATCGAGAAGCCCCCTGAAATCAGCTTGGGCTGGGTGTCTCCGAAGACGACGCGCTCCAGTTCGACGGAAGGGTGTTCGGTGAGGCCCGGCCGCAAGCTAGGCAGCATGTCGCCCTTGGCGGTGCGGTCGACCTCGGGAAAGTTGGCGGCGGTGCGCTTCATGTCCTCGCGCGGCGCGCGGGGGTCGACGACGATCCGGCGCTCCGGATCCTCGAAGGAGAGCTTGGCCTGGGTGACGGCGGAGGTGAGCGCCAGACCGGGCAGACGGAAGGCGCTGGCCGCGACCAGCATCGAGGGGCCTTCGGCCAGTTCCGAGGCGGGGCCGGGCGCGACCCGGTCGATGGCGCTGGAGGGCAGGCCGGTAGGCCCGAAATTCTGGCCGGCGGAGGCGGTGAAGGACACAAGCAACCCGACCGACAGCGCCCAGGGCGCGACCGTGTTCGCGGCCCATTTGATGCCGAGGGGGCGCGCTCCCCGCCCATGCCTGTGAAGACGCCGATGACTCAAAGCGACACACCCGTCCCGATCGCACGGAACGAAAAACCCAGCAGACGACGCCGCGCCTTCGTTGGAATCCGTTATCGCCTTGGTAAGGTTGAGCGCCGGTTAACACCGCCGTGGCTCCGGCATTCCATGCGGTGCCGTGATGTCAAATTTCACGAAATCGCGCTGGTTGCCGCGAGGGCAGGGCGATAACGTGTAGCCACACTTCCGACACTCCCGACTCGCCGGAGAAATCCATGTCGTCCACTCCAGCGCGCAGCTACGCACCGGAGGTCATCGTCGCCGCCGGCTGCCTGATCGCCCTGATCACCTTCGGCCCGCGCGCCAGCGCCGGCCTCTTCCAAATCCCGATGACGCTGCAGTTCCATTGGGGCCGTGACATCTTCGGCCTGGCGCTCGCGATCCAGAACCTGCTCTGGGGCCTCGGCGCGCCCTTCGCCGGCGCCATCGCCGATCGCTACGGCACTGTGCGGGTGCTTTGCGTCGGCGCTGTGCTTTACGCTGCCGGCCTCGTCATGATGGCCTATGCCACCACGCCGCTGCAGCTCCATTTCGGCGCCGGTGTGCTGATCGGCTTCGGCCTCTCTGCCTGCTCCTTCAACCTCGTTCTCGCAGCCTTCGGCAAGCTCCTGCCGGAGCAGTGGCGGCCGATGGCATTCGGCGCCGGCACGGCGGCTGGCTCCTTCGGCCAGTTCCTGTTCCCGCCGATCGGCAACATCCTGATCGATACGCTGGGCTGGCAGCAGGCGCTGATCGTCTTTGCGTTTACGCTGCTGCCGATCCTCCCGGTTTCGATCGTGCTGGCGACGCGCAAGCTCGGTTCGGCCGGTACGACGGCTGCTGCCAACCTGCCGAACCAGACCGTGGTGCAGGCTCTGAGCGAGGCCTTCAAGCACCGCAGCTATGTCCTGCTCGTGCTCGGCTTCTTCACCTGCGGCTTCCAGCTCGCCTTCATCACCGTCCACATGCCGGCCTATCTCAAGGACGCCGGCCTGCCGGCCTGGGTCGGCGGCTGGACTCTCGCGGTGATCGGCCTTGCCAATGCCGTGGGCTCGCTGTCCTCCGGCTGGCTCTCGACCCGCATGCCGAAGCGCCATCTCCTCGCCTGGATCTATCTTGGCCGTGCGGTGGCGATCGCTGCCTTCATCATGCTTCCGCCCAGCCCAGTGACCGCGATCACCTTCGGCGTCGTCATCGGCCTGTTCTGGCTCTCCACCGTGCCGCCGACTTCTTCGCTGGTCATGCTGATGTTCGGCACCAAATACATGGCGATGCTCTACGGCTTTGCCTTCTTCTCGCATCAGGTCGGCGGCTTCCTCGGCGTCTGGCTTGGCGGCGTGCTCTACGAATCGATGGGCAACTACCAGCTAGTCTGGTGGCTCTCGGTCGCGCTCGGCATCGCCTCGGCCCTGATCAATCTGCCGATCGTCGAGCGGCCGGTGCAGCGGCCGCAGGTGCAGCCGGCCTGATTCGGAAGACGATCCGACGCACGGCCGATGGGGTTGCGGCGGCGGGCTGCCGCTGCAACCTTGTCGGCCTTCGCGTTTCAGCGCTGAGGAGATGGTGATGACGACGTTCAAGGCCCTCGTGGCAACCAAGGGCGAGACCGGGCCGAACCTCGCCTTCACCGATTTCGCCGAGGGTGACCTGATGGAGGGCGATGTCACCGTCCGCGTCACGCATTCGACGGTGAACTACAAGGATGGCCTCGCCATCACCGGCAAGGCGCCGGTGGTGCGCCGCTGGCCGATGATCCCCGGCATCGATTTCGCCGGCCGGGTCGAGGCCTCCGACAATCCCGATTTCAAACCAGGCGATCTCGTCGTCCTCAACGGCTGGGGCACCGGCGAGACGCATCTGGGCGCCTACGCCCAGAAGAGCCGGGTCAAGGGCGACTGGCTAGTGCCGCTGCCGGAGGGCCTGACGCCCGCTGAGGCGATGGCGATCGGCACTGCCGGCTACACCGCCATGCTCTGCGTTCTCGCGCTCGAGAAGCATGGTCTCAAGCCTTCCGACGGCCCGGTCGTCGTGACAGGTGCTGCCGGCGGCGTCGGCTCGGTCGCAATCGCGCTGCTGGCCAAGGCCGGCTGGCACGTCATCGCCTCGACCGGCCGCGCCGAGGAGGCCGATTATCTCAAGGATCTCGGCGCGGCCGAAATCATCGACCGAAACGAGCTTTCGGCGCCGGGCCGTCCGCTCGGGAGGGAGCGCTGGGCCGCCGGCGTGGACGCGGTCGGCTCGCATACGCTGGCGAACCTGCTCTCGATGACGAAATATGGTGGTGCCATCGCCGCCTGCGGCCTTGCGCAGGGCATGGACCTGCCGGCCTCGGTTGCGCCGTTCATCCTCCGCGGCGTCGCGCTGCTCGGCGTGGATTCGGTGATGTGTCCCAAGCTGCGCCGGCTCGAAGCGTGGAAGCGCCTTGCCAGCGACCTCGACCGCGAGAAGCTCGCGCTGATCACCACGACGATCCCGCTCGAAGCCGTGATCGAAACGGGCAAGGCTATCGTCGAGGGCAAGGTGAAGGGCCGCGTCGTCGTTGAGATCGGCTAATCCCTATCCCTCGAACAGAGCTCGCTGCCGCGCCAGCTCGCAGCTGCAGAAATCCATGAAGGCTCGCACGCGCGGCACGTGACGGATGTCGGGGTGGGTGAGCACCCATAGCCCTGTCGCGAAATYGGGATTGGGCGGCAGGAGCCTGATGAGGTCTGGCCGTTGGTCGGCGATGAAGCACGGCATCGGCCCGATGCCGAGGCCGCGCCCGACCGCTTCGGCGATGCCGAGCACGGCCGAGCTCTTCAGGGCGATCCGCTCCGGTTCGACATGCTCGCGCACGAAGCGGGCCGCCTTCACATGGGAGAGCTGGTCGCCGAGCGCGACCCAGTCCCGCTCGTAGAGCAAGGTGGGATCCGCTTTTTCCTCAGGCGTGATGCCGTCTTCCGCGCGGCCATAGATCGCCCAGGCAATGGTCGCGATGCGCCGGCCGACCAGCGTCTCGCCGGGCGTGTCGCTGGCGCGGATCGCAATGTCTGCGTCGCGCTTGGACAAGTTGAGTGCCTGGTTGCCGACGACGACATCGAGCCTGATCAAGGGATGGGCGCGGCGGAAGGCCGAGAAGATCGGCAGGAGCACGTTCTGGTAGAGAGTGTCGGTCGTGGTGATTCGCAATTCGCCCGAAGGCGCGACATCGCGTCCGGCGAGACGCCGGGAGAAGGCGGTTACATCCTCGTCCATGCGGCTCGCAAGCGCCGTCATCTCCGCGCCGGCCACTGTCGCGACATAGCCGGTCTTGCGCCGCTCGAAGAGCGGCATGCCGACGATCTCCTCGATCTGGCCGAGGCGGCGGAACACCGTCGAGTGGTTGACCGACAGCGCCGCTGCGGCCCCGGTCAACCCGGCATGATCGGCGATGGCCTTGATCAGCCGGAAATCGTCCCAGGCGAGCTTGGCATTCATCGGCAACGCGTCCTCCGGCCGGCACGCAAGCCGAAATCTTGCATCGATGCAAGTTGGAAGGGGCCGTCATGCTCGGGCTCGACCCGAGCATCTCAGGAAGGAGGGCGCGTCATCTTGCAAGAGATCCTCGGGTCTGCGCTTCCCTTCGCCCGAGAACGACGCCTGTGCTCGTTATCAGCTGCGTGGGGCGGCCGCCCGACGCAGCCGGTCATTGATCGCCTCGCCCAGCCCCTGCTCCGGAATGCGGGCGACGGCGATCATTCGCAGGCCCATCTCGTCCAGCCGGCGCAGATGGCCGAAGAGATGGCTCGCCGCCTCGCGCAGATCGCCGGTCGGGCTGAGATTGAGCGAGGCCGGGAAGTCCTGCCCCGGCCCAAAGCCCAGCCAGGCCTCGCCATCGCGGGGGGCACCGGCATCGAGCCTGACGCCAGCGACCGGCGCATAGTGCGAGGTCAGCATGCCCGGCGCGATCGGGGCCTGGCCGGCTTCGCCCGCCAGCACGAGCGGGCGGCCGATCACGCCTTCTATCGCCTCGCGCGGCACGCCGCCGGGCCTGAGCAGGCGTGGCGCGCCGTCGAGGCAGGCAACGATGGTCGATTCGACGCCGACCTCGGTCGGGCCGGCATCGAGAACGGCGTCGATGCGCCCGTCAAGATCGGCCATGACATGGGCGGCGCTGGTCGCGCTGATCCTGCCGGAGCGATTGGCGGAAGGTGCCGCGATCGGGCGCCCAGCCGCTTCGAGAACGGCATGCGCGACGGGGTGGGCCGGGACGCGCAGCGCCACCGTGGCGAGCCCCGCCCGCGCCAGTTCGCTGACGGTGCAGCCGGAGGATATCGGTACGACCAGCGTCAGCGGTCCCGGCCAGAAGGCTTGCGCCAGCGCCAGCGCATTGGCGTCGAAAAGGCCTTGCCGGCGCGCGCTTGCCAGATCGGGCAGGTGCGAGATCAGCGGGTTGAAGCTCGGCCGCTCCTTGGCGGCGTAGATGCCGGCAACGGCGGTGCCCTCGGTCGCGTCAGCCGCGAGGCCGTAGACGGTCTCCGTCGGCATCGCGACAAGGCCGCCTGCACGCAGCAACGCCGCGGCTTCGGCAATGCCGGCAGCGTCGGCAGCAAGAAGCTTCGTTTGGCGGAGGGCGGGGAGGGGCTGGTTCACGACGAGATTGACCGAAGATGGTTTATATATAAACTAACTGACAGGCGCGACACGGGACGAAGGTCGCGCTCGCTTGCGCGTGGCATAGGCGATAGTTCCTCGCTACCATCGCGGCAACGGCAAATGCAGGCTGCGGCTGCCCTTTCGGGCCCGCGCGCCTCAGGGAGACGACATATGAGCTATCGCGCCCCGGTTTCGGACATGCTCGCCACCATGCGCCATGTCGCAGGCCTCGACCGGCTGATCGCAGAGGGGCTGGCTCCGGAGCTCGAGGGCGGCGTCACCGAAGCGGTGTTGGACGAGGCGGCGAAGTTCGCGACGGACGTCATCGCGCCGCTCAACCGGGTCGGCGATGCCTACGGCTCGAAGCTGAAGGACGGCGCCGTCACCACCCCGCCAGGCTGGAAAGAGGCCTACAAGGCCTGGGCCGAAGCCGGCTGGAATTCGCTGCCGGCGCCCGAAGCCTATGGCGGGCAGGGCTTGCCGGCGCTTCTGCAATCCGCCTGCATCGAGATGTGGAACTCGGCCGCCTTTGCCTTTGCCCTCGGCCCGTTGCTGACGGTCGGCGCCATCGAGGCGCTTTATGCGCATGGCTCCGACCATCTGAAGGAGACCTATCTCGCCAAGCTCGTCTCCGGCGAGTGGATGGGCACGATGAACCTCACCGAGCCCCAGGCGGGCTCCGATCTCAACGCGCTGCGCAGCAGGGCCGAGCGCCAGCCGGACGGCACCTATCGGATCACCGGCCAGAAGATCTTCATCACCTATGGCGAGCACGATTTGACGGAGAACATCGTCCATCTCGTGCTGGCGCGCCTGCCCGACGCCCCTCCCGGCACGCGCGGCATCTCGCTCTTCCTCGTGCCGAAATATCTGGTCAATGCCGACGGAACGCTTGGCGAACACAATGACCTCCGCTGCTCCGGCATCGAGCACAAGCTCGGCATCCATGCCTCGCCGACCTGCTCCATGGCCTTCGGAGACGAGGACGGCGCCGTCGGCTGGCTGATCGGCGAGGAGAACCGCGGCCTCGCCTGCATGTTCACGATGATGAACAATGCCCGCCTCAATGTCGCGCTGCAGGGTGTCGCCATCGCCGAGCGTGCCTATCAGCAGGCGCTCGCCTTCGCTCACGAGCGCAAGCAGGGCGCTGCGCTCGACGCGCCGAAGGGCGCGCCGATGAGCCCGATCATCGTCCATCCGGATGTGCTCCGCATGCTCATGGACATGCGCGCCAAGACGCAAGGCGCGCGCGCGATCTCCTACCTCGTTGCCGAGGCGCTCGACCGCTCACACCGCGAGCCGGACGAGGCGAAGCGCAAGGCCGCTGCCGAGCGCGCCGCCATCCTCACCCCCGTCGCCAAGGCCTATTCCACCGATATCGGCATCGATGTCGCCTCGACAGGCGTGCAGGTCCATGGCGGCATGGGTTTCATCGAGGAGACCGGCGCCGCCCAGCACCTGCGCGACGCGCGCATCGCCGCGATCTACGAGGGCACCAACGGCATCCAGGCGATCGATCTCGTCACCCGCAAGCTGCCGCTCTCCGGCGGCGAGGCGGTCAAGGGGCTGATCGCCGAGATGCGCGCCGTGGTCGGCGAGGTCGAGCGCGCCAACACGCCGGGCTTCGGCCATGCGGCTGCGCGTCTCGGCGCTGCGGTCGATGCGCTGGAGCGCGCAACGCAGTGGATGCTGGCGACGCTGGGTTCGAGCCAGGCCGATGCTCTGGCCGGCGCAACGCCTTACCTGAAGCTCTTCGCGCTGGCGCAGGGCGGCACGGGGCTGGCGAAGAAGGCGCTCGCCACTCGGGCCGAGGCGGAAGGCACCGGCGATCTCGCTACGGCTCGCTTCTATGCCGAATGCCTCGCGACCGAAGCGCCCGCACTGGAACTCGCGGTGACGGAAGGCGCCGGCGCTATCGCCGACGCGGCGGCGGTCTTCGCCGCGTGAGCGCAGCAGCGCCCCGTTCAGGCGGCCGCGCCCTTGCGGGCGCGGATATGCAGGAACAGCGGGGCGATCAGTGTATCGGCCAGATAGGGCTCCCGTTGCGCCCGCTCTGCATCGATGCGCGGCTCGGCCATGTGCTCGATCGTCAGCCCGGCCGCGACGATCATGGCGACCCATTCACTCAGCGTGCGGTGAAACCGCGGCACGCGGAACGGCCCGACGCTGGCCTTGACCTCGGGGGGCGCAGCGCCGAAGCGCCAGGTCTCGACCTCGCCGTCGATGCCGTCGAAATAGCGGCCGACTTCGATCGCCCGGACATTGCCGGCCTCGTCGCGCAGCACCTTGCGATAGGGCGGCGCGAAGCAGGGATGCAGGATCGAGAACTGCAGGAAGCCGCCGGGCTTCAGCACGCGCGCGGCTTCCGCAAGGGCGAGGTCCTGCCGCGGCATATCCATCAGCGACATGAAGGCGGTGGCGAAGTCGAAGCTCGCATCCGGGAAGGGCAGGGCGGTGCCGTCGCCCTCCAGATAGTTGATCCCGAGCGGCTTCTCAGCCTCCGCCTCCTGCGCGTGGCGGATGAAGGTCGGCGCGATGTCGACTGCCGTCAGGCGCCCGCCGACCTCGGCGAGCTTGCGCGTGTTCGAGCCTTCGCCGCAGCCGATGTCGAGGCCGTTCAGCCCGGCGATATCAGGCAGGTTCGCCAGGAAGACCGGCGTGTTCAGCGCGTCGCGATAGAGGTCGTAGCCGGCCCGCGCATGCTGGGTCCAGATCTCGGCATTCGCCTCCCAGCAGGCCGCGACATCTCCACTGTCCATCGTTCTGCTCCGTTGCGAGGGGAGCGGGGCTATAGAGCAGCGGACGTGCCCTGGCTAGCCGAGAAAGAGGCGAAGCGCTGATGAGCGAAGCTGTCGCGCCGACACTCACCGGCCGCATCTGCCTTGTGGCGGGAGCCTCGCGCGGGGTCGGGCGCGGCATCGCCAGGGCCTTGGGCGAGGCCGGCGCCACGGTGATCGTCACCGGGCGCTCCAGCGAGGCCGGGCCGCATACCGATCAGCGCCCGGAAACCTTCGAGGATACGGCCCGCGAGGTCGAGGCGGCCGGCGGCAAGGGCTACCCCTATCGCTGCGACCACACCAGTGAACGCGATGTCGACGGGCTCGCCGCCTGGGCCCTGCGCCGCTTCGGCCGGCTCGACTGCGTCGTCGATGCGGTCTGGGGCGGCAATGAAGGCTATGACGGCGAGCGCTACCCGGACGGCTCGGGCTTCGGCACTCCCTTCTGGCGCCGCCCGGTCGCGAGGCTGGGGGAGAGCTTCGAGAGCGGCGTCTATGCCCAGCTCCTTCTCGCACGTGCCGTCGCGCCGGCCATGGTGCAGATGCGCTCCGGCCTCATCGTCACGGTGAGTTTCGACACGGCAGGCAGCTATCTCGGCGATGTCTTCTACGATCTCGCCAAGGCCGCGATGAATCGGCTGACCTTTGCGATGGCCGAAGAGTTGAAGTCCTTCGGCGTCACCGCGCTCGGGCTTTCGCCGGGCTATGTCCTGACCGAGCGCGTCCGCGACGCCGGCCTCGCAGCGGAAACCACGGAAACGCCGCTCTATGCCGGCCGCGCCGTCGCCGCGCTCGCCGCCGACCCGCAACTTGCTCGCTTCGCCGGACAGGTGCTGCAAGTCGCCGATCTGGCGCGCGCCTATGGCTTCACCGACCGGGACGGCTCGCAGCCCGGCCGCTTCGTCATCACGAACGAACAGGGAGGCGGCGATGTCGCTCAAGGGTAAGACGCTTTTCATCACCGGCGGCTCGCGCGGTATCGGCCTTGCCATCGCGATCAAGGCTGCGAAGGACGGCGCCAATGTGACCATCGCGGCCAAGACGGCCGAGCCGCACCCGAAGCTGCCGGGCACGATCTATACGGCCGCGGCCGAGATCGAGGCGGCCGGCGGCAAATGCCTGCCGCTGATGGTCGATGTCCGCGACGAGCAGGGCGTTGCCGAGGCGATCGCCAAGACGGCCGAGACCTTCGGCGGCATCGACATCGTCGTGAACAACGCCAGCGCGATCCAACTCGCCAACACCCAGATGATCGACATGAAGCGCTTCGATCTGATGCATCAGATCAACACGCGCGGCACCTTCATGGTCTCGAAATATGCGATTCCGTATCTGGAGAAGGCCGCGAATCCGCATATCCTGATGCTCTCGCCGCCGCTCGACATGAAGACGCAGTGGTTCGCGCCGCATCTGGCCTATTCCATCGCCAAATACGGCATGAGCCTGTGCGTGCTCGGCCTCGCCGGGGAGTTGGCGCCGAAAGGCATCGCGGTCAACGCGCTTTGGCCGCGCACGACCATCGCGACCGCCGCCGTCCAGAACCTGCTCGGCGGCGACAAGATGGTGCAGGCGAGCCGCACGCCCGAAATCCTGGCCGATGCCGCCCATATGATCTTCTCGAAGTCGTCCCGCGAATTCTCGGGCAACTTCCTGATCGACGACAGCTTCATGGCGGGCGAGGGCGTCACGGACTTCACGCCCTATCGGGTCGATCCGTCCGTGCCGCTGATGCCGGATTTCTTCGTCCCGGCCGACAGCAAGCCGCCGCAGGGGGTAAAGGGTGGCGTCTGAGCCGTCATCGGTTTGACATGCGTCCCGGATCGGAGTTCCTGCCGGCACCTGTCCTGACCGTGCAGCGAGATTCGCGCCCATGCTGATTATCCATGGCGTCTGCCCCGATTCGCGCGACAAGCTTCGGCATGCGGCGCTCGGGCCGGGCGAGGCCTTTCCGGCGGACGCCATCTGGATCGATCTGCTCAACCCGACGCCCGAGGAAGACAAGCGCGTCGAGCAGCATCTCGGCATCTCGATCCCGACGCGCGAGGAGATGCATGATCTCGAGCCTTCCGAGATCATCTACACCGAGGATGGCGCGCGCTTCATGACGGCGCGCATCATCTGCCAGTCCGATACGGTCGTTCCCAAATTGGCGGACGTCACCTTCATCCTGACCGACAAGGCGCTGGTGACGGTGCGTTATGACGAGCCGGGCGCCTTCAACATCTTCCTCAACCGCGCGACCAAGCCGGGCGGTTGCGGCGAGCAACCGGAAGCGGTCCTCGACGGGCTGATCGAGGCGATCGTCGATCGTGCGGCGGAGGTGCTGCGCGGCGTCGGCGACAAGATCGACATCGCCTCGCGCCGGATCTTCGCCGGGCGGGGACAGGATGTGGAGCGGGGCGGCGTCTATCAGATCGTCATCCAGAAGATCGGCCAGTACGAGCACATCATCTCGAATGTGCGCGAGAGCATGGTTTCGGTCGAGCGCGTGCTGCTCTTCCTCTCGGCCAACTATACCCGGCCGAAGAAGGCGCAGACCGGATTTTCGGCGGAGTGGCGCTCGGCTGTGCGCGACGTGCAGGCCATCGAGGAGCACGCCGCCTTCCTCTCCAACAAGCTGCAGTTCATGATGGACGCTACGCTCGGGCTCGTCTCGATCGAGCAGAACAAGATCATCAAGCTGTTTTCGGTCGTTTCGGTCGCGCTCATGCCGCCGACGCTGATCGCCTCGATCTACGGCATGAACTTCAAGACCATGCCGGAGTTGGATTGGCAGTGGGGCTATCCGATGGCGATCGGGCTGATGATCCTGTTCGCTGTTCTGCCCTATATGCTCTTTCGCTGGAAGAAATGGCTCTGACGCCAGGCTTGCGGCGGCTACCCAGACGACCGGATGACCCAGCCTCAGCTTCTCTCCGTTCTCCTCGTCGCCGGCATGATGGCCGCCTTCCTCTGGGGGCGGCTGCGCTACGACATCGTTGCGATGCTGGCGCTGTTGTTCGCCGTGGTCCTGGGGCTGGTGCCGGCCGCAGAGGCCTTCAAGGGCTTCTCCGATGACATCGTGATCATCGTCGGCAGCGCGCTGGTGCTGAGCGCGGCGGTTGCGCGCTCCCGCATCATCGAGCGCCTGTTCTCGAAGCTGGGTCCGCGCCTCTCCTCGACCCAGCTGGAGGTGCCCCTGCTCGTTTTCGCGGTCGCCATCATGTCGGCGATCATCAAGAACATCGGCGCGCTCGCGATGATGCTGCCGATCGCCTACCAGCTCGCGCGCAAGGGCGGGAGATCGCCCTCGGTCTTCCTGATGCCGATGGCCTTTGCCTCATTGCTGGGCGGTATCGTCACGCTGGTCGGCACTTCGCCCAACGTCATCGTCGCACGCGTCAGGCAGGAGCTTGGCGGCGAGCCCTTCCGGATGTTCGATTTCGCGCCGGTCGGCATCGTTGTGGCGCTGGCGGGCTGCGCCTTCCTGAGCGTCGGCTACCGGCTTCTGCCGCGCGACCGTCGTGGCGCCGTCACGCTCGATCAGGCTATCGACATCAAGGATTACCTCACCGAAGCGAAGGTCGCGGAGAAGTCGCCGCTCGCCGGCAAGACAGTGGCGGACCTCAAGGCGATCGGCGACGGCGGGGCCGAGATCGTCTCGATCCTGCGCAAAGAGCGCCGCGTGCAGGCGCCGCTGCCGGATGCGGGCCTGCGAACAGGGGACATTCTGCTGTTGCGCGGCGATGCGGCCGTGCTCGAGCGCGTCGTCGCCGAGGGCGGGCTGGACCTGATCGGAAAGAACCGTCCCACACAGAAGGAGGATGCGCTCGATCCCGACCGCATAGCCGAGGCGATCATCGGGCCGGACTCTGTTCTGATCGGACAATCCGCCGGCGATCTGGCGCTGCACAGCCGCTTCGGCGTCAACATGATCGCGATCAGCCGCTCCGGCGAGCGCTTCAGCCAGCGACTGCGCGATATCCGCCTGCGCGCCGGCGATATCGTCGTCATCCAGGGCGACGAGAAGCTGCTGCCGGAAAAACTCTCGGAGACGGGGCTGCTGCCGCTGGCTGACCGGCTTCTGCCGCTCGGCTCGACGCGTCGTGTGCTGCTGACCGTGACGATCGTGCTGGCTGCGATCATCGCGCTCGCGGCCGGGCTCGCTCCGGTGCCGCTTGTCTTTTTTGCCGCGGCCGTATCGCTGATCGCCTTCCGCTGCGTGCCGCTGCGCGAGGCCTATCAGAACATCGACGCGCCGATCCTGCTGATGCTGGCGGCGCTGATCCCGGTCAGCGACTCCTTGCGGACGACGGGCACGACCGATCTCTTCGCGTCCTGGCTTGCTGCGGCCGGAAGTGGCATGCCGGGCTGGGCCTCCGTTGCGCTGATCCTCATTGCGGCGATGGCCGTGACCCCCTTCCTGAACAACGCAGCGACAGTGCTCGTGATGGCGCCGATCGGCGCCGGCTTCGCCAAAAATCTCGGCTACAATCCCGACGCCTTCCTGATGGCGGTCGCGATCGGCGCGGCCTGCGACTTCCTCACGCCGATCGGCCATCAGTGCAACACGCTGGTAATGGGGCCGGGCGGCTATCGCTTCGGCGATTATGCCCGGCTCGGCGCGCCGCTCTCGCTCATCGTCATTCTGCTCGCCGTGCCGATGATCCTGCTGGTCTGGCCGCTGCGCTAGAGCCAGCCGTTCCGCTTGAACCGCCAATACAGCGTCACGCAGGCGCAGGCGATCAGCAGCAGCACCACGTAGTAGCCGTACTGGAATTCCAGCTCCGGCATGTTCTTGAAGTTCATGCCGTAGATGCCGGCGACCGCGGTCGGAACCGCCAGGATGGCTGCCCAGGAGGCGAGCCGCTTGGTGATGGAGTTCTCCTGGCTCTGTCCGACCAGCAGGCTCGCCTCGAAGGCGAAGGCCAGCACCTCGCGCAGGCTGTCGATCTTCTCCTGCACGGTACGGACATGGTCGGTCACGTCTCGGAACATCGCGGCGAGCGCCGGCCGCACCTGGGGCACGTTGCCATTGGTCAGGCGCTGGCAGACATCGACCAGCGGCGCGATGGCATTGCGCAGCCGCAGCAGGTCGCGCCGGAGCATGTAGAGCCGCTCGATGTCGGAGCGCGTCATCGGCTTGGCGAGAACCCTGTCCTCGATCTCCTCGACCTCGTCATGGATCGCCTCTAGCACCGGCATGTAATTGTCGACGATGAAGTCGAGGATCGCATAGAGGATGAAGTCCTCGCCCTTGGCCAGCGAGGTCGGGCAGGTCTCCCAATGCTGCCGGACCGACGTATATGAGGTCGAGGCGCCATGACGCACGCTGACGATATAGCCGCGGCCGATGAAGATATGCGTCTCGCCGAAAGCGATGCGCCCGTCGATCAGTTGCGCGGTGCGCGCCACCACGAACAGGGCGTCGCCATATTGCTCGAGCTTCGGGCGCTGATGGGCATTGGTGGCATCCTCGACCGCGAGCGGATGCAGGTTGAACTGCTGCTGCACGCATTTGAGCACGGCGGGTTCCGGTTCGAAGAGCCCGATCCAGACGACATGGCCGTCCTTGTTTGCCCATTCGCCGGCTTCCTCCACCGGAATGTCGGCGATGCGAACGCCATGAGCATAGACGCTTGATGCGACGACGCCGGCTTCGTGAAGTTGCCCCTCGGCCCCTGGATCGCGAGGAAGCGGTTTTGGAGCCGCGGAGGCGGCAAACCGGACGTTCGAGACTGTCATGCGATCACCTCGTCGATCGCGAGATCACCCTGCGGGCAGGCTAGAACTGTTCCTGGTCCTTGGAAATCACTTTTCCGGCAAAAGGAGCGCTGTGGCGGCGACGGGTCGACCTCTACGCCATCACCCTGGCGGCGACCTGCTTCAGCGCCGCGCTGTCGCGCTCCAGCCAGCCGGGAACGGGCAGATTCTTCGAGCGCAGGAATTCGGGGTTGAACAGCTTGGACTGGTAGCGCGTGCCGTAGTCGCACAGCACCGTCACGATCGTGTGGCCGGGACCCATCTGCTTCGCCAGCCGGATCGCGCCGGCGACATTGATGCCCGAAGAGCCGCCGAGGCACAGCCCTTCCTGCTCGAGCAGGTCGAAGACGATCTGCACCGCTTCGGCATCGGGAATCTGGAAGGCGGCGTCGACCGGCGCGTCCTCCAGATTGGCGGTGATGCGGCCCTGGCCGATGCCCTCGGTGATCGAGGATCCCTCCGCCTTCAGCACGCCTGATGTGTAGTAGGAATAGAGCGCCGCGCCCATCGGGTCGGCGAGGCCGATCGTCACCTTCGGATTGCGTGCCTTCAGCGCCATGCCGACGCCGGCAAGCGTGCCGCCCGAGCCGACCGCGCAGATGAAGCCGTCGACCTTGCCTGCCGTCTGCTCCCAGATTTCCGGGCCGGTCGTCTCGAAATGGCCTTGCCGGTTGGCGGTGTTGTCGAACTGGTTGGCCCAGATCGCGCCGTTCGGCTCGCTCTTCGCCAGCTCCTCGGCGAGGCGGCCGGAGACCTTCACATAGTTGTTGGGGTTGGAATAAGGCGCGGCCGGCACCTCGACCAGCGTGGCGCCCGCCAGCCGCAGCATGTCCTTCTTTTCCTGGCTCTGCGTCTCCGGGATGACGATGACGGAGCGATAGCCCAGCGCATTGCCGACCAGCGCGATGCCGATGCCGGTATTACCCGCCGTGCCTTCGACGATCACGCCGCCGGGCTTGAGCTGCCCCTTCGCCTCTGCGTCGCGGATGATGGCGAGCGCGGCGCGGTCCTTCACCGACTGCCCGGGATTCATGAATTCGGCCTTGCCGAGGATGGTGCAGCCGGTTTCCCGCGATGCCTGCTGCAGCTTGATGAGCGGGGTGTTGCCGATCGCTTCGATGACGCCGTCGCGGATGGTCATGGCCGGATTTCCCAATTCGTCTCTGACCTGATAGGCGAAACGCTCGCCAAGGTCACCAAGCAAGCGGGCCGCACGCCCCGAGTTCGCAACAATGCCAATCGCCAAACCGCAGCCGGGAGAAAACTCTTCTCCAAGGCTCGCCATGAATGAAATTCTGGTCGTCGATCACCTCGGTCAGCGCGGCGACGGTATTGTGCGAACGCCCGCTGGCACCGTGTTCGTGCCCTATGCTCTGGCGGGCGAAACCGTGCGCGCCGTGGTCGACGGCGAGCGCGGGCAACTCGTGGAGATCATAGCGCCCTCCACATCCCGCATCGCTGCGATCTGCCCGCTCTTCACCCGCTGCGGCGGCTGCGCGGCGCAGCATATGGAGCCCGGCCTCTACCGGGAATGGAAGCGCCAGCAGGTCGTCACGACATTGAGCCGCGCCGGCATCGAGGCGCCGGTCGCCGGCCTCGTCGATGCCCATGGCGCCGGGCGCCGGCGTGTGACCTTCCATGCCCGCCGCCAGGGCGAGGCGATGGTCGTCGGCTTCATGGCTGCGCGCAGCCATGAACTCATCGCGATCGAGGCTTGCCCGGTGCTGGTGCCGGGCCTGGATCGAGCGCCTGCCGTCGCCCTGATGTTGGCGAACCGCATGGGCGGCGCGAACAAGCCGCTCGACATCCAGATCACCGCTTCGGAAGCCGGACTCGACGTCGATATGCGCGGTCACGGCCCGCTCGGCGACAAGCTCAGGCTCGCCCTGACGCAGCTGGCCGAACGGCTCGACCTCGCCCGGCTCTCGAATCATGGCGAAATCGTCGTCGAGCGCCGGCCACCCTTGCAGCACATGGGCAAGGCCCTGGTCGCCCCGGCTGCAGGCGGTTTCCTCCAAGCGACGGCAGCGGGCGAGGAGGTTCTGGCCGGTCTCGTGATGGATGCCCTGCCGAAGGGCAAGCGCGTCGCCGATCTCTTCGCCGGTTGCGGCCCGTTCAGCTTCCGGCTGGCCGAGCGCATGCAGGTGCTGGCGGTGGAGAGCGAGAACGCGGCGATGCTCGCCCTTGCCAGGGGCGCCGGTGCGACGCAGGGGCTGAAGCCCATCGCCACCGAGACGCGCGACCTGTTCCGACGCCCCCTGCTGGAGCATGAACTCAACGGCTTCGACGTCGTGGTGCTCGACCCGCCGCGCGCCGGCGCGGAAGCGCAGGTCAAGCGGCTGGCCGCCTCCAAGGTCAGGGACGTGATCTACGTTTCCTGCGATGCCGGCAGTTTCGCCCGCGATGCTGCGACGCTGGTTGCGGGCGGTTATGCGTTGGAGGCCGTGACGCCGGTCGACCAGTTCCGCTATTCCGCCCATGTCGAGCTCGTCGGCGTGTTCCGGCGAGGCAGGAAGGGATAATCCCGGTTCGAACATCTCTCAGCCCTCATCCTGAGGAGCCGCGAAGCGGCGTCTCGAAGGATGGTCCAGGAGGCTCCGAAACCATCTGGAGCATCCTTCGAGACGCAAGCTCCGCTTGCTCCTCAGGATGAGGGCTGAGGTTCGAAAAGGCTTACGAGGCAGGGCTTCAGGATGAGCACAATTCTCGATCGCATGGCCGGCATCGTCGGCGCGAAGAACGTCGTCACTGATCCCGACGCGATGGTGCCTTACCTCAAGGAGTGGCGCGATCTCTTCCGCGGCAAGGCGCAAGGCATCGTCCGCCCCGGCTCGACCGCCGAGGTGGCGGAGCTGGTGAAGCTCGCCGCCGAGACCGGCACGACGCTGGTGCCGCAGGGCGGCAATACCGGCCTCGTCGGCGGCCAGATCCCGATTGCGGAGGGCAGGGAGATCATCCTCTCGCTGCAGCGGCTCGACAAGGTCCGCGTCGTCGACACCGACGGCGACACCATGATCGTCGAAGCCGGCGTCACGCTGAAGCGCGCGCAGGACACGGCCGAGGCGGCCGGCCGTCTCTTCCCGCTCTCGCTTGCCTCGGAAGGTTCCTGCACCATCGGCGGCAACCTCTCGACCAATGCCGGCGGCACGGCCGTGCTCGCCTATGGCAATGCCCGCGAGCTCTGCCTCGGGCTTGAGGTCGTGCTGCCCGACGGGCGCATCTGGAACGGGCTGCGCCAGCTCCGCAAGGACAACACCGGCTACGACCTGAAGGACCTCTTCATCGGCGCCGAAGGCACGCTTGGCATCATCACGGCTGCCGTGCTCAAGCTCTTCCCGCTGCCGGCGGCACGCGCCACGGCCTTCCTCGCCGTGCCGGACCCTGAAGCGGCGCTCGCGCTGCTGAATGCCGCCAAGGCCGGTGCCGGCGGCACGCTCACCACTTTCGAATTGATGCCCCGCATCGGCCTCGAATTCGTCCTGCGCCACGCTTCGGGCGCGCGCGACCCGCTCTCGGAGCCGTCGCCCTGGTACGTCCTGATGGAAGTCTCCGCTCAGTCCGCGGCCGGGCTCGACGAGGCTGTCGAGGCCTTCCTCGGCGATGCCCTTGAGAAGGGCATCGTCACGGATGCGGCGTTGGCGGGATCGCTGACCCAGCGCGCCGATTTCTGGAAGCTGCGCGAGATGATGTCGGAAGTGCAGACCTATGAGGGTGGCTCGATCAAGCACGACGTCTCGGTGCCGGTCCATGCCACGCCCGAATTCCTGAAGCGGGCAATTCCGGTAGTCGAGGCGATGGTGCCGGGCTGCCGGCCCGTGCCTTTCGGCCATCTCGGCGACGGCAATATCCATTTCAACGTCAGCCAGCCGGTCGGCGCCGACAAGGCGACGTATCTCGCCTGCTGGAACGAGATGAACGAGGCGGTCCACGCCATCGTCACGGAGCTGCACGGCTCGATCTCGGCCGAACACGGCATCGGCCGCCTGAAGCGCGACCTGCTGCCGGGCGTGAAGGATGCGGTCGAGCTCGACCTGATGCGCAGCATCAAGCAGACGCTCGACCCGAAGGGGATACTCAACCCCGGCGCGATGCTGGCGCAGGGCTGAGCACGCCCGTCATGCTCGGGCGTGACCCGAGCATCTCCTGATCGAGCTTCTCGGGTCTGCGCTCCGCCCAGCCCGAGAATGACGCCAACGCGCGGTGGCTACTGGCCTGCTTGCCCCATCGGCAAGCTGCGTCGTGAAGCATCGCCGTCGGTGCTCGCTGCTCAAAAATTTGGCAGGATGGTCCCCGCGCTCGATTGACCGCTTTTTGCCTCGTCACTAGCCTTCGGCCTCATAACGAGAACGTGAGGGGTTGGCTGGTATGATCGGCGTGACGCGGATGCTGTCGAATTGCGCGCGGATGACGGGCTTCGGGCCGACGCGGCGCGGTCTTGTCGGGGCGGCTTTGGTGGGAGCGGTCGCGCTGGCCGGGGCGATGCCCGCCACCGCCCAGACACCACTCAAGTTCACGCTCGACTGGGTCTTCCAGGGGCCGACCTCGCCCTTCCTCGTCGCGCTCGACAAGGGTTACTACAAGGCCGAAGGGCTGGATGTGACGATGGACCCCGGCCAGGGCTCGGCCGGCGCCGTCCAGCGCGTCGCGACCGGCGCCTACGACATCGGCTTCGCCGATGTGAACTCGCTGATCGAGTACAACGCCAAGAACGCGGGCAAGGAAATCCTCTGCGTCTTCATGGCCTATGACTTCCCGCCCTTCGGCGTCCACGCGCTGAAGAAGAGCGGCATCGCCAAGCCCGCAGACCTCGCCGGCAAGAAGCTGGGCGCGCCGGTCTTCGACGCCTCCTTCCGCCTGTTTCCGGCCTTCGCCAAGAAGGTCGGCATCGACGCTGCCAGCGTCCAGCACGTCAACCTGACGCCGCAGCTGCGCGAGCAGTCGCTGGTGCAGGGCACGGTCGACTTCATCTCCGGCCATTACTTCTCGTCGATCCTCGATCTGAAGGCGCGCGGCGTGAAGGCGGAGGACGTCGTCTCGTTCAACTACTCCGACTACAAGATGGACGTTTACGGCAACGGTATCATCGTCTCGCCGGCGCTCGCCGCGAAGCCGGAGGTCGTCACCGGCTTCCTGCGCGCCACCGCCAAGGCCTGGAAGGAGGTCGCCGCCAATCCGGCCCTGGGCATCGCTGCCGCCAAGAAGCGCGACCCGCTGATCGACGAGAAGCTGGAGGCCGAGCGCCTCGACATGTCGCTGAAAATGAACGTGCTGACGCCCTTCGTGAAGGAAAACGGCATGGGCGATGTCGATCCCGCCCGCTTCGCCCGCTCGGTCAAGGACGTGGCCGAAGCCTTCGGCCTTCCCTCTGCACCCGAGCCGGACAAGGTCTTCACGGGCAAGTTCCTGCCGCCGAAGGCGGAGCGGATGGTCGCGCCGTAGCGCATACAGCCGTCATGGTCGGGCTTGACCCGACCATCTCCTTGGAGCCTTTCCTTCCCGAGATTCTCGGGGCAAGCCCGAGAATGACGCATTTGATACCCGAAACTTCCGCTTCTCCCCTCGTCGAACTGCGGCAAGTCGGTCTCGCCTATGGCAGTGGTTCAAACCGCATGCTGGCGCTGGATGACGCGACGCTCTCCATCGACAAGGGCGAGTTCATCGCCGTGGTCGGTCCGTCCGGCTGCGGCAAGTCGACCTTGATGAAACTCGTCACCGGCCTGCTGCCTCCGACCAGCGGCGAAGTCCGCGTGCACGGACAGGTCGTGAAGGGGCCGATCCGCGGCGTCGGCATGGCCTTTCAGGCGCCGACCCTGATGCCGTGGCGGACCACGCGCGACAACATCCTGCTGCCACTGGAGGTGGTCGAGCCGCACAAGCGCCGTTTTCGATCCAACAAGGCCGAGTACATCGCGCGTGTCGAGGCGTTGCTTGCCTCGGTCGGGCTCGCCGGCTTCGGGGACAAATTCCCCTGGCAACTCTCGGGCGGCATGCAGCAACGCTCCAGCCTGTGCCGCGCCCTTGTCCACGAGCCGGATATCCTGATGCTCGACGAGCCTTTCGGCGCGCTCGACGCGTTCACGCGTGAAGAGCTTTGGGGTGTGATGCAGAAGCTCTGGATGGAGCGCCGCTTCACGGCCGTGCTCGTCACGCACGACCTGCGCGAAGCCGTCTATCTCGCCGACACCGTCTATGTGATGAGCCGGCGCCCCGGCAAGATCGTCAAGATCCGCAAGGTCGAGCTGCCGCGCCCGCGCACCCTGGAGACGACCTTCTCGGTCGAGTTCGTCGACATCGTCCACGAGCTGCGCGAACGCATCCATCTGGAGCATGCGTGATGAGCGAACCTCAGAAGCGCCTGCTGCTCATCGCCATGCCCTGGCTGGCTATGGCCGGCTTGCTGCTGGCCTGGGAACTGGCCTGCATCGTCTTCGACGTGCCGGAAATCTTGGCGCCGCGCCCCAGCCGCATCTTCGAGACCATGGTGCTGCGCTGGGACATCCTGCTGCGCTTCTGCCTGGAGACGCTCTGGACCACGCTGATCGGCTTCGCGATGGCGATCGGCTTCGGCCTGCTGCTCGGTCTTGCCATCGGCGCATCGCCCTTCGTCTATGCCGGGCTCTATCCGCTGCTGATCGCCTTCAACGCGATCCCGAAGGTCGCGATCGTACCGATCCTGATGATCTGGGTCGGCGTCGGCGCGTTGCCGGCTGTGATCACGGCCTTCGTCATCTCCTTCTTCCCGATCGTCGTGAACGTCGCCACGGGGCTCGCGACCATCGAGCCGGAGATGCGCGACGTGATGCGCTCGCTCGGCGCGAGCCAGTGGGAAATCCTGACCAAGGTCGGCGTTCCCCGCGCGATGCCCTATCTCTTCGCCAGCCTGAAGGTCTCGGTGACGCTCGCCTTCGTCGGCTCGGTGCTGTCGGAGACGGTCGGCGGCAATCGCGGCATCGGCTTCCTGATGCTGTCGGCCGGCGCGCGCAACGACGCGCCGACGACCTTCGCCGGCCTGTTCTCCATCGCCATCATGGGCATGGCGCTCTACGCGCTCTGCGCCCTGGTCGAGCGGCGGATGACCCGCTGGGCCTTCCGCGGCGAGATCGTCGCCTGAGCTACGGCGTCGCGACGTAGCCGTCGCGGCGCGGATCGGCCGCGCCGGTGAACACGCCGGTCACCGGATCGACCGCCACCGCCTGCATGCCACCGCAGCGCATCGTCCAGCCGACATCGAAGGCGCGCGCCTCATGGCCCCGCCGGACGAGTTCGGCGATGGTCTCCGGCCCGATCCGGTTCTCGATTTCGACGAGGCTGCCGTCCCAGAGCCGGGCGCGCGGCGCCTCGATCGCCTCCTGCAGTGGCAGACCGAAGACGAGATGCTGGACCATGGCCTGCGCCTGGGTCTGCATGATGCCGTAGCTGCCGGGCGTGCCCAGAGCGAGCACCGGCTTGCCGTCCCGCGTCGAGAGCGAGGGTGACATGCACATCGCCAGTTCGTCGCCGGGCTTGGAGCGGTTCGGGCTGTCGTGCTGGACGTCCGCCCAGTACAGGAAGTTGTTGAGGCACAGCCCCGTGCCGGTCACGACGACGCCGCTGCCGAAGGGGCTGCCGAGGCTCTGCGTGATGCAGATCAGGTTGCCGTCGCTGTCGGCGATCGAGAACGAGGTCGTATGCGCCGGGTCCTCGCTCGCCTGCGGCGTCCACTGTTCGGTCGGTCCCGTAACCGGCTTGCCGTCGGTGAGGCGCTTGCGCAGGCGCTCCACCGCGCCGTCGGACAAGAGTTCGGCGAGCTTGTCAGGACCGGGGTTGTTGTGGGCGATGCGCTCGCCGGCCGCGAGGCGGATCGCGCGGTAGACGAGGTCGAGATGATCAGCCCCGTCCTTTGGCAGGTCCGCGAGGTCGAGCCCGTCGAGCAGGCGCAGCGTCAGCAGGTACTGGAAGCCCTCGCAAGGCGGCGGCGGCACATGCACCGTCAGCCCGCGGAAGCTCGCCGCCAGCGGTTCGCGCCACACCGTCTTCACCGCCGCGAGATCGGCCATCGTCATCGAGCCGCCGAGCGCCTGCAGATGGGCGACGACCTTCTCGCCGAGGGCGCCGCGATAGAGGTGATCCGGCCCCTTGGCGGCGATATCGCTCAGCGTCTGCGCGAGGTCGGACTGCACGAGCAGCGAGCCGAGATGCAGGGCGCCATTGGGCTGATAGTTCTGGGACCAGGCCGGGTAGAGCGCGGGGCGATTCTTCAGCAATGGATCGTTCTCTTCGAACTCCGCCGCGCCGAACTCGGCCAGCGCGAAACCATCCCGCGCCAGCGCGATGGCGGGCGCGAAAACCTCCGGCAGGGCTTTGCGACCGTAGGTCTTCACCAGCTCGCACCAGCCGGCGAGGTTGCCCGGCGAAGCGACGGCGAGCGGGCCGCGCTCGAGGTCGGTGCGCTTGCTGAAGCGCTCGGCCGGAAAGCTCGCGGGAATCGGCGGCACGAAATCGAGCACCCGCACGCGCTGTTCGGCCGCGACCCATAGCGTGGCGAAGCCCATCCCGGCGAGGCCGGACATGAACGGCTCGACGACATTGAGCGCGGCGGCGGTGGCGGCTGCGGCGTCGAAGGCATTGCCACCCTGCGCCAGAATGCGCGCTCCGGCCTGCGCCGCCAGTGGATGGGCCGCGGCGACCATGCCGTGGCGAGAGGTCATGGTGGGGCGGCGGCCGTGCATCTCTCGTCTCCTCGTCGTCTTCTGCGGCGATCAGAGCATGATTCCGGCGCTAGAACAGGCTGCCTTGCCCGTCATCCGTGGGAGGCCGGGTCGCCTTGCGCGCATGGCGCTTGGGCTCTTCGGGAGTCTCCCGATGGGGCGGATCGCCCAGAGGCAGCTGCACTTCCGGCCCGTCATTGGCGACCTTGTTGACGGTGTTGCCGATGGCGACGGCCTCCAGCATCTCGTCCGGTGGCGGCTTGAGCAGACGCCCGGTCTGCTCGGCCGTGGCCTGCGGATCGAGCCACGCATTGTAGTCGCGCCGATCGAGAATGATCGGGCAGCGGTGGTGGATCGCGGCCATCAGCCCGTTCGCCGGCCCCGTCATCATCGCGACCGTGTCGATCTCCGAACCATCCGGCGAATGCCAGGTCTCCCACAGCGCGGCGAAGGCGAAGAGGCCGCGATCCGGCCGGCGAAACAGGAATGGCTCGCTCTGCGCCTGCCGGCCGGTGCCGCTGCGCCGCCATTCATAGAAGGCATCGGCTGGCAGCAGGCAGCGCCGGCGTGTCAGCGCGTTGCGAAAGGACGGCTTTTCGGCCGCGCTCTCGCTGCGCACGTTGATGACCAGCGGAAAGTCCTTCGCGTCCCGCACCCAGCTGGGAATGAAGCCCCAGCGCATCAGCAGGAAGCGCGGCGTTCCATCGTGCAGGAGGACGGCCGGCACCGGCTGTGTCGGCGCGATGTTGTAGCGCGGCGGGAAATTCGGCTGCTCGCGATAGCCGAAGGCCTCGCGCATCGCTACAGGGGGGAGGGTAATCGCATAGCGTCCGCACATGGCGGCTGTTTAGGTCGAGACGAGGCGGTCAGATCAACACTTTCTTTCCGGTTGGCCAAACATAGTCGCGCCGATTCCGGGGCGGATGATGAGTGCCATCGCGACGAATGTGCTGGCTGTGGCGCCGGCGGGACTGGCTGGAAGCGTCGACGCTCCCCGTCTCTCGACCGATTTTCTGAACCGCTACAGCGAGGCCCTGATGCTGATCGAGATGGCCGGCATGGACGAGAGTCTCGTCGCCGATCTTCAGGCCTGGCAGAGCGTCGGCTATCGCGAGCATTTCCGAAATTCGCCGCTGCGTTGTGCGGCTTCGGCGCTGGCGGCCTATGACAGGATCGAGCCCGCCCGCGCGGTCGCCTTCGAGGATGTCTGCCGATCAATGACCCGGCTGGTGCGGACTGTGACCGCGCTGCTTGTCGAGACGCCGCAGCCGAAGGAACTGCCGGTGATCGTCGAGGTCGCGAGCGATGCCCTGCGCCGGCAGATCGCCCGCGCCACGCAGTTTATCAACGCCAATGGCGCGATCGACATCGCCGTTTTCGAGGATGCGGTCTTGCAGGCGCAGATCGATGCGCTGATCGCGCGCTGATCAGGCTTGCCGCCGCGCCCCGACGAGAAATTCCCGGTTGCCGTCGCCACCCTCGATCGGGGAGGGGATCGGCCCATCGACCGTGAAGCCGAGCGCCTGCAATTCCGCGACGATCTCGTCGCAGACCTGACGCTGGATCGCCTCGTCCCGGACGATGCCCTTCTTGAGGGCGGCCCGGCCGGCCTCGAACTGGGGCTTGATCAGCGCGGCTATGCCGGCAGCCGGCGCGAGCAGCGCCGCCACCGCGGGCAGTACGAGCTTGAGCGAGATGAAGCTGACGTCGATGGCTGCGAAGGATGGCGGTTCCGGCAGGGCCTCCGGGGCCAATGTGCGGATGTCCTGACCTTCGAAGCTGGTGACGCGCGGATCGGCGCGCAGCGAGGCATGGAGCTGATCGCGCCCGACATCGACGGCGACGACATGGCGGGCGCCGCGCTTCAGCAGCAGGTCGGTGAAGCCGCCGGTCGAGGAGCCGACATCGAGGCAGGTCAACCCCTGCGGGTCGAAACCGAAGGAGTCGAGGGCGCCTTCCAGCTTGAGGCCGCCACGCGATACGTAAGGGTGAGGCGCTTCGGCGGTCAGTTCGGCGTCATCAGCCACCATTTCCGAGGCCTTGCGTACCGGCCGGCCGGCGACGCTGACGAGCCCGGCGGCAATGGCGGCCTGAGCCCGCGCCCGGCTCTCGAAGAAGCCGCGCTCGACAAGCAGTTGGTCCGCGCGGCTTTTCATCGTGCTTCGCCCGCATCGGCAAGCCTTTGCCTCCAGCCCTCATCCTGAGGAGCCATTTCGTCAGAAATGGCGTCTCGAAGGATGCTCCGGATATCTCCGGAACCTCCTGGAGCATCCTTCGAGACGCGATCCGTTGGATCGCTCCTCAGGATGAGGGCTGAGGATGTCGGCATCGCTGACATGGCTTTTGGCGCCGGATCAGGCGCGCTTGACGACGCTGGGCGCCCCGAGCGCCCCCTCGACGGCGGCGACGATGCCTGCGGCGTCGAGCCCGGCGGCGGCATACATCGCGTCGGGCTTGTCGTGGTCCTGGTAGACGTCCGGCAGCGTCAGCGTCCGGACCTTCAACCCGGCATCGAGCGCGCCGCTGCGCGCCAGTAGGTGCAGCACATGGCTGCCGAAGCCGCCGACCGCGCCCTCTTCGATCGTGACCAGGATCTCGTGCTCGCGGGCGAGCTTGAGGATCAGCGCCTCGTCGAGCGGCTTGGCGAAGCGCGCATCCGCGACCGTGGTCGAAAGCCCGCGCTGCGCCAGCAGGTCGGCCGCCTTGAGCGCTTCTGCGAGACGCGTGCCGAGCGAAAGCAGCGCGACGCGGGTGCCTTCCCGGACGATGCGGCCTTTTCCGATTTCCAAGGGCACGCCGACATCGGGAATCTCGACGCCGACGCCTTCGCCGCGCGGATAGCGGAAGGCGATCGGCCCTTCGTCATAGGCGGCGGCGGTCGCAACCATATGGGTCAGCTCGGCTTCGTCGGCCGCCGCCATCACCACCATGTCGGGCAGGCAGGCGAGATAGGCAATGTCGAAGGAGCCGGCATGGGTGGCGCCGTCGGCGCCGACGAGCCCGGCCCGGTCGAGCGCGAAGCGGACGGGGAGCTTCTGCAGCGCCACGTCATGGACGATCTGGTCGTAGGCGCGCTGCATGAAGGTCGAGTAGATCGCGACGAAGGGCTTGTAGCCCTCGGTGGCAAGACCGGCCGCGAAGGTCACCGCATGCTGCTCGGCGATGCCGACATCGAAGGTGCGGGCGGGGAACTCCTTGCCGAAGGCGTCGAGCCCGGTGCCCGACGGCATGGCGGCGGTGACGGCGACGACCTTGTCGTCCTCCCGCGCTTCCTTGATCAGCGCGTTGGCGAAGACGGCGGTGTAGCTCGGCGCATTGGCCGGCGCCTTGGCCTGCAGGCCCGTCACCGGATCGAACTTGACGACGGCGTGGTATTTGTCGGCGGTCGCCTCGGCCGGGGCATAGCCCTTGCCCTTCTGCGTCACGACATGGACGAGGATAGGCCCGTTCCCGGCGTCGCGAACATTGCGCAGCACCGGCAGCAGATGGTCGAGATTGTGCCCGTCGATCGGCCCGACATAGTAGAAGCCGAGTTCCTCGAACATCGTCCCGCCGGTCCAGAAACCGCGGGCATATTCCTCGGTGCGCTTCGCCTTGTCGTGGAAGAAGCGCGGCAATCTCTCGGCGAGCTGCTTGGCGACCTCGCGCAGCGAACGATAGGTGCGGCCTGAGACCAGCCGCGCCAGATAGGCCGACATCGCGCCGACCGGCGGGGCGATCGACATGTCGTTGTCGTTGAGGATGACGATCAGGCGCGAGCCGAGCGCGCCGGCATTGTTCATCGCCTCATAGGCCATGCCGGCCGACATCGCGCCGTCGCCGATCACGGCGACGACGTTGTTGCGCTCGCCCTTGAGATCGCGCCCGACTGCCATGCCGAGACCGGCCGAGATCGAGGTCGAGGAATGGGCGGCGCCGAAGGGGTCGTACGCGCTCTCGGCGCGTTTGGTGAAGCCGGAGAGGCCGCCCGGCTGGCGCAGCGTGCGGATGCGGTCGCGGCGGCCGGTGAGGATCTTGTGGGGATAGGCCTGATGGCCGACATCCCAGATCAGCTTGTCGCGCGGCGTGTCGAAGACATGGTGCAGCGCCACCGTGAGTTCGACCACGCCGAGGCCCGCGCCGAGATGTCCGCCGGTGACGGAGACGGCGTCGATCGTCTCCAGCCGCAGCTCGTCCGCCACCTGCCGAAGCTCGGCATCGTCGAGTTCTCGCAGATCGGCGGGGTCGTGGATGGTGTCGAGCAGAGGAGTCGCAGGGCGTGGCACGAGGCTGTCCGGGCTCGTAGGAATGGTTCTGTCCTGAAATAGTGCCTGCGCGCCGCGCTGGCAAACCGCGGGTGAGATCGGCCCCCGGCATTGGCAGGCGCCCTGTCTTCCCACGAAACGGGTGGTTCCCACGCCGGCAAGGCTTTTCAGTGTCCTTATGACGACTTCTGAGGACATCAGGCAATGAACCCGAGCGATAATCCTCCCCTGCCGGCGGCATTCAGGCGCATCGGCTGGTCCAATCTCTCCGCCCAGTTCTCGGAGCAGATCGCGCTCGCCGCCGCACCCTTGGCCGCGGTTCTCCTGCTCTCGGCCGGGCCGGCTGAAACCGGCTGGCTGCAGACGGCGCAGACCTTGCCATTTCTCCTGCTTTCCATCCCCGCAGGCCTGATGGTCGATCGTGCCTCGCGGCGCCGGCTCATGGTCGGCACGGAAGCGCTGCGGGCGCTTTCGCTTCTGGCGATTCTGCTGCTTCTTGCTTCGGGCGGCCTCAGCCTGGCATGGCTTGCCGCGCTCGGAGCGCTCGGCGCTGTCGGCACGGTCTGCTACAGCGTGGCGGCACCGGCCTTCGTTCCGTCCGTGGTGCCGCGCGCGCAGCTCGCGGACGCCAATCGCTTGCTGGAGCTGGCGCGCAGCGCCGCCTATGCCGGAGGGCCGGCGCTCGGCGGGGCGCTCGTCGGCTGGCTCGGTGCCTCGACGGCCTATGGTCTGGCCGCAGGGCTTTCCATCCTCGCTGCGCTCCTGCTCGCCGGACTCCCGCAGGACGAGCCTCCGTCCAGCCCGCGGCGCGATCTGCTCGATGATCTGAAGGAGGGCGCCCGTTTCGTGGCCGGGCACGATCTGCTCAGGCCGATCCTGATGACAGCGGTCTTCTTCAACGTCTCCTGGTTCGTCTTCCAGGCGGTCTATGTCGCATACGCAGTCCAGAATCTCGGTCTCGGTGCGACCGAGGTCGGCGTCACGCTCGGCATCTACGGTGCGGGCATGATCGTCGGCGCCGTTCTCGCGCCCCATATCGCACGGCAGGTCTCGTTCGGAACGCTGATTTTGCTCGGGCCGCTCGCCGGCTTCTGCGCCGCGGGCGTGATGCTCGCGACGCTCTGGATACCGTCCGTCCATCTGGTCGGCATGAGCTTCTTCCTGTTCGGCGTCGGGCCGATCATCTGGACGATCTCCACGATGACATTGCGGCAGGCGGTTACCCCCAATGCGATGCTCGGCCGGGTCTCCGCCTTGATCATGACGGCGACTTTCGGCGCGAGGCCGCTGGGCGCGGCGATCGGCGCATCCGTGGCGGCGCATCTCGGCATCGCCGCGTGCCTGGGGCTCGCGACGGCGGGCTTCCTGGTTCAGCTCCTCGTGATCGCTTTTTCACAGGTGCCGAGGCTGCGCGATCTGTCCGAGATTGCCTGAAGCGGCGGCGGCAATCCGCCGACTGTTTCAGCCCTCGGGCAACGGAATGAACTCCTTGTCGTCACCGGGGACGGTGTCGAAGCGGCCGGTCTTCCATTCCTGCTTGGCCTGCTCGATGCGCTCCTTCGAGGACGAGACGAAGTTCCACCAGATGTAGCGCTGCCCGTCCATGGGCTCGCCGCCGACGAGCATCAGGCGGCTCTGGTCGACTGCGAGGATCGAGATGCGGTCGCCCGGCTTGAAGACGAGGAGCTGGCCGGCGCCGAATTCCTCGCCAGCGATGTCGATCTTGCCCGAGACGATATAGACCGCGCGCTCGTCGTAATCGGGGTCGAGCGGCAGGATCGAGCCGGGCGAGAGCACGGCTTCGGCATAGAGCGCTTCCCAGGGGAACTGCACCGGCGAGGTCTGGCCATAGGCCGAGCCCATGATCAGGCTGATGCGCTTTCCGCCTTCGACGATGCGCGGCAGTTCGGGCGCGCCGTGATGCACGAATTGCGGCGCGATCTCCTCATGCGTCCTGGGAAGCGCGAGCCAGGCCTGGATGCCGTAGAGCTTCGGCCCGGTGGCGCGCGCCTCCAGCCCCGTGCGCTCGGAATGGACGATGCCGCGCCCGGCCGTCATCAGGTTGACCGCGCCCGGCTTGATCGCCAGCGCCGTGCCGAGCGAGTCGCGATGCATGATCTCGCCATCGAAGAGATAGGTGACGGTGGAAAGGCCGATATGCGGATGCGGGCGGACGTCGAGCCCCTCGCCGAGATGGAACTCGGCCGGCCCCATCTGGTCGAAGAAGATGAAGGGTCCGACCATGCGCTGGCCGATCGCCGGCAGGGCGCGGCGGACCTGGAATCCGCCCAGATCATGCGTACGCGGCACGATCACCTTCTCGATCGCCTCGCAGGAGCGGGCGTCGCCCAGAATCGGGTCGTCGGCGGGCAGTTGCGACATGGCGGCCTCCTTGGTTGGGACGGAGCGTGATCCCGATCGCGCCCGCGGGCAAGCCGGCCGGCTGCAACCGGCTCCTGGCAGGAGCGCAATCTCAAGGCCCCGCTGGATCGCCGCGCGGCCTACCGGACGCGCAGTGCCGATCTGGTCTTTAGTTCAAGCATCGGAGTTTTCCGAAAAGTGGATTCCACTTTTCGGTCTGAGACTTTATCGGGGGGCGGCAGCCGTTCCGGCTCAGCTGTCGACGTCGAGCGGGGTCGTGCCGGTCGGCTTGCCGTCGGCGCTCAGCGTAATCCGCTCGATGCGGGCTTCCGCGTGCTTCAGCAACGCATCGCAGCGTGCCTTCAGCGCCTCGCCGCGCGTATAGATGGCGATCGATTCCTCGAGCGGCACGTCGCCGCGCTCCAGCCGCGCGACGATGCCTTCGAGCTCCTTCATCGCCGCCTCGAAGGGCAAGGTGGCGACATCGGCATTCGGGTTGTCTTGAGACTTGCTGTCTTGGCTCACGGACCGATTCCTCTTTGCCGTCAGCTTATCGGCCGGACCGCGCCCGGCCGCAACCCGCCTGAATTCGCTCAGCCCTCGTCCTGAGGAGCCGCGAAGCGGCGTCTCGAAGGATGAGGGCTCGGAAGTTCGCTGTCTCGCCTCAGACCGGCAGCGCCGAGGTCTTCTTGATGGTGCGCAGCGTCAGTGTCGACTGGACGCGGGTGACGCCCGGCAATTGCGTGATGATGTCGGTGTGGATGCGCTCGAAATCGGCGCTGTCGCGGTAGATCACGCGCATCAGATAATCATGCGCGCCGGCGAGCAGATGGCATTCGAGGATCTCGGGCAGGCTCTGGACCGCCTGCTCGAAGCTCTCCAGCGAAGCCCGGCCCTGCTGGTCGAGCGTGACGAAGACGAAGGCCGTGCCGGGAAAGCCCGCGATCTTGTCGTCGAGCATCATCGCATAGCCGCGGATAAGGCCGCTTTCCTCGAGCTGCCGCACGCGCCGCAGGCAGGCCGAGGGCGATAGATGCACCTTCTCGGCGAGGTCGGAGTTCGTGATGCGGCCGTCCTGCTGGAGAAGTCGCAGGATGGCGCGGTCGCGCGAGTCGAGCTCGATCATCATGGTCACGGCGGAAACCTCCCGCGCGATGCATCGTCGCAAAATTGGTCCGATGCAAGCAATCTTCTGCGCCGATCTTGGGCAGATGCGCTTACATCCGCAGCTTCTTGGCTTGACCTCGCAGGAAAATGCGCCGCTGCGTCGGCCGATTCAGGCCAGACCGCCGCGCGTCTCATCGGACGCGATAACGGTGATCTATGTCCTTGTTATCGCGCCGGATCCTTCCGAAAGACGGACGCTGCTTCTCGGTCCGATGCTACAGGGGCATGGCGAAGGGCGTGCCTTCGAAGGCGTCGGCGCCGCGCCCGATTCGTCCGATCGCGCGGATCATCCGGCCGCGGCGGCCAAGCGCCGTATCGGCAAGGGCGACGAGCCGGGCATTGGGCGTCGCGGAGGGAGCGGCGATCCGTAGCGCGTCGGCGGCCTCCTCCTCGTCGCGGCCGGGATCGAGCGCGCAGGCGGCGATGTAGGCGGCGGCTGTCGAGCGGCTGATGCCGGCCCAGCAATGAACCACCATGGGCGCCTCGCGGTCCCATCCGTGGAGGAAGGCGATGAGGCGCTCGATATGGTCCTGCCCCGCGAGCACATGGCCTTCCAGCGGCGTGGCGATATCGGACATGCCCAGGAAGAGATGGCGATCCGCATCGATGCCGGCCGGTCGCTCGACCACGGTGCCGACATTGATCAGCGTCACCAGATGGCGGGCGCGGACGGCCGCGACGGTCTCGCCCAGTCTGGACAGCGGGGAAACGTGAAGGCTCGGCAAGGGGCGGCTCCGGGTGTCTCGGGGCGAAACCAGTGGGGCAGACGCTATCGCATCGGACCGAAAAATGGAATCCACTTTTCGAAAAATCCGATGCGATAACAAATAGATAGATCGCCGTTATCGCGTCCTGTCGGACGCGCGGCGATCCAGCATGATCGACAGTGCCGACGTCTCCATGACATGGAAGCTGCGATCCATCGACCCGCCACGGCGAAACGTCCCATGAATCTCTGGCTCCGGCTGATCTGGCTCCTGCTGACGACGCGCTTCCGGCCGCGGCTCGACCTGCCGGGCGAGGCTTCCGTCCTGCCTTTCCGCGTCTGGTTCCACGATCTCGACACCAGCCTGCACATGAACAATGGCCGCTACTGGTCGCTGATGGATCTCGGCCGGCTCGATCTGATGCTGCGCAGCGGGCTGTGGCGGGCGGTGCTGCGTCACCGCTGGCTGCCCGTCGTCAATGCCGGCACGATCCGCTTCCGCCGCGAGATGCGCCTGTTCCGCCCTTTCCGGCTGGAGACGAAGATCCTGTGCTGGAGCGACAACTGGCTGGTGATGCAGCACCGGATGCTGATGCGCGGCCGCGACGGCGGCGAGATCGTCGCGGCCGTCGCATTGGTCCGGGCGGCGCTCTACGACAAGGGCGCCCGGGCCTATGTGCCAGTCACCCGCCTGCTCGGCGAGATCGGCATCGGCGTGGAAAGCCCGGAGCCGAGCACCGAGGTCGCGGCCTTCCTCGCCTCGGAGGACGCCATGCGCAGCGCTGCTGCGAGCGAGCGCTGAGGAATTCTCTGGAATTCCAGCCCTCATCCTTCGAGACGCGCTCTTCGAGCGCTCCTTAGATCAGGGCTCGTCGGCTTTCAGGGCAGAACATTATTCCGCCGCCAGCCGTGTTGCGCGCCACTGCGCCAGCAGCGCGCGTAGCGCCGCTGGTTTCAGCGGCTTGTTGAGCAGATAGACGTCGAGCGCATTCGCCGCCTCGCGGACATGCGGCGTCCGGTCGGCGGTGAGCAGGATCGCCGGCATCGGGGTGCGCGCCCGCGCCCTGAGCGCGCTGATCGCGGTGAGCCCGTTGCCGTGGTCGAGGTGATAATCGGCGATCAGCACGTCGGCCTCGCCCTTGCCGCCGACATGCGGCAGGGCCTCCTCCAGGCTGGAGGCGGTGCGCACCTGGCAGCCCCAGCCTTCGAGCAGCCGCTTCATGCCGTCGAGAATGGCCGGCTCGTTGTCGATGACCAGCAGCCGCATTCCGGCGAGCTGTCCGGCCGGCGCCTGCCGCGGCGCGCTCCCCGTCGCCATGGCCGGCAGCGGCGCCGCGCGCGGCACCGCGACCGAGAAGCGCGTGCCGCGTCCCGGCGCCGAATCAAGCGTCAGCCCGTGGTCGAGGGCGCGTGCGATGCGCTGCACGATCGAGAGCCCGAGACCCAGGCCTCGCGCCACCTTGGCGCCTTGGTCGAGCCGCTGGAACTCCCGGAAAACGGTCTTCTGCTTGCTTTGCGGAATGCCGAGCCCGGTATCGATCACCTCGACCGCCACCTGATTGCCCCGGCGGCGGCAGCCGATCAGCACCTTGCCGTTCGGCGTGTATTTGATCGCGTTCGAGATCAGGTTCTGCAGGAGGCGGCGCAGCAGGCGCCGGTCCGAGCGCAGCGTCAGGCTGGTAGGCATGAAGACGAGCTTGAGGCCTTTTTCCTGAGCGCTCGGCTCGAATTCGCGCTGGAGCTGGCGCATCAGCTCGTCGAGCCGGAAAGAGGAGAGCTCGGGCCTCAGCGCTCCGCCGTCGAGCCGGGAGATCTCGAGCAGCGCGGTGAGGATCTCCTCGACCGCGTCGAGCGAGGCGTCGATGTTCTCGGCCAGATCCGGCTCCCCGGCGGTGCGGTCGCGCTCGACCAGCGATGTCGCATAGAGCCGCGCCGCGTTGAGCGGTTGCAGGATGTCGTGGCTGGCGGCGGCGAGAAAGCGCGTCTTGGACGCGTTGGCGGCTTCGGCTTCGGCCTTGGCGCGCTGCAGCTCGGCATTGACGTGCAGGAGCTCCTCGGTGCGCTCGGCGACGCGTTTCTCCAGGCGCTCATTGGCGCGTTCGAGCTCTTCCTCGCCGGCGACCGTCTCGGTGATGTCGGTATACGTCGTGACGAAGCCGCCATCCGGCAGCGCATTGGTGCGGACTTCGATGACCTTCTTGGAGGGATAGAGCTTGAGGCGCACCGGCTCGCGGTCCTTGACGAAGCTCTCCAGCCGCGCCGCCATCAGCTCGTCCTGCGCACCGTCGCCATAGGCGCCGCGCGCGGCGTTGAAGCGCACGATCTCGTCGAGCCCGGTGCCGAAGCGCACCAGCGAGGGCGGCAGGTCGTATAGCGCTACAAAGGCCTGGTTCCAGGCGACGATGCGCAGATCCCGGTCAAGCACCGTGATGCCCTGGCCGGCATGGTCGAGGCCGTGCTGCAGGATGTCGCGATTATATTGCAGGGCCGCCGAGGCGTCGTCGAGCAGCTTGAAGGCCGCTTCGGTCGAGAGATTGCGCCGTTTCAGCAGCAGCGAGAGCACGAGCCGCGACGAGGCCGCGCCGATGGCGGAGGAGAGCAGATGCTCGCCGAAGCGCAGCAGGTGGATATCGGCATGGCGATTGGGGTCCGGCATCTCGCCGCGGCTGGAATTGAAGCCCTCGAAGGCGCGTTCGGTGCGCTCGTGGCCGAGATAACGCGCGATGGTCGCCTGCAACTCGCCTTCGGTGACGCTGGTGCGCCAGAGCGAGAAGGACTGTGCCATCGTCGCGGGCTGGGATTCGACGAAGGCATTGGCCTGCAGCCGCTCCATCGCATTGGCGGGCCTGAGCAGCGAGAAACCGACATAGGCGAGGATGTTGAGGCCGAGGCTCCAGAACACGCCATGCGGCAGCGCCGGCCAGTCGAGCCCGAACAGCGCTTCCGGCCGCAGGGTTTCGGCGCCGAAGGGGCCGTTCGCGACGATGCTGCTCCACCAGCCGCCGGGTAGGGCGAGGCTCGGCATCAGCAAGGTGTAGGCCCAGACCATGGTGCCGATCGTCAACCCCGCCGCCGCGCCGAGCGCCGTGCCGCGCCGCCAGAACAGCCCGCCGAAGAAGGCCGGCGCGATCTGGGCGGTCGCCGCGAAGGAGAGCAGGCCGATCGAGACCAGCGCAGCCTCTCCGGAGGCGCGGTAATAGACATAGCCGAGCAGGATCACGAGAAAGATGCCGAGCCTGCGGATGACGACGACCTGCGAGCCGAGGTCGCCGCCCGTGCTGCCGTCGCTGCTGCCGTTGAAAAGCCGGCCGGAACGATTGGGGTCGCTCAGCGCGCGCCGCACGCGCAGCAGCACGGGCATCACGATGTGGTTGGAGATCATGATCGCGAGCGCGACGGAAGCGACGATCACCATCGCCGTCGCCGCGGATAGGCCGCCGACGAAGACGAAGAGCGCGATCACCCCCGCCTCGCTCTGCAAAGGCAGCAGCAGGACCGTCATGTCGCGATCGACGCCGCTTCCGGGCATCATGATCTCGCCGGCGGCCGCCAGCGGCAGCACGAACAGGTTGATCAGGACGAGGTAGAGCGGGAACATCCAGGCTGCGCGCCGCACGTCGCGCACGTCGCGGTTTTCCACGATGGTCATGTGGAACTGGCGCGCCAGCAGCAGCGCCGCACAGCTCGACAGCAGGGTCAGCGTCAGGAAGTTCGGCCAGCTCGACGTCCGCTCCCAGATCGGCAGCATGCCCTCGGCGGGTTTCGCGGCCTGGGCCAGCAGGTCGCCCGGCCCGCCGAACAGCCCGTAGACGACGAAAACGCCGAGGACGAGGAAGGCCACGAGCTTGATCAGCGATTCGACAGCGATCGCGAGAACGAGCCCGTCCTGGTGTTCGGTGGCGTCGATGTGGCGCGTGCCGAAGGCGCAGGCGAAGCTGGCGAGCACGATCGCGACGACGAATGGCAGGTCGCTCAGCAGCGGGACGCCCGGCATCAGCGCATGGCCGCCCGTCGCGGTGAGGAAGACCGAGAGCGAGTTGGCGACGGCCTTCAGCTGCAGGGCGATATAGGGCAGCGCGCCGATGACGGCGACGATGCAGACCAGCGCCGCGACCCGCTCGCTCTTGCCGTAGCGCGCGCCGACGAAGTCGGCGATCGAGGTGATGTTCTGGGATTTGGCGATGCTGACGATGCGCCCGACGAAGCGGTGGCCGAGGCCGATGACGAGGATTGGCCCGACATAGATGCCGAGGAAGTCGAAGCCGGCGCGATTGGCAAAGCCGACCGAGCCGTAGAAGGTCCAGGAGGTGCAGTAGACGCCGAGTGCGAGCGCATAGATCGTGGTGCGCGCCCGGCCGGAGATCAGCTTGCGGCCCGAGGTGTCGGCGATATGGGCCACGGCAAACAGGCCGCACAGATAGGCGAGCGCGACCAGAATCACGGACCAGGCGGGAATCATGTCGCGATCCCTGGCGTGCCGATGCGCGAACGAGGCCGGAGTCCGATCGCCATGAACTTCCGTTTCGAAATGAGCTGTCGCTTCGAGTTTTGTGACAGTTTATCGGACGTGCCCCGAGCCCGCCATAGGACAAAGGCGCAAGTCATCCCCAGCTCTTTGCTGCAAAAGCTCCGATGCGCCTGATTTTGCCGGGCATTCGGGCTTTTCCTGTTCCGCCGGGTTGGTCTAGCGTCCTGAAACCGGCTGACGGGGCAGTGTCGTCGACTAGAAGGGGTCCAGCATGCTGAAGGAATTCAAGGAATTCGCACTGAAAGGCAATGTCATCGACCTCGCCATCGGTGTGGTTATCGGCGCGTCCTTCGGCAGGATCGTCGATTCTC
This sequence comes from Allobosea sp. 10L417, assembly GCF_056395485.1. Lineage (NCBI taxonomy): Bacteria > Pseudomonadati > Pseudomonadota > Alphaproteobacteria > Hyphomicrobiales > Alloboseaceae > Allobosea > Allobosea sp. 10L417. Next base: position 51,530 of record NZ_JBFTJP010000002.1, read on the forward strand.
TCGTCCAGGACATCATCATGCCGTTCATCGGCGCGCTCGGCGGCGTCGACTTCTCGAACTACTTCTTCGGCCTCAACCGCGCCGTCACCTCGCCCGTTCTGGTGGACGCTAAGAAGCAGGGCGCGGTGCTGGCCTATGGCAACTTCGTCACCGTGGCGATCAACTTCCTGATCATCGCCTTCGTCCTCTTCCTCGTGGTCAAGGGCATCAACCAGCTCAAGCGCCGCGCGGAAGCAGCTACGCCGGCCCCGGCCGCGCCCGCCGCCGATGTCGCCCTGCTGACCGAGATCCGGGACCTGCTCAAACAGCAGAAGGGTGCCTGACGGTTTCGTCCCCGCGGCCGCGATTCATCACGGCCGCCGATCGACCTGATCTCGCGATTTCATGCCAGGCGGCGCCGCGATCGGCTAAAGCAGGACATCGAATGTCGCGAGGTCGATGCTGATGAACACCGCCACTTTGCCCGGTAGCACCCTGGTCGCGGAGCTCCGCCCGGAAGCCGTCAACGCGCCGGAAAGCGGCATCGTCGAGGTCATGAACTATGGCCGGCTGCGGCCGGGCCTGATTCCGCTGTGGGTCGGCGAGGGCGATCTGCCCACCCCGTCCTTCATCAGCGATGTGGCGGCGCGCTCGCTTGCGGCCGGCGAGACCTTCTACACCTGGCAGCGCGGTATTCCCGAGCTGCGCGAGGCGCTGGCGCGCTATCACGAGCGCCTCTACGGCCAGAGCTTCTCGCCTGAGCGGTTCTTCATCACCGGCTCGGGCATGCAGTCGGTCCAGATCGCGGTCCGCATGATCGCGGGGCCCGGCGACGAACTGATCATCCCGACCCCCGCCTGGCCGAATTTCGGCGCGGCGGTCAGCGTTGCCGGCGCGCGCACGGTCTGCGTCCCGATGGATTATGCGCAGGGCCGCTTCACGCTCGATCTCGACAAGCTCGCAGCTGCGATCACGCCGAAGACGCGCGGCATCCTGATCAATTCGCCCTCCAACCCGACCGGCTGGACCGCGACGCGGGCTGAGCAGGAAGCGCTGCTCGCGCTCTCGCGCAAGCACGGCATCTGGATCATCGCCGACGAGATCTATGGCCGCTTCGTCTTCGACGGTTCGGAACGCGCGCCCTCCTTCCACGACATCATGGGGCCGGAGGACCGCGTCGTCTTCGTTCAGACCTTCTCGAAGAACTGGGCGATGACGGGTTGGCGCATCGGCTGGATCGAGGCGCCGGAAGCCTTCGGCCAGGTCATCGAGAACCTGATCCAGTACTCGACCTCCGGCTCGCCGGTCTTCGTGCAGCGGGGCGCGGTCGCAGCGCTGGACAATGGCGAGAGCTTTGTCGCCGAGCAGATCGCGCGTGCCGCGGAAGGCCGGCGGATCATCTTCGAGGGCCTGAAGGCGACGAACCGCGTGACGCTCTCGGCGCCGGTCGGGGCGTTCTACCAGTTCTTCTCGGTCGATGGCCGCGACGATTCCCGCAAGCTGGCGCTCGAATTGGTCGACAAGGCCAATGTCGGCCTCGCTCCCGGCACGGCCTTCGGCCCCGGTGGCGAGACGGGTCTGCGCCTGTGCTTCGCCCGCAAGTCCTCCGATCTGGTCGAGGCGGTTGCCCGGCTGCAGAAGGCTCTGGCGACGATCTGAGCCGCCGCGCCCGCAGCGCAGGGCTGCCTTGCGCGCGGGCAAGCCGAGCGCGATTGACCGTTGCGGCGCCTGCCGCCATGAACGCTCCGGCGCGGCCCAATCTGCGCGCCCGGAGCTCAATGAAACCCTTCGGATACCCGACGAACCGGCTGACGATCCTCTGGCGGGAGGTTCTCGTCATTGCATTGGCCGCTGTGGGCGGCGGCCTGTTTGCGCTGCTCGGCATGCCGGCCGCCTGGCTCTCGGGCTCGATGGTGCTGAGCACGGCCGTGGCGCTGGTGCGCCCGCTTCCGACGCTGCGGCGGCCCTGGTTCGACGCGACGATGGTGCTGTCCGGCACCATTCTCGGCTCTTCGGCCACGCCTGAAGCGTTGGCCGCCGCCGCACGCTACCCTGCCTCGCTCGCGGTGCTCCTCGTCGGTGTCGCCGCGATCATGCTCGCGACCGGCGCCTATCTGCGCCATGTCGCGCGTTGGCCGTGGATTGACGCGCTGCTCGCCGCCGCGCCCGGCGCGCTCTCGACGGTGCTCGCCGTGGCCCAGGCCAAGGGCGCCAATATCGGACGCATCTCGGTGGTTCAGCTGTTCCGGTTGCTCGTCCTGGTCGCCTGTCTTCCCAGCCTCATGCAGGCGACCGGCATTTCTGCCGGAGCCCCCATTCCGGCTTCGGTCTCGATCAGCCCCGGCACCATGCTGGGCGTGACGATGGCAGGCCTGCTGCTCGGCCTCGGCCTCGACCGGCTTGGGCTTGCGGCGCCGCTGATGTTCGGCGCGACCTTCGCCAGCGCGGTCCTGCACGGCAGCGGCCTGATCGAGGGCACGCTGCCGCAGCCGGTCCAGATCGCCGTCCAGATCCTGCTGGGCTCGACCATGGGCGGGCGCATCGCCCATATCCCGCGCAAGGAGCTCAGGGGGCTGTTTCCGCTGGCGATCGGCGGCTTCGCCGTCTCGATCGGTGTCGCCTTCCTGTTCGCCTGGCCGGCGGCCTGGCTCGCCGGTACATCCTACGCCAGCGGCATGGTCGCTTTTGCGCCGGGAGGGCTGGAGGCGATGGCGATGCTGGCCTTCGCGATGGGGCTCGACACGCTTTATGTCGGTGCTCACCATCTCGTGCGCTTCGTCATCATCGGCCTTGCCATGCCGCTGGTGTTGATGCGGGTGAAGAGCGAGCCGCCACGCTGAGGCAGGTCGCGGCGGCTCAGCCGCCCGGCCGCGCCGCCCCGTTAGTGTGCGTCATCACCGAATAGAGCGAAGTCGTGCCGCAGATGAACAGGCGGTTGAGCTTTGGCCCGCCCCAGCAGACATTGGCGACGATCTCGGGGATCGCGACCTTGCCGATCAGCGTGCCATCAGGGTGGTAGATGTGCACGCCGTCGGCCGCGCTCGTCCAGATCCGGCCTTCGACGTCGGGGCGAAAGCCGTCGAACAGCCCGGCCGTGCAGGTGGCGAACACCTTGGAAGCGCCGAGCGTGCGGCCATCGCTCCCGATCGTAAAGCTGCGGATATGCCGCGGCCCGTTCTCGGGGTCGTGGCTGGCGCCGGTGTCGGCGATGTAGAGGATGCTCTCGTCCGGGGAGAAGGCGAGCCCGTTCGGCTTGACGAAATCATCGGAGACGATGGAGATCTCGCCGGTATTTCCGTCGATGCGGTAGACGTTGCAGGCGCCCATCTCGCTCGGTGACTTGTCGCCCTCGTAGTCGGTCAGGATGCCGTAATCGGGGTCGCTGAACCAGATCGAGCGGTCGGACTTCACCACCACATCGTTGGGTGAGTTCAGCCGCTTCCCGCCATAGTGGCTCGCCAGCACGGTGATCGAGCCGTCATGCTCGGTGCGCGTCACCTGCCGCCCGCCATGCTCGCAAGTTACGAGCCGACCCTGAGCGTCGACGGTGTTGCCGTTGGAGTTGCGCGCCGGCTGACGGAAGGTGCCGACATGGCCGGTAAGCGCATCGTAGCGTAGCATCCGGTTGTTCGGGATGTCCGACCAGACCAGCGAGTTGTGCGCCGGGAACCACGCCGGTCCCTCCGACCAGCGCGCGCCGGTCCACAGGCGCTCGACCCGGGCCGAGCCGGGGATGACGCGGTGGAACCGCGGATCGAGCACCGAGACCCCCGTGCCTTCGAGCACACCGAACATGTCATTCCTCCCTTGCTGCCGGATCGTCATTCTCGAGCGAAGCGAAGCGTAGACCCGAGAATCTCAGGCAGAGGAGCAGCTCTCTTGTCTTGAGATGCTCGGGTCAAGCCCGAGCATGACGGCTCCGCATGATCTCGGTCCAGCGAATGCTAGAGTGCAAGCCCCGCATCCCAATAAGGCGTGGCGCCGTAGAGATCTCCGAGATAATCGACGAAGGCGCGCACCTTCTGTTCCATGTGGCGGCGGCTTGGATAGACCGCGTAGACCGCGACGCGCGAGCCGACCGCATAGGCCGGGAGTACCCGCTGCAGCGCGCCCGATTTCAGCTCCGGGCCGACATCCCAGGTCGAGCGCAGCGCGACGCCGACGCCGGCCAGTAGCGCCTCCCTGACTACCTCGCTCGAATTGGTCCGGAGCGGGCCGTTGACCCGGACGGAGACCGGGCCCTCAGGCCCGTCCAGTCGCCAGTGATCGGCGTTATGCGCGATCAGCGTATGGCGGGGGAGGTCGCCGATCTCCGCCGGCACGCCATGCGCGGCGAGATAGCCCGGCGTGGCGCAGAGCACGCGATGGTTCGGCGCGAGCCGCTTCGCGACGAGGCTCGAATCCTGCAGGTCGGCGATGCGGATGGCGAGATCGAAACCCTCGCCGACGACATCGACGAAGGCGTCGCTCAGGACGAGTTCGACCGTCACCAGTGGGTTATCGTCGAGGAAGCGCTTGAGATGCGGCGCGACATGCATGCGCCCGAAGGAGGTCGGCGCCGAGACCCGCAGCGTGCCGCGCACCTGGCCCGCGCCGCTCGCGACCCAGGCCTCGGCTTCCTCGATCGAGGACAGGATCGAGACGACGCGCTCATAGAAGCCCTGTCCGGCTTCGGTCAGCGCCAGCTGCCGGGTCGTGCGCTGGAGCAGGCGCACGCCGAGCCGCTCCTCGAGCCGGCGAATCCGCTTCGAGATGACGGCGGGCGACAGGTTGAGCTGGCGGCCTGCCGCCGACATGCTTTTCGCCGTCACCACATGCGCAAACACATCGAGATCGCCGAATCGGTCCATCAGCACGCCACCTTTTCCATTCTGGAAATAATGGCTGGCTTTAGCCGCGCTGCAAGAGCCATTGAATTGATCTAATCTTGCAGCGCAAACAATGCGCCGAGAGCGGTGCTCTGGTGCCGTTGAGATGGGAGGGAGTGATGAGCGCGATAGCTTTTCCGGTGCCGGATGCCGGCATTCTCGCCCGCCGCGAATCGATCATTGCCGGCCTCGCCGGTCTGGTGGCGCGGGACGCCCTGATCACCAGCGACGACGAGCGCCGCCCCTACGAGACCGATGCGCTGACTGCCTATCGCCGCATGCCGCTCGCGGTCGTTCTGCCCTCGACCACGCAGGAGGTGGCAGCCGTGCTGCGCTATTGCCTTGAGCAGGGCGTCCCGGTGGTGCCGCGCGGCGCCGGCACCTCGCTCGCCGGCGGCGCGATTCCGCAGGAGGATGCGATCGTCATCGGCGTCTCCAAGATGAACCGCATCCTCGAGATCGACTATTCCAACCGCACCGCCAGGGTGCAGGCCGGCGTCACCAATCTCGCGGTGACCGGCGCCGTTTCGGCGGAGGGCTTCTTCTACGCGCCCGACCCGTCCTCGCAGCTCGCCTGCTCGATCGGCGGCAATATCGGCATGAATTCGGGCGGCGCGCATTGCCTGAAATACGGCGTCACCACCAATAACGTGCTCGGCGTGACGCTTGTCATGCTCGACGGCAGCATCGTCGAGATCGGCGGCGGCCATCTCGATTCGCCGGGCTACGACCTGCTCGGCCTGATCAACGGCTCGGAGGGCCAGCTCGGAATCATCACCGAGGCGACGGTCCGCATCCTGCGTTCGGCCGAGGGCGCGCGTCCGGTGCTGTTCGGCTTCCCGACAAGCGAGCAGGCGGGCGCGGCGGTCGCCGCCATCATCGGTGCCGGCATCATCCCGGTCGCGATGGAGTTCATGGACAAGCCGGCGATCGAGATCTGCGAGGCCTTCGCCAAGGCGGGCTACCCGATGGATGTCGAGGCGCTGCTGATCATCGAGGTCGAGGGCTCGGATGCCGAGATGGATGCCCAGCTTGCCCGCATCGTCGCCATCGCTAGGGAGCACGGCGTCAAGACGGTGAAGGAGAGCCAGTCCGCCATGGAGTCGGCCGCGATCTGGAAGGGCCGTAAATCGGCCTTCGGCGCCACCGGCCGCATCGCGGATTACATCTGCATGGACGGCACCATCCCGACCGGGCAGCTCCCCTACGTGCTCAAGCGCATGGACGAGATCGTGAAGAGTTATGGCCTGCGCGTCGCCAACGTCTTCCACGCCGGCGACGGCAACCTCCACCCGCTCATCCTCTACAATTGCAACGACGCGGTCGAGGCGCAGAAAGCGGAGGATGCCGGCATGGACATCCTCAAGCTCTGTGTTGAGGTCGGCGGCTGCCTCACCGGCGAGCACGGCGTCGGCATCGAGAAACGCGACCTGATGACCTTCCAGTTCAACGAAGCGGATCTTGCCCAGCAGATGCGGGTGCGGGCGGTGTTCGACGAGCGCTGGCTGCTCAATCCCGCGAAGGTTTTTCCGCTGGAAGGCAGGGTGGCGGCGTGACGAATCTCTTCGTCATTCCGGGGCGGCCCAAAGCGCCGAACCCTGAACCCATGGACACCCTCGCTTCCGGATTGAATCGATCGTTCAATCTGCGACCTTCCGTCGGCGTTGTGGTCATGGGTTCCGGGCTCTTCGCTGCGCGAAGTTCCGGAAAGACCGCGGAGGAAGAGGGTGCCGTTTCACGTCTACCTGCTGGCGAGCCGACGCGAGGGAACGCTTTACCTAGGAGTCACACGCAACCTCGCTCGCCGCGTTCACGAGCACAAAAGCAAGGTGGTTCCGGGATTTTCGCGCCGGTACGGGGTCGAGCGTCTGGTCTGGTGCGAGGAACATGCGACGGCGGCCGAGGCGATCGATCGCGAGAAGGATATCAAGAAGTGGCGGCGACAATGGAAGATCAACCTGATCGAGGCGAACAATCCCGATTGGGCGGATCTATATCCGCTACTGGCGCAGTGAACCGCCCCCGTCATTCCGGGGCTTCGCGTAGCGAAGATCCCGGAACCCATGAACTCGACGTTGCAAGGAAGGGGAGGCGCCCAACGCACGATGACATATGTCGTGCTTATGGGTTCCGGGCTCACGCCTTTGGCGTGCCCCGGAATGACGGGGGAGCCTGCACGTGATCATCCACACCCCCACCACTGAGGCGCAGGCCTGCGCCGTCGTGAAATCGGTCATCGACTCCCGCGTGCCGCTGACCTTGAGCGGCGGCGGTACACGGGCTGGTCTCGGCCGCCCGGCCCAGGCTGCAAGCACCTTGTCCAGCGCGGGCCTCACCGGCATCACCCTCTACGAGCCGGCCGAGATGGTTATCGCCGCGCGCGCCGGCACGCAGTTCGCCCTGGTGCAGGAGACGCTCGCCGAGCGCGGTCAGATGCTGCCCTTCGAGCCGATGGACCACCGTGCCCTCTATGGCACCGAGGGCGAGCCGACGATCGGCGCCATCGCCGCCTGCAACATCTCCGGCCCACGCCGCATCAATGCCGGCGCCGCGCGCGATTCCCTGATCGGCATCCGCATGGTCAATGGCCGCGGCGAGATGATCAAATCCGGCGGCCGCGTGATGAAGAACGTTACCGGCCTCGATCTGGTGAAGCTCGTCAGCGGCAGCCACGGCACGCTCGGCTTCCTCACTGAAGTCACCTTCCGCGTGCTTCCGAAGCCGGCGGAGATCGCGACGCTGCAATGGCGCGGGTTGTCGGATGCGCAGGGCGTTGCTCTTCTATCGAAGGCGCTGGGCTCGCCCTTCGAGCCGATGGCCGCGGCCCATCTTCCTGCTGGCCTCGCTGGGGAGGCAGCCGTGACGCTCCTGCGCCTGGAGAATTTCCCGGACTCGATCGAATACCGCGCCGGCGAGCTCGCCCTGCTTCTCGGCGAATACGGCGTGCCCGACCGTCTCGAAGGCGAGGGCATGGCCGAACTCTGGCGCGATATCCGCGACGCTGCCTTCTTCGCCGGAACGGACGAGGCCGTCTGGCGCCTCTCGCTCAAGCCGACGGACGGCCCGAAGGCGGCCGCGGCGATCGGGCGGATGCTGCCGGGCGCGCGCTGGTTCTACGACTGGGGCGGCGGGCTGGTCTGGCTGGCGGTTTCCGCCGATGGCGATGCCGGTACGGCCGCCATCCGCACCGCGCTGAAACCGCTCGGCGGCCACGCTATGCTGGTGCGGGCGCCCGATGCGGTGCGCGATTCGGTCGAAGTGTTCCAGCCGCTGGCCGAGCCGCTGATGCGGGTCACGGCCGGCATCAAGAAGAGCTTCGACCCGGCCGGCATCTTCGAGCCCGGCCGGATGTATGCGGGGATCTGATGACGCTCGCTGATACGCTTTCCGCCGAGAGGCCTACGATCGGAGCGAATTGGGCGCCGGGCCGTCTGAGCCCAGTGGTTATCGCCGTGCTGGCGGCGCTGCTGACGGTCGGCGCGGCGGCCGTCCTGCTCTGGATGGGCCGCGAGCCCATCTGCAAGTGCGGGACCATCAAGCTCTGGCAGGGCACGGTGATGTCCTCCGAGAACTCCCAGCACATTGCCGACTGGTACACCTTCTCTCACATCATCCACGGCTTCCTGTTCTACGGCCTGTTCTGGCTGATCCGCCGCTTCACCGGCCTGCCGCTCTCCTTCGGCCTCGCGCTGCTGCTCGCCATCGTGATCGAGAGCGCCTGGGAGATCACCGAGAACACCGACGCGGTAATCAACCACTACCGTTCCGCCACGATCTCGCTGGACTATTACGGCGACAGCGTCCTGAACTCGGTTTCCGATATCCTGGCCATGGTACTGGGCTTCTTCGTCGCGCGGCTGGCGCCTGTCTGGCTGACTGTTTCGAGCGCGCTCGCAATGGAGCTGATCGTCGGCTGGCTGATCCGTGACAACCTCACCCTCAACGTCATCATGCTGCTCTGGCCGATGGACTGGATCAAAGCCTGGCAGGGCGGAGCCTGAGCCATGCAGACCAACTTCACCCCCGAACGCCTTGCCTCCGATCCGCGCATGCCGGCCTCGGAGAAGATTCTGCGCACCTGCGTGCATTGCGGCTTCTGCACCGCGACCTGCCCGACTTATCTGCTGCTCGGTGACGAGCTGGATTCCCCGCGCGGGCGCATCTACCTGATCAAGGACATGCTGGAGAACGGCAAGCCGGCGACGCCGGAGGTGGTCACTCATATCGACCGCTGCCTCTCCTGCCTGTCCTGCATGACGACCTGCCCCTCGGGCGTGCACTACATGCACCTCGTCGACCATGCCCGCGCCCATATCGAGGAAACCTATGTGCGCTCCTGGCATGACCGGCTGCTGCGCAAGATTCTGGCGGCGATCCTGCCCTATCCCGGCCGCTTCCGCGCGGCGATGCTCGCGGCGCTCATCGGCAAGCCCTTCGCTCCCGTCCTCGGCGTGCTCCCGGTCGTCGGGCCGCGGCTGAGGGCGATGCTGGCACTGGCCCCGGTGCGGCTGCCGACTCGCTCGACGATGGAGGGGCCGCAGAGCTTCCCCCCGCCTGCGGCACGGACGAAGCGCGTGGCGCTGCTCTCCGGCTGCGCCCAGCCGGTGCTCGATCCCGCCATCAACGAGGCGACGATCCGTCTGCTCAACCGGCACGGCGTCGAGGTTGTGCTGCCGAAGGGGGAGGGCTGCTGCGGCGCGCTCGTCCATCATATGGGCCAGGAGCACGATGCCCTGTCCTTCGCCCGCGCGAATATCGACGCCTGGATGGCGGAGGCCGCAGGCGAGGGGCTCGACGCCATCCTGATCACGGCCTCTGGCTGTGGCACGACGATCAAGGATTACGGCTTCATGTTCCGTGGCGAGCCTGATTATGCCGAGAAGGCGGCGAAGGTCTCCGCGCTGGCGAAGGACGTCACCGAATTCCTGGAGACGCTGGAGCTTGCGGCGGTCCGCGATGTCGCCATGCCGATCGCCTATCACTCGGCCTGCTCGATGCAGCACGGCCAGCAGCTCAAGGACGGGCCGAAGCGGCTGCTCTCTGGCGCGGGCTTCAAGGTCAAGGAGGTGCCGGAGGGCCATATCTGCTGCGGCTCGGCCGGCGTCTACAACATCCTCCAGCCCGAGATCGCCGGCCGCCTGCGCGAGCGCAAGATCGGCAATATCGAGCGCACCAAGCCGGTGCTGGTCGCGACCGGCAATATTGGCTGCATGACCCAGCTCGCGAAGGGTTTTGCCGACAAGGGCGCGACCACTCCGGTGGTCCACACCGCCGAACTGCTGGACTGGGCGACCGGCGGCCCGCTGCCGGAGAAGCTGGCGCGGGCGGGGATCGCGGATCGGCCGTTGCGGGAGAAGGCGCTGGCGGCTGCGGAGTAGCACGCCGTCATGCTCGCCCTTGTGGCGAGTATCCAGGTCTTGAACACCGCGCTCGCCGAACGAAGACGTGGATGGTCGGGACAAGCCCGACCATGACGGAGTGAGCTATCGACGCTCGAACCCTTGCCCCTCGCGCTCGTACGGTCTAACCCGCCATCAACCCACATCTGTGTTGCCCAACGCATATCTGGGTTATTTGGCCCAATTCGAGTTCGAACGCCCATGTCCGCCGACAAATCCGCCCCTGCCAAGCTGAAGGCCCGCCAGCCGCGCGGCTTCGTCGATCGTGGCCCGGCCGATGTCGCCGCCACCGAGCGCATGCTTTCCGTCATCCGCGAGAGCTTTTCGGTCTATGGCTTCGATCCGGTCGAGACGCCCTTCGTCGAGTACACCGATGCGCTCGGAAAATTCCTGCCGGATCAGGACCGGCCGAACGAGGGCGTTTTCTCCTTCCAGGACGATGACGAGCAGTGGCTCTCGCTGCGCTACGACCTGACCGCGCCGCTCGCGCGCTATGTCGCCGAGAATTTCGACGCGCTGCCGAAGCCCTATCGCAGCTATCGTGTCGGCTACGTCTTCCGCAACGAGAAGCCGGGGCCGGGTCGCTTCCGCCAGTTCATGCAGTTCGACGCCGATATCGTAGGCAGCGGCACCGTCGCGGGCGATGCCGAGATCTGCATGCTCGCCGCCGACACGATGGAGAAGCTCGGCATCAAGCGCGGCGACTATGTCGTGAAGGTCAACAACCGCAAGGTGCTCGACGGCGTGATGGAAGCCATCGGCCTCGGCGGCGAGGAGAATGCGGGGCGCCGGCTTACGGTGCTTCGCGCAATCGATAAGGCAGACAAGTTCCCACCAGAAGAGGTCCGCAAACTTCTCTGTGAAGGGCGTACGGACGAAAGCGGAGATTTTACAAAAGGGGCCGGCCTAAGCGGCGATCAAGCCGCGAGAGTTCTGCTGATCACGAGCCAAATTGGCTTTAGGGAATCGACGCCTGAGCTACGTTCGGCGTCTGAGCGTCGAGGTGAACCCGCGCCGGCCGGTGATCCGCCGGGTGAGGCTACCTTTCCGTCCGACGGCATGACAATCTCGTTTCTGCGCCAAGCTGTTGCCGGATCGGATGTTGGTGAGCAAGGGGTTCAAGAACTCGAAGAATTGTGTCGGCTAATTCGAGGAAGCGACTATGGCCCGGGACGAATAAAGATCGATCCCTCCGTCGTCCGCGGCCTCGAATACTATACCGGCCCGGTCTACGAGGTGGAGCTGACCTTCCCGGTCACCAATGACGACGGACAGGTCGTGCGTTTCGGTTCGGTGGCAGGGGGCGGGCGCTATGATGGCCTCGTCGGACGCTTCCGGCCCGAGCCGGTGCCGGCGACCGGCTTTTCTATCGGCGTCTCCAGGCTCTATTCGGCGCTGAAGGCGGTGAAGTCCCCCATCGTCGACAGCAAGAACGAACTCCCGCTCGTCGTCGTCACCGCGATGGACAACAAGTCGCCGGAGTTCATGCCCGGCTATCAGGCGATGGTCTCGGCGCTCCGCCAGGCCAAAGACGCGGACGGCAAGCCGCTGCTGCGGGCGGACCTCTATCTCGGCGCCTCCGGCTTCAACGCGCAGATGAAATACGCCGACCGGCGCGGCGCCATCTGCGCTGTCATTCAGGGCTCTTCGGAGCGCGAGGCCGGCACCGTCGTCATCAAGGACCTGATCCTCGGCGCCGAGCTCGCTGCCGCCAGCCGCGACGTCAAGGATTCCGCCGAGCACAAGGCGAAGCAGGCGCAGGCGCAGTTCGCCGTGCCGGTGGATCGATTGGTGGACGGGGTGAAGACCGTGCTCCAGCGTCATGCTCGGGCTTGACCCGAGCATCTCTTGCCGGAGATTTTCGGGTCTGCGCTTAGCTTCGCCCGAGAATGACGTGAACCTCGAATCGTCCTTCGTCTACATCATGACGAACAAGCCGCGAGGCGCGTTATATCTTGGTGTGACCGCTGATCTGGTCAAACGCATTTCGGAGCATAAGCTGCTTGTCAGTCGGTCGTTTACGGCACGATACAATCTCGACAAGCTCGTCTGGTTCGAGACGTTCGATCATATCGATCTGGCCATCCAGCGCGAGACGAGTCTGAAGCGTTGGAATCGCGAATGGAAAATCGAACTGATCGAGAATGGTAATCCGAACTGGCGAGATCTGTTCGAAGATATTTACCCATCGCCATTCTCGGCCGAAGCGTAGCGGAGAGCCGAGAATCTCGGGCAGGAAGAGTAGAGCAGCCTCCATCGTCCCGAGATGCTCGGGTCAAGCCCGAGCATGACGACCGGAAAATCCCGTTCACCCATTTCCCTCAAATCCCTCGAAAATTAGGCGCACCGCTGCTAGGACGGCGCTCGCAACAGGATAGGAAGCCGTGTCCGCAAGCCGCGCCAGCATTGAGACCGTGATCGCGCTCTTCGCAGGCGAGGGCTATGTCCATGCCGAGCCCGCGATCCTCCAGCCCGCCGACGTCTTCCTCGATCTTTCGGGCGAGGATATCCGCCGCCGCATCTTCATGACGCAGGATGCCGATGGCCGCGACTGGTGCCTGCGCCCCGAATACACCATCCCCGTCGCGCTCGATCACATCGCCTCGGGCTCGACCGAGCCGGCGGCCTACGCCTATGCCGGCCCGGTCTTCCGCATGCGTGCCAGTGAGCCGGGCGAGTTCCAGCAGGCGGGCATCGAATCCTTCGGTCGTGGCGATTTCACTGCCGCTGACGCCGAGATCATGGCAGTTACTATCGAGGCGACTGCCGTTCTCGGGCTGAAGGCGCCCCGCATCGCCATGGGCGATGTCGCGCTGCTCGGTGCGCTGCTTGACAGGCTCTCAGTGCCGCAGGGCGCGCGACGCCGCCTCGTGCGCGCCATCGTGCAGGGCAGGGGCACGGAGGCCGTCGAGGCACTCGATCCGCCGACCGCCGAGGGCGACGCCGCCCATGCCGGCCTGCTCAAGGCGCTTGAAGGGCAGGACCCCAAGGCCGCGCGCGCCTTCGTCGAGGATGTGCTGTCGATCGCCGGCATCTCGACCGTCGGCGGCCGCACCGCTGGCGATATCGCGGAACGTTTCCTGGCCCGCGCCGCCGAGCGCGAGAATCCGGTCAATGGTGACGTCAAGGCGCTGCTCGCGCAGGTGCTCGCCGTCTCCGGCGATCCCGACACCGCGTCCGCCGCGCTGCGGGCGCTGGCCGATCAGGCCTCGCTCGATCTTGGCCGCCAGCTCGATGCCTTCGACGAACGCACCGGCTTCCTCGCCGCGCGCGGCGTCGATGTCGGCACGATCCGCTTCTCGGCCGGCTTTGCCCGCAATCTCGACTACTACACCGGCTTCATCTTCGAGCTGCACGACACCACTCGCGGTGACGGCAAGCCGGTCGCCGGCGGCGGCCGCTACGACAACCTCCTCGGCCGTCTCGGTGCGGGCCGGCCGATCCCGGCCGTCGGCGCCTCGCTCTGGCTCGACCGGCTGACGGGAGACGCGGCATGAGCCAGCCATCCGGCAATGATGCCCCCCTCGTCCTCGCCGTGCCCTCGAAGGGTCGCCTGCAGGAGAACGCGACCGCCTTCTTCGGCCGCGCCGGGCTGAAATTCGTCAAGGCCAGCGGCGAGCGCGGCTATCGCGGCACGATCGCCGGGGTTGATGGCGCCGAGGTCGCGTTCCTCTCTGCCTCCGAGATCGTCTCACAGCTTGCATCGGGCGCGGCCCATCTCGGCATCACCGGCGAGGATCTCGTCCGTGAGCAGTTGTCCGATGCCGACGCCGCGGTCGAGATGCTGACGCCGCTCGGTTTCGGCCACGCCAATGTCGTCGTCGCGGTGCCGCAGGCCTGGATCGACGTGCGCAGCATGGCCGATCTCGAAGACGTCGCTTCGCATATGCGCGCCCGCCATGGCCGCAAGCTGCGCGTTGCCACCAAATACGTGCATCTGACCCGCCGCTTCTTCGCTGAGCACGGCCTCGCCGATTACCGTATCGTCGAGAGCCTCGGCGCGACCGAAGGCGCGCCCGCCGCCGGCACGGCCGAGATCGTCGTCGACATTACCACGACCGGGGCGACGCTTGCTGCCAACGCGCTGAAGGTGCTGGACGACGGCGTGATGCTGGCCTCGGAGGCCAATCTCGTTGCCTCGATGCGCGCGCCCTGGGGCGAGCGTGCCAAGGCAGCGGCGAAGACCATCCTCTCGCGCATCGCGGCGGAGGAAGAGGGGCGCACGATCCGCGAGGTCCGCGCGCGTCTCGATCTGTCTCCGGAGGTACTGGCGGTTCTCGGGGAGCGTTTCGGCGCCCGCCTGCCGTTCGGTGCGCCGGCGGCCGGTGCGCCGCTGACGCTGCATTGCCCGGACAAGGCCGTCTTCGCGCTGGTCGATCATCTCGACGGTCTCGGTGCCGACGATGTGACCGTCTCCGCCCTGGCTTACGTCTTCCGCCGGTCGAACCGCCTGCTGGAACGACTCAACGGCCGGATCTGAGGCCGCTTTTCTGCGACGGAATGACGGTATCCGTCGCGGTTCAGCCTTGATCCTGAACCAATTGGCCTCTAGGCGTTAACCGGTTTGGCGGCCGGCCGCGCGGCCGTGCGAGTGAATGCAGGTAAGACGATCATGATCCGACGCCTTGGCCTTGCGGCCGTTCTTGCTGGCCTGGCCGTGCCGATGCTGATGCCGGACGAGGCCATGGCGCAGCGCCGCCAGCAGATGCCGTCCCGCACGGAGCTCGGCGGGCAGACCGAGATTCCGCAGGCCCAGCAGGAGAAGACCTTTCCGGTCGGCGCGAGCTGGAGCGTCGTTCAGCTGAATGGCAAGCCCGTCTATGATCGCCGGGCGACGCTGATCATCGACAAGAACCTGCGCGGCACCGGTTTCGGCGGCTGTAACACCTTTTCGGCCTCGGCCTACCCTCTGCGCCAGCAGGGGATCGCGGTGGGGCCGATCGCCCTCACCAAGCGCGATTGCGACAAGGGGCTGCTCGAGTTCGAGCGCACCTTCCTCACCGCCCTGCGCGCAGCGCGCAACTGGGACATCGTCAATGGCCGCCTCGTCATCAAGGGCGCGGCCGGCGAGTTGACCCTCAGCCGCTCGCTCTGATCGCTTCAGCTTCGACCGGATGTTTCGGCGCCGGCTGCCTCAGGCAGCCGGCGTTTTTTCCATCGGTGTGGGGGTGAAGGTGTCGTCCGCGTTGGGTTCCATGGTGACGATGACGTCGTGCATGGAGCGCAGCGTCGTCCGGTGGCCGATCGAGACGATACGGGTCTGCGGGAGCTCCCGGTCGATCGTGGCGTAGATCTCGCCCTCCAGCTTCTCGTCGAGCGAGGCGGTGGCCTCGTCGAGAAAGAGCCAGTCCGGCTTGCTCAGCAGCGCCCGCGCAACGGCCAGCCGCTGCTGCTCACCGCCCGAAAGCCGCTGCCCCCAGAGATCGATTTCGTCGAGCTTGTCGGCGAGATGGCCGAGCTTGACCTTCTCCATTGCGGCGCGGATCGCGGCGTCGTCATAGGCGCCTTCCTTGGCGGGATAGGCCAGCGCGGCTCGCAGCGATCCTTGCGGCAGATAAGGGCGCTGCGGCAGCAGCATGATCTGCGCGTCGGGCGGAATCCCGACCTTGCCGTCGCCGAAGGGCCAGATGCCGGCAATGGCGCGGAACAGCGTCGACTTGCCCGAGCCGGACGGGCCGATCAGCAGGGTCGAGCGCGCCTTGCCGAAATCGAGCGCGCCGAGCTTCACGATCGGCTTGCCGTTCGGCAGCAGCAGCGTCGCGTTGCGGATGTGCAGGCCCTTGTCGCGCGAAGTCTCGCGGCTGAGCGCTTCCTCGCTGATCGGGCCGTGCTGCGCGTCGGCGATCGCTGTCTCGAACGAGGTCAGACGGTTGATCGAGGCGAGATAGGAAGCGATCGAGGAATAGCTGTTGATGATGAAGGAGAGCGCGGTCTGCACCCGGTCGAAGGCGCCGGCCACCTGCATCATGATGCCAAGCGTGATCGTGCCCGCGAAGTAGTAGGGGGCAAGGATGATGTAGGGCAGAACGACGCTGAGCTGATTATAGGACCATGTAAAGCTGTTTAGCTTCAACCGGCGCCAGACTAGTCGGTAGAAGTTCTCGACGATATCGCGGAAGCGCTGTGCTAGATGTGCGCGCTCCGTCGGCTCTCCGACCATCAGCGCGATCTGCTCTGAATATTCGCGCAGGCGCGCCAGGGAAAAGCGGAAATTCGCCTCGCGCTTCTCCTGCTCGAATTCGAGCCGGATCAGCGGGCGGCCGATGAGGTGGGTCAACCAGGTGGCCGCCGCGGCATAGAAGAACGCCACCCAGAAGATATAGCCCGGCACCGCGAAGGAGGTTCCCGGCAGGGTGAATGCGACGGGGATGTTCCAGAGGATGATCGAGAACGAGACCAGCGTCGAAACCTGCGAGAGCAGGGGCAGCGCGAAATTATAGGTCTGGTTGACGAAGGCGCGGGTGTCTTCGGCGATGCGCTGGTCGGGATTGTCGACGCTTCCGGCGAGCGCGATCCGGTAATGAGTGGCATGGTCGAGCCACCGCTGGGTGTACTCGTTCGCCATGAACTGCCGCCAGCGGATCAGGATCGTATAATTGGCGAAAAGTTCGATCAGGTTGGAAATAACAAGCAAGCCGGCCCAGACGCAGAAGACGTAGAAGAGCTGGTACCAGAACGCCGCCGCGTCCTTGTTCTGCAATGCGTCGTACATGTCGCGATTGAAAAAGGAGAGGCGAAGCGATGCGCCGACCTGCGCCTGGTTTATCACAATCAGCAAGACGAGCAGCGAAACAGCCAGGGCTCCGAGTCGAATTCTGAACGGCCCGATTGGCCAGAGATTGGCTGTTGTGATCTCATTAGATTCGAAATAGGGCGAGGCGAGCCGGGCGATGCGCGCGATCACCGGCACGAAGGAGATCGCGTAGATCAGGATGGCGAAGACGCCCACGGTGGTCGGCAGGCTGGACGGCACCGGCGGAATCTGCAGCGCCGGGGGCCACCAATCGATCTGTGCCAGCACCGCCGCCGCGCCGAACAACACATACTCGATCGCGAAGACGCCAGAGAATATGCGCAGGAAGAACGGAAGGGTCGGTGAGCGGAAGGTTACCGCTGCCAGAAGCAGGCCGACGACGCCCATGCCGATCAGCCCGGCCGAGCCGGCCTGCTGGCCGACGACCAGGGTGACAGCCGCCAACACGGCGACGAGGATGCTCAACAGACGCATGGGCAGGGATCCTGGCGGGAAACAGTGGGCTCCACGATTCGGACCATGTCGCAGCGGATGGGGCCTTTCAATGGCGATGCGCCCGAATGAGCAAATTGTCATCTGGTGGAGAGGCGGCGGCGAGGCTGAGACAGGCCGCCGCGCCATCAAGCAAAACGCCCCGGAACGAGCTTGGCTCGCCCGGGGCGGAAGGCAAAACCTAGCGGAACAGCGGCCCGCTAGCTGCAAGCATCACTGGGCGGCGACGATCTTGCCGGCATCCCATTTGTACATCGAGAAGCTCGGCGAACTCAGGTCGCCGGTCTTGCCGTAGGTCAGCGTGCCGATGGCCGTCTTGACGGGCGTGCCCGCCTGCAAGGCCTTGGCGGCGCCGCTTGCGTCGCCCGGCTTGCCGGCCTTCTCGATGGCGGCCTTGAGCACCTCGACCGCGGCATAGGCGTTGAGCGTGAAGGCCTCCGGCGGAATGCCCTTCTCCTTCAGCGCGGCGACCGCCTGGGCCGAGTCCGGGTTCTTCAGCGCGTCGGTGGCGTTGGTGAAGAGCGTGCCCGTGGCGTGATCGCCGCCGATCGCCGCGAACTCCGTGTTGGAGAGACCCTCGCCGCCGATGATCGTGGCCTTGACGCCGGCATCGGCGAGCTGGCGCGAGAGCAGGCCACCCTCGGGGTGGTAGCCACCGAAATAGATCAGATCGACATTGGCGGCCTTGAGGCGCGTCACGACGGCCGAGAGATCCTTGTCGCCGGGGTTGACGGTCAGCGCGACGACTTCCTTGAGCCCGCCGGCATTGATGCCCTTCTGGAAGGCGTCGGCGAGGCCCTTTCCGTAAGTGCCCTTGTCGTGGACGATCGCGATCTTCTTGTCCTTCAGGTTCTTCAGGACATAGGCGGCGGCGATCTCCGCCTGCTGGTCGTCACGGCCACAGGTCCGGAAGACATTGGTCAGGCCGCGCGTGGTCAGGGCCGGCGAGGTTGCGGTCGGCGTCACCATCAGCACGCCGCTTTCGGAGAGCACGTCGGAAACCGCCATGGCGACGCCCGAGGTCACCGGACCCACCACGAACTTGACCTTCTCGCCGACGAGGAGGTTGGCGGATGAGACGCCCTGCTTGGGATCGCCGGCATCGTCGGCGAGCTTCAGCACGAGCTTCTCGCCGAGCACGCCACCATTCTTGTTGATGACGTCGACGGCGGTCTGGGCACCGTTCTTCACCTGATCGCCATAGGCGGCGACAGGGCCGGTCAGCGGCGCGATGAGGCCGATCGTGATGTCGGCCTGGGCGGCCTGGGCCGAGAGGAACAGCGTAGCGGCCAGCGCGACGCCGGAGAGGAAGTGGGACTTTTTCATCTGCATCTCCCTACGACATGCAATTTATGCGCGCGATCCCGCCGGGGATCGCTTGTCGCCTGTATAGGCCAGGGGCGACCCGAGGGACACTGCCCGCATTTTCATCAGGCACGGCGACAAACGCATGGCAATGCCATGGCGGGCTTGGGGAGCTTGCGGGTGGCTCGGAAAGGCCTCAGCCGCTCCGCGCCTTGCGCTGAGCCTCCAGCTCTTCGGTGACGGCGATGACGTCAAGATAATCCTCATGGCGCGCGGGCGCATAGCGCGAGACATGGCCGTCGGTGAAGGTCTTCCAGACGTCCGGAGCGGCCTCTTTCATCGCGCTCATCGCGGCGACGAAGTCGTCCTTGAGACCCTGCGGCAGGTTGGCGCGCGTCGAAAACGGGCTGGAGGGGATCAGTGGCGAGGTCCAGAGCACGCGGGTCGAGCCGGCCTGGATCATGCCGCGTTGGGCGAGGCGCTGGGCGACGCCGGACTCGGTATTGACCTGATAGGTCGCGACGACGTCGAACTGGCCCCGCACCAGCGCCAATACGGAGTTGTCGTGCCCGCCGGAAAAGACCGTGCCGCTGAAATGAGCTTTCGGGTCGAAACCTTGCTTGCGCAGAAAATAGGCGGGGAAGGCGTATCCGGAGGTCGAGTTCGGATCGGCGAAGGCCATGACCTTGCCCTTGAGATCGGCAAGGTTCTGGTAGGGGCTCTCCGCGCGGACCAGCAGCACCGAATAGTACCCCTCCTGCCCGTGGTTATCGACATCGCGGAGCAGCGGCTGGAGCTTGTCGCCCAGCACGCGGCGCCCGAGCGCGTAGACCGCGGGCCCGAACCGGGCGAAGTCGACCTGATCGGCCCGCATCGCCTCGACAAGACCGGCATAGTCCGAAACTCGGAAGAACCGCACGGGCACGCCGAGACGCTGCGATAGGTAGTCGACCATCGGCTGGGTGCGGGCGACGGCACCCGCTTCGTTCTCGGCGGAAGAGACGCCGAAGCGCACCTCCTTGATGCTCTGTCGCCAGTCCGGCGCCTGCGCGAAAGCAGGGACGGCGGTCGTGGCGGCAAGGCCGGCGAGGACTGAGCGGCGTGTCGGCATGATGCCTCCCAGGGTACGCGAATGAATTGACCGCGGTTGGGTGCATGCATCAGGCGACGGCTGGATGGCGGGTGGATGACGGCGCCGTGAAACGCAGAAGGCCCGGCTTGCGCCGGGCCTTCCGTGGTCTCGCCGGGAGCGGTGGATCAGAAGTCCATGCCGCCACCGAAACCGGGCGTGCCCGGTTTCGGCAGTCAAAGCGCTTGAGCGCCTGGACTTCCTCAGAAGTCCATGCCGCCCATGCCGCCGCCGCCCATCGGGGGCATCGGGGCGTCCTTCTTCGGCAGGTCGGCGACCATCGCCTCGGTGGTGATCAGCAGGCCCGCGATCGAAGCCGCGTCCTGGATCGCCGTGCGCACGACCTTGGTCGGGTCGATGATGCCAGCCTTGACCAGATCGCCGTACTCGCCGGTCTGGGCGTTGTAGCCGTAGGAGTAGTCCTTCGACTCGAGCAGCTTGCCGATCACGACCGCGCCGTCATCGCCGGCGTTGTCGACGATCTGGCGGGCCGGAGCGGCGATCGCCTTGCGGACGATCTCGACGCCGGTCTTCTGGTCGTCGTTCTGGGTCTTGATGCCCTTGACCGAGGACAGGGCGCGCAGGAGCGCAACGCCACCGCCGGGAAGGATGCCTTCTTCGACCGCAGCGCGGGTCGCGTTCAGAGCATCGTCGACGCGGTCCTTCTTCTCCTTGACCTCGACCTCGGTCGCGCCGCCGACGCGGATGACCGCGACGCCGCCGGCGAGCTTGGCCAGACGCTCCTGGAGCTTCTCACGGTCGTAGTCCGAGGAGGTCTCCTCGATCTGGGCCTTGATCTGGCCGA
The DNA here is from genome assembly GCF_056395485.1 of Allobosea sp. 10L417. Taxonomy (NCBI): domain Bacteria; kingdom Pseudomonadati; phylum Pseudomonadota; class Alphaproteobacteria; order Hyphomicrobiales; family Alloboseaceae; genus Allobosea; species Allobosea sp. 10L417. The sequence continues at coordinate 72,261 of NZ_JBFTJP010000002.1, forward strand.
CGCGAGCCTCGATGTCCTTCTTCTTGCCGGCGCCGTCGATGATCGTGGTGTTCTCCTTCTCGATGCGCACGCGCTTGGCGCGGCCGAGCATGTTGAGCGTCACGGTCTCGAGCTTGATGCCGAGGTCTTCCGAGATCATCTGGCCGGCGGTCAGGATCGAGATGTCCTCGAGCATGGCCTTGCGGCGATCACCGAAGCCCGGAGCCTTGACGGCCGCGACCTTCAGGCCGCCACGGAGCTTGTTGACGACGAGCGTGGCCAGAGCCTCGCCCTCGACGTCCTCGGCGATGATGAGGAGCGGCTTGCCGGTCTGAACGACGGCCTCGAGGATCGGCAGCATCGCCTGGAGCGAGGACAGCTTCTTCTCGAAGACGAGGATGTAGGGGTCGTCGAGCTCGGCGACCATCTTCTCGGAGTTGGTGATGAAGTACGGCGAGAGGTAGCCACGGTCGAACTGCATGCCCTCGACGACGTCGAGCTCGGTCTCGGCGGTCTTGGCTTCCTCGACGGTGATGACACCCTCGTTGCCGACCTTCTGCATGGCCTTCGAGATCATCTCGCCGACCGACGAGTCGCCGTTGGCCGAGATGGTGCCGACCTGCGCGACTTCCGCGTTCGAGGTGACCTTCTTCGAGTTCTTCTTGAGATCGGCGACGATGGCCTCGACAGCGAGGTCGATGCCGCGCTTCAGGTCCATCGGGTTCATGCCGGCCGCAACCGACTTGGCGCCTTCACGGACGATCGCCTGGGCGAGAACGGTGGCGGTGGTGGTGCCGTCGCCGGCATGGTCGTTCTGGCGCGAAGCGACTTCGCGGACCATCTGGGCGCCCATGTTCTCGAACTTGTCGGAAAGCTCGATCTCCTTGGCGACGGTGACGCCGTCCTTGGTGATGCGCGGAGCGCCGAACGACTTCTCGATCACGACGTTGCGGCCCTTCGGACCCAGCGTGACCTTCACGGCATTGGCGAGGACATCCACGCCGCGCAGCATCTTGTCGCGGGCTTCAGTGCCGAATTTGACGTCTTTGGCAGCCATGAGAGCTACTCCTTGGACTGAAATTGAAAAGTTGAGAAAGCGGTCAGGCGGCTATCAGCCGACGACGCCCATGATGTCGGATTCCTTCATGATCAGGAGGTCCTGACCATCGATCTTGACCTCGGTGCCCGACCACTTGCCGAACAGGACGCGGTCGCCCTTCTTGACGTCGAGGGCAACGAGCTTGCCGGCCTCGTCACGCGCGCCGGAGCCGACGGCGATGACCTCGCCCTCCTGGGGCTTTTCCTTGGCGGTCTCGGGGATGATGATGCCGCCCTTGGTCTTCTCTTCGCTGTCAAGGCGGCGGACCACGACGCGGTCATGCAACGGACGGAACTTCATGGTTCTGTCTTCCTCTCGGTCTTATTCGGTTCGGGCGCCGCTGATGGACACCCGGGGGAGGCTGTTAGCAGTCAGCGAATGAGAGTGCTAACAGATGGCGGGGAGATAGGCTCGGGGTCCCGGAGAGTCAAGGAAGCCTGCGACAACAAAGTGAACGTCGCCGGATGCGGCACCGCAGCCCTTCGCCTTCCAGCTGCCGCACGCGCTAGAACACGCTAAGATGGCTGAATGACGACACTCCCTCCCCCGCCTGCGCCCGATCCGCGCCTCGACGATATCGCCCGATCCTGCGTGGCGCTGCATGTCCGGATGACGGCCCGCGCCGTCACCCGTGCCTATGACGAGGCAATGCGGCCGAGCGGGTTGAAGATCACCCAGTTCGTGCTGCTCTCGGCGCTGAGCACCGGACATTGGAAGTCGATCACCGAGCTGGCCGAGCGCTTTGCCCTGGAGCGGACGTCGCTGACCCGCAATCTCCAGCTCCTTGCCGCCGAGGGCATGGTCGAGCCGGTCGACTGCCGCGGTCGTGCCGCTGTCTATGCGGTGACGCAGAAGGGCAGGGCGGCGATCGAGGCTGCCATCCCCTTCTGGCGGTCGGCGCAGGACAAGATCGAAGGCGGCTTCGGCGAGGAGCGCTGGCGCGAGACCCGCGACGGGCTGAAGGCGCTGCGCCGCGCCGCGCGCGATCCGCGTTGAGATATCGAGGCTCCTTCCGCACGATTCCCGTTGGCTCTGTTGACGCATTCAACGTGCTTTCTCTATCGTGCAGATACACGAATTGAGGGGTGGTCATGGATCGAACGTTCGGAGTGGTGTCCCGCGAGGTGCTGGTCGCGGGCGATGGCCTGAGCTTCCTGCGCGGCATCATCGACGGCAGGCACCCGGCCCCGCCCTTCGCCGGGACCATGGATTTCGATCTGGTGGAGGCGGATGAAGGGCGGGTCGTCTTTGTCGGCAGGCCGTCCCCGCGCTTCTTCAACCCGCTCGGTACGATCCATGGCGGCTGGACCGCGACGATCCTCGATTCCGCCATGGCCTGCGCCGCCCATTCCACGCTCAAGCCGGGCGAGGGTTACACCACGCTCGAGATGAAGCTGAACTATGTCCGGCCGGTGATGCCGGATTCCGGCACGGTGCGCTGCGAAGGCAGGCTGATCCATCGTGGCGGTTCCGTCATCACGACGGAAGGCAATCTGCGCGACGAGCGCGGCAAGTTGCTCGCGCACGGCACCGAAACCTGCATGGTGTTTCCGGCGAAAGCTAGCGCCGGCTGACCGCGCCGGCGCCGGCCACGATCAGGAGCGCTCCGAGATAGGTCGTGTAGAGCGGCACCTCGCCGAAGAGGAAGAAGCCGAGCAGGCTCGCCCAGATCAGGGCGGTATATTCGATGGCCGCCAGCCGGGACGCCGCAGCCTTGGCATAGGCCGAGGTAAGCGTGAGATGGCCCGCGACGCCCAGCGCACCGGCGAAGAGATAGATCGCGAGATCCGCCAATGTCATCGGCACGAAGGCGAGGAATGCCGGGACGGCGAGGCACAGCGCCGGCCCGATATTCTGGAAGGCGACGATGACCGTGGGGTGCTCCCGGACCGCGATGCGCCGCAGCAGGATCAGGTTGAAGGCGTAGCTCACCGCCGAGAACAGCGCCGTGGCGACGCCGAGGCTGGCGCCGCTGACATGGCCCTGCAACCGCGGCCAGACCATGACCAGCATGCCGGCGAGGCCGAAGGCGAGCGCCTGCAGCACGCGCCGGTCGATCGTCTCCTTGAGGAGCAGGCCGCCGAGCACCGCGACGAAGACAGGGGCAAGGAACGACAGCGTCAGTGCTTCGGCGAGCGGCAGCACCGAGACCGAATAGAAGAAGCTGCCAGCCGTCAGCACGACGAGCGGGACGCGCGCGACATTGCCGATGATGCTGTCGCGGGTCGGGCGGGCCGGGCGGGCGAGCGCGAGGACGGCGAGCGCGCAGAGGCCGCCCATCAGGAAGCGCATGAACAGCGCGACGATGAAAGGATGCTGCTGCATCTGGCCCTTGATCACCGCATCCATGGCGGTGAGGAGGGCGATGCCGAGCGCAGCGCGCAGGGCGATGGACAAGGTCATGCCGGCGGCGCGGCAAGCGGCTTGCGGAAATGGTATTCCCAGCTCGCGGAGACGTCAGCCAGATAGCGCTCGCCCGGCCAGCGCACGAAACCGAGCTTTTCGTAGAAGCGGTGGCCACGCGCGAAGCGGCTGTCGGACCATAGCATCATCTCGCTGAAGCTGCCGGCCTCGGCGAAGCGCAGCGCCTCGTCGAAGAGCGCCTGCGCCAGGCCCGAACCGCGAAAGGCCGGATCGGCATAGACCTTGGTGATCTCGATTGCGTTCTGCTCCGGCAGCGGCGTGACGCCGAGCGAGCCGGCGATGCCGCCATGGGGCGAATCCGCGATCCAGAGTTTTCCGCCTTTGGCTGCGAAGTGGCTGGCCGGGCGACGCAGTTCGGGAAACTCGGACCATTCGAAATGGCAATTCGGATATTCGGCGAAGCTCGCGGCGATGAGCCTGGCGAGCGGTTCGGAATCAGAATCGCGGGCGTCGCGGATCGGCGGTAGCAAGGCAGTCATGGCGATTGACTTAGAGCATCGGATTGTTCCGAGAAACCCGATTCCACTTTTCGATCCGATGGCCTAGAGGCTGTTAGGGACCATGGCAGGTTTCCTGCGCTTGCCGGTGTCAAAAGACCCTTGCCGCACGGGCGCCGCGACCGAGACAACATGACCGTTCTTCTGCCCTTCATCGTCAATGCCGGGCTGAACTTCGTCCTCGGGTTGCTCGTCGCCCTGTTCCTGGGGCCCGAGGCGTTCGGCCTTTATGCCATCGGCGCCGCGATCGTCGTGCTCATCAACACGGCACTGCTCGACTGGCTGAAGCTCTCGGTCGTCCGCTTCTATTCGGCGCAGAGCTGCGAAAGCGACCCCGGCATCCGCGCGACGCTCGATCTGCTCTTCGCCGGCATCGGCCTTTCCCTTTGCGCGCTCCTGGCGGCGGCGCTGCTCGCCGGAATCGACACGGGCCTGCCGATGACCCTGCTCGCCGTGGCCGTTGCCGGCGGCGTCGGCGCCGGCTGGTTCGACTATCACGGTGCCATCGCCCGCTCGCGCTTCCTCGACGCTGCCTATGCCCGGCTCGTCCTCGTCAGGAGCAGCTTTGCCCTCGCGCTGATGGTCGGCGCGGCATGGTGGCTCCGCGATCCGATGGCCGTCCTGCTGGGAGGGCTGGCCAGCACCATCGTCTCGGTGCTCGCAGTGCGCCGCAGGCTGGCGGATGCGGGGCCGGTTCTTGCCGCCGCACGCGCCGATCTTGCCCGCAGCTTCGCCCGCTACGCACTCCCGCTGGTGGCCGGAAACGCCGTCTATTCACTGATCCCGCTGCTCAATCGCGCCATTCTGGCGGAGCGCTTCGGCCTCGCGGAAGCCGGCTATTTCTCGCTCGCCTCCGATATCGGCCTCAGGCTGTTTCCGGTGCTGGCCTCGATGCTGGAGATCCTGCTGCTGCGTGAGGTCATTCGCCTCGACGAGACGCGCGGCCGCCCTGCCGCCCAGAAGCGCATCGCGCGCAACATGGTGGGCGTGCTTGCCGTCGTGCTGCCCGTTGCGCTCGGCTTTTGGCTGACGCTGCCGGCCTTCGAACGCCTCGTGGTGCCGGCCAGCTTCCGAGGTCACTTCGCCTACTACATGGCCCTGCTGCTGCCCGGCTTCGCCGCCATCGCGCTGTTCCAGGCGGCGATCTACCCGGTCTTCCTGCTGGCAAGGCGCACCCTTGTCGCCACCTGCGCGGCCCTCGCCGGATTATCCGTCAATCTCGCCGCGATCTTCGCAATACCGGGCGCCTCCGGACCGGGAACGATCGCGATTTCGCAAAGTGCCGCCTTCGTGACGGCCTTTGCAGTGACGGGAATCGTGGCCTTGCGCAGCTTGCCGTCCTGGCCGCCGCTGCGCGATCTCGGCTGTGTCGTCCTCGCCGCTGCCGTGATGGTTCTCGTGGTCTGGCCGCTGCAGAACCGCCTGCCGGCTCTGGCGGAGCTGCCGCTCCAGATCGGCCTTGGCGGGTTGGCCTATGCGGTGGCGATTCTCGCCTGCGATGTCGGCCGCTGGCGCAGTGGCCTGAAGCTGCGCTGGCTCGCCCGAAAAGGGTTAAAGCGCTGACCCGCGCTGCAACACTTCCTTCACCCTGCGGCTTGATGCCCCGCTAAGGTTAATTCCGCGAATTGGCTGGGTTTCGGCGTGATTCGCGTGCTGGAACTCCGCGATTCACCATTCCTTTCAGGCCATTCCGCAGGTTTTCGGCAGCCGATGTCGAGAGTCTTGCGTCATGCGTCGAACGATTGTCCTTCCGTTGCTGGTCGCTGCCGGCACCCTCACCACCAGCGCAGCCATGGCGCAGGGCTATGGCTATGCCGCGCCCCGTGATCCGATGGCAGCGGCGCACGGCCGCGCGAATTACGGCGGCGGCTTCATCGAGATGCTGATGACGGGCCGTGACCCCACGCCCTATGGCCGCGGCGGTGCCGTCTATAACCGTCCCGGTGGTCAGTACGCCTACGGCCAGAACGTTCGATCTGCCCCCGGCTACGAGGCCGATCCCTTCGAGGCCGCGCGCCAGCCGGAGGCCGGTCGCCGTGTGGCGGCGCTCGGTCAGCCTGTCGAGCCGCAGCAGGGCATCCAGCAACTCGTCGACCCGCGCTTCCGTAAGCAGGAAGTCGCTTATGACGGGCCGCACAAGCCCGGCACCATCATCATCGACACGCCACAGCGCTTCCTCTTCCTGGTGCAGCCGGGTGGCCGTGCCCTGCGCTATGGCATCGGCGTCGGCCGCCCCGGCTTCTCCTGGGCCGGGATGAAGACGGTCTCGCGCAAGGCGGAATGGCCGAGCTGGACGCCGCCGGCGGAAATGCTCAAGCGCCGCCCCGATCTGCCGCGCTTCATGGCCGGCGGGCCGGAGAATCCGATGGGTGCGCGCGCCATGTATCTCGGCTCGTCGCTTTACCGCATCCACGGCACCAACGAGCCGAACACGATCGGGCAGGCCGTTTCTTCGGGCTGCATCCGCATGACCAATGACGACGTCCAGGACCTCTATGAGCGCGTCCGCGTCGGCGCCAAGGTCCTGGTGATCTGAGTTAGGAACTGCCGATCGCGATGCCGACGGCCAGCACGAGCAGGCCGCCGAGGATGATCTGCACGATGGCGGAGCCGAACGGCGTATCCATGTAGCGCCAGCGCACCCAGGCGATCACCACGAGCTCGCAGGCGACGATCACGCCGGCGATGGCGGTCGCCAGCCAGAAATCGGGGATGAGATAGGGCAGGGTGTGCCCGAGCCCGCCGATCGTCGTCGCGATGCCGCAGGCGCCGCCGCGCACCCAGGGGTGGCCTCGCCCGGTGACCACGCCGTCGTCGGAGAGTGCCTCGGTCAGGCCCATGCTGATGCCGGCGCCGATCGAGGCCGCGAGGCCGACGACGAAGGCGTTCCAGGAATCATGCGTCGCGAAAGCCGCGGCGAAAATCGGCGCCAGCGTCGAGACCGAGCCGTCGATCAGCCCGGCGAGTGCCGGCTGGACGATCTGGAGCACGAACAGCCGCTTCCGCGTCTCCTCTTCCTCATCCGCTGCGCCCGAGGTCTTGAGTTCTTCGCCGAGCCGCTCGGCGAGGCTCTCATGTGCGCGTTCCGCCTCGGCAAGGTCGGCGAGAAGCTTCCGGGTGCCGGTGTCCACAGCGCGCTCGGCTGCGCTCGCATAGAAGCGGCTCGCTTCGAGCTCCATCAAGGCGGCATGCCGGCGTGCCGCGTCGAGCTGCAGGTCTTCGTGCAGCCAGACCGGGTTGCGCTTGAGGAAGCCCTTCACGTCCTGTCGTGTGATGAGCGGCAGCTCCTTGCCGAAACGGCTCTCATAAAGGGCAAGCAGACTATGGCGGTGGCCGTGCTCCTCGGCCGCCATCTCCTCGAACATCCCGGCCGAATGCGGATAGTTGGCACGCAGGCGCTGGGCGAAGGAGAGGTAGATGCGGGCATCCTCCTCCTCGTTCGAAATGGCGAGGGCGAGGATTTCGGCCTCGCTGAGATCGGTGACGCGTTTCATGGGAGACTCGTAGATTAGAATAATTCCAATCTACGAGCTCTGGATTACAAAGGGAAGGGCTCGCCCCAAAAAAGAACGCCCGCCTTTTGGGCGGGCGTTGCGGAGACTCTGACGTCAGACCCAGCTGTCGTCGTCGCCGGAATCGAAGCCGGGATCGTCGTCGTCATTGTAATTGGCCTGCTGGGTGTCGGCCTCGCCGTCATAGCCCTGGCCGTGATCCGAGCGATCCTGCGCCGCCTGGTCGGACGAGCCGCGATCATAGGCCGCCTGATCCGAGGCGCCCTGATCATAGGCCGCCTGCTGCGTATTGGCGCCGGCATTGGCGTTCGTATCGGCTGCGGCCGCCGGGGTTGCGGCCTTCGCAGCCCCGCCCGCGCCACTGAAGGCGTTGGCAAGGACGTTGCCGAGAACGACGCCGCCTGCGACGCCCGCCGCCGTGCTCAGTGCGCTCGCCATAAAGCCGCCGCCGCGGCCGGGCGCCTGCTGCGGCTGATTGCTCCATGGGCCGGGCTGCATCGGCGCGGCGGTCTGTGGAGCGGCTTGCATCGGAGCGGCCTGCATAGGCTGGCCCTGCGGCTGCGTGTTCCAGGCGCCGGAGGGGGCCGGCGCATCGGCTCGCGGCGTCACGGATGGTACCGACCCGGTGCGCGGCACGTTGCCGCCACCGAAGATGCCGGACAGGAAGCCGCCGGCAGCCGGTTGGGCCGCAGCCTCGCTCGCTCGCTTCTCGGCGTCGCGCAGCTGCGCCTGCAGGGCTTCGACCTGCTGGTGCAGATTGGCGAGCGCCTGCTCCTGCACATAGACAGCCTGGGCCATGGCATAGGGCGCATAGGGCTGGTCGCGCAGGCGTTCTGCGATGAAGTTTTCAGCCTCGGGGTCGCGGGGCTGGTTGGCCGCCTGCCTGAGGCGGTCGAAAATCCCGGCGATCACGTCGCGTTCTTGCGGCGTCATCGTCATCTCCTCTCGTTACGCGGCGCGGTTGCGCCGCGTTGAAGAGGTGGGACCGGCCTGTGACAGTATCAAGGCCGTGGCCGCGGCAAGCTGCCGCGGATCAGATGCTGCCATCGAGATCGTCGTCCGGCGGCGGCATCTCGTCGACCTCGGAGCCCGGCTGCAGCGTGCCGCGGTTGAGCACCAGGACCGACGTTCCGGTCGGCACGCGGCTATAGAGGTCGATGATGTCCTGGTTGAACAGGCGGATGCAGCCCGAGGAGACGGACTTGCCGATCGACCACGGCTCGGACGTGCCGTGGATGCGATACATCGTGTCGCGGTTGCCCTGGTAGAGATAGAGGGCGCGCGCGCCGAGCGGGTTCTCGAGACCGCCAGCCATGCCGGCCGCCCAGGGGCGGTTGCGCTCCGGCTCGCGGGCGATCATCGCCGGGGTGGGCGTCCAGCGCGGCCACTGCGCCTTGCGCGCGATGGTTGCGCGGCCGCGCCAGGACATGCCTTGCTTGCCGACGCCGATGCCGTAGCGGATCGCCTTGCCGCCCTCCTGGACGAGATAGAGGAAACGATTGTCGGTATCGACGACGATGGTGCCGGGCTGCTCGCGGGTCGGATAGGAGACGATGCGGCGCAGGAAGCGCGGATCGACCTCGGTGAGGTCCGTTGCCGGCAGCGGGTGCAGCTCGTCCGGCCGCTCGCCATACATCGACAGGTATTCGGGGCTGACCTGCGGGCCCCTGGGAGCAACCTCGTAGGGCTGCTGGCGCTGGCCCACGCAGGCGGCGAGGAAGAGCGGCGTCAGGGCGGCGAAGGCGCGGCGTGTCGGGCGGGCGAGGGGAGAGGCAGACGGGCGGGCGGGGGACATCGACGGCAAACTCGGCGTTACGTGCGGGGCGGAAGTCAACGGTGGGACGGCGCCGCGGTTCCATGCGCCGTTGCAGGCTTCCGTTCAAGGCGTCCGTCATGGCCGCGGGGTGAACAGGAAGTGACCAAATTGTGGCCGTGCAACTCTGTTGCCGATCGGCAACAGCGCGGGCGCCCGCCCGATTTCCTGCAGAGCCGGCTAGACTGCCTGCCGCAGCCCCCATTTGAGCAGGCCCAGCCGCTCGCGGCTCCACCATCGCGCAAGCATCATGGCTGAGACGACGGCGAGCCCGACCACCAGACCTATCCAGATGCCGCGCCCCGCGAGGGGCGTCAGGAAGCCGAGCGCGGCGGAAAGCGGAAGGCCGATACCCCAGTAGCCGATGCCGGCGAAGATCATGGGCACGCGCGTGTCGCCGAGCCCGCGCAGGATCGAGGCGCCCACGACCTGAGCCCCGTCGGCGAGTTGGAAGACCGCTGCGTAGAACAGGAAGATCATCGCGAGACCGGTGACTTCGGCGGCTCCGGGGGTCGAGCTGTCGAGGAAGGGCGCGACGAGCCATTGCGGCGCGAGCGCCATGAGGAGCGCGGTCGAGGCCATGAAGCTCAGGGCGAGGATCAGCGCCATGGCGCCGGCGCGCCGGATGCCCTCGGCGTCACCGGCGCCGAAGGCGCGACCGACCCTGACCGTGCCCGCCTGCCCGATGCCGAGCGGCACCATGAAGGTCAGCGAGGCGATCTGGATCGCGATGGCATGCGCCGCGAGCGGGGTTTCGCCGAGCAGTCCCATCATGAAGGCGGCGCCGTTGAAGATGATGACCTCGAAGGCGACCGTCAGGCCGATCGGGAAGCCGATCCGCCAATAGGTCCGGTAGCGCGGCCAGTCCGGCACCCAGAAGCGGCCGAGCAGGTGATACCGGCGGAAGTGCCGGTCGAGCGAGACGACGAGCGCGAGGCCGGCGAACATCAGCGTCGAGGATAGCGCCGTCGCCAGCCCCGAGCCCGGCAGGCCGAGCGCCGGGAAGCCGAGATGTCCGAACATCAGGCACCAATTGGCGAAGGCGTTGAAGGCGACGGCGAAGAGCACGACGATGAAGGCCCAGCGCGGCCGCTGCAGAGCGGCAACGAAGCCGCGCAGGCACAGATAGAGGAAGAAGGGCAGCAGGCCCCATTGCAGCGTGTGGATGTAGGACGCCGCCGCCTTCGACAAAGCGGGGTCCTGGCCCATCGCCGTGAGGATGAATTCGGCCTGCCAGAGGACAACCCACATCGGCCCCACCATGGTCGCGGCGGCCCAGAAGCCCTGCCGGACGGTGCGGCGCAGATCGCGCACCGCATGCTTGTTGCGGCCGAGTTCGATCGCGATCATCGGCGACACCGCGCTCATCACGCCGATGCCGAAGATCAGGAAGGCGGTGTAGAGGTTGCCGCCGAGCGCGCCGGCCGCCAGCGCCCGTGGACCGAGATGGCCCATCATCACGACGTCCGTGGCCGTCATCGCCGTCTGCGCGACATTGGTGAGCACCATCGGCCAGCTCAGGGCGAGCATGGCGCGCGCTTCCGCGAGCCAGGGATGAAGCGGTTTGGAGACGTCGGCAGGCAACATGCGGTGATTTCCCAGGGGCGCCGCTTCTACCGCCGATTGCAGCGCCGAAACAGCCACACCCATGGCTGACCACGCCCGGAGCCGATGCGCTGGACGCGGGTCGACAAGTTCAGCCGCGGTCTGCATCTTGCCTCGCCGATTGCTGGAGGGCCTGAACCGATGAGCACCAATCTGAGGATCGACGCCGCGAGGCTGACCTCGCGCCTGGCGGAACTCTCGACGATCGGTGCCACGCCGGAGGGAGGTTGCCGCCGGCTCGCCCTGACCGATGAGGACCGGCAGGGCCGCGACTGGCTGGTGGGTCAGATGAAGGCGCTCGGCCTCGATGTCCGCGTCGATGCAATCGGCAATATCGTCGGCATTCTGAAAGGCCAGCAGGATGGGCCGGCCGTGATCATGGGCTCGCATATCGATACGGTCGGCACCGGCGGACGCTTCGACGGGGCGCTCGGCGTCGTTGCCGGCGTCGAGGTTCTCGCGGCTTTGCGCGATGCCGGGCTGACGCCGAAGCGCGACATGGCCGTGATCGCCTTCACCAACGAGGAGGGCGCGCGCTTTCATCCCGACATGCTCGGCTCCTATGTCTGGGCCGGCGGCATGAGTGTCGAGGCGGCCCACAGGGAAGGCGATTCCGAGGGCGTGGGTCTCGGCGCCGAGCTGCGGCGCATCGGGTACGAAGGCGCCGAGCGGCCGGGTTTCCTGCCGGCTCATGCCTATGTCGAACTCCATATCGAGCAGGGGCCGGTCCTTGAGAACGAAGGCGGCGGCCTTGGCGCCGTCACCGGCATTCAGGCGATCTGCTGGCTGGAACTCACCCTCAAGGGCCGACCGAGCCATGCCGGCACGACGCCGATGGCCTATCGCAAGGACCCAGGCCTCGCCGCTGCGCGCATCAATATCTTCGCCAATGAGCTGACCAAGACGATCCCGCACCAGCTCGCCAATTCCGGAGTCATTCGCGTACAGCCCGGCAACGTCAATGTCGTGCCCGAGACGGTCGTCATGACGCTCGATCTGCGCAACCCGCTCGACGCGCCGCTGGCCCAGGCGGAGGAGGCGGTGCGCCGCTTCTGCGCCGAGCTCGCGGAACGCGACGGCATCGAGATTTCCTTCCGCGACCTCGCGCGTTTCCCGGCGACGCCTTTCGCCGAGGACCTGATTGCCGAGGTCGAGCGCAGTGCCGGCGAATTCGGCCTCCCGATCCGGCGGATGATCTCGGGCGCCGGCCATGACGCGCAGATGATGGCGCGGCTCTGCCCGACGGCGATGGTCTTCATCCCCTCGATCGGCGGGCTCTCGCACAACCCGGCCGAATTCAGCACCGACGAGGATATGGTCGCCGGTGCCAATATTCTGCTCAGCACAGCCTGGCGCGTCGCCAACGCCTGAAAGCGCTTGAACAAAATGGGCCCTCAGCCTGAGAAGGCCCGGAAGGGCCGTCTCGAAGGATGCTCCCCGAGGCTCTGGAACCATCTGAAGCATCCTTCGAGACGCCGCCGGCGCGGCTCCTCAGGATGAGGGCTCAAATTTTCGATGAGGCTGCAAAAGGACCTTCGATGACGACGATCGCCTCGCTTTCCGCCGCCGAACTCGGACCGCTCTACGCCAGCAAGCAACTCTCGCCCGTCGACGTCGCCAAGGATGCGCTGGCGCGCATCGAGCGCTTCGAGCCGCAGGTCAACGCCTTCGTCGTCCGCGACGAGGCCATCACGCTGGCAATGGCGGAAGCCTCTCAGGCGCGCTGGCTGAAGGGCGAGGCGATCGGCCCGCTCGACGGCGTGCCGGTTACCATCAAGGATAATCTCGGCGTTGCCGGCTGGCCGATGCGACGCGGCTCGGCGGTGGCTTCCGAGGCGCCCTTCGCGGAGGATTCGCCCGCGACGGCGCGGCTGCGCGAGGCCGGCACGGTCTTCCTCGGCAAGACCACCATGCCGGAATATGGCTGGAAGGGCGTCGGCGATTCTCCGCTTTCCGGCATGACCCGCAATCCCTGGAACACGGGTACGGGCCCCGGCGGCTCGTCGTCCGGCGCGGCGGTCTGCGCCGCGCTCAATCTCGGCTGCATCCATCTCGGCACGGACGGGGCAGGCTCGGTGCGCATCCCCGCCGCCTTCACAGGCGTCGTCGGGTTGAAGCCGAGCTATGGCCGCGTTCCGGCCTGGCCGATCTCGACCATGGGCTTCCTCGCGCATCTCGGTCCGCTGACCCGCACGGTGGCCGACACTGCGCTGGCGATGAAGGTGATCGGCCAGCCCGACGCGCGCGACATGACCGCGCTGACGGACCGTCCGCCCGATTATGTCGACGGGTTGAAGGGCGGCGTCAGGGGCCTGCGCGTGGCGTGGTCGCCCCGCCTCGGCCAGGATGTCATCGTCGATCCCGAGATCGCTGCGCTGACGGCTGCTGCCGCACAGGTCTTTGCCGAACTCGGTGCGACGGTTGAGGAAGTCGATCCCGGCTTCGCCGATCCGATTGAGACGCTGATGACGATCTGGGCCTCCGGGGCGGCTCTGGCGCTGCGCAGTGTCGATGCCGTCGGGCGGGCACAGATGGACCCCGGCCTCGTCGCCGTCGCGGAGTTCGGTGAGCGTATCCCGGCTTCGACTTATGTCGATGCGCTGCTGAACCAGCGCAATGCGTTGGCTCACCGCATGGCGCAGTTCCATCAGCGTTACGACCTGCTGCTGACGCCGACATTGCCGCTGCCGGCCTTCGCTGTCGGACGCAACACGCCCGAGCATGGCGCCTATGGCGAGGACTGGACGCGCTGGACGCCTTTCACCTACCCCTTCAACATCACCGAGCAGCCGGCGGTGTCGGTGCCTTGCGGCCTGACCGCGGCGGGGCTGCCGGCGGGGCTCCAGATCGTCGGAGCCTTCGGGAAGGACGCGCTCGTGCTGCGGGCAGCCGCTGCCTTCGAGCAGGCCAGGCCGTTCGCGCGCGTCGACCTGCCCATCAAACCGATTTAATCGCGAATTTTTTCGCGATCCCTGAAAAACAGCCGAAACGCTGCTCCGGGAGCCGGAAATGCCGGCTCTGGTCCCTGAAGTTCCGTCTGGCACGAACCGTGCACGCGTTCGGCGGCCTTAATCGGGCGCCGCTGCGTGTTGTCAGGCAGGATTTTTCTGCTCAGACTTACGGCAAGGCAGCCCGATCAGAGGCGCCGCTTCAGGGGAGAACATGATGGATCGCAGGACGTTTCTGAAATCCGCGACTGGCGCCGGCATGGCCGCGGCAACGGGCGGGCTGGCGATGCCGGCGCTGGCACAGGGCGCGACCAAGACCCTGCGCTTCGTGCCGCAGGCCAATCTCGCGAACTTCGACCCGATATGGGGAACGCAATACGTCGTCCGCAACGCCGCCGCGCTGGTGTGGGACACGCTCTACGGCATCGATTCCAAGTTCCAGCCGCAGCGCCAGATGGTCGAGGCCGAGGAGGTCTCCTCCGACGGCCTGACCTGGACCTTCAAGCTGCGCTCCGGGCTGAAGTTCCATGACGGCACACCGGTGACCTCCAAGGACGTGGTCGCGAGCCTGGTGCGCTGGTCGGCGCGCGATCCGATGGGCCTGATGATCCGCGCCATTCAGGTGGAGCTTGTGCCCGTCGACGARCTGACCTGGAAATGGTCGCTGAAGCAGCCCTTCCCGAAGATGCTGCTGGCGCTCGCCAAGAACAACGCGCCCTGTTCCTTCGTCATGCCGGAGCGCATCGCCAAGACCGACCCGTTCACCCAGATCACGGAATATGTCGGCTCGGGGCCGATGAAGTTCCTGCGCAGCGACTGGGTTCCCGGCGCCAAGGCGGTGTTCGAGAAGTTCGCGGATTACAAGCCGCGCTCCGAGAAGGCGGATTGGCTCGCCGGTGGCAAGAACATCCTTGTCGACCGGGTCGAGTGGGTGATCATGCCGGACGCGGCGACGGCGGCCGCCGCGCTTCAGAACGGTGAGATCGACTGGTGGGAAACGCCGCTCGCCGACCTCGTGCCGGTGCTCAAGGCCCACAAGGACATCAACGTCGATATCGGCGATCCACTCGGCAATATCGGCGCCTTCCGCATGAACCACCTCTTCCCGCCCTTCAACAATGTGAAGGTGCGTCAGGCGGTCCTCACAGCGCTGAACCAGGAAGACTACATGCGTGCCGTCGTCGGCGACGACGACAAGCTCTGGAAGCCGCTGCCGGGCTTCTTCACCCCCGGCACGCCGCTCTACACGGAAGAGGGCGGCGACATCCTGAAGAAGCGCAATGTCGCCGAAGCCAAGAAGCTCCTCGCCGAGTCCGGCTACAAGGGCGAGCCGGTCGTCTGCATCGTCGCGCAGGACATGGCCGCCACCAAGTCGATGGGCGACGTCACGGCCGAGCTGCTCAAGAGCATCGGCATGAATGTCGATTTCGTCGCCACCGACTGGGGTACGGTCGGTTCGCGCCGCGCCCAGAAGACACCGCCGGGGCAGGGTGGCTGGAGCATGTTCCATACCTGGCATGCCGGCGCCGACTGCATCAATCCGGCCGCCTACACCGCGATCCGCGCCAATGGCGAGAAGGCCTGGTTCGGCTGGCCGGACGTGCCCGCGGTCGAGACCGAGGTGACCAACTGGTTCAACGCCAAGGATTTGGCCGGCGAGAAGGCGGCGATGGCCAAGCTCAACAAGGCGGCGGTCGAGAACGTCGTCTACGCGCCGACCGGCTTCTACCTCGGCTATCAGGCCTGGCGGAAGAACGTCTCGGGCGTCGTCAGCGGCCCGCTGCCGTTCTTCTGGGACGTCGCCAAGGCCTGACCTCTCTTCGCGGGGCGGCCTGGCCGCTCCGCCTTTCGGGGCCGGCCGGGCTCCGACACTTCGCCTCGCCCCGACCCGGAAGAAGACCGGGCCGCGGTTCCCAGGTTCGGCGTGAACGAGGTTCCACGGCTTTATGTTTGCTTTCGTCGTCAGACGCATCATTACGACCATCCCCGTGATGGCCTTCGTGGCGTTGTTCGTCTTTTCGCTGCTCTATATCGCGCCGGGTGATCCCGCGGCCATCATCGCCGGTGACCAGGCTTCCCCAGCCGATGTCGAGCGCATCCGCGCCAGCCTGGGGTTGGACCGTCCCTATCTGGTCCGCTTCGCCGAATGGTCCTTCCGCGTGATCCAGGGCGACCTCGGCACCTCGATCTTCACCAACCTGCCGGTGACGCAGCTCATTTCCCAGCGCATCGAGCCCACCGTCTCGCTGATGGTGCTGACGCTGATCTTCGCCGTCGTCATCGCCGTTCCGATGGGCGTCATCGCCGCCTGGAAGGCCGGCAGCTGGATCGACAAGGCCGCGATGGGTTTCGCCGTACTCGGCTTCTCCGTGCCGGTCTTCGTCGTCGGCTATCTGCTCGCCTATTTCTTCGCGCTGAAGCTCGATTGGCTGCCGGTGCAGGGCTACACGCCGATTTCGCAGGGCTTATGGCCCTGGCTCCGGAACCTCATCCTGCCCTCGATCACCCTCGGCCTCGTCTACATCGCGCTGATCGCCCGCATCACCCGCGCCACCATGCTCGAGGTGCTGCAGCAGGACTATGTCCGCACCGCCCAGGCCAAGGGCGTGTCGCAGAAGGACGTGCTCTTCCTGCATTCGCTGAAGAATGCGGCGGTGCCGATCGTCACCATCATCGGCATCGGCATCGCGCTGCTGATCGGCGGAGCCGTCGTCACCGAGAGCGTCTTCGCCATCCCCGGCCTCGGCCGGCTCACCGTCGATGCCATCCTGCGGCGTGACTACCCGGTCATCCAGGGCGTCGTGCTGATGTTCAGCCTGGTCTACGTGCTCGTGAACCTGCTGATCGACCTGACCTATACCCTCGTCGACCCGAGGATCCGCTATTGACCGCTCAATCCTCCATCCCGGCCCCGGCCGTCGCTGTTCCCGCTGAGCCGGTCAAGGCTGCGCTCAGCCGCTCGGCCCGCTTTCGTCGCTATCTGCGCCGGCACCCTTCCGTGGCGATCGGCGGCGGCCTGCTCGTCCTGATGGCGCTCATCGGCATCTTCGCGCCGCTGCTCGGCACGGTCGACCCGACCGCCATCTCGCCGAGCCGGCGCACGCGCATGCCCTCCGAACTCTACTGGTTCGGCACCGACATGCTCGGGCGCGACATCTATTCGCGCGTGATCTATGGCGCGCGTGTCTCGCTGCTCGTCGGCTTCAGCGTGGCGATCCTGTCGTCGGTCGTCGGGCTCACCATCGGCCTCTTCGCCGGCTTCGTGCGCTGGACCGACGGCATCATCATGCGCGTCATCGACGGCATGATGTCGATCCCGCCGATCCTGCTCGCCATCGCCCTGATGGCGCTGACCCGGGGCTCAGTCGGCAACGTCATCATCGCCATCACCGTCGCCGAGATTCCACGCGTGGCGCGCCTCGTGCGCGGCGTGGTGCTGTCGCTGCGCGAACAGCCCTATGTCGAGGCTGCGGTGGCCAATGGGGCGCGCGTGCCGCGCATCATCATCAGACACATCCTGCCGAACACCTTCGCGCCGATGAGCGTCCAGGCGACCTATATCTGCGCCAGCGCCATGATCGTCGAAGCCATCCTGTCCTTCATCGGCGCGGGCGTGCCGCCGGCGACGCCGTCCTGGGGCAACATCATGGCCGAGGGCAGGGCGCTCTGGCAGGTCCGCCCGCACATCATCCTGTTCCCCGCGGTGTTCCTCTCCCTCACCGTTCTCGCAGTGAACATGCTCGGTGACGGCCTGCGCGACTCGCTCGATCCGCGCCTCGCGAAGTCCATCTGAGGACCAGCCCCGCAACTGGGACAACCCACGCCCCGCATTGCCGGCGCTTGACGCGCCGGCTCAGTGCTTGAAAGCCTTGTCCGCAGGGTGATCTTCATCCGGAGCCTATGACGTGACCCGCATCCTGACCGTCGCCGCCGCCCAGCTCGGCCCCATCCAGCGCGATGAAAGCCGGGCTTCGGCCGTGGCTCGCATGGTCGAGCTGATGCGTCAGGCCAAGGCGCACGGCGCCGATCTTGTCGTCTATCCGGAAGCGGCGCTCACGGCCTTCTTCCCGCATTGGTGGATCGACGACGAAGCCGAGATCGACGGCTATTTCGAAAGCGCGATGCCTTCGAACGAGACTGCTGCGCTGTTCGAGGAGAGCAAGCGCCTCGGTGTCGGCTTCCATCTCGGCTATTGCGAGCTTGCCTTCGAGGAAGGCCGCAAGCGTCGCTTCAACACCGCGATCCTGGTCGACAAATCCGGCGCGATCGTCGGCAAGTACCGCAAGATCCATCTACCCGGCCATCCCGAGCATCGTCCCGAAGCGCCGTTCCAGAATCTCGAGAAGCGCTATTTCGAGACCGGCAATCTTGGCTGGCCCGTCTGGCGGACGATGGACGCGAATATCGGCATGATGATCTGCAACGACCGCCGCTGGCCCGAGAGCTACCGCTCCATGGGCCTGCAGGATGTCGAGCTGATCGTGCTCGGTTACAACACGCCCAAGCACAACCCGCCGGCGCGGGACCATGACCGGCTCGGCAATTTCCACAACCAGCTCGTGATGCAGGCGGGCGCCTACCAGAACGCGAGCTGGGTCGTCGGCGTCGCCAAGGCGGGCCTTGAGGCCGGCGTCGACCAGATCGGCGGTTCCTGCATCATCGCGCCGACCGGCGAGGTCGTCGCTCAGGCCGTGACCGAAGGCGACGAACTCGTCGTCGCCCGTTGCGACATGGATCTTGGAAAGAGCTATAAGGCCTCGACCTTCAATTTCGCCAGGCATCGCGAGCCCCAGGCCTACGGCCTGATCGTCGAGCGCAAAGGCGCCGTCTCCCCGGTTTGATCACCCCAGAGGACTAAAATGACTCACGATCTCATCCTGAAGGGCGGCCGCGTCATCGACCCGTCGCAGAAGCACGACGGCGTGCTCGACGTGGCCTTCACGGACGGAAAGGTGTCCGGCTTCGGCAAGGACCTGAAGGACGCCAAGGAGATCCGCGACGTCTCCGGCTACATCGTCTCGCCGGGCCTGATCGACCTGCATACCCATGTCTACTGGGGCGGCACCTCGCTGGGCATCGACGCCGACGAGTTCTGCCGCGTCTCCGGCGTGACGACCTCGGTCGATACCGGCTCGGCCGGCCCCGGCAACTGGGCGGGCTTCCGCAAGCACGTCATCGAGCCGAGCCAGGCGCGCATCCTCGCCTATCTCCACGTCTCGCACGCCGGCATCTACGGCTTCGACCATCGCGTCATGGTCGGCGAGAGCGGCGATCTGCGCCTGATGAACCCGATCGACTGCGCCGAGGTCGCCGACAAGAACCGCGACTATATCGTCGGCATCAAGGTCCGTGTCGGCCTCCACGCCTCCGGCACCTCCGGCACCGTGCCGCTCAACATCGCGCTGCAGGTGGCCAACGAGGTCGGCATGCCGCTGATGTGCCACATCGACCATCCGCCGCCGTCCTATGAGGAAGTCATCGGCATGCTCAGGCCGGGCGACGTGCTGACCCACGCCTTCCGCCCCTTCCCGAACGCTCCCTCGACCGCGCAGGGCACGGTGAAGCCGGAGGTGCTCGCCGCCCGCAAGCGCGGCGTCATCTTCGATATCGGCCACGGCAAGGGCTCGTTCTCCTTCAAGACCACCCGCGCCATGCTCGCCAACGGCTTCGAACCGGACGTGATCTCGTCCGACGTGCACAAGCTCTGCATCGACGGTCCGGCCTATGACCAGGTCACCACCATGTCGAAATTCCTCTGCATGGGCATGAGCCTGAACAACGTCATCGCCGCCTCGACCGTGAACGCCGCCATGGCGCTGAAGCGGACCGAATACGGCTCGCTCAAGGTCGGCTCGCTCGGCGATGCGACGATCCTCACCGTCAAGGAAGGCAAGTTCGACTACGTGGACGTGGTCGGCGAGCACCTGGCGGGCGACCGCAAGATCGTCTCCGAGGGCGTCGTGCTCAAGGGCAAGTGGTGGCACCCGAAGCGGACGAGCAAGTTCCCGAAGGTCGCGGCTTAATTGCCGCGCCGGACTCGCGGCGTCGTTCTCGGGCGAAGCGAAGCGCAGACCCGAGAATCTCGGGACGTTGACGCGCAGGAGCTTCCCTCGGCAGGAGATGCTCGGGTCAAGCCCGAGCATGACGTGCGAGAAGCCGGCTGGCGCCTTATGGCGCCGGCCGATCTTCCGGCGGTGATGGCGATCGCGGCCATTGTGCATCCGGGCTACCCTGAGGATGAGCCGGTCTTCGCCGAGCGGCTGCGTCTGGCGCCTGAGGGCTGCCATGTCCTGGCGGCCGATGACGGGGCGCTTCGAGGCTACCTCGTCAGCCACCCCTGGCCGGTTGGTGCGGTGCCCGCGCTGAATTCAATGCTCGGCGCGATCCCCCCCGGCACGCGGAACTGGTATATCCACGACCTCGCGCTTTTGCCGGAGGGCAGGGGCGGCGGCGCTGCGGGGCGGATCGTGGCCGAGATCGCGCAGCACGCGATGCGAGCCGGCTTCGCCAGCCTAGCGCTCGTCGCCGTGAACGGCTCGACCGGCTTTTGGCGGCGGCARGGCTTTCGCGAGGTGCATGACCCCGCCCTTGCCCGCAAGCTTGCGAGCTATGACGATGCGGCCCGCTACATGCGCCGCGATTTGCAGAATTGACAGAAGACGCCGGCGCGACAGACGTCGGCGACAATCGAAGAGAGGAATGCCATGAGCGCCGAGGACAGGCTGAAGGAACTGGGGTTGACGCTGCCGGAGGTGCCGACGCCGGTCGCCACCTATGTCAGCTTCAAGCAGGTCGGCGACATCGTCTATCTCTCCGGCCAGGGGCCGAAGCGGGCCGACGGCACCTATCCGACCGGCAAGGTCGGCAAGGACGTCACGATCGAGGAAGCCTATGAGCATGCCAAGCAGACCGGCCTCGGCCTGCTCGCGGCGATGAAGAAGGCGACGGGTTCGCTCGACAAGGTCGAGGTGGTCAAGCTCCTCGGCATGGTCAACGGCGCCCCCGATTTCGCCGACCAGCCCAAAGTCATCAATGGCTGCTCGGACCTGTTCGTCGCAGTGCTCGGCGATCGCGGCCGCCATGCCCGCTCCGCCGTCGGCATGGGGTCGCTGCCGAACAACATGACCGTCGAGATCGAAGTCATCATCAAGGTGCTGCCATGACTGCCGCTTCGACCAGCGTGACCGCCACCACCTCGCCGGCCGTCGATCAGCCGGCGGCCACCCCGCTCGCGGCCGAGATCGCGCGCGTCTACGGCACCCCGGCCGTGGTTGTTGACCTCGACAAGGTCGATGCCAACATCGCCCGGCTCCAGGCCGCCTGCGACACAGCCGGCGTCGCCAACCGCCCGCACATCAAGACGCATAAATCGCCGGAGCTCGCGCGGCTTCAGATCGAGGCCGGCGCGCGCGGCATCACCTGCCAGAAGCTCGGCGAGGCCGAGGTCATGGCCGATGGCGGCCTCGACGACATCATGATCAGCTACAACATCCTCGGCGAGGAGAAGCTGGGCCGCCTCGGGGCGTTGCAGCGTCGCGTCCGGATGATCGTGGCCGCCGATAACCCGGTCACGATCTCCGGCCTGCCGCGCGCTGCCGAAATCGCCGGTCGCGACCTCGAAGTCGTCGTGGAATGCGACACCGGCCGCAAGCGCGCCGGCGTCGAGACGCCCGCAGAGGCAGTCGAACTCGCCAAGATGATCGACGCCTCGCCGGGCCTGCGCTTCGCCGGCTTCCTGATGTACCCGCCGGAAGATGGCTGGGAGCGGACGCAAATCTTCCTCGACACCGCCAATGCCGGGCTGCGCGATGCCGGCCTCAAGGCCGATATCATCTCGACCGGCGGCTCGCCCAACATCCCCAACATGGGCAAGCTCAGGGGCGCGACCGAGCATCGCTCGGGCACCTCGATCTTCAACGACCGCATGCAGATCGCGGCCGGCGTCGCCACGCTCGATGACTGCGCGCTGACGGTCTACGCCTCGGTGGTGAGCCGGGCGGCGCCGGAGCGCGGCATTCTCGATTCAGGCTCGAAGACGCTGACCAGCGACAAGGGCAATCTCGACGGCCACGGCTACATCCTCGAATATCCACGGGCGCGGATCGCGCAATTCGCCGAGGAGCATGGCTTCCTCGACCTGTCCGGCTCGAACGAGCGGCCCGTGGTTGGCGAAGTCGTGCGCATCGTGCCGAACCATGTCTGCGTCGTCGTCAACATGGTCGACCGGCTGATCACAGTGCGCGGCGACAAGCTGATCGGCGAGCTGCCGGTCGCGGCGCGCGGCAAGCTGACGTAAGGCAGGCTGGCGTCGGGATTGTCAGTTCTGTAGAAGCCGCGACCCCTTCAGGATCATGTCGGAGGACGCTTTTGCCGTGAAGCGTCCGCTGGCCTGGATCGTGATGTCGCGGCCGTGCAGCTCGGCGGTCCCGTCCTTCTTCAGGTTCAGCCGGGCATCGCCGCTTCTCAGGAGCGCCGCGTCTGCACTCGTCGCCGTGAGGGTCTTGCCCGCAGCGACGTTCATTTCCCGCTCGGCTTTGATCGTCAGCGTCTTGGCGCTGGCGATCTCGAAATTCACCGTCGCGTTCAGAGTGCAGTAGCGGGTATCGAGAGAAACCCCTTGCCCTCCCGCGATCTGAAGCCGTCCGGCGACGGCGAAGCTCATACTGCCCCCGACGGAGAGAGCGAGCGTGCTGCCTGCCTGGATCGCACAAGGGCCGCCGCTCAGAAGCGTCAGCCGGCTCGCGGCGCTGATGGTCATGTTGCCGRCTCTGTCGACCGAGATCGCCTGCGTCAGAAGAGCGATCTGGGCCTCGAGCGCTGCGACGCGCCGCTGAAGGCTATCGACATCCGCATCGGCCATCGCAGCCTCCTGTCCATCGGCAAGGGCGAGGTGACGAAGCGTCAGGTTAGCATGCCGGGCTCGCGTCGCGGAAGCGCTGGCTCGGTTATCGGCCTTCCGGGTGCCGCGCGTTCCAGTTGGCGGCATAGTCCTCGCATAGCCTGTCGAGCTCGGCCCGGTCGGTAACGCCCGCCGGCCGGCTGCGCGAGGGCGCCGCCTGCTGGAACGGCACGTAGCGCTGGTGCGCGACGCGCCAGAGCCGGCGCAGCTCCGCCAGCGGGTCGGCATGGTCGTCGACGCGGATGTCGAAGCTCGGCACCGGCTCGCCGTTCCAGATGCGGATCGCGGCGGATTGCCGGCCGCGCTTGTCGCCGCCGGCCTTCTCGCCGGCTTCGAGAGCAACCAGCAGGCGCTCGTCGAAATCGAGCGCCGAGGCGGCGATATAGGCCTTCAGCGTCTCCTGCACGACCTCCGGTCCGGCCAGCATGTTGCCGGCGACCGAGACCTGCGGCCCGTCCACCGCTCCGCACCAGTCGATACAGGCCGCGCCCGTATGGGCTGCGATCCTGCCGTCGCGGTCGATGACATGGAGCTGGCGATGGGCGCGGCCTTCATCGGCCGCCGTCAGCGTCGCGACGATCTCGAGGGCCGAACGCCCCTCTTGCAAGAGCCTCAGGCCGTCGACGCCGTAGAGCGGATTGACGAAGGCCTGCGTCGCGATGGCGCCGATCCGGCCGCCGCCATAGGGCACGCGTGATCCGACGGCGAAGGCACAGGTCGAGACGGCGACGCCATAGGCGCCGGTGGCGACGTCGCGCGCGACGATGGACCAGGTCATGCGGCTAGTTCCTCAGCGGCCGGCGGCGTAGGCCTGCATCAGACGCGGCGTTGCTGCGGCGCGCAAGAGCCCGTCGGCGCTGCGTTCCGCCGCGGTGAGACGCCCCACGGTCCAGGCCGGCGCCTTTTCGATGGCGTGGCCGCGGCGCTCCAGCTCGGCGAGCGCGGCCGCACCGATGCTCTCCTCGATCATCATGTGGCCCGGCCGCGAGCTGCGCGGGTAGAACGAGGAGGGGAAATGCTGCGTGTGGAACAGCGGGAGATCGATCGCCTCCTGCAGGTTGAGGCCGTGATGGACCCGCCGCAGGAAGAGGCCGAGCTGCCATTGTTCCTGCTGGTCGCCGCCCGGCGTGCCGAAGGCAAGGCGGGGCTGCCCCTTCTCGAAGGCGATCGACGGGGTCAGCGTCGTGCGCGGACGCTTGCCCGGCGCCAGCGAGGAGGGCAGGCCCTCGTCCAGCCAGAACATCTGCGCGCGCGAGTTGAGCGGGAAGCCGAGTTCCGGGATGACCGGCGAGGATTGCAGCCAGCCACCGGAGGGCGTCGCCGCGATCATGTTGCCCCATTTGTCGATGACGTCGATATGGACGGTGTCGCCCTTGCGCCCGGCCGCGACCATCGAGGCCATGGTCGGCTCGCCGACGCTGGCGCCGCCCTGTCCCGGCTGGGCGATCGCGCCGAGCGCCTTCAGCGCATGCGCGACCTGCGCCTCGTAACCGGGTACGATGCCGGGGCGCAGCTCCAGCGAGGCGCGCTCGCTGATCAGGCTGCGCCGCGCGGCGGCATAGTCGGCCGATAGCAGGGTATCGAGCGGGACCTTCACGAAATCCGGGTCGCCGTAATAGGCCTCGCGATCGGCGAAGGCGAGCTTCATCGCCTCGACGACATGGTGGACGAATTCGGGGCTCGCCGGCCCCATTCCGGCAAGGTCGATGCCTTCAAGGATCTTCAGCGTCTGGAGGAAGGCCGGACCCTGACCCCACGGCCCGATCTTGAAGACCTCCCAGTCGTGATAGGTCACGGAGGTCGGCGTCTCGTAGGTCGGCTGCCAGTTTGCCATGTCCTGCGCGGTCAGCAGGCCCTTGTTGCGGCGGCCCGAGGAATCCATGACTTCGGTGGTGCGGCAGAAGCGGTCCATCGCCTCCGCGACGAAGCCCTTGTACCAGGAATCATAGGCCGCCTGGATCTGCTCCTGCCGGTCGGAGCCTGCGGCCTCCGCCTCGCTCAGGATGCGCTTGTAGGTCGCGGCTGCCGCCTTGTTGGCGAAGAGCTTGCGCGCCTCCGGCACATTGCCGCCGGGCAGATAGACGGCTCCCGAGCTCGACCATTCATTGGTGAAGAGGTCGGTGAGTTCCCGGATCGAATCCGAGACGCGCGGCAGCATCGGATGCCCGTTCTCGAAATAGCCGATGGCCGGCTCCAGAACCTCGCGCAGCTTGAGCCGGCCGTGGTCGCGCAGCAGCGTCATCCAGCCGCCGAAGGCGCCGGGGATCACGGTCGCGAGCAGACCGGAACCGGGGATCAGGTCGAGGCCGAGCGCCTTGTAGGCGGCGATTGTCGCCGCCTGCGGGGCAGGTCCTTGCGCGCAGAGCGTCTCGACCTTCTGGGTTTCAGCCGAATAGAACACGGCCGGCATGTCGCCGGCCGGGCCGACGAGATGGGGCTCGACCACCTGCAGCACGAAGGCGGCGGCGGCGCAGGCATCGAAGGCGTTGCCGCCCTTCTCCAGCATCGCCATGCCGGAGGCGGTGGCGAGCCAGTGCGTCGAGGTGACGACACCGAAAGTGCCGAGGATTTCGGGGCGGGTTGTGAACATGGGCGTATCCCTGAAGCCTAGTTTTCTTTCGGATCGAGCGCGTCGCGCAGGCCGTCGCCGAGGAGGTTGAAGCCGAGCACGGCAAGGAAGATGCAGACGCCCGGCGCCACCGACATCCACGGCGCCTGCTCCATGAAGTTCTTGGCGACGTTGAGCATCTGACCCCAGGACGGCGACGGCGGCTGCTGGCCGAGGCCGAGGAAGGAGAGGGCGGCTTCCAGGATGATCGCCTGCGCCATGAACAAAGTCGACTGCACCACGATGGGGGACAGGGTGTTGGGCAGCACATGGCGGAACATCAGCCTCGCGTCCCGCGCGCCGACCGCGCGGGCGCCTTCGACGAAATCCTCCATCTTCACGCTCATCACCTGGCCGCGCACCAGCCGGATGAAGATCGGCACAGCCGCAAGCCCGATCGCGATCATCGCATTGGTCAGCGACGGACCGAGCACGGCGGCGAAGGCGATGGCGAGGATCAGGAAGGGGCAGGCGAGAAGCGCCTCGGTGACGCGGGAGATCACGATATCGGTCCAGCCGCCATACCAGCCCGCCAACATTCCGAAGGGCAGGCCGACCGCCACCGCGATCAGCACCGAGACGATGCCGGCGAGCAGCGAGGCCCGCGCGCCGAAGAACAGCCGCGAGACCTGATCGCGCCCCAGCTCGTCGGTACCGAACCAGTAGAGCTCCGAGGGCGGCTTGCGGATGGCGAGGAAGTTGGACTTGAACGGGTCGGCCAGCGGTAGGATCGGCGCGAACACCGCCATCAGCACGAAGATCAGAACGAGCCCGCCGCCGATCAGCGCAGACTTGTTGCGGACGAGCCGGGCGAGCACGCCCGGACGTGCCGTGACGCCGCTCGCAGAGCCTGCGGCGGAAATGGAATCGAGCGATGCCATCAGCCGGACCTCAGGCGCGGATTGACGAGGATGTAGAGGATATCGGCCAAGAGGTTCATCAGGATGAAGCCGATGGCCGTGCACAGCACCACGCCCTGCACCACGCCGTAGTCACGGTTGAACACGGCATCGACGATGAGCTTGCCGAAGCCGGGGATGGTAAAGACCTGTTCGGTCAGCACCGCGCCCGCCAGCAACTCGCCGAAGAGCAGGGTCGTCAGCGTGATGATCGGCACCAGCGCGTTGCGCAGCGCGTGGCGATGCACCACCGTATCCTCGTCGAGCCCCTTGGCGCGGGCGGTGCGGACATAGTCCGAGCGCAACACCTCCAGCATCGCCGAGCGGGTATGGCGCATCAGGAAGGCGGCGAGCCCGTTGCCGAGCACGAAGGCGGGCATGATCAGCCGCTGGATCGCCTCCCAGGGGTGGACGAAGATCGATTCATAGCCCGAGGCCGGCAGCCATTTCAGGTGCACCGACACCAGCAGGATCAGCATGATCCCGAACCAGAAATTCGGGATCGACAGCCCTGACAGCGCGACTGCGCTGGCGGAGTAGTCGACGATCGTGCCCTTGCGCCGCGCCGCCAGGATCCCGATCGGGATGCCGATCGAGATCGCGACGAGGATCGAGGCGGTGGCGAGCTGGATCGTCACCGGCAGCTTCTGCAGGATCAGCCCGAGCACCGGCTCGCCCGTGCGCAAAGAGCGGCCGAAATCGCCCTGGACCACTTGTCCGAGCCAGGCGAAGAACTGGACGAAGATGGGATCGTCCATGCGGTAGATCTCGCGCAGCCGCGCGATCACCTCCGGGTCGCGCTCCTCGCCTGCGATGACGAGGAAGGGGTCGCCCGGCAGCGCGCGCTGCAAGGCAAAGACGAAGAGCGATACCAGGAACAACGTCGGTATCGCGATGAAGAAGCGGCGAATGATGAGCGTGGCCATGGGCCACTCCTCACGGCATGAGCGCCGTCACGAGCGCTTCAGCCCGGCAAGCCGGATCATCCCGTCCGGGTTGATCACGAAGCCCTGCAGGTTGGAGCGCAGCGCGAAGAATACCGTCTGGTTATAGAGATAGATGATCGGCAGATCGTCCTGCAGGATCTTCTGCGCGGCGTCGTAGAGCTTCTTGCGCTCGGCTGGCTCATAGACGGTGCGGGCCTGGTTCAGCAGGCGGTCGACCTCCGGATTGGAGTATTTTCCGTCGTTCTGGCCGCCGCCCGTGGTGACGAAGGGATGGATGTTGCCGTCTGGGTCGATGCGGCCGGACCAGCCGATCCGGCTCATCTGGAACTTGCCCTGCTGCTGGTCGCGCAACTGACTGGCGAACTCGGTCGAGCGAATCTGGATGTCGATGCCGGCTTCCTGCGCCATCGCCTGGATGACCTGGCCGAGCTGGGCGTCGACGGGGTTGTTGGTGACGAAGAGCTCTGCCGAGACCTTGGGCTGTCCGGCTTCCTTGAGCAGGGCTTTGGCCTTGGCGACGTCGCGAGCCGGAACCGGAAGGTCGGCGCTGATGTAGAAATTACCCGGGTTGAACGGCTGGTTCATCGGCTCATAGAGCCCCTCGAACACGACCTGGCTCAGCACCTTGCGATCGATGGCAAGCGACAGCGCCTGACGCACGCGCTTGTCCTGCCCCATCGGCTGTTTCGCGGCCTCGCCATTGTTGGTGTTGATGGTGATGCCCTGATAGCCGAGATTGGCCATGCTCATGACCTTGAGCGATTTGTCTGATTGAGCCGATTTCACATCGGTCGGCGCAAGACGTTCCAGCATGTCGAGCTCGCCCGAGCGCAGATTGGCGAGGCGGACTGTCGTGTCCGGGATCGAGCGGTAGAGAATGCGGTCGAAATTGTACTTGTCCGCCTCCCAATGCTCCCGAAATTTTTCCAGGACGATGCGGTCGTTCTGGACGCGCTCGACGAACTTGTAGGGGCCGGAGCAGACCGGCTTCGCGGTGACGTCGCCGGAGAGGCTTTTGGGCGAAAGCATCATGCCGGCACGGTCGGTCAGCTGCGACAGCAGCGTGGCGTCGGGCCGCTTCAGCTTCAGCAACAGCGTCGTGGCGTCCGGCGCCTCGACCTTGTCGACCGAGGCCAGTTCCGATTTGCGCAGCGAATCCGGCAAGGTCATCGCGCGCTCGAGATTGGCCTTGGCAGCTTCCGCGTTGAAGGGCTCGCCGTCGTGGAACTTCGCATCGCTGCGCAGCTTCATGGTCAGCGTCAGCCCGTCGGCGGAGAAGTTCCATTCCGTCGCCAGCCGTGGCACCAGCTTCAGCTCCGGCGTGATGTCGACGAGCCTGTCGCACAGGCCCATGAAGACGATGCGGCCGACGAAGGTGCGCGCCTTGTGCGGATCGAGCATGTCGGGGTCTTCCTGCAGCCCGATGCGCAGGGTCGAGGGCGTCTGCGCGAGCGCCGGCAAGGTGGCGAGCGCGAGAGCGGCGGCAGAGACGGCGACCTTCAATAGCTTCATGCTTTCCCCCGTTTTTGATGGTTTTGGGAAGACGCACCCGGCGATGCCGGCAAATGCCGCCGCGCCGAATTCGTTCCTCATGGCACCAACCTGACTCAGAATGGCGGGGCCGTCGATCATGCGCCGCATCAATTCGCGGGCAGCTCTGCCTCATCGAAAGGCAGGGCTGGATGCCGAGCGGGCAAAGCCGGAACGCATGTCTTCAGGGGAACCGCCGGATGCGGTGATGGCGGTCGCCTCGCCGCGCATCGGCCGCTAGAACTGGCGTGAAGAACCAAGGCGGATGGCTGAGGGAGAGGACCGTATGCTGCTGGGCGTGATTGCCGATGACATGACCGGCGCGACCGATGTCGCGCTGATGCTGAACCGGGCGGGCATGCGGACCGTGCAGGTCATCGGGGTGCCGCCGGCCGGCAGCACGCTGCCGGAAGCCGATGCGGTCGTCGTCGCGCTGAAGTCGCGGACCAATCCGGTGGCCGAGGCCGTCGCTGATTCGCTCGCCGCCTGCGAGGCGCTGCTGAAGGGCGGCGCGCGCCAGATCCTGTTCAAATACTGCTCGACCTTCGATTCCACGGCCGAAGGCAATATCGGCCCGGTGGCGAATGCCCTTGCCGAGCGCCTCGGTGCGAAGCTTGCCATCGTCTGCCCGGCCTTCCCGGCGAACGGCCGCTCGATCTATCAGGGCTATCTCTTCGTCGGCGCCATGCCGCTGCACGAGAGCTCGATGAAGGACCACCCGCTGACGCCGATGCGGGATTCGAATCTGATGCGGCTGATGGCGGCGCAGGCCATGACCGAAGTCGGCCTCGTCGACTACACGGCCGTGCTGGCAGGCCCCGCCGCAGTGAAGGCGCGCCTCGCCAAGCTGCAGGCCGACGGCGTCCGCTATGCCGTCACCGACGCCCTCACCAACGAGGACCTGATGACGCTCGGCCACGCTGTATCCGAGCATGTCCTGTTGACCGGAGGTTCCGGCATCGCGATGGGCCTGCCGCAGAATTTCCGCCGCGCCGGCCTGCTGCCGGAGCGCCCGGGCCCGCAGGAGTTGCAGGCGCCGGCCGGCCGCGCCGGCATCATCTCGGGCAGCTGCTCGACGGCGACGCGCGGCCAGATCAAGGCGGCGCTGGAAGCTGGATATCCGGCGCTCAAGGTCGATCCGCTGGCGTTGGCCGCGGGCAGCCAGGATGCAGCCGGGCTCGCTGCCTGGGCGTTGGCTCAGGCGCAGGACAAGCCTTTCCTCGTCTATTCCAGCGACGACCCGGCCGAAGTCTCCGCCGTGCAGGACAGGCTGGGCCGCGAAAAGGCCGGCAGCATCGTCGAGCACGCCTTCGCTGAGCTGGCGCGGCGCCTCTCGGAGGGCGGCGTGACGCGGCTTCTCGTCGCGGGCGGCGAGACCTCGGGTGCGACCGTGCTGGGCCTCGGCATCCGCACGCTGGAGATCGGCCCGGAAATCGACCCCGGCGTGCCCTGGACGCGCGTGGTCGACGGGCCGGACATGGTCGTGGCGCTCAAGTCCGGCAATTTCGGCACCCCGGATTTCTTCCTGAAAGCCTGGAACCTGTTGCGCTGATGCCCGATTTGCCTGCGCTGAATCTCGTATAGGATCAGGGCATCGACCCGGAAAGCGGCTTCCGGTTTTCGGGAAAGTCGACGCCGGGTCGAACTGGGAGCCCGCATGGATATGGCGTTTCTCGGCGAACTTCTGACGAGCGTGGCCGATCGTGGCCGCGCCCTGATCGGTTTCGAGCGCTTCCTCGGCAATCGCGCCCGGCCTATCGACCGGCTCTGCGAGGATCTGCTCTCCGGCCGGGGGGAGGCCTCCGGGATGGCGCTGGCGCAGGCGGTGCTCGAAGCCTGGCAGCGGCTCGACAAGCCGGGCCGCCTTGCTTTCTTCAATCTGCTGCAGGAGCGTTTCGGGCCGGATCACGCCCGGCTCGACAAGGCGATCGAGACCTATCGCGCCAAACCCGATGCGGCAGCCACCTCGGCGCTGCATCTTGCTGCGGAGCCGCGTCGGCAGGAGCTGCTGCGCCGCCTCAATCTCGCGCCGGAAGGCACGCCCGTGCTCGTGCGAATGCGCGAAGCGCTGTTCGAGGCGATTGAGACGCAGGCCGATCTCAAGGCGGTCGACGACGATTTCCGCCATCTCTTCGGCTCCTGGTTCAACCGAGGCTTCCTCGTTCTGCGCCGCATCGACTGGCGCACCCCGGCGAATGTGCTGGAGAAGATCATCCGCTACGAGGCGGTCCACGAGATCCAGGGCTGGGACGATCTCCGGCGCCGGCTGGAGCCGGCGGACCGGCGTTGCTTCGCCTTCTTCCATCCCCAGCTGGTCGACGAGCCGTTGATCTTCGTCGAGGTCGCCCTCACCACCGAGATACCGCGCAGCATCGGCGAGGTGCTGAGCCCGGAGCGCGAGGTGTTGGCGGCGCAGGAGGCGACGACCGCGGTGTTCTATTCGATCTCGAACTGTCAGGAGGGGCTGCGCGGCATCTCCTTCGGCAATTTCCTGATCAAGCAGGTGGCGGAGGATCTGAAGCGCGAGCTGCCGGGGCTCGACACCTTCGTCACGCTCTCGCCGGTGCCCGGCTTCGGGCGCTGGCTCGCCGGTGTCGCTGCCGAGCCCGGCGAAATCGCTCTCACCAATGAGGAGCGCTCCGAGCTTGCCCGGCCCGGCGGCGAGACCATCTCGCTCGACGATGCGACGAAGGCGCGTCGCGACAAGCTGCTCGGCCAGATGACGGCGGAATACATGCTGAGGGCGCGCACGAGTTCAGGCCGGGTCATCGACCCGGTCGCGCGCTTTCATCTCGGCAATGGCGCCAGGCTGGAGCGGATCAATGTCGGCGGCAATCTCTCGGCGCGGGGCCTGCGCGAATCGCATGGCGTGATGGTCAACTACCGCTACGACCTCGACGATATCGAGACCAATCACGAGGCCTTCGCCACCCGCAACACGGTCGTGGCCTCCTCCGGCGTGCGCAAGCTGCTGCGCCCGGCGGCAAATTAAGACGGAAACGCCTGAAAGGACCCGAAATCATGGGCAATCACCTGTTTGACCTCATCCGCTCGCGCATGCCGGCGCCGGATGCGCCCTTCGCCGAGCTCGATGACGGCAGGCGCTTCACCTATGGCGACATGCTCGCCGTCTCCGCCCGCTTCGCCAACGCTCTCGTCGGGCTCGGCGTGAAGCCGGGTGACCGCGTCGCGGTGCAGGTCGAGAAGAGCTTCGAGGCGCTGATGCTCTATCTCGGCACCGTCCGGGCCGGCGCGATCTTCCTGCCGCTCAACACCGCCTATACCCCGGCCGAGATCGAGTATTTCCTGGGCGATGCCGAGCCGGCCGTCTTCGTCTGCGATCCCGCCAAGGCCGAAGCGCTGCGTCCCTATGCCGAAAAGGCCGGCGCCAAGCTGGAGACGCTCGGCGTCGGCAACGGCAGCCTGCTCGACAAGGCCAATGCCGCTTCGGGCGACTTCGCCGATGTCGCGCGCGGGCCGGACGACCTCGCCGCGATCCTTTACACCTCCGGCACGACCGGGCGCTCCAAGGGCGCGATGCTCAGCCACGACAACCTGTCGTCCAATGCGCTGGCGCTGGTCGATTACTGGTGCTTCGGCAAGGGCGATGTGCTGCTCCACGCTTTGCCGATCTTCCACACGCACGGCCTCTTCGTCGCAACGAATGTGATCCTCTTCGCCGGCGCCTCGATGATCCTGCTGCCGAAATTCGATCCGGATCAGGTCTTCAAATACCTGCCGCAGGCGACGAGCATGATGGGCGTGCCGACCTTCTATGTCCGGCTCTTGCAGGATCAGCGACTGACGAAGGAAGCGACGAAGCATATGCGCCTCTTCGTCTCCGGCTCGGCGCCGCTGCTGGCCGAGACGCACCGCGAATGGCGCGACCGCACCGGCCACGCCATCCTCGAGCGCTACGGCATGACCGAGACCAACATGAACACCTCGAACCCTTATGAGGGCGATCGGGTGGCCGGCACGGTCGGCTTCCCGCTGCCGGGGGTCTCGGCGCGCGTCACCGATCCCGAAACGGCCAAGGAACTCGCCCGCGACGAGATCGGCATGATCGAGGTCAAGGGACCCAACGTCTTCAAGGGCTACTGGCGCAACCCGGAGAAGACCAAGGCCGAGTTCCGGCCGGATGGCTTCTTCATCACCGGCGATCTCGGCAAGATCGATCCCGCCGGCTACGTCCATATCGTCGGACGCGGCAAGGACCTGATCATCACCGGCGGCTACAATGTCTATCCCAAGGAAGTCGAAACCGAGATCGACGAGATGCCGGGCGTGATCGAGAGCGCCGTCATCGGCGTGCCGCATCCCGATTTCGGGGAGGGCGTCACGGCCGTCGTCGTCGCCAAGCCGGGCGCCGAGATCACCGCAAAGGGCATCGCCAAGGCGTTGGAGCAGCGGCTCGCGAAGTTCAAGCAGCCCAAGCAGGTCTTCGTCGTTGCCGAGTTGCCGCGCAACACCATGGGCAAGGTCCAGAAGAACCTGCTGCGCGAGCAGTACAAGGACATCTACGCCAGGCAGCTGAAGGCCGGCGAGTAGGCGGCTCGCTCCGTCATTCTCGGGCGAATGGAAGCTTCGACCCGAGAATCTCGTTCAGAAGATGCTCGGGTCAAGCCCGAGCATGACGGTTGACGCAGTCGGGTCACACCATCGCCGGCACGCCGAGTTCGATCGTCTCGCCATCGGCGGGAATACGCAGGCGCTGCATGTCCACGCCGCGTTCCTTCGCTGCCTTCCGCAAGGCGGCCCGCGTCACCGTGGCGTGGTCGAGCGCTTCCATATGCGTCGCGATCACCGTCGCCAGCGCGAAGGCCTCGGCGAGGTCGAGCGTCTGCGTGTCGTCCATCACGATCAGCGTGTTGTCCCACATCGCGCCGCAGGAATGCGTGACGATGATGTCCGGGCCGGTTGCTGCCACCGCGTCGCGCAGCGGCGGGTAGAGCACGCTGTCGCCGCACCAGTAGATGGTCGGCTCGCCCGGCGCCTCGAAGCTCAGACCCATGACGTGGCCCATCGTCTCGGCGACGGCGCCGGTGCCATGCTGGGCCGGATGCCGTTTGAGCACGATCGGCCCGAGCCGGACGAAGCAGTCGATCGCGGTGATGGAGGAGAAGCCCGCCTGCGCGATCGCCGCCTCGTCGCCGGGCTGGCAGATGACCGGCAGGTTCTTCGGAACGCGCTGCTTGGCGACCTCGTCGAAATGATCGGCATGGAGATGCGAGACGATCACCGTGTCGACGCCGGCGATGATGTCTTCGATCGGTTCGGGCAGGTCGACCATCGGGTTCTGCGAACGCCCGGTGAAGGAGCGGCGGCTGTGGCGCGGGCCGAAATCGGGGTCGATCAGGAAGGTCCTGCCGCCATAATCGAGTTTCAGCGTCGCGTTGCGGAGAAGTTTGAGCTTCATATCCGTCGGCTCCTCATCAAGGAGGGGCATTGTTCCGCATCCCACCACGAGGAGACCAGTTCGGATTTGTGAAGCGGTTCCCACGTTCGCGTGACGTATCGGCGCCCGTTGGAGAATGCCTCCAGCCCTCATCCTGAGGAGCCATTTCGTTAGAAATGGCGTCTCGAAGGATGCTCAGGGAGGTGCTGGAGATATCTGGGGCATCCTTCGAGACGCCGCTTCGCGGCTCCTCAGGACGAGGGCTGGCGTGATCGGGAAGCCTCTCACGCCGCCGCGAACTGGCCGTAGGGTACGCTCTCGCGCGCCTTGCGCAGCGCGTTCGCCCACCAATGCAACTGCGCCAGCATCGTCGCCATCGCCTGTTCGGCACGGTCGGCGTCGAGCAACTGCCCCTCCGCGTCGAAGCGAGACCAGACATCGGCGAAGGCGACGCCGTCGCGGATCGGCGCGGCATGCAACTCGCCGAAGACGAGACGCAACTGCTCGACGGCGCGCAGGCCCCCCGAGATGCCGCCATAGGAGACGAAGCCGACCGGCTTGCCCCGCCATTCCGGCCCGACCGCGTCGATCAGGAACTTCAGGATCGCCGGATAGCCGCGGTTGTATTCGGGCGTCACCACGACGAAGCCGTCGGCCCAGCCGATGATCTGCCTGAGCTCTTCCAGGGCAGGGTGCTTGCCGCTGACATGGCGTGGCGGCAGGACGATCTCGCCGGGGTCGACGACGGCAAGATCGAACGGGCCGTCGCCCTGGATCTGGGAGACCGCCCAGCCGGCGACCTTGTCGCAGAAGCGGCCTTCGCGGCTGCTGCCGTAGATCAGGGCGAGCCTGATCCGTGTATCGACCTTCTGGTGCATGGAAACGCTCCGGTTTGCATCACGGGAGCAGGGCTTATAGAACCTCAACTAAGGTTAAGGTCAAGAGGCTTGTTCCATGTCCCAGCAGGCGCGTTTGCCCGGCGAGCTCAGCGTCGGTGATGTCGCCCGCCGCAGCGGCCTCGCCGTCTCGGCGCTACATTTCTATGAGGCGGAGGGACTGATCCGCAGCCATCGCGCGCCCGGCAACCAGCGCCGCTATCCACGCGAGGTGCTGCGCCGGGTCGCGATTATCAAGGTGGCGCAACGCGCCGGCATGCCGCTGAAGACCATCCGTGAGGCCTTCAGGGCTCTGCCGCAGGAGCGCACGCCGACCGTCGCGGACTGGACGCGGCTGTCGTCCGCCTGGAAAGAGGAACTGGAGCGTCGCATCGACCGGCTGACGCGGTTGCGCGATCATCTCAACGGCTGCATCGGCTGCGGCTGTCTCTCGGTGCGCGATTGCCCGCTGCACAATCCGCTCGACCGGCTGGGCGAGGAAGGGCCGGGTCCGCGCCTCCTCGATCCGGATTGACGTTCAGCCCGCCTTGTAGAGCGTATCGAGCGGCATCCGCGCGACATCGGCCATCAGCTGGACGAAGCCTTTCGCCTGCAGTGCCGCGGTGGCCTTGCCCTTCTCCGCCGTTGCGAGGCTGGCGTCGCCAACGGCGCCGGAGCGGTTCACATCCTGCGCCATCCAGGCGAAGGCATGCGGCCCGGTCGGCCGCAGATGCGTGTAACCCTCTTCGGCCATGGTCACGGTATGCGGTTTGAAGAGTGCGGCCTTGCTCATGTCGACGAGGTCCGGCCGGAAATGCCGCATCAGCGAAGTCTCGACGTCGCCGCCATGGATGCCATGGCGGGTGTCGAGTTCGTCGAAGATGCCTTCCGGCAGGCCGAAGGACATCCAGGCGGTGCAGACGGCAAGCATGCCGTGGCCGACACGCAGCTCCCGCGCGACGATCTTCATGGGATCGACATTGCCGCCATGGGAGGTGATCAGCACGAGCTTGCGGAAGCCGGCGCGTTTCACGCTCTCGCCGATCTCGATCCAGGAGCGGATCGCGCTTTCCCAGCCGATCGTCAGCGTCCCCGGCGAATGCAGATGCTCGTTCGACTTGCAGACCGCCTGAGTAGGCAGGACGAGCACGTCGAGATCGGCCGGCACCAGCGGCATCGCCTCGGCAAGCATGGCGTTCATGACGGTGGTGTCGACCGAGACCGGCAGATGCGGGCCATGCTGCTCGATCGCCGCCAGCGGCAACACTGCCACGGCGCTTTCGGGCGAGAGCGCGGCGAAATCGGAACTCTTCAGGTCGCCCCAGAAACGTGCGGTCATGATGAACAGGCCTGTCAGGAGCCGGCTGGGTTGCCTGGTTTCTGTGCAGAAA
This sequence comes from Allobosea sp. 10L417, assembly GCF_056395485.1. NCBI lineage: Bacteria > Pseudomonadati > Pseudomonadota > Alphaproteobacteria > Hyphomicrobiales > Alloboseaceae > Allobosea > Allobosea sp. 10L417. The sequence goes on from NZ_JBFTJP010000002.1 coordinate 108,685, forward strand.
GCGGGCGGCACGGCGTTGCATTGTCCCGCCGTCCTATCGCATGGGATAAGCAGACGGGCCAGTAGTCGGCCGGCGGCAGGCGCAGGGGAGATATCGAAATGGCGACGATGAAATATCGCGTGAACCGGCGCGCAGCGCTCGGGCTGATCGGCGGTTCGACCGCATCCCTGCTCATCCCCGTGCCGGGCGCTCGCGTCAGCGCACAGACGCTCGACAAAGTCAGCTACCAGACCAACTGGCGGGCCCAGACCGAGCATGGCGGCTTCTACCTGGCCGCGACCAACGGGATCTACAAGAAGTACGGCATCGACGTCGATATTCGCCCCGGCGGCCCGCAGCAGAACCCGACGCAGCTCCTGCTCGGCGGCCGCGTCGACATGATCATGGGCAATTCGCTGGAGGCGCTCAGCTTCGCGCAGGAGAACCTGCCGTTCCTCTGCATCGCCTCGATCTTCCAGAAGGACCCGCAGGTCCTGATCTCGCATCCCGGCCAGGGCAACGACACCCTCGCCGACCTCAAGGACAAGCCGATCCTGATCGGCGCGCAGGCGCGCGTCGGGTTCTGGCCGTTCCTGAAGCTCAAGTTCGGCTATCGCGACGAGCAGATCCGCCCCTACACCTTCAACATGGCGCCGTTCCTGGCCGACAAGAAGGTCTCGCAGCAGGGCTTCCTGTCCTCCGAGCCCTTCGTCATCCGCAAGGCGGGCGTCGAGCCGGTCGTCCATCTCCTCGCCGATGCCGGCTTCGAGAACTACAACACCACCATCACGATCTCCCGGAAGATGGCCGAGGAGAAGAAGGAGCTGGTGCAGCGTTTCGTCGACGCGACGCTCGAGGGCTGGGCGGAATACATGAAAGGCGGCCCCAACATCGCCGCTGCCAATGCCCGGATCCTCAAGGACAATCCCGACATGGATCAGGAGAAGATCGACTACGCTCTCAAGGTGATGAACGAACGTGGCATCGTGCTCTCCGGCGACGCGCTGACGCTCGGCATCGGCGCCATGACCGATGCGCGCTGGGCGAGCTTCGCCAAGACGATGACCGAGGCTGGGGTGATCCCGGCCGGCGTCGACGTCAAGAAGGCCTACAGCCTTGCCTTCGTGAACAAGGGCATCGGCAAGGCATAGGGCGCGTCATGCTCGGGCTCGACCCGAGCATCTCGGAAACCAGCGCCTTCTCTTCATGAGCTTCTCGGGTCTGCGCTTCGCCCGAGAATGACGGCATTTCGCAGATTGGATCATCAGGCTTTGGACACGGCCTATCTAAGCACACCCGCAGGCAAAGAGACCACCGGCAACCCGCTGGTGGCGGTCCGGCACGTCTCGAAGCGCTTCGCCAACGGCACGCTCGCTGTCCACGATGTGGACATCGAACTCGGGGCAGGGCAGTTCGTCAGCCTGCTCGGCCCCTCCGGCTGCGGGAAATCGACGCTGCTGCGCATGATCGCGGGCCTCGGCGCGCCGACCTCCGGCACGATCACCTGGCCGGGCGAGGCGGGCGCCGCGCAGGGCAGCTCCGGCCATGGTGCGCGCGATCTCGGCTTCGTCTTTCAGGACCCGACGCTGATGCCCTGGGCGAATGCCCTCGCCAACGTCATGCTGCCGCTCAAGCTCAAGTGCGTGCCACGGGCCGAGGCCGAGGCGCGCGCGGCGCAGATGCTGGCCCTGGTCGGCCTCAAAGGCTTCGAAAAGTCCTATCCGCGCGAACTCTCGGGCGGCATGAAGATGCGCGTCTCGATCGCCCGCGCGCTGGTGATGCGCCCGAAGATCCTGCTGATGGACGAGCCCTTCGCTGCGCTTGACGAGATCACCCGCCACCGCCTCAACGACGACCTGCTGGAGCTGTGGTGGCGCGAGCGCTTCACCGCCGTCTTCGTCACCCATTCGGTGTTCGAGTCGGTCTATCTCTCGCAGCGGATCGTGGTGATGGCGGCCAGGCCCGGCCGGGTCATGGCCGACCTCTCCGTCGAGGCCGACTATCCGCGCGACGAGCTGTTCCGGACCTCCGGCGAATACGCCCATCTCTGCCGCGTCGCCTCCACCAAGCTCAAGGAGGCGATCGGCCGATGAGCGCGCCCGTCGAAACGCTGGCGTCGGACGGCACCGACGCGCAGGCGCTGCCCGTCGCTGCGGCCGAAGCCCGCATTCTCGGCCTGCCGGCCGGTGTCTGGCCGCGCATCCTCGCTCCGCTCGCGATCGGCGTGATCGTGCTGGCGCTCTGGGAATTTGCCGTCCGCTGGAACGAAATCCCGTCTTATGTCCTGCCCGGGCCGATCCTGGTCGGCCAAACGCTGGTTGCCGATTGGGGCACGCTCTCCGGCTCGCTCTGGGTGACACTGAAGATCACCTTCATGGCGCTGGCGGCGGCCATCGTCGTCGGCGTGACGCTTGCCGTGCTGTTCAGCCAGTCGAAATGGCTGGAGATGGCGCTGCTGCCCTATGCCGTCATCCTGCAGGTCACGCCGATCGTCGCCATCGCCCCGCTGATCATCATCTGGGCCAATGATATCGACTTGTCGCTGCTGATCTGCGCCTGGATCGTCGCCTTCTTCCCGATCCTGTCGAACACCATCCTCGGGCTGAATTCGGCCGACCATAACCTCGTCAACCTGTTCGAGCTCTACGGCGCCTCGCGCTGGCAGACGATGCGCTACCTCAAATTGCCGGCGGCTCTGCCCTATTTCCTGGCGGGGCTGAAGATCTCGGGCGGACTCGCGCTGATCGGCGCGGTGGTGGCGGAGTTCGTCGCAGGCACGGGCGGCAGCGCCTCGGGCCTCGCCTATCGCATCCTGGAGGCCGGCTATCAGCTCAAGATCCCGCGCGTCTTCGCCGCGCTGGTGATGATCTCGCTGTCGGGCATCGCGATCTTCCTGGCGACGAGCCTGGTCTCCCATCTGCTGCTGCATCGCTGGCACGAGAGCGCGATCAGGCGCGAGAACTGACGCTGACCTGGCGGGGAGTGGCCTCGCCTACGCTTCAGACGAAATAAGCGAGCTTGCGATCGGCCTGCAGCGCGTCGATCTCGCGCAGGCCGGCCTCCGAATAGCCGGCGGCGACGCGCTGCGGCTCGGGCGAGGCGGCAACTGGTTCCTCGAAGGTGAGGTCGTCGTCGAGGAGATGCACGGTTCCCATGCGCGTCTCCGGTGCGGCCTGGTCGTTGAGCTGGTACGGGGCTGGCGGCTCGTCTGCCGCGGCGGCGCTTGCGTCGCGATACTCGCGACGGATCGCCGGCGGGGACGGCGCGGTGGCCATGCTCCCCTCGGCCGCCGCGGCCATGATCTCGAAGCTGGTGCTCGGCTCTCGCGAAACCTCGCCGAAGGCGCGCAGGCTTGAATCCAGCATGGCGATGGTGTCGGAGATCTTGTCGATGCGCTGGACGAGCCCGTCGACGACGGCGATCGCGGTCGATATCTCGGCAGAGTGCTGATCCAGCTTGTCGCAGAGCCCTTCCTCGGCGCCCGCCTCGCGCAGGCTCCAGGCCGCCTCCTGGATGCTTTCGGTGGCGGACAGGACGGTGCCGGCTGCCTGTTCGATCCGGGCCGCGAGCCCGGACGAGCGGATGTCCGGCTTGCCGCTCACGCGTTCCAGGTCGCTGCGCAGATCGCTGATCAGGGCAGCGGCTTCGATCAGGTTCGTTTCGCGGCTGGTCTCCTGCACGCCGAGCCCGACGACCCGCTCGATCCGGTGAATTGCACCGAGGAGCTGGAGCGTATCGGCCTGGCGGTTGCGCTTGGCGTATTCCGTCATGAACCAACGGCCGCGCGACGTCTCCATGACCGCGGCTTCGATTGCCTCGTAGTCGGCCTGGCTCAGCGGTGTCAGCGAGCGCGGTTCGCCCATGACCATTCTGCCTTCGATCAACCGGCCGAATCAACGGCCGTCGGGATTTTCCAAAAGCGAGGCTGCTCCACGATTGTTTAAGAAATTGCTGCTTCCGGCGCCGGCGTCAGCGAGACGCTTGCGAAAAAGGCCGATTCTATGGCCCTTCGGCAACGTTTGCCGGCGGAAGTGCGTTGGGCATTGCCCTATGCTTGCCAAGTGCCTTGGTCGCGGCAATACAGAGCTTGAGGGGTCGATTTCGACGCGAGAGACTGGTGTTGCGCAGCCGCGAGGCTGCCCTGGGCAGGGCGAGGGACGTCATAGCGACATGGCGAGCGTTGATACCGCCGAACCGCAGACGATCATCCGCTCCGATGCCGGGACGGTCTCGGTGGCGCTTGCCGGTTCCTGGAGCGCCGACCGTGCGCCGCGCATCGAAAAGCTGATCGCCGAGATCGGCGAGGATCTGCGGCAGGCGCGGCATGTGCGGCTCGATCTTTCCGGCGTCAGTCGTCTCGACACGCTCGGTGCCTATGTCCTCAATCGCTTGAAGGAGCGGCAGGAGAGGGAGGGCGCGGCTGTCGATATCGTCAGCGACAAGCCCGAGCATGCCATCCTGCTTGCGGAGGTCCATGTCCATGACGCGGACCTGCAGGCGTCGCAGCGACATTTCCGGGTGGTCGACATCCTCGTCGATATCGGGGAAGCGGTCGTGCGCTTCGGCCGCGACATGGTCGGCGGCGCCATGTTCCTCGGCGAGGTCGTGGTTGGCTCCATTGGCGTCGTTCTCGGTCCGCGCAAGTTCCGTGGGCCGTCCCTCGTCAACCAGATCGAGCTGATCGCCTTCAACGGCGCGCCGATCATCATGCTGATCTCGTTCCTTGTCGGGTGCATCGTCGCGCAGCAGGGCATCTTTCAGCTTCAGCAGTTCGGCGCCGCGGCTTTCGTCGTCAACCTGACCGGCATCCTAATCCTGCGCGAGCTCGCCGTGCTCCTGACCTCAATCATGATCGCGGGCCGCTCGGGCTCGGCCTTCACCGCCGAGATCGGCTCGATGAAGATGCGCGAGGAGATCGATGCTCTGCGTGTCATGGGCCTCGATCCGATCGAAGTTCTGGTCGTGCCGCGTATTCTCGCTCTGATCATCTCGCTGCCGATCCTGACCTTCATCTCGGCCATGGCGGGCCTTGTCGGCGCCGGCCTCGTCGCCTGGCTCTATGGCGGCATCGGGGTCGATACCTTCCTCGCCCGGCTGCAATCGGTCATCACCTGGAAGCATTTCGCCGTCGGGCTGATCAAGGCGCCGTTCATGGCCTTCGTCATCGGGCTGATCGCCTCGATCGAGGGCTTGGCGGTTCAGGGCTCGGCGGAGTCGCTCGGACGCCAGGTCACGGCTTCGGTGGTGAAGGCGATCTTCATGGTCATCGTCGTCGACGGCCTCTTTGCCATGTTCTTCGCGTCGATCGAGTTCTGACGATGGCTTTCCCCGACAGATCTCCGGCTCCTGCGCCGCAACCCGTTTCATCGGCGGAAAACCCGAAGGCGGGGGAGCCCGAAGCGGTCATCCGGGTGCGCAATCTCAAGGTTGCCTTCGGTGAGAAGGTCATCATGGACGGCCTCGATCTCGACGTGCTGCGCGGCGAGATCCTGGGCTTCGTCGGCGGCTCGGGGCAGGGCAAGTCGGTGCTGACGCGCACGATCCTCGGCTTGGTCCAGAAGGCGCGCGGAACCATCGAAGTCTTCGGCGAGAACGTCGATACGCTGACGCCGCAACAGCGGCGCGTGGTGGAGCGCCGCTCGGGCGTGATGTTCCAGCAGGGCGCGCTGTTCTCGGCGCTGACGGTGAAGCAGAACATCCAGGTGCCGATGCGCGAATATCTGCATCTTTCACCTCACCTGCTCGAAGAGCTGGCGATGGTGAAGCTCGATCTCGTGGGATTGCCGCTCGATGCGGCGGACAAGGTTCCCTCGGAGCTGTCGGGCGGCATGATCAAGCGCGCAGCGCTCGCCCGGGCGCTTGCGCTCGACCCGGAGATCGTATTCCTCGACGAACCGACATCGGGGCTGGACCCCATCGGCGCGGCGGAGTTCGACGACCTCATCATGACCCTGAAGAAGACTCTCGGGCTGACCGTCTTCATGGTGACCCATGATCTCGACAGCCTGTATCATGCCTGTGACCGAATCGCCGCGCTTGCGGACAAGAAGGTGATCGCGGTTGGCCCGCTGGCGACGATGCTGGCGTCGGATCATCCGTGGCTTAAGGCGTATTTCGGTGGCGAGCGCGCCATGGCCCGGCTGCCGGCCGGGGAACGGGAACGAAACGGCTAGGGCATGGAATCGCGCGCCAACTACGCACTCGTCGGTCTCTTCACGCTCGCGGTCCTGGCCGCGGCGTTCGGCTTCGTCTACTGGTTCAACAGTGGCGCGGCCGGGCGCAGGGAGAGCGTGCGCGTCATCTTCACCGGCACCGTGACCGGCCTAGGCCGCGGTTCGAGCGTGCTGTTCAACGGATTGCGCGTCGGCGAGGTCACCAGCATCGAGCTTCAGCCGGACGATCCGCGCCGCATCTACGCCGTCATTCAGGTCGCCAGCACGACGCCGCTGCGCGAGGATACCCGCGCCCGCATCGAGGCGCAGGGCCTGGCCGGTGTGGTCGCGCTCCAACTGATCGGCGGTGCCCCGGACGCCCCGGTGCTGACCGCCAAGCCCGGCGAGCCGATGCCGACGATCATCGCCGAGCGTTCCGAACTGCAGGACATCATCGAGACCGTGCGCAACGTCGCGCAGAAGGCCGACACGATGCTCACCTCGCTCGACGGGCTGATCAAGCAGAACGCCGGTCCGCTCAATAACACCGTCCGCAATGTCGAGAAGTTCTCGGAGGCGCTGGGCAAGAACTCCGACGGTCTCGACAAGCTGATGGCCGGCTTCAGCAACATCGCCGAGACGATTCAACCCCTCTCGCAACGGCTTCAGACTCTGAGCGAGGAGCTGACCGGGGTGGTGCGCTCGGTCGATCGGCAGAAGGTTGCGGCCATCATCGAGAACGTCGACAAATTCACGGGCGCGCTCGGCGGTTCGAGCGCCGACGTTGCGAAGGTGGTCAAGGATGCCGCCTCGATCTCGGCCAAGCTCGACAAGGCGGCCGACCAGGTCGAGGGCGTGTTGAAGGCGGCGCAGGGCTTCCTCAACGCCGGCGCCGGCGGGGAAGGCCGCAGCGCGTTCCAGGAGGTCGCCGACGCCGCCAAATCGATGCGCGTGCTCGCCGACAATCTCGACAAGCGCACGGCCGAGATCACCGCCGGTATCAACCGCTTCACCGGGCCGGGGCTGCGGGATGTCGAAGCCTTGGCCTCGGACGGCAAGAAAACCMTGACCGAAATCAACCGGACATTGCGCAATTTCGAGCGCAATCCGCAGCAGCTCATCCTCGGCGGCAAGCCGCCGCTCCCGCAATACAATGGATCCCGCTAAGCGATGACGATCGAGGCAGCGCTCTTCCCGGCGACGAAGGCTCGCCTCACGGCCCTCCTGCTGGTCACCGGCGCCATGCTTGCAGGCTGCAGCGGTCCGACACCGACGACGTTCGACCTCTCGGCACCGAGCGGCTTCGGCAAGGTCGGCGGCTCGCGCGCCGTGATGGTGGTAGCCGAGCCGACCACGGTGCAGGCGCTCGATTCCGATCGGGTCATCGTCAGGGATTCGGGCGGGGCCCTTTCCTTCGTCGGCGGAGCTCAGTGGGCCGATCGCATCCCCGCGCTGGTGCAGGCGAGGCTTATCCAGACCTTCGAGAATGCCAGCCGCATCGGCTCCGTTTCGGCGCCAGGCCAGCGCATCCAGCCGGATGTGCAGCTCAACACCAACATCCGCAGCTTCAACATCGACGCTGCGACCGGGATGGCGGTGGTCGAGATCACCGCCCGGATCGTTGGCGATCAGAGCGGCAAAATCCAGCGCGCGCGCCTGTTCTCGGCCCGCGTGCCGGCCAGCTCTGTCGACGGGGCGGGAGCCGCGCAGGCGCTCGACCGGGCGCTGTCGCAGGTTCTGATCGAGATCGTGCGCTGGGCGCGCTGAGCCTGCCCGGCCGGCATCGGCCTGAGCATTTTCGAGCGAAGTGGCCTCGGTTCGCGTGAAGAAAATGCGTCCAATCAAAGGGCTATAGCATCGGACCGAAAAGTGGAATCCACTTTTCGAAGAAATCCGATGTTAAAACAAAGAGATAGATCGCCACTTCGCATCCGAGAGGACGCGCGGCGATCCAGAGCATTTCCGCGCTTCGAAGATGCGCGGAAATGCTCTAAATTCTGATTCCGGCTCGGCCCGAGCCTCCCCCCTCCAGCCGGGGAAGTATGATCATACAGGGCATTTCGACGATCTGACCGACTGTCCGGGCATCACGCATGAGGAGGGATTGCGCTCGCTGCCCGCGATAGGAGGTTCATGTCATGACGTTGTCGGCCCCGATCCATCAACTGAAGCGCAGAGCCAGGCTGTTGAGCCGCAGAGAGCGGATTCCCCTCCACGCCGCTCTCGACCGTATCGCGACAGATGAAGGGTATCGCAGTTGGAGCTTGCTTGTCGCGAAGCTGCCCCGAACCGAAACGGCCCACGCGCTGTTGTCTCGCTTTACGCCGGGCGATCTCGTCCTGATGGCCGGGCGGCCGGGCCAGGGCAAGACGCTGGCGAGCCTTGGCCTACTGGCGGAAGCCATGAGAGCTGGCCGTCGTGGCGCCTTCTTCACGCTCGAATACACGCCGCTCGACGTGGCGGGCCGCCTGCGTGCGCTCGGCATCGAGCCGGATGAGTTCGCCGGCCTGTTCGACTGCGATTGCTCCGATGCGATCAGCGCTGACCACATCGTGGGAACGCTGGCGACGGCGCCGCGCGGCACGGTGGCGGTCATCGACTACCTGCAACTGCTCGACCAGCGGCGCGATACCCCGGAGCTGGCGCTTCAGGTGAGGGCGTTGCGAGCCTTCGCGCGGGAGAGGGGGCTGATCCTCATCTTCATCTCGCAGATCGACCGGTCCTACGATGCCTCGGGCAAGCCGTTTCCGGACATCGCGGATGTGCGGCTGCCCAACCCGCTCGACCTGTCGCTCTTCGACAAGGCCTGCTTCCTCAACCGGGGCGAGGTGTGCTTCCGCGCCGCGGCGTAGAGTCAGCTGATCTTATCCGGAACCACCATCTCGCAAAAGGAAAGGCCGCCCTCTCGGGCGGCCTTTGTCGTTCCAGTCCGCAGGGAACCGGCCGCCTACTCGAAGCGGCCGCTGGCATGGGCCAGCATGGTGTAGACCTTGCCGGTTTCCGAAGTCAGGTAGGTCTTGGCCACCATCGAGTCGCGGTCGTCCTTGGCCGCTTCGCCGAGCAGACGCTCGAACTCGTCGATGTAGCGATCGACCGTCTCCTTGAACTCCGGGTCGCGCCGGTACTTGCGGCGGATGTCGTCGAAGGTCTGCTGGCCCTGCAGCGTGTAGAGCCGGCGGGTGAAGACGTTGCGCTCGCCGCGCTTGTAGCGATCCCACAGCTCGACGGCGGCGTCATGGTCGATCATCCGCGCGATATCGACGGAGAGCGAGTCGAGCTTCTCGATCGAATGGGTCGTCGGCTTGCTGGGCTCCGGCTGCTTGTCCTCGCGCGAGGCGCGGCTGAGCAGATCGGAGAGCCAGCCGGCTTTGGCGGGCTGCTGCACCGTCGCGTCGGGCTGCCGGCGCGGGGCCTCCTGGGTCGGAGCCGGGCGGCTCGGCGCAGGAGTGGGCTCGCTGCGGGGCTCCGCGCGAGGGGTGGCGACGCGCGCCGTCTCGGCCGAGGCATCGAGCGAGGGGCGCAGCAGAGGTTCCGCTGCCGCCGGCTTCGGCTGCGGCGCCGGCGTGAAGGCCGGAGCCGACTGCGGGGCCGGGGCAGGGGCGGCGGCGACCGTTGCCTTGCGGCTCACGACGGCGTCGATCGGCAGCGAGACGTCGCCGCGCCGGCCGGAACGCGTCACGATCTCGGTGAGATCGTTCAGCGCCTTGATCTGCTCGGCCACGACACGCCGCATCGCAGAGGTCGATTCCTGTGCCTCCTTCGGCAGCTCGAGCACGCCGCGCTTCATTTCTGCCCGCGTTGCCTCCAGCTCGCGCTGGATGTCGCCGGTGATGCCGCGCATGTCCTGCGCCGCCTTCTGGAAGCGCTCGGTCACCTTGGCGAGCTCGCCGCTGATCTCGGTCGAGACCTGGGTATAGGCCTCGCGCAGGGCTTCCGCGGTGCGCTCGCGTTCCTTGCCGGTCGCGGCGCGGATCGTCTCGAACTGCTGCGCGATGGCGCTCGTCGTCGATTCGGCCGAGTCGGAGAGCACGGTGCCGATCTGGCGCGCTCGCGCCTCGGCGGTGCCGAGCGACTCGTCGATCAGCGAAGCGAAGGAGCGGGTGATCGCCTCGACATCGTCGGTGCGGTTGGCGATCAACCCATGGAGCTGCTCCAGCGCATCGCGGCGCTCGGCCAGCGCCTTGCCGACGCGTCCTTCGATCTGTTCGAGCCGGCCGGCAACGGCGTTGAGCGCAGCACTGCTGGCCTGCGTCGCCTCGTTGAGCGAGGTGCCGCGATTGTCGAGCTGGCCGATCAGGGCCGTCGTCTCGCGCAGGGTGCCTTCCGAGTAGCTCTTCAGCTCCGCGATCTGCGCCGTGACCTGCTGCGAGGCGTTGCCTGCCTCCGTCATCACGGTGCCGATGACGTTCTGCAACTCGCCGACGCGGGTCGACAGGCTGTTCTCGACGGCGGCCAGGTTCTTGTTCGCGCCGTTGACGATCTGCTGCATCAGCTTGTTGGCTTCGCCCAGGCGGCCGAGCATGCCGCCGAGCTCCTCGCGCAGCTGCTCGTTCGTGCTGACCAGGGCCTCGACCGACTGCTTCGAGCTGGCCTCAAGCGTCTCGCGCAGCGCGTTGGACGAAGCCTCGACCGCATTGGCGATGGCCGCGCCGCGGTCACGCAGCCCGGCGACGATGGCGTTGCCGCGGCTTTCGAGCGCGCGCACCACCGTTTCCCCGACCRTGGCGAACTCGGCGGCCAGCGCCTCACCACGCTCATTCAACGCCTCGACGGCGCCATTGCCCTTGGCGTCGAAGACTGCGCGCAGCGCCTCGACCCGTTCGTCGAGCGACTGGGTCAGCGTTTCGCCCTGGCGGCCGAGCACTTCGACAAGGCCGTGGCCCTTGGCGTCGAACGCGGTCCGCAGCGCATCCGTCTGCTCCTCCAGCGAGTTCGCGATCGCCGCGCCCTGGCGTTCGAGCGCGGTGACGACGCCGGTGCCCTGATCCTCGAAGATCGCGCGCAGCTGCTCGGCACGCTGGTCGAGCGCACCGGAGATGGCGTCGCCGCGCCGGCCGAGCGCCGCGACGATTCCCAGGCCGCGATCGTCGAACAGGGTACGCAGTTGCTCGGCGCGCTCGCTGAGAGCGGCCGCGATGGCTTCGCTCTGTTGGGCGAGCGAGGAGACCATGCCGTTGCCCTGGTTGTCGAAAAGCGCGCGCAGCTCCTGCGCCCGTTCCGACAACGTGGCTGCGATCGCCTCGGAGCGTCCCTGCAGCGTCGTCGCGATTTCGTCGCCACGGCTGTCGAGCGTGTGAGAGACGGTGTCGAGCCGGTTGACGACGCGCTCCTCGAAGCGCGCGACGCTCTGGTCGAGCGTATCGGCGATCTGCAGGGCGCGGCCGCCCAGCGTGGCGTTGATGCTGTCCGCCTTGTCGCTGAGCGTGCGCGTCAGCGACTCGCTCTTCGAGGTCACGACCTCGCCGATCTCGTCCGCCTTGGCGGCAAGCGCGCGGGTGACCTCGCGGCCGCCCTCTGCCAGCACGCGGGCGATGTCGACCGTGCGTTCCACCAGCGCCTCGTTGAGGGCAGTGGCCCGCGAGCCGAGGCTGCCGTCGATGCGGGCGATCAGGCTGTCGAGCGCGCCGGCGATCTCGGCGCTCTTGGCGCCCGAGCGGTCCTCGAACAGCTTGATCTGGCCTTCCATCGCATCCGCGGCTTCGCGGGTGCGGCTGGCGAGGAGCTCTGCGGCTTCGAGCGCGCGGGTGCCGACCTTGTCGGCGAGCGTGACGCCGTCCTCGGAGATCAGCTTCTCGACCTGGGCGATGCCGCTATGCAGCGCCTCGGTGAGCTCGCGGGCATCGCCGGAGATCTTGGCGGTGAGCGCACCGCCCTGACGGACGATCAGGTCCTCGAAGGCGCTCAGGCGCGCGCCGAGGGCGGTCTCGACCTCGCGGCCCTGCGTGTCGAACAAGGTGGCCAGCGCCGAGAGGCGGGCGCCGAGTGCGGTGTCGATGTCGCGGCCCTGCGTGTCGAACAGGGTGGACAGCGTCGACAGGCGGGCGCCGAGCGCGGTGTCGATCTCGCGGCCCTGCGTGTCGAACAGCGTGGACAGCGTCGCCATGCGCGAGCCGAGCGCGGTCTCGATCTCGCGGCCACGCTCGTCGAAGAGGCGAGTCAGCGCGTCGTGGCGCTGCGCCAGGGCTTCGGTCAATGCCTGGGCGCGGCCCTCGACCGAACGCAGCATCGATTCCGCGTTGGCGGAAAGCGCTTCGTTGACGCGTCCGCCCTGCTGGGTGAGCGCCATCACGATCTCGCGGCCGGTGCCGGCGAGCATGGTGCGCGCGTCCTCGGCATGGATCGTGAAGGTGTCGCGCAGGCCCTGCGTCGCCTCGAAGACGCGGTCGGCGACATGGCGGCCGTCGACATTGATCGTCTCGGTGAGCGTGCGGGTCGCCTCGGTCATGCGGCGCGCCAGATCTTCGCTCTGCTCGCCGAGCAGGGTGTGGACCTCGCGACCGGTGCTGACGAGGTCGCGGACCATCGTCTCGCGCTGCTCGCCGAGCAGGGCACCGACCTTGTCGCCGGTCTCGCCGATGCTCGCGAGGAAACCCGTCTGCTGCTGTTCCAGTGCGTTCTGCGCGGCTTCGACGCTGCCGGTGATGCGCTGGGCGAGCACCATGCCGCGCTCTTCCAGCTTCTGGTCGATGCTCTCGCCGGTTTCGGCGAGGCGGGAGATCAGCGCGTTGCTGCGCTCGGCCAGGATGCCGTGCACGGAACGGCCGACATCGGCGACGCGGCTCGCCAGAGCCTGGCTCTCGCTGCCGAGCAGATCCTTGATCTCGAGGCCTGCCTGCGAAACCTTCACGGTCATTGCGCCGGCCTGCTCTTCCAGCAGGGCGCTGACGCGCATGCCGGTCTCGGAGAGGCCGGAGATCAGGCGCTCGCTCTGGTGGCCGACGACGTTGCCGACGTCCTGGCCGGCCTGGGTCAGGCGGCCGACGAGCAGGTCGCTCTCGTCGCGCAGGCGGGTCTCGACGGTGTTGACGGCACCCGACACGCTGGCGACCAGCGCCTCGCTGCGCTCCGAGAGCAGCCGGGCGACATCAGCGCCGGCATCGGAAACGCGGGCGACGGTGGCATCGCCTTGTTCGCCCATGAGCGCGGTCAGGTTGCGGCTGGCTTCGGAGACGTTGGCGACGGCCGCTTCGCTGCGTTCCACGAGCAGGCGGGCCAGCTCGCTGCCAGCCTCCGAGACGCGGGCCACGGCGGAACCGCTTTGCTGGCCGACGAGGTTGGCGAGTTCGTTGCCGGCGCCGGAAACGCGCTCGACGAGCTTCTCTGCCTGCTGGTCGAGCAGAGCATGCACGGTCTCGCCGGTTTCGCCGAGGCGATCGACCAGCTTGCCTGCCTGCTCGGTGAACAGGCCGTGCACCTGGCCGGCGACATCGGTGATGCGGCCGGTGAGCGCATCGCCATGCTTCTCGACGGCATTGCTCAGCGTCTCGCTGGCGTCGTTGACGCGCAGGATGATCGCCTCGCTGCGCTCGCGGAGCACGTCGTCGACGGTCCGAGCGGTGTCGTTGAGGCGGCCGACCAGCGTGTCGCCATGCGTGCCGATAAGGGAATGGACGCTCTCGCCGACCTGCGTGAGGCGGCTGGCGATGGCCTCGTTCTGGCGGATGAGCAGGCCGTTGACGCCGCGGCCGACCTCGGCAAGGCGGGTGGTGACGCTCTCGCCCTCGTCGGAGAGGGCGCTGCGCAGCGCCTCGCCGGACTCCGACAGGCGCTTCTGCAGGGCTTCGCTCTGGCTCTCGATCAGCGCGACCATATTGCGGCTGCTGGTCTCGAAACGCTCCGCCGCCTCGGTCCCGCGGGCGGAGATGTCCTTGGCCAGCGTCTCGCCGGTGCTCTTCAGGGTCTCGTTGACGACATCGACGCGGGCGGTCAGCGACTCCGCGACCTGCGCGCCGGTCTCGCTGATGGCGCGGGTGACGCCCTGGGCGCTGGCTGTCAGACCTTCGGTCAGCGAAGCGCCCGTGCGTTCCAGCGAGCCTGCGATCTCCTTGGCGCGACCGTCGAGCATGGTCGAAAGATTGTCGCTGGCGCCGGCCAGCCGCTCGGAGACCTCGCCCGAAGTCACCTGCAGCCTCTCGACGAGATCATGTCCGCGGCCGCTGATCTCCTCGACCATCCGCTCGCCGGCCCGGCCGAGCGCCTGGGTGATCTGGTCGCCCTTGGCCCCGAGCGAACCGGTGACGCGGTCGCCTGCCTGCGCGACGGCCTCGGCGATGACACGGCTGGCGCTGTCTAGGTCCTTGGCGAGCCCGTCATGCGCGCCGCTGATCGCGAGCTTGACGCGCTCGGCATTGCCGACCACGGCCTCGCGCTGGGTGACGAGTTCGTCGATCAGGGAACGCAGCCGGATTTCGTTGTCGGCATAGGCGCGCTCGAGCGTCGAGATCTCGCCGCGCACGATCGTCTCCAATTCGCCGGCGCGCGCCACGGCGCGCTCGATGCCGTCGCCCATGGCGGCGACCTCGCGGCGGATGGTCTGGCTGAGCGACAGGACGGAATCCGCCCCTGCGACCTCAGGCTCGGCGAGACGCAGCGCGACCTCGGTCATCGCCCGCGAGATCAGGCGCATCTCCTGCGTACGGCGATAGAGCGCCGCCAGCACGAAGAAGAACACGACCGGCGCACCGATCGAGAGCGCAAGCAGTGTCCATTCGCCGATGCCGAAATTGGCGACCGGCTCGGGAAGACCATTGCTGAAGGAGCCGTAGCGGCCGAACAGCACGAAGGCCGCGCCGCCCAGCCAGGCGAGCGAGGCGAGCGCGGCGAACCAATAAGGCTTGCGCGACGGGCGGACGGCGAAAGCCTGCACCAGCGAGCTGGAATCGCGGCGGTCGTCATTGGCGACGCGGGTGGTGTCGGGCGCAAGCGCAGCGCTGGCGCGCGGCTGCGCCGGGGGAGGGGTTACGGGCGCGGGCTGCGCGGCGGCAGCTGCAGGCTCGACACGCGGCAATTCGAGCTTGAGATCATTCTCGCTGGTGATGGGAAGCCGGGGCTCGGCGCTGACCAGCGTCTCCGTCTCGCCTCTGGCGATATCGGATTGGGGCTGGTCGAGTCGAAGCGCCTCCTCGATCGCCGACATCGCAGCTTCAGTGGGATCCTGGAGCTTCTTGGGTCGATTCATCGTTGCCGCCTCGCCACGCTACTGACGATGGACGCGAAAGCCCGTCCCCGTCGCCCCTTGCCGCCTCTGGCCGGGATGATCGGAGACACTGCGCCCATCATTTACCAATTGGAAGGGTAGTGGAGCCCCGTAACCTTGGAAACCCATTTGAGTGCTCGATTCACAAACGTCGTTAACGCCTCGTTCACCATCAAGTCGCTTCTTGGAGTGGGTGAGACCGCCCATGCGGCGATCCGATGTTCACGAGTTGCCCATGCCCCAGAGCGCGATCGATACCGAGCATCTTCACCGCCAGACCGGCGGCGATCATGAGCTCGAGCGCGAATTGCTCACCCTGTTCGCCCAGCAATGCGTGGCGCATCTTCGCACCATCCACGGCAGCGCGGACACGCAAGCTCGGATGGACGCGGCGCACACCTTGAAGGGCGCTGCCCGCGCCATTGGCGCCTGGCAGGTCGCCCAAGCGGCAGATCGGATCGAGCACAGCCTCGGCGATGCGGAGCCGCGTCTGACCGAGAGCGCTCTCGATGAACTAGCCCTGGCCGCCGCCGAGGCACGGGCGGCGATCGCGCGCTTCGACTGCGCGGCCTGAACCGGCGCTGCGGCGGAAAAGCCCGTTCCGTGCCGCTTTGAAATGCTCTAAGCGAGGCCGTCATAGCGCGCCGGAGTTTCTTATGCCGAACATCACCTTCATCGACGCTCACGGAGAGAGCCGCACCGTCGAGGGCGAAACGGGCTCCACGGTGATGGAAACGGCGATCCGCAACGCGATTCCCGGTATCGAGGCCGAATGTGGCGGCGCCTGCGCCTGCGCCACCTGCCACGTCTATGTCGACGATGCCTGGATGGAAGCCGTCGGCCATGCCGAGCCGATGGAAGAGGACATGCTGGACTTCGCCTTCGACGTCCGGCCGACCTCGCGTCTCTCCTGCCAGATCCGGATCAGAGACAATCTTGACGGGCTGGTCGTGCGCACCCCCGCGCGCCAGGGTTGAAACTCCGCTGACCGACCGGCGCGCGGCGCCCTGCCGCAGCGCGCATTTTGCGCTGGATCATGGCGCGCGTGCTGGCAAACTCCAGAATGGTTCTGCAACCAGCCTTGGAGGATACGATGTACAAGTCGATTCTGGTTCCCGTCGATCTGGCGGAGGCCGATCTAGCCAAGCCAGCGATCGCTGCCGCCGTATCCTTCGCCAAGATATCGGGCGGCGTGGTGCGGCTGGTCTATGTCCGCTCGCTGATCCCTGTCACGTACATGGAATTCGTCCCTGCTGATTTCGATTCCGAACAGCAGCAGGACGCCGAAGCGAAGCTTGCCGAAATCGCTGCCACGGTCGACCTGCCGGCCGATCAGGTCTCGGCGAAGGTGCTGTTGGGCTCGGTCCATGGCGAGGTGCTGGCCGAGGCTGATGCGGCCGGGGCCGATCTCATCGTCATCGGCTCGCACGAGCCCGGCATGCTGGCCTACGTCATCGGCTCGAACGCCTCCGCCATCGTGCGCCGGGCCAAGTCCTCGGTGCTGGTGGTGCGCTGAGCGTTAGCCGGGGCGGCCGGGAACGAGGCTGTCGGGCACTTCGCCGGTCGCGAGTTCGCGCGGCCGGTTGAGGCTGACGAGCGGCCAGACCTGCCAGAACGAGGCCGCGACCAGCAGCAGGCCGAGCAGCCCGGCATTGGTCGCTCCCTGCTGGAAGGCGCGCAACGTGAAGGCGGCGAGCATCAGCAGCGACACCGCGCCCACGAACACGACGCCGAGCCAGAGCGGCTTCGGCCGCCCGGCGACGAAGCGGGCGCGCGGGTTGGCCCGTGCGATTGCGGCTGACAATGCCGAGACGAAGCGGTGATAGCGCGCATCGTCGCGATCGAGGTCCGTCAGCGAGCGCCATGACAGGTTGCCGAAAGTCACGGTCCGGCCGTCGCTGAGCCTTAGCTGCGTCTTGTAGCCCTTGGACGAGATGTTGCCTGGCGCATAGACGAAACGCACCTGCTCGACGGCGCTGAGCCTGACGCTGTCGACGCGGCGCGTCCGATCGATCTCGAGGGTGTCGCCGTCGAGCCTGTAGCTGATCTCGAATCCGACAGGCTTCGGGCGTTGGCGCCAGCTCGGGGCAGGGGCGTCGTCGTCGTGGTTGTTCGTCATGGCGGGCAGTTAGAGCATTCCGGCCGCCCAAGGGAAGCGGGCCGATCGTCGTGGTTCAGCGCGCCAGAACTCTCATCGCACCATCGAGGCCGTCGAGCGTCAGCGGGAACATGCGTCCGCCCATCAACCCGCCGATTTGACGGATCGATTGCGTATAGTTCCACAGATGCTGCTGGACCGGATTGAGCCAGACCGATTTCGGGAACTTGTTCACCAGCCTGTTCATCCAGACCTCGCCGGCCTCCTCGTTCCAGTGCTCGACCGAGCCGCCGGGCATCGCGATCTCGTAGGGACTCATCGAGGCATCGCCGACGAAGACGAGGCGGTAATCGGCCGGATAGGTCCGCAGCACGTCCCAAGTCGGGATGATCTGGTCGTGACGGCGGCGGTTCTCTTTCCAGACGCGCTCATAGGGGCAGTTGTGGAAGTAGAAATGCTCGAAATGCTTGAACTCGGCCCGCGCCGCCGAGAACAGCTCCTCGGCCAGCTCGATATGCCAGTCCATCGAGCCGCCGACATCGAGGAAGAGCAGCACCTTCACGGCGTTGCGTCGCTCCGGCCGCAGCTTGACGTCGAGATAGCCGTGCTTGGCCGTCTCGCTGATCGTGTTGTCGAGGTCGAGTTCCTCGGCCGCGCCCGTACGGGCGAAGCGGCGCAGCCGCCTCAATGCGACGCGCAGGTTACGCACGCCGAGCTCGCGCGTGTCGTCGAAATCCTTGAACTCGCGCTTGTCCCAGACCTTCACCGCTCGGAAATTGCGGTTCTTGTCCTGACCGATGCGGATGCCTTCGGGATTGTAGCCATAGGCGCCATAGGGTGAGGTGCCGCCGGTGCCGATCCATTTGTTGCCGCCCTGGTGACGGTCCTTCTGCTCTGCGAGCCGCTGCTTCAGCGTCTCCCAGAGCTTGTCCCAGCCCAGCGCATCAATCTGCGCCTTTTCCTCGTCGGTCAGGAATTTCTCGGCGAGCTTGCGCAGCCATTCCTCGGGAATGCCGGCTTCCTCGATCGCCTGGCCCAGCGTCTCCATGCCCTTGAATACCTGGGCAAAGACCTGGTCGAACTTGTCGAGATGGCGCTCGTCCTTCACCAGCGTAGCGCGGGCGAGATAGTAGAATTCGTCGACCTTGTGCTCGGCGAGGTCGGCCTCGACGCCTTCGAGCAGCGTCAGATATTCGCGCAGGGTCACGGGGACCTTGGCGGCGCGCAGATCGGTGAAGAGGCGAAGGAACATGGAGCCAGCGTCATTCTCGGGCGGAGCGAAGCGTAGACCCGAGAATCTCGTCGAAGAGATGCTCGGGTCAAGTCCGAGCATGACGGCGAGACTCAAGCGGCGTTCGCGCTAGGGAACGCGAACGCCGCTCGATCCCGATGGATGGCGTTACGCCACCGCGTCGGCGAGGTCCTTGGTGACCTTGAACTTCACGACGGTCTTGGCCGGAACCTTGATGGTCGCGCCGGTCGACGGATTGCGGGCCTCGCGGGCCTCGCGCTTGGCGGCGGAGAGCTTGCCGATGCCGCCGAGCGTGACGTCGTCGCCGCTCTTGAGTGTCTTGGCGACGGTCGTGCCGAGAGAGGCCAGGATGGCGGAGACGTCCGCCTTCGTCTTGCCGGTCTCATCCGCGATGGCGGCGATCAGTTCGTTCTTGGTCATGAAATCCTCCTTGAGAAGGTGCTTCAGGCGTCGCGTGCTGGACTACGGCCGTTCATGCTCGTTTCCGACACGAGCGACCGCGACACATGGATGCTATTCGCGGCGCGCAACTCACGCAGTTGCCACGGTTATCGCGGAAAGACGATGCCCGCGGCGGTAGATACGCACAGGAAACGGCTTCGTTCCGTCGATAATAGGGTCGATAATGCCGATTTCTACGGGGGTAGGCACTCCCGGGACCATTCCCTGACGGTGAAAGGCAAACAAGGACCTGCGAATCGTGCCGCCGGCGGGAGCAAGCCCGCCGGCGCCGATGGAGAGCGGAATCAGGCCTGGATGCCGTCGACGTACCAGTCCATCTTGGAGAGCATCTCGTCGCTCGCCGTCTCGCCGGCCTTGAGGCGAACCTCGCCCTTCTGATCCTTCAGTTCGCCGGTGAAGGGGTGCAGCGTGCCGGCCGAGATGCTCTTGATCACCTCGTCGGCGGCCGCGCGTGCCGCGGGCGTGACCGCGTCGTTGTACGGCGCGATCCTGACCATTCCTGCCTTCAGGCCGCCCCAGACGTCGCCGGTCTTCCAGCTGCCGTCCATGACATCCTTGACGCGCTTGATGTAGTAGCCCGACCAGTCGTCGACGATGGCGGTGAGATGGGCCTTCGGCGCGAAGGCCTTCATATCGGAGGCCTGGCCGAAGGCGAAGACGCCGCGCTGCTCGGCCGCCTGCAGCGGAGCCGCCGAGTCGGTGTGCTGCGTGATCATGTCCGCGCCCTGGTCGATCAGCGCCTTGGCGGCGTCGGCTTCCTTGGCGGGGTCGTACCAGGTCGAGGCCCAGACGACCTTGGTCTTGAAGTTCGGGTTCACCTTCCGAGCGGCGAGGTGGAAGGCGTTGATGCCCATCACCACCTCCGGGATCGGGAAGGAGGCGACGTAGCCGGCCTGACCGGTCTTCGACATGTGGCCGGCGATGGTGCCGATCACGGCGCGGCCCTCATAGAAGCGCGCATTGTAGGTGGCGACGTTCTCGGCGCGCATATAGCCGGTGGCGTGCTCGAACTTGATCTTCGGGAACTGCTTGGCGACCTGGATCGTCGGGTTCATGAACCCGAAGGAGGTCGAGAAGATCAGCTGGTTGCCGGCCTGGGCGAGCTGGCGCAGTGCGCGGGCGGCATCAGGGCCTTCCGCGACGTTCTCGATGAAGCTGGTCTTGATCTTCGCGCCGTATTCCTTTTCCAGCGCGAGCCGGCCCTGGTCATGCGTCCAGGTGTAGCCGTGGTCGCCGATGGGGCCGACATAGATGAAGCCCACGCCGAGCGGCGACTGTGCCGAGGCGCCGCGGCCGAGGATCGGCAGGGTGGTGGCTGCGGCCGCGCCGAAGGTCAGCCTGCGGCGGGTGATGATGCTGGTCATGTCCTATAACTCCCCGTAGTCGGATGCGGCGTCAGGACGCCGAGAAGGGTTTGCCGAGGCAGGCAGGCGCGTCGAGCCGGYCGGTCTTTCGTCCTAGCGACATCATGGTCAGAACCGCAATGGTCGCAAGGTAGGGGGCCATCGCCAGCACCTCCGGCGCGAGCCAGGTCACGCCGGCGGCCTTGGCCTGTAATTCGAGCGTCATCACGGCACCGAAGAGATAGGCGCCGAGCAGCAGTCGCCCCGGCTTCCAGGCCGAGAACACGACGAGCGCCAGCGCGATCCAGCCGCGTCCGGCGGTCAGCCGGTCCGCCCACATCGGCGTCAGCGCCAGCGAGAAATAGGCGCCGCCGAGCCCGGCCAACGCACCGCCGAAGGCGATCGCCGCGTAGCGGATCGCGATCACGGGATAGCCGATGGCGTGGGCGGAGGCATCGTTCTCGCCGACAGCGCGCAGAATAAGTCCCGGGCGCGTGCGGTGCAGGAAGTAGCTGACGCCCGCGACGAGTGCCAGCGAGAGATAGACGAGGATGTCGTGGCCGAAGATCACCCGGAGCAGCGGGTGTTCCGAAAGCGCCGCCGGAAACACCGGCTGCAGGCGCGTCACGGTGCGCCCGACGAAGCCGGCGCCGATCAGGGAGGAGGCGCCGATGCCGAAGATCGTCAGCGCGAGGCCCGTCGCGACCTGATTGGCCATCAGCGAGAGGGCGAGCACGGCAAAGACCATCGAGGCAGCGATACCGGCGCAGGCGGCCGCGACGAGGCCAATGCCAGTGCTGCCGGTCGAGAAGGCGACGGCGAAGCCGGCGACCGCGCCGCACAGCATCATGCCCTCGACGCCGAGGTTGAGCACGCCTGCCTTCTCGGCGACGAGCTCGCCCAGCGCCGCCAGCAGCAACGGCGTCGAAGCCGCGATCAGGGTCATCAGGATGGAGACGAGCATGGCCGTCGTCATGCGCTCCCCCTCGTCATTCCGGGGCATCGCGAAGCGATGAGCCCGGAACCCATGAACACAGGTTCTTGTCCAGATATGCTAGCCCGAACCCGGCGATTCCTGCGGCTTGGCCGGTGTTCATGGGTTCCGGGCTCGGCCCTGCGGGCCGCCCCGGAATGACGGCGAGGTTCCGTCGCGAAACGCATCACACCGCCCTCCGCTTCCAGACGATGCGCCAGCGGACCAGCACGTCCGTCGCGAGCAGCATGAACAGCAGCGTGGCCTGGAACATGCCGGTCGCGGCCTGCGGCAGCCGAACCGTCGATTGCGCGATCTCGCCGCCGACATAGGTCGCGGCCAGCACGAGGCCGCCGAAGACGATGCCGAGCGGATTGAGCCGGCCGAGGAAGGCGACGATGATCGCGGTGAAGCCGTAGCCGACCGGGAATTGCGGGGTGAGCTGCCCGAAGGGGCCGGCTGCCTCGAACAGCCCGGCGAGGCCGGCGAGCGCGCCGCTGATCAGCAGCGTCGCCCAGGTCGCGCGTGCGGCGCTGAAACCGCCATGGCGGGCGGCGGCGGGCGCAAGGCCGACGACCTTGATGGCATAGCCGGCGGTGGTCTTCTCCATCAGCAGCCAGGCGATGACGGCAAGGACGAGCGCGACCGGGATACCGAGATGGACGAGCGAGCCTTCGAGCACCGTCGGCAGCGTCTGGTCGGCCGTGAACATCCGCGTTTGCGGGAAATTGAAGCCGTCCGGGTCCTTCCACGGTCCGCGCACGAGGAAATACAGGAACTGGACCGCGACATAGGTCAGCATCAGGCTGGTCAGGATCTCGCTGACCTGCAGCTTGACGCGCAGGAAGGCGGGGATCGCGGCCCAGGCCATGCCACCGAGGATGCCGGCCAATACCATCGCGGGCAGGATCCACCAGCCGGTCATGTCGTAGGTCGCGAGCGCGACGCTGGTACCGGCGATGGCGCCCATGATGTATTGCCCCTCCGCGCCGATGTTCCAGACATTGGCGCGGAAGCCGATGGCCAGCCCAAGCGCGATCATGATGAGCGGCGCGCCCTTGACGCCGATATCGGCCCAGCGCTGCGGCTCCAGGAACGGCGTCAGAAAAATGCTCCCGACCGCATGGAAGCCGTCATAGCCCATGGCGGTGAAGACGATCATGCCGAGCAGCATGGTCAGACCGATCGCGATCAACGGGCTCAAGGCCAGCATCAGCGTGCTCGGCTCGCGGCGGCGGCGCCATTCAAGCATGAACGGCTCCCTCCGCGCCGTGGACGCCGCCCATCATCAGGCCGATCTCGTCGATGCCGAGGCTCGCGACCGGGCGCGGCGCCGAGAGCCGGCCTTCATTGATGACGCAGAGCCGGTCGGCAAGCTCGAGCAATTCGTCGAGATCCTGCGAGATCACCACCACAGCCGAGCCCTTGGCGGCGAGGTCGACGAGTTCCTGCCGGATCGCGGCGGCGGCGCCCGCATCGACCCCCCAGGTCGGCTGCGAGACCACGAGCACGGCCGGCTGCTGGCCGATCTCGCGGCCCATGATGAATTTCTGCAGATTGCCGCCCGAGAGCGAGCGGGCGAGCGCGGCATTGCCGGTGGTCCTGACATCGAAGAGCTTGATGACGCCATCGGCGAAGCGCCGGACGGCGCCCCGGCTGATGAAGCCGTGCGGCGCCAATGGAAGCCTGTGGCGCGCGGTCAGGACACCGTTGTCGGCGAGCGAGAAATCGGGCACCGCGGCGTGGCCGTTTCGCTCTTCGGGCACGCAGGCGAGGCCGAGCGCCCGGCGCGTCCCGGCGCCCTCCAGGCCGATGGCCCTGCCGTCGAGCCTGATCGCCTCGGCCCAGCCGGCGAGTTGCTCGCCCGAGAGCGCGGTCAGCAGCTCGGCCTGTCCGTTGCCGGCGACGCCGGCGATACCGAGGATCTCGCCCGCCCGCGCCTCGAAGGTAACGTTCTCCAGATCGGTGCCGAAAGGCGGCTCGCCCGGCAGCGAAAGCCCCTTGGCCTCCAATCGGACAGCGCCGCTGCCGGCCGTCTTGCCGTGCTCGATCTTGCGCAGCTCCGCGCCGATCATCAACTCGGCCATGCGCTTGGTCGTCTCGACCTTTGGATCGCAGGTCGCGACCACGCGCCCGCCGCGCAGGATGGTGGCGCTGTCGCAGAGCGCTTTGATCTCATGCAGCTTGTGCGAAATGTAGAGGATCGAGCAGCCCTGCGCCGCGATTTGGCGCAGCGTCTCGAACAGGCGCTCCACCTCCTGCGGCGTCAGCACCGAGGTGGGTTCGTCCATGATCAGCAGTTTCGGTTTCTGCAGCAGGCAGCGCACGATCTCGATGCGCTGGCGCTCGCCGACCGAGAGCGTATGCACCTCCCGCTCCGGATCCAGCGGCAGCGAGTAGGATTGCAGGATCGCCGCGACGCGGCGCTTCAGCTCCTCGCGATCCACCGCTTCGTCGAGCCCGAGCGCGATGTTCTCGATCACGGTCATCGCGTCGAACAGCGAGAAATGCTGGAAGACCATGCCGATGCCGAGCTTGCGCGCCGCCTTGGGCGACGGAATCGAGACGGCCGAGCCATTCCAGTGGATCGTGCCTTCGTCGGCCTGCTGCACGCCGTAGATGATCTTGACCAGCGTAGACTTGCCGGCGCCGTTCTCGCCGAGCAGGGCGTGGATCTCGCCGGGCCTGACGCTCAGGCTGATGTCTTCATTGGCTTTGACGCCGGGAAAGCTCTTGGAGATATGGGCGAGCGCCAGCCGCGGCGGCACTTCCTGCTCACGCGGCTGATTCATGTCTCGGGCGTCTCCCTCTCGCCGGTTCCCGGCGGCCAAGCAAGCAACGCACCAGCTCGGCTGTCGTCAAGGCCGCGATCACCTCCGGGCGCTTGTCGTCCACATCGGAACCGCCGATCGGGCAGGTCAATCGTGCCAGAGCCTCGCGTCGGCCGCCGCTGCGCAGAAAACTCGACTCGAAGCGGGCGCGCTTGGTCGCCGAGCCGATCATGCCGACATAGGCCGCATCGCCGCGCGCCAGCGCCGCCTCTGTCAGCCGGTAGTCCAGCGCGTGGCTGTGCGAGAGCACGACGAAGGCGGCCTTTGCCGGAGCGCTCGCGACCGCATCGACGGGATCGGCCATGCGGATGCAGGTGACGGCGGCTGGCAGCCCGCCCATGACGTCGTCGCGATCGTCGATCAGCGAAACCGAGAAGGGCAGGGGCGCCAGCGCATGGGCCAGGGCCCTGCCGGTATGGCCGGCGCCGAAGATCAGCACCGGTGGCCGCGCCGCTGCCGCCGCTTTCTCGCGGGCGCTGAACAGGGCGATCTCGGCCGTACCGGCATGGCGCAGCGAAACACGGACCCGCCCCCCGCAGCACTGTCCCATCTGCGGGCCAAGCGGAATGTCGAGCAGTTGGTCCTCGGCGCCCTCGCTCAGCATGTGCCGGGCGAGGTCGATGCAGTGGAATTCGAGTTGCCCGCCGCCGATCGTCCCGGCGATGGCACCGGGGCTCACGGCCATGCGGGCGCCGACCTCGCGCGGCGTTGAGCCTTCCGCCGCTTCGATCCGGACGAGCACGACGCCTTCGCGCTGATGGACATCAAGGAAGGCGGCGAGGGTCATGCGCTGCTCACCCGTCATTCCGGGGCAGGCCGCAGGCCTGAGCCCGGAACCCATAACCACAGGTCGAGAAGGAAAGGGCAGGCACTGTGACGCTCTTTCGAACGTCGTCGGCGGTTATGGGTTCCGGGCTCTCCGCTGCGCGAAGCCCCGGAATGACGGGGGAGGTTCCGAACCTCATCGCCCAGCCTCCGCCCGGACTCGCTCCACTGCATCCAGCACCCGCTCGGGCGTCGCCGGCGCATCGAGGCGCGGGCAGATCCGATAGTCGCCCACGCTCGCCACCGCATCCGACAGCGCGTGCAGAACCGAGATCGCCAGCATCAGCGGCGGCTCGCCCACCGCCTTGGAGCGGTGGATCGTCGGCTCGCGGTTCGGCGCATTCTCCAGCAGGTGGACGTTGAAGATGCGCGGCCGGTCGGAGGCGACGGGAATCTTGTAGGTTGAGGGCGCATGGGTCCAGAGCCGGCCCTTTTTATCCCAGACCAGCTCTTCGGTCGTCAGCCAGCCCATGCCCTGCACGAAGCCGCCCTCGATCTGGCCCTTGTCGATCGCGGGGTTCAGCGACTGCCCGCAATCATGGAGGATGTCGACACGCTCGACCTTGTATTCGCCGGTCAGCGTGTCGATCGCGACCTCGGCAGCCGCGGCGCCATAGGCGAAATAGTAGAAGGGGTGGCCGCGCCCGGCCTTGCGATCCCAATGAATCTTGGGGGTGGCGTAGAAGCCCGTCGCCGAAAGCTGGACGCGCGCCATATAGGCGGCGGCGACAAGTTCCTTGAAGGCGATCTCGCGAGCGCCGATCTTCACGCGCCCCTGCAGGAAGGCGATATCCTCTGGCAGTTCCTGCCAGTGCTTCGCGGCGAAGGCGGTGAGCCGCTTCTTGATCGTCTCGCAGGCGTCGAGCGCCGCCATGCCGTTGAGATCGGAGCCGGAGGAGGCGGCGGTGGCCGAGGTGTTCGGCACCTTGCCGGTCGTGGTCGCGGTGATCTTGATCTGGTCTAGCCCGATGCCGAAGGAATGGGCCACGACTTGCGCCACCTTGATGTAGAGCCCTTGCCCCATCTCGGTGCCGCCGTGGTTCAGCGCGACCGTGCCGTCCGTATAGACATGCACCAGCGCCCCGGCCTGATTGAACCAGGTCGCGGTGAAGGAGATGCCGAATTTCACCGGCGTCAGTGCGATTCCGCGCTTGACGATGGGGCTCGTTGCGTTCGCCTCGCGGATTGCCGTCTTGCGCGCCTGGTAGTCGCAGCGCCGCTCCAGATCGGCGATGATTTCGGCCGCGATGTTATCCTCGACCGTCTGGTGATAGGGCGTGACGTCGCGGCCTGCCCCGCCATAGAGATTGCGCCGCCGCACCTCCAGCGGGTCGAGCCCGGTCGCAAAGGCGACCTCCTCGATGAAGCGCTCGGCCCCGACCATGCCCTGCGGCCCGCCGAAGCCCCGGAAGGCCGTGTTCGAGCAGGTGTTGGTGAAGAGTGGCTCGGAGCGCGCGCGCACCGCCGGGTAGAAATAGCAATTATCCATGTGGAAGAGGGCGCGGTCGGTTACCGGCCCCGACAGGTCGGCGTTCCAGCCGCAGCGCGCTGCATAGACGGCATCGAGCGCATGGATGCGGCCGTCGTCGTCGAAGCCGATCTCGTAGTCGCAGACGAAATCATGGCGCTTGCCGGTGATCGCCATGTCGTCGTCGCGATCGGGCCGGAGCTTGATCGGCCGTTTGAGCTTGCGGGCGCAGAGCGCGGCGACGCAGGCGAAGAGATTGGCCTGCGTCTCCTTGCCGCCAAAGCCGCCGCCCATGCGCCGGACCTCGACCGTCACCGCATGCGAGCCGACGCCGAGCACGGCGGCGACCATGTGCTGGACCTCGCTCGGATGCTGGGTCGAGACCAGCACGGCCATGTCCTCGTCCTCGCCGGGGATCGCCAGCGCGACTTGGCTTTCGAGGTAGAAATGCTCCTGCCCGCCGATCGTCATCGAGCCCTTCAGCCGGCGCGGGCTCTCTGCGAGCGCGGCCGCGACATCGCCCCGTTCCAACTTGAGCGGCGCGGTGACCAGCTTGCCTCCCGCTTCGCGCGCGGTGGCGATGTCGATCAGCGGCTCTTCCTCGGCATACTCCGCCTTCGCCAGCGTTGCGGCGCGGCGTGCCTGCTCGCGCGTCTCTGCCGCCACGGCGAAGAGCGGCTGGCCGTGGAACAGGATGGCCTCGGTCGCGAAGACCGGTTCGTCATGCAGATGCGTCGAGGAGATGTCGTTGGCGCCGGGGATGTCCGCCGCCGTCAGCACGGCGACGACGCCCGGCGCGGCACGCACCGCCGTGAGATCAAGTGACCGCAATTTGCCATGGGCGATGGCGCTCGTGCCGAGATAGGCATGAAGCAGCCCTTCGGGCGCGGCGATGTCGTCGATATAAACAGCTTCGCCCGCGACATGCTTGGGCGCGGAGTCATGGATGCGGGCGCTGCCCACAGGGCCGCTCTCCAGTGCGATATCGAGCTTGTGGCGTGCGTCAGCCATGGGTGGCCTCCGCCAGCAGGCCGGCGACCCGCGTTTCGGTCGCGGGCTGCGTCGTCTCGATCAGAAAACGGCGCAGCAGGTTGCCGGCGATCTTCAGCCGATAATGCGCCGAGGCGCGCATGTCGTCGAGCGGTGAGAAATCCTGCGCCAGCGCGGCGACGGCGGCTGCGACGGCGCCGTCGTCCCACGCGCGGCCCACCAGGGCGGCCTCGGCAGCCGCCGCCCGCTTCGGGACGCCGGCCATGCCGCCATAGGCGAGGCGGGCTTCGCCGATGCGGCCATCCGGGCCGAGCTGCAGTCGGAAGGTGCTGCAGACGGCCGAGATATCCTCGTCGAAGCGTTTCGAGACCTTGGAGGCGTGGAAGAGCATCCCGGGGGCCAGCTTCGGCACCAGCACGGCCTCGACGAATTCGCCGTGGCGCCGGTCCTGCTTGCGATAGTCGAGGAAGAAGCGTTCGAGCGGTATGACGCGGCGCTCGATGCCGGCCTCGGCGCGTCGCGCCAGCACCAGCGTCGCGCCGAGCGCGATCAGGGCCGGCGGCAGGTCCCCGATCGGCGAACCATTGGCGATATTGCCGCCGACCGTGCCGGCATTGCGTACCTGCTCGCCGCCGAAGCGCCGCATCAATTCGTCGAGCTGCGGCGAAAGCCCGGCCAGCGCTGCGCGGACGTCGATATGGCCGGCCATCGCGCCGAAGCGGAGATGATCGCCCTCATCGGTGATCGCCCGCAGAGCCTCTACGCGTCCGAGATAGATCACCGGGTCGAGGCGCTTCATGGCCTTGGTGACCCAGAGCCCGACATCCGTCGCGCCGGCGACCAACGTCGCCTGCGGATGCGCGGCAATCACATTGGCGAGCGCCTCGACCGTCGCCGGGGCGTAGAAGCGCCCGCCTTCGCCCCGCAGGGCCAGCGTTTCCGTATCGTTCAGCGCGGCGAGTCTGTTCGCCACGGCCCCGCGTTCCTGCAGGAAGCGATCCGCATCCCGCGGCGCGATCTCGTCCATGCGGCGGCCTGCGGCAATGATCGGTTCGTAGCCGGTGCAGCGGCAGAGGTTACCGGCCAACGCATCCTCGATGCGCCCTGTGCTCGGCTCGACCTCGTTGAGCCTGAGCGCCAGCAACGACATCACGAAGCCTGGCGTGCAGAAGCCGCATTGCGAGCCGTGGCATTCCACCATCGCCTGCTGGACCGGGTGGAGGCTGCCATCCGTGCTCTTCAGATGCTCGACGGTCAGAACCTGGCAGCCGTACAGCGTCGGCAGGAAGCGGATGCAGGCATTGATCGCCTCGTATCGCAGATTGCCGCGGTCGAGCCGGCCGACGACGACGGTGCAGGCGCCGCAATCGCCTTCGGCGCAGCCCTCCTTCGTGCCGGTCATGCGCTGGTCGAGGCGCAGCCAGTCGAGCACGGTCAAAGTCGGGTCGCAGCGGTCGAGTTCGACCAACCTGTCGCCGAGCAGGAAGCGCAAGGTCTCACGCATCCCGCCCGCTCCGCTCGCATAGCCATTTCATGCCTGCAGATTAGGCACGATCCGCGCTTGGCCGGAAGCTTCGATTTGGTGCAGATGTGATGTGGAATTGTGCCGGAGTTGCCCGCCGTGACTGCACCCGCCGCCCTGCGCGCCCTGCGTGGCCGCCTGCTCTGGTTCGTCGATGATCCGGAAACAGCAGGCGAGGCTGCGCATCGCTATGTCCCCGACGGGCTGCTGGTCATCGAGAACGGTATGATCAAGGCGGCCGGCGAGGCGCGGGATTTGCTGCGGACGCTGCCGGCCGATGCCGAGATCATCGACCATCGCCCGCATCTGATCATGCCGGGTTTCATCGACGCGCACATCCACATGCCGCAGACGCAAGTTGTCGCCTCCTACGGCGCGCAACTGATGGAGTGGCTGAACAAATACACCTTCGTCGAGGAGCAGAAGCTCGCGCAGCAGGGACATGCCGAGAAGCTCTCGCGCTTCTTCCTCGACGAGCTCTTGGCAAACGGCACGACCACGGCGGCAGTCTATTGCTCAGTCCATCCGCAATCGGCCGAAGCCTTCTTTGCCGAATCTCAGCGCCGCAATACCCGCATGATCGCCGGCAAGGTGATGATGGACCGCAACGCGCCGGAGGCGCTGACCGACACGGCCGAGAGCGGCTATCGCGATTCGAAGGCGCTGATCGCGCGCTGGCACGGCAAGGGCCGGCAGCTCTACGCCATCACCCCGCGCTTCGCGATCACCTCGACGCCCGAACAGATGGCGGCGGCAGGAAGGCTCGCCGCGGAGCATCCCGACTGCCATGTCCAGACCCATATCGACGAGAACCGGGCCGAGATCGCCTTGGCCAGCGAGCTTTTTCCGCAGGCGGCCGATTATGCCGACATCTACCGGGGCTACGGGCTGCTCGGGCCTAAGAGCCTGATGGGGCACTGCATCCACATGACCCACAACGAATGGCAGGCCTTTGCTGAGACCGGCGCGGTTGCGGTGTTCTGCCCGACCTCGAACCTGTTCCTGGGCTCCGGCCTATTCGACTGGGCCCATGCCCGGCAGCGCGGCGTGGAGGTCGCCGTTGCGACCGATATCGGCGGCGGCACCTCCTATTCGATGCTGCGGACCATGGCCGAGGCCTACAAGGTGCTGCAGTTGCAGGGGCAGTCGCTTTCCGCTTTCGCGGCGCTTCACGCGATCACGCGCGGCAATGCCGTCGCGCTCGGCCTCGACCATCTGATCGGAGACTTCGAGCCTGGCCGCGAGGCGGATGTCGTCGTGCTCGACACCGGGGCGACACGCGCGATGGCCCATCGCATGGAGACGGTGCGCGATCTCGCGGAGGAGCTGTTTGTGCTCGTCACGCTCGGCGACGAGCGTAACGTGGCCGCGACCTATGTGATGGGGGAGCGGGCAGAGCGGCCCGGGGACGCCGTTTAGCGCCGCCCGTCATGGTCGGGCTCGTCCCGACCATCCACGTCTTTCTTCGTCGAGGGCGACGTTCACGGCGTGGATGCTCGCCACAAGGGCGAGCACGACAACGAGATACGCAGTGGCCTGCGATTTCAGCCCAGGACGCCGCCCTTGCGGGCGTAGGCGATATAGATCTCACGCAGGCGCAGCGCGGTCGGGCCGGGGGCGCCGTTATGGATCGTGTGGCCGTCGATCGAGGTCACCGGCATGACGAGGCTGGTCGCGGAGGTGATGAAGGCCTCCTCGGCATCGAGCGCCTCCTCCAGCGTGAACTCGCGCTCCTCGAAGGCGAAACCGGATTCCGCGAGATAGGCCAGCACCGCCTTGCGGGTGATGCCCGGCAGCACCTTGTTCGAGAGCGGGCGCGAGATCAGCGTCTTGCCCTTGACGATCCAGGCGGTGGAGGAGGCACCCTCCGTCACCACGCCGTCCTCGATCAGCCAGGCCTCCTGCGCCCCGCTCTCCAGCGCGAACTGCTTGGCGAGCACCGGCGCGAGCAGGTTGACGCTCTTGATGTCGCGGCGGGCCCAGCGCAGGTCCGGCGTCGAGACGACCTTGATGCCGGTCTTCGCCGTCGGCGCGTTCACGAAATTGCGGGCCTGGGTGAACATCACCAGCGTAGGCGCGACATCCTTCGGGAAGGGGAAGTCGCGATCGGCCGCGCCGCGCGAGACCTGCAGATAGATGCCGCCTTCGTCGAGGTTGTTGCGCTTGATCAGCTCCTCATGGATCGCGACGAGCTCGGCCTTCGACCAAGGCAGCGCAAGCCGGATCTCGCCGCAGGAGCGCTCGAGGCGGGCCAGATGCGCCTCGCAGTCGACGAGCTTGCCGCCGATCACGGCCGAAACCTCGTAGATGCCGTCACCGAAGATGAAGCCGCGATCGAACACGGAAATCTTGGCATCCTCCTCGGGGAGGTAGGCGCCATTGACATAGACGATACGGCTCATCGCTGCGGACCCGCTGGGTGGGAAAAGGACGCGCTCTTCCTAGCGGAGCTTCGCGGCGCTTGCGAGCATCAAGGCAGGGAAACGGCCCGGCGTCTGGCGCAGGGCGCAGTATTAGGCTTTCAGACTGAGGAACCGCGTCGGGATCGCACCGCGCAGGTTCTGCTCGAAGCCGACGAGCTTCGGCGAGACGAGATTCTTGGTCGAATAGTGCAGCAGCGGAATCCAGGGCTCTTCGCTGATGACGATGCTATCGGCCTCGCGCAGGATGAGGGCGCGCTTGGAGATGTCGAGTTCGTCGGCGGCGAGCTTCATCAGCGAGTCGAATTGCGGGTTGCCGTACTTGCCGATGTTGAACCCGACATTGTCGCTCTGGAACAGGAACAGGAAGTTCTGCGGGTCCGAATAATCGCCGATCCAGCCGTAGCGGGCGACGTCGAAATCGCCGCCTTCGCGCAGATAGGCGAAATGCGTCCGGTAGTCGGTCTCGACGAAGCGGGTCTCCACACCGATGGCGTGCCATTGTTCCGCGATCGCCTCGGCGGTGTGGCGGTTGTTGTCGGTCGTGTTGAAGCGGTATTCGATCCGCAGCGGAAAGCTGTTGCCGAAGCCGGCCGAGGCCAAAAGACGCTTGGCCTCCTCCTCACGCTCCAGTACCGAATTGTGCCGGAAGTCGAGTTCGGCCCGCTCGCCGTAATTGCCAATATGGGGTGGCACCACCCCATAGGCCGGCAGCATCGTACCGCCCCAGACCCGGTCGGCGATGAATTCGCGGTCGATCTGCAGCGAAAGAGCCCGGCGCACGCGGGCATCGTCGAAGGGCGGCTTGGCGCTGTTGAGGATCAGGAAATAGGTCGCGAGATAGGGGCCGATCCGAACCTGGTCTCCGAGTTTCTGGCGCAGTTGCTTGAACTGGTCTGCCGGAATGTCTGTCGTCAGATGCAACTCTCCGGCCTGGAAGCGCCGGGCCGCCGCCACGAGATCGGAGGCCGGATAGAAGATCACCGTGTCGATCTTCACATTGGCGGCGTCGTGGAAATGGGGGTTCCGATCGAGGCGGATATGCGAATTCGGGGCGAACTCCTTCAGCATGTAGGCGCCGTTGGTGATCCAGTTTTCTGGGCGCCCCGGTTCCTGCGTAGCCTTGGCCGTGCTGGCGGGATGGACGGGCAGCGTGCTCTGATGGGTCAGAAGCTCGAGCAGATAGGGCGTCGGCCGTTCGAGCGCGATCTCCAGCACGTGCTCGCCGGAAGCGACCACGCCGAGATCGTCGAGGGCGGAGCCGGTCGATGCCTTGTGGATCGGCTCGGCATTGCGGATCGGATAGAGCAGGTTGGCGTATCGCGCGCCGGTTTCCGGATCGAGGATACGGCGGAAGGAGTAGACGAAGTCGGCGGCACGTACCGGGTCGCCATTCGACCATTTCGCGTTGGGGCGCAGGTTGAAGCGCCAGCTCTTGCCGTCCGGGCTCATCGTCCAGCTCTCGGCGACGCCGGGCACGACCTCGCCCCTCATATTGTGGATGACGAGGCCTTCGCGCAGGTCGCGCAGCAGATGCGCTTCGGCGACGGTGGAGGTCTTGTGCGGATCGAGCGTTTCGGGGTCGCCGTCATTGCCCCGGTGGAAGACGATCCGGCTCTGGACCGCTTCGGCGCGGGTTGCGGCCAGGATGGCGGCGAATGCCAGAGGAGCTGTGCGGCGCGTGACGTCGAGCATGGCAACCTCCCTTGACCGGGCGCCGTTGCGAGCGATGCCCGACGGAGGGAAGTAGAACCCGCCTGAGTGAGTCTGCCAAGTCGGAAAAGCCGATCCTGCGCTAGGGCGCGTCGACGGCTTGGTCGTTCTCGAAAGCCAGGCGGCAATCCTCGGCCTTCTTGCCGCAATCGGACAGCGCGTTGCGACGGGCTGCCTCGAGATCCTTTTCGCCGTAGCGGTAGGTGAAGCTCTTGCCGGTTCGGCTGACGGCCATCGCCTTTTCACCGGGCGCGCTGAAATAGTTCTCGAACACCGAAGCACGTCCTTCGAGGCCGATGCGGTCGAACTCCGTCTTCGGCCGTCCCGGAGAATGGGTCGGCAGATTCCAGGCGCGCAAAGAAGTGTCCATCTCCCGGAGCCAAACGAAGCGGGCTCTGCCGTTCTGCAAGGCGGCGTGGCCGCGTGGTTTGACCTCCGGCAACGCAATGAGACGTACGTCGCCGCCACGGTCGAGAGCCGCGCCCCGCATACGGTCGACGAGGAACGGCGGGAAGAGCTCGTCGTTGCCGGCATAGACCCAGAGCTGCGGCACGGTATCCTTCCACGGCCAGTGCCGGACGGTCGCGACGAGCGCGTCCCGGCCCTTCTCGACGCAGTCGCTGAGATCGAGCCCGCCGGCGACGTTGATCACGGCCTTCAGGCCGGGCGGCTTGCGTTGGGCCAGCGCCATGACTGCGGCGCCGCCCGCCGATTCACCCAAGGCGATGATGCGGTCGGGCGCGACGTCGGGTCGCTCTGTCAAAGCCTTGAGCGCGGCCTCGAGCTCCTTTGCGTCGCTCTCGAAACGCGGCACCATGTTGGGCAGGTCGCAACCCGCACCTTCCGTGGAGAAGGGGCCGTCCGATTGTCCAAAACCGCGCCGGACGACGACCGCGGCGATCCAGCCCCGGCGGGCGAGGTCGCGTGCGATGGCCGCATAACCGACGGCGCGCAGATCGCCCATCCTCGTATGACTCGGCGCCTTGCCATGCGTGATCAGCGCGAGTGGCAGACGGCCCGACGCGCGATCGGGGCGGACGACCAGGGTTTCGAGGCGAGCTACGCGGCCATCGATCTGGACGCGCAGGAAACCGGGCTCCTCGCGCAGCGGCTCCTGTGCCGGTGTCGCCGTCGCGGCCAGGCAAAGACCGATCGTGAGGGCCAGTAGAGCGCGTGGCAGGGGCATCGCGCCGATCAACCGGCTGCCGCGGATCTCTCCTGGGCCTCTACCACCGCCACGGCCGTCATGTTGACCACGCCGCGTGCCGTCACCGAGCTGGTGAGGATATGAGCGGGCTTGGCCGTGCCGATCAGGATCGGGCCGACCGGCAGCGCATCCGCCAGCACCTTGGCGAACTGATGGGCGATGTTCGCCGCGTCGAGGTTCGGGAAGATCAGGACGTTCGCCATGCCCTTCAGAGTCGAGGAGGGCAGCACGCGCTCGCGGATCAGCGGCACCAGGGCCGTCTCGACCTCCATCTCGCCGTCGCACTCCAGATGCGGCGCGCGCTCGCGGATCAGCTTCAGCGCATTACGCATCTTCAGCGCGCTCGGGGTGTCGGCCGCGCCGAAATCCGAATGCGAGAGCAGAGCGATCTTGGGGTCGAGGCCGAAGCGCTGGACATGGCTCGCCGCGAGCACTGTCATGTCCGCGATCTCCTCCGCGCTCGGATCGTGCTTCACATGGGTGTCGGAGAGGAAGAAGGCACCCTTGTTGGTGATGATCAGCGTCATGGCCGCGATATCGCAGACACCGGGCGCCAGGCCGATGATGTCCTTGATGTGCCGCAGACGCGACATGAACCGGCCTTCGAGCCCGGAGATCATCGCATCCGCCTCGCCACGCGCCACCGCGAGCGCGGCAATCACCGTGTTGTTGGTGCGCACCAGCGCGCGCGCCGCCTCTGGCGTGATGCCGCGCCGGCCGGCGATGTCGAGATAGGTCTGGACGTAGTCGCGATAGCGCGGGTCGTCCTCGGGGTTGACCACCTGGAAGTCGACGCCCGGCTTCAGCGACAGGCCAAAGCGCTGGATGCGGGTCTCGATCACGCTCGGGCGGCCGATCAGGATCGGGATGGCGAGGCCTTCCTCCAGCGCGACCTGGGCGGCGCGCAGCACGCGCTCATCCTCGCCTTCGGCGTAGATGACGCGCTTGGGGTCGGCCTTGGCCTGCTGGAACAGCGGCTTCATGATGAAGCCCGAGCGGAAGACGAAGCGCGAGAGCTGCTCGCGATAGGCCTCGACATCGACCAGCGGCTTGCGCGCGACGCCGGTCACCATGGCGGCTTCCGCCACGGCCGGGGCGATGCGCATGATCAGGCGCGGATCGAAGGGGTTCGGGATCAGCGAGGTCGCGCCGAAGGTCGAGGTTTCGCCGCCATAGGCGCGCGCCGCCACATCCGAGGAGGCCTCGCGGGCGAGCGCCGCGATGGCGCGCACCGCGGCGAGCTTCATCGCCTCGTTGATCGTCGTCGCCTGCACGTCGAGCGCGCCGCGGAAGATGTAGGGGAAGCACAGGACGTTGTTGACCTGGTTCGGATAGTCCGAGCGGCCGGTGCAGATCATCGCGTCGGGACGCACGGCGAGCGCGTCCTCGGGCGTGATCTCGGGATTGGGGTTGGCGAGCGCCAGGATCAGCGGCTTCGGCGCCATGCTCTTGGCCATCTCGGGCTTGAGCACGCCTGCGGCGGACAGGCCGAGGAAGATGTCGGCTCCGCCGATCACGTCGGCCAGCGTGCGCGCGTCCGTCTCTTGCGCATAGACCTCCTTCCAGCGATCCATCAGCGTGTTTCGGCCTTGGTAGACCACGCCTTCGAGATCGGTGACCCAGATGTTCTTGCGCTGCGCACCGAGCTCGACGAGCAGGTTGGTGCAGGCGAGAGCGGCCGCGCCGGCGCCGGAGACGACGATCTTGACGTCGGCGATCTTCTTGCCGGCGAGGTCGAGGCCGTTCAGGACGGCCGCGCCGACGATGATCGCGGTGCCGTGCTGGTCGTCATGAAAGACCGGGATCTTCATCCGGGCCTTGAGCTGCTCCTCGATCTCGAAGCACTCCGGCCCCTTGATGTCCTCGAGGTTGATGCCGCCGAAGGTCGGCTCCAGTGCAGCGACGACCTCGACGAACTTCTCGATGTTCTTTTGCTCGACCTCGATGTCGAAGCAGTCGATGCCGGCGAATTTCTTGAACAGGACCGCCTTGCCTTCCATCACCGGCTTGGAAGCCAGCGGGCCGATGTCGCCCAGGCCCAGCACGGCCGTGCCGTTGGTGATGACGGCGACGAGGTTCTGGCGTGAGGTGAGTTCGGCCGCTTGAGACGGGTCGTCGACGATCGCCTCGCAGGCAGCGGCGACGCCGGGCGAGTAGGCCAGCGCCAGATCGCGCTGGTTGCCGAGCGGCTTGGTCGCCTGGATCTCCAGCTTACCGGGCCGGGGCTGGCGATGATAGACGAGCGCGCCCGAGCGCAGATCGGTGGAGAGCGTGCTTTTCATGGCGCGATGGTCCCTGCAGTCCGAAGGATGCTGGTCGCGCAAAAGGCCATGCGGCGTCAAGCGGTCAGGATGCCTCGGTGGCCGCAGCAAGGGCAAAGATCGGGCCGCGGCCGATTGAATCAATCTGTGAAAGAGGTGAATCGCTCTGTGAGCAGGCTGTGACAATCCGTTGGCGCGACTCAGGAAACGCCGCTTCCAACCAGAAGATGCGCTGGTTGAATCGAAGCCTCGAATGCGAGCGCGGCTCAGAAGGCCTTGAAGGTGATGATCGTGTGCGTGTCCGCGATCTCGGGGATCGACTGCACCTTTTGCGCGACGAAATGGCCGATATCGACGTCGGCGCCGACATGGAACTTGGCCAGGATGTCGTAGTTGCCGGCGGTCGAGTAGATCTCCGAGGCGATCTCGCGATCGGCCAGTTCGCTGGCGACCTCATAGGTCTTGCCGAGCTTGCATTTGATCTCGACGAAGAAGGTCTGCATCGCGCTCTCCGAAACTCTGATGCGGTCTGGATAAGGCATCGGCCCGAAAAGGGAAATGCGGTTTTCGGGCGAGGCTGATGCTTCAGCGCAGGCTATGCCCTCTGCGGAGAGATCAGGCGCCAGCGAGCGCCGCGATGCGCCGTGTCATCGGATTGTCCGGCTCTGTCAGCCCGGCGATGATGGTGAAATGATTGGCGCCGGGGATTTCCTCATAGCGCGTCGTCACGCCTTCCAGCCCCCACACATCGACGATCCGGCGGCTCTGCTTGTGGTACTCGGCGCTCTCCTCGCCGCCGACCACGGCATCCATCGTCAGCCGCGACGGCGCCGACCAGAATAGCGGGCTTTCGAGCTCGGCAGCTTCCATGCTGAGGCCGAGAGCGTTGTTGATGCTTGTCTCGGTCAGGGGTTTGAGGTTGTAGAGGCCGGAAATGCCATAGGCGGCGGGCACCAGATGCTCGGGCAGGTCGGCGCCAACATTCTTCCAGTCGGTAGCGAGCGTGCAGGCGCTGAGATGCCCGCCGGCAGAGTGGCCGGTCGCGACGACCGGCAGGCCGAAGCGACGCCAGAGCGCGGCAGCTGCCTGCTGAAGCTCCCAGACGATGTGCCCGAGATGGACCTGCGGGCAAAGATCGTAGCCGACGACCGCCACGGGCAGGCCGAGCTGGTTCAGCCCACGCGCCATATGCGAGAAGAAGCTCCGGTCGAGCGCCTGCCAGTAGCCGCCATGGATGAACATCACAAGCGCGTCGCCGCGGATCGTCTCCGGCTTGAACAGATCGTAGAGCTGCCGCTCGCCCTCGCCATAGGAGACGCCGAGCTCGCACAGCGCGGTCGCCCTGTAGGCGGCGGCGTCGGCCTGCCAGCCGGCGATGATGCCGGGATGCTCCGGCACGCGGGCACGGTTGTTGTATTCGGTCTCGTAGTCCGGCGACATCGGTATCCTGCTCGGCGGTGGCACGGCTGATGGGTGTACGGTGGCAGCCGTTCGCGGTTTCCGCCAGCGCTTTTGACAGGTGGCGCGCCCGGCGCCAAAAGCGGCAATCCGCAGCAAGCGGAATCTGGAGGTCGCCATGGAAAACCCCGTCCTCGCCGAAGTCACGCGCGGCAATGTCGTCGAATCGCGCCATCGGGGGTCTGCGATCATCGTCGATGCCGATGGTGGAGTGGTTTTCGCAGTTGGTGACATCGAGCGGCCTGTCTTTCCGCGCTCGGCGGTGAAGGCGATCCAGGCGCTGCCTTTGCTGGAAAGCGGCGCGGCCGACCACTACGGCCTGACCGAGCCCGAGATCGCGCTGGCCGTCTCCTCGCATTCAGGCGAGCCGCTGCACGCCGAGACCTCGCTCGCGATGCTGAAGAAGGCCGGCCGCGACGCCGGCTGCCTCGAATGCGGGGCGCATTGGCCGATGAATGACTCGGTGGCGCGGGCCTTGGCCAAGTCGGGCGCCGAGCCGAGCGCGCTCAACAATAATTGCTCGGGCAAGCATGCCGGATTTGTCTGCCTGTCCTGCAGCCTGGATGAGGATCCGGCCGGCTATGTGAAGCAGGGCCATGCCGTCCAGCGGGCGGTGCGCGGCGCCCTCGAGGAGGTGACCGGTGCTGAGCATTCCAGCGAGCGCATGGGCATCGATGGCTGTTCGATTCCCTCCTATGCTGTGCCGCTGAAGGCGCTGGCGTTGGGCTTCGCGCGCCTCGGCACGGGCCACGGCTTTGGCCCCGAGCGGGCGAAAGCCGCCGCGCGCATTCGCGCCGCCGCAGCGGCCCACCCTTTCATGGTGGCTGGCACTGATCGCTACGACACGCGGCTGATGAGCTTGCTCGGCGCCCGCGCCTTCACCAAGACTGGCGCCGAAGGTGTTTACTGCGCTGCCTTGCCGGAGCTGGGCTATGGCATCGCGCTGAAATGCGATGACGGCGCTGGCCGTGCCGCGGAAGTTGCGCTGGGCGCGCTGATCGCCCGCTTCCTGCCGATGGACGAGGCGACGCAGACCGCCTTCGCGCCGCTGCGCGAAACCGTGCTGAAGAACTGGAACGGCATCGAGGTCGGACGCATCCGCGCACCGGCTGCCTGAGGCGCATCAGCGGACCGCGTTGTTCTCGACCCGGATGCCCGCCGCTCTGGCGTCGGGCGCCTTGGCGAGGTCGCCGGTGACCGGCTTGCCGTATTCGGTGCCGACGATGGCGCCATTGCGTGCCTCGTCGATGACGTTGTTCGCGATGACGGCGTTGCGCTCCTTCGGCACCAGCGAGACGGCAATGCCGATGCCGGCCTTGCGCACGATGTTGCCGGTCGCCACCAGGTTGCGCATCCCCCAGGACCAGCCGAGCGAGATGCCGATCTCGCTCGCATTCTCGATCACGTTTCCGGTCACGGCCACCTCGGCCTCGACATGGACTCCGATGCCGCCGACCGGCTCCCCGCCATTGGGCGGCAGGTCGCGCTTGGCGTTGCGAATGATGTTGTTGGCGAAGACGGCGAGCCGCCCACCATGGTCGAGATTGGTGATGTTGGCGCCTTGGGCGCAGTCCTCGACCAGGTTGTTCGCCATGATCGTGCCCTCGAAGGCGAATTCGGCATAGAGCGCGACTTCGCCGCAGCGGCGGCCCTGATTCCCGAGGATCTGCACCCCGGAGCCGGAATTGTTGCGGATGAAGGTCATGGCGCAGTCGCGCAGCTGGTTGCCTTCGATGATCACGCCGCCGGCGCGGTAGAGACTGATGCCATTGCCGTTCTGCCCGTTGCCGCCTGCATCGGCGCGAATGCGGCTGACGCGATTGCCGCGCAGGATCGACCGGTCGTCGCCGGCCTGGCTCCGCCAGATCTGGATACCGTTGTTGCCGCAATCCTCGATATCGTTCTGCTCGATGATGAGGCCCGCCGAGTCGAACGAGAACAGGGCGGAATCGCGCATGCCGCGGAAGCGGCTTGCCACGATGCGCCCGCCGCAGCGGTGCAGGGTCAGGCCGACCGACCCGGCCTTGGCGAAGTCGCAGTCCGAGATCGTGATCGCGCCGATATTGTTGCAGGCGACGAGGCCGTCGCGCTGCGGCGAAGGGATGTCGAGCCCGTCGAAGGCAAGGCCGGTCAGATTTGCGCGAGCGATATTGTTGGCGACAAACAGCGGATTGCCATTTGCAGTCACGAGGAGGGTCTGCCCGGGCATCCCAACGATGTTCGCGCCGTCCGGCAGGCGGACTGAGGCAAGTCGGTAGCGCCCAGCTGGAACCATGAGCGGGGCATTGCGCTTTGCCGCTTCATTCAATGCCGCCTGGAGCCGGCTTGACTGATCCTCCGAAGCGCCCGGCCGCAATCCGAACTGGGCGGCGTCCAGGCCGAAATGGCCAAGCGGGCCGCCGCGGGATGGCGCTGCCGATTGCGCACGGGCCGGCAGGTGAAACCATGCCGGGGCTGTCAGGCCGGCAGCCAGGAAACCGCGCCGCGAAAGCACCATGGAACCTCCCCTTCGACCCCGCCGCGATCAAACGGCGTGCCAGCCCCGCTGTCCCGATTTGAAACCGACGCCGCGCAGAACAGGCAAGATGCGGCTGGCGTCGGCTAGAGCCCGAGCGCGCGGGCGATCTCCTCGGCGGCAAGCGTCGGTGCGAGCTTGCCGGATGAGACCGCAGCCTCCAGTTCCGGCGCGCGCGCCTTCAGCGCAGGGTCGTGCCTGAGCTTGGCCTGCAGCCGATCCTGCACCATCGCCCACATCCATTTGACGTCCTGGCGCCGGCGCTTCTCGGTGATCAGGCCCTTGGCTTCGAAGCGGGCGCGATGATCCTCGATCCTGGTCCAGAGCGCGTCGAGCCCTTCGCCGGTCAGGCCGGAGATCGTCATCACGGGCGTGCTCCACAGGGTCGAGGTGGGCGCCAGGATATGAAGTGCGGCCCTGTACTGGGCCGCTGCCGCGCGGGCCGCAGCTGCTCCGGCCCCGTCCGCCTTGTTGACCGCGATCATGTCGGCAAGCTCGATGATGCCCTTCTTGATGCCCTGCAGTTCGTCGCCGGCATTGGGCAGCATCAGCACCAGGAAGAAGTCGGTGAGATCGGCCACCGCCGTTTCGGACTGCCCCACGCCGACGGTCTCGACCAGGATGACGTCGAACCCTGCCGCCTCGCAGAGCAGCATCGTCTCGCGCGTCTTGGCCGCGACGCCGCCGAGCGTGCCGGAGGAGGGCGATGGCCGAATATAGGCGTTCGGATCGACGGAGAGGCGTGCCATCCGGGTCTTGTCGCCGAGAATCGACCCGCCGGTGCGGGTCGAGGAGGGGTCGACCGCCAGCACCGCTACCTTGTGTCCCTTGGCCGTGAGGTGACTGCCGAGCGCGTCGATCGTCGTCGATTTGCCGACCCCGGGAACGCCGGTGATGCCGACGCGGATGGCACGCCCGGTATGGGGCAACAGCCGCTGGATCAGCGCCTGCGCCTGCTCGCGATGGTCGGCGCGGCGCGATTCCGCGAGCGTGATCGCGCGGGCCAGGGCGGCGCGTTCGCCGGCGAGAAGCGCGGCGCCGAGCGAGTCGGCGGTGGGCGTGCGGTGGGCCATGACGCCAGTTAGCAAGGTGCCGCCGAGGGGGACAAGGAGTTCGCCGTGCGCCAGTTGCTTCATCACTGTGTCATGCACGCATCTTGAAGATCGGCGCATCCGGTGAGACGACTGAGCGATGATTGGAGTGGCGGTGCGGTTTCGCGGTGTTGTTTTGGCGTTGCTGCTGCCGCTGGTCCTTGCGGGCTGCTCGACGCCACGCACGCTTGAATTGAGCCAGGCGCCTGCGGCCGACATCGCCGGCACGGTCGAAATCTATGTCGCGACGACGCGCGAGCCCTCGGCGCAGCCGGTCTATTTCAATGGCGAGCGTTCGCCGAAGCTCTCCTTCGCGCGGCTCGACATCACCGTG
Source organism: Allobosea sp. 10L417 (assembly GCF_056395485.1). Taxonomy (NCBI): domain Bacteria; kingdom Pseudomonadati; phylum Pseudomonadota; class Alphaproteobacteria; order Hyphomicrobiales; family Alloboseaceae; genus Allobosea; species Allobosea sp. 10L417. The sequence goes on from NZ_JBFTJP010000002.1 coordinate 150,775, forward strand.
CCGCGCAGCCACAAGCCCGGCAATCTGGAGCTGCCGAGCTCGGGGCCGGGCGATCCGGCCAAGTATTTCACCGCGACTTATGTCCAGCGGCTCGACCTAGCGCCCGTGATCTCGGATGTGCGCAAGGAACTCCAGAGCCGGCCGGTCGATCAGCGCGACGTGCTCGTCTTCGTCCACGGCTACAACACGAATTTCGCCGATGCGGCCTACCGCTTCGCCCAGATCGTCTATGATTCCGGCTTCAAGGGTGTGCCGGTGCTGTTCTCCTGGCCCTCGCGCGGCGAACTCCTCGCCTATCCCTATGACCGCGAGAGCGCCTACTACTCGCGCGACTTCCTCGAGGCCAGTCTGCGCGGCATCCCGCGCGATCTCGGCTCCACACGCATGGATATTCTCGCTCATTCCATGGGCACGCTGCTGACGCTGGAGACGTTGCGCCAGGCCGCGATCCGCGGCGACGGGGCCTTCGGTGGCAAGCTGCGCGACGTCATGCTGGCCGCGCCCGATGTCGATCTCGATGTCTTCAAGACGCAGATGGCGCAGATCCGTCGGCCCGTCACCGTCTTCGTATCGGCCGACGACAAGGCGCTCGACTTCTCGCGCCGCTTCGCAGGCGACAAGACCCGGCTCGGCTCCGTCTCTGCGAAGGATACCGAGATCATCGCGGAGCTGGAAAAGCTCGGCGTGCGGATCATCGACATCTCGGAGGTGGCCTCGGGCGACAGCCTGAACCACGCCAAGTTCGCTTCCTCGCCCAAGGTGGTACGGCTCATCGGCGAGCGGCTGCGGCAGGATAAGGGCATCGGCTTCGCCGGGCAGCAATTCGGCGACCGGATCGGCGACATCGCCGGCGGCGTCGTCGGCACGGTGGGCTCGACCGTCGGCTTGGTCGTGACCGCTCCGGTAACGATCCTCTCCGGCGGCCAATGATGTCACATCGCTGCAACGGTGGGCGATCCCCGCAGCCAGGCCGCAGGGCCGCCCCATTCTGGCCGCGTTAGCCTGCCCTTAAGGCCCGGTTGGCCATTCGGCCTCTCACGATCGATCTTGGATGCCTGCCGCCATGCCTGTCACGAGGCGCGACTTTTCATGCCGCTCGCTGGCGCTCGCCGCGTTCCTGCCCCTCGGGCTTGCCGCCTGCGCCCAGAGCGAAGCGAGCGTTTCGCCCTTCGCCGAGCCGGAGCGCGCCGATAGCTCGGCGCTCGGCAAGGATCCGCGTCTGCTGGTCATGACGACGCGCAGGTCGGTCGGCAATGCCGCGCCCTATTTCGGCACCGATCGGGGGCCGCTGACCTTCGCCGAGGTGCGCCTGTCAGCGCCTGGCAGGGGAATATCCGGACGTGTTTCCTCCGCCGTCAGTGGCGACTGGGCTGTGCTAGGCGTCGGCCGCGAGGTGACCAACGACGCCCCGCGCGCCTTCTCGGATGCCGCCAATGGCCGCGACGTGCTGCTCTATGTCCACGGCTTCAACGAAACCTTCGAAACAGCCGCGCGCAGCGCCGGCCAGCTCTCGCATTCGCTCGAATTCCAGGGCCGCACCGCGCTCTTCACTTGGCCGTCCGGCGGCAAGCTGTTCGACTACGCCTATGACCGCGAGAGCGCGCTCTGGTCGCGCGACGGCTTCGTCCAGAGCCTGCAGGCGCTCGTTGCCAACCCGACGGTCGGGCGCATCCACATCGTCGCCCACTCGATGGGAACCTTCCTGACACTGGAAGGCCTACGCGAATTGCGCGATTCCCAGGATGTCTATGCCCGGATCGGCTCCGTCGTGCTGGCTTCGCCCGATGTCGACATCGACGCCTTCGAGCAGACGGTGAAGAAGCTCGGACCGCTGGCGCAGCGCATGACAGTGATCATCGATCCCGGCGACCGGGCGCTTGCGGTCTCGGCGCGCATCGCCGGCGGCGTTGCACGCGCCGGTGCTGCCGACCGCTCGCGCCTCGATGCGCTGGGCGTGCGCGTCGCGGATACGTCCGGCCGCGGCTGGAGCATGCTGCGCCACGACCTGTTCCTGTCGAACAGCGAGGTCACTCAGGTCGTGCGCCGCGCCATGGATCGCGGCGCCTGACGAGGCCAGACCCTAGATCGGCGGCAGGCCCGAACGCTTCTTGATCGTCGCGAGCGCGAAGTTGGATTCGACCGACTGGATGCATTTCAGCCGCGTCGCCTTCTGCTTGAGGAAGCGCTCATAGCCTTCGATGCCGTCGGTGACGACGCGCAGCAGATAGTCCTGCGAGCCGGTCATGAGGTAGCATTCGGCGACTTCGCTCCAGCTTTCGACGGCCTTCTCGAATTCGGCGATCTGCTCCTGGTTCTGCTGGGTGAGACGCACCGAGACGAAGACGCTGAAGGGCAGGCCATAAGCCTTGGGGTCGACGACTGCCGCATAGCCTTGGATGACGCCGGTCTCCTCCAGCCGCTTGAGCCGGCGCAGGCAGGGCGTCGGCGACAGCCCGACCCGCTGCGAGAGATCCTGATTGGTGATCCGCCCGTCCTCGCGGAGCACCGAGAGAATCCGACGATCGATCGTGTCGAGCATGATATGCTCCGCTGTGCAGGTTTGTGAGCAGGAAGCTGCAATCGTGAGTTTACGGTGAGCTTTATCGACCAAGCAATGGCGCTCTGATGAGATTATTCTCAAAGGCAGGGATTCAACGGCGCGGCCGAAAAAAGGGAGACAGCTCATGAACGGGGATAGCTATCACAAGGACCGGATCGCCAACCGAAAGCTCCATCCGGAGACGCTGATGATGGGCTTCGGCTATTCGCCGGCCATGTCGGAAGGTTCGCTCAAGCCGCCGGTCTTCCTGACCTCGACCTTCGTTTTCGAGAACGCCCAGCAGGGCAAGGACTTCTTCGACTTCACCTCGGGGCGGCGCCAGCCGAAACCCGGCGAGAAGCCCGGGCTGGTCTATTCACGCTTCAACCATCCCAACATGGAGATTCTCGAGGATCGCCTGGCGATCTGGGACGAGGCCGAGAAATGCGCCGTCTTCGCCTCCGGCATGGCCGCGATCGCCACGACCTGCTTCGCCTTCCTGCGTCCGGGTGACACGATCCTCCATTCCCGTCCGCTCTATGGCGGCACGGAAACCCTGCTCAAGAACCAGATGGGCGCCTTCGGCATCACGCCGTTCGGCTTCACCGACGGGCTCGACATCGCGCAGATGCGGGAGGTTGCCAAGGCGGCTGCCGCCAAGGGCCGCGTCGCGATGATCATGGTCGAAACCCCCGCCAATCCGACCAACGGCCTCGTCGATCTCGCCGCCTGCAAGGTGATCGCCGACGAGCTGGAGAAGTCGCAGGGCCACCGTCCACCGGTCGTCGTCGACAACACGCTGCTCGGCCCGAAATACCAGAAGCCACTCAACCTCGGCGCCGACCTCACTCTGCTTTCGCTGACGAAATATGTCGGCGGCCATTCCGATCTCGTCGGCGGCTCGATCAGCGGTTCCGAGGCGCTGGTGCGGCAGGTGAAGGCCTGGCGCGGCTCGCTCGGCACGCAAGCAGACCCGAACTCCTGCTGGATGCTGATGCGCTCGCTGGAGACGCTGGATATCCGCATGAGCCGCGCCAACGAGAACGCCAAGCTGGTGGCGGAGTACCTCGAAAACCACCCGAAGGTGGCTAAGGTCCACTATCTCGGCAACCTCAAGGACAGCGATCCGCGCAAGGCCGTCTTCGACCGGCAGTGCAGCGCCGCGGGCTCGACTTTCGCCTTCGACGTCAAGGGCGGAGAGAAGGAAGCCTTCGCGCTCCTCGACAACCTCCAGATCATGAAGCTCGCCGTCAGCCTCGGCGGCACCGAGACGCTGGTCTCGCATCCGGCGGCGATGACCCATTCCGGCGTCGCCAGGGAGCTGCGTGAGGAGATCGGCCTGACCGACGCGCTGATCCGCATCTCGGTCGGCATCGAGAACATCGAGGATTTGATCTCCGATCTGGCACAGGCTTTCGAGGCGGTCTGAGAGAAGGTGCGTCATGCTCGGGCTTGACCCGAGCATCCTGGAAACCAGTGCCCTCTCCGGCGGGAGATTCTCGGGTCTGCGCTTCGCTTCACCCGAGAATGACGACCGGCTTCAAACCCCGATCCGCCCCCAGCCCGGCAGCTTCAGCGCCGGGCTGCGCAGGTCGAACCCGGCGACGAGGCCGAGGATGTTGATCTCGATGCCCTCGACCCAGCCCACCGTGACGCCCGCAATCCCATAGGCCGAGGCCTGGATGCCCGTCCTGCTGGCGGTAAGGCCGGCGAACAGCCCGTCGGCGCGCCAGTCCTTGCCGATGGCCGTCGGCGGCAGCGCCTGCCGGAGTTCCGGCACCTCCGACAGAACGTGCTGGACGAAGCTGTTCGAATTCGGTCCCGGCCAGGCGAGATAGCTGTCCGGGCTCGAATAGGCGTAGCTCGCAACCGCCGCCCGAATGCGCGGAATCAGCCGTTCGGCGGCATCGCCGCGGACTTCGGCGACGAGTTCCGGCATATTGCCGAACCAGCGGCCATCGGCGTCGCGATGGTTGATCCGAACCGGCATGCCCCAGCCGACGACGTCGAAGCGCGTATAGGCGCTCGCGCCGCGCTCCTTCACCACGATCCAGGAATGATGCGCGAAGATTCCGCGCCAGCGCCCGACGCGCGCGGCGAAGAGATGCACCGTCGCTTCGGGCTCGACCGCGGCGGCGGGCAAAAGCTTCGCGCTCGTCCAGTCGGCCCGCCGCCAGTCGGGAGCATGCGTCTGCCAGATCCACCAGCCCGCATGGGTCGCGAGCGGCAGCAGGAAGGCGATGACGAAGAAAAGCAGGAAGCGGCGGAGGAAGCGCATCCGGCACGGTATGTGCAGGGCTGCTGAAGCCGGCAAGAACATCGCCGATCACGCTTGCGTCACCCCGCGCCGACATGCTGCAGGGCCTCTTGGCAACCCAGGGCTGTGCGCGCGCATCGGAGCGCGCCTGAAGCCGGTTGATGCCGGGGGGAAAGCTGTTAGCGTGCGCGCGCCTGAGCTTGATGGAGGGGCAGATTGGGTAAGACGACGAAGCGATTGGCCGAGGCTATTGCCGCCTGCGCGATCGGGCTGGGACTTCTCGCCGCACCGGCGGCCGCGCAGGAGAAGCAGCTGCGCATCTTCAACTGGTCTGACTATGTCGATCCGGAGGTGCTTGATGCCTTCAAGAAGGAAACCGGCATCACCGTCGTCTACGACACCTTCGACCAGATGGAGACGGTCGAGACCAAGCTTCTGGCCGGCAAGACCGGCTACGACCTGATCGTCGTCACCGCGTCGTTCCTGCCGCGCCACATCCCGCTCGGCCTCTACCAGCCGATCGACAAGGACAAGGCGCCGAACCTCAAGAATCTCTGGCCGGAAATCCAGACCCGTCTGTCGAAATACGATCCCGGCAACAAATACGCCGTGAACTACATGTGGGGCACTACGGGGATTGGCTACAACACCGCCAAGATCAAGGAACGCCTCGGCCCCGACGCGGTGATCGACAGCTGGAAGATCGTCTTCGAGCCCGAGCAACTCAAGAAGCTCTCCAACTGCGGCGTCCATGTGCTCGATGCGGTCGAGGAGATGTTCCCGGCGGCGCTGCGCTATCTCGGGCTCGACCCCGACTCGAAGAACGAGGCCGATCTGAACAAGGCCGGCGAGCTCCTGCGCAAGATCCGCCCGCACATCCAGAAGTTCCACTCCTCGGAATATATCAACGCGCTGGCGAATGGCGATATCTGCCTGGCCGTCGGCTATTCCGGCGACATCCTTCAGGCGAAGAAGCGCGCCGAGGAGGCCAAGAACGGCGTCCAGATCGCCTATTCCATCCCGAAGGAGGGCGCGCTGATGTGGTTCGACTCCTTCGTGATCCCGAAGGATGCCGGCAATGTCGACGGGGCGCTGAAGTTCATCGACTTCGTCAACCGGCCGGAGATGGCCGCGAAGAACTCTGACTTCATCCAGTACGCCAACGGCAACATCGCTTCGAAGCCGCTGCTCTCGGCCGCGGTGCGCGACAACCCAGGGATCTACCCGTCGGATGCGGTGATGGCGCGGCTCTACACGATCACGCCCTACGACCAGAAGGCGCAGCGGCTGGTGAACCGGCTCTGGACGCGCGTGAAGACCGGCAAGTGACCGGTTTCGGACAGGTCGCCGGCCCCATGAAGAAGACCTCGCCCGGCAGCGTGCGCCGGGCCTTCCAGCCCTGGAACGACCCGGCGGCGAAGCCGCTGGTGGAGTTCCGGGGCGTGACCAAGCGCTTTGGCGACGTCACGGCGGTGGGCGACCTCTCGCTCGCGCTCTATCCCCGCGAGTTCTTTGCGCTGCTCGGTCCGTCCGGCTGCGGCAAGACCACGCTGATGCGCATGCTCGCCGGCTTCGAGACGCCGGATGCGGGCACGATCCTGCTCGCCGGGCAGGACATCACCGGCATCCCGCCGCATCTGCGGCCGATCAACATGATGTTCCAGTCCTATGCGCTGTTCCCGCATCTCAGCGTGGCCAACAACATTGCTTATGGGCTGAAGCGCGAGGGACTGCCACGCGCCGAGATCGACCGGCGCGTCGAGGAGATGCTGGCGCTGGTCAAGCTCTCCGGCCTCGGCGGGCGCAAGCCGCATCAGCTCTCCGGCGGTCAGCGCCAGCGCGTCGCGCTCGCGCGTTCGCTCGCCAAGCGGCCCAAACTGCTCCTGCTCGACGAGCCGATGGCGGCGCTCGACAAGAAGCTGCGCGAGCAGACCCAGTTCGAGCTGATGGATCTGCAGAGCGAGCTCGGCCTGACCTTCATGGTCGTCACTCACGACCAGGACGAGGCCATGACAATGGCCGACCGCATGGCGGTGATGGACCACGGCAAGCTCGTCCAGATCGGCCCGCCCGACGTGATCTATGAGGCGCCGGCCAACCGGCATGTCGCGGAGTTCGTTGGCGACATCAACATTTTCGAAGGCAGGATCGCCGCCGTCGAGGGCGAACTGGTCCGCGCCGAGGTGCCGCATGTCGGCACCGTCGAGCTCGACGAGGACGCACCGGCGCTGAAGCCGGGCGAACCGCTCGTCATCGGCATCCGGCCGGAGAAGATCGAAATCGCCCATGACGAGCCGGGCCAGGCGGTCAACAAGGTCGCGGGCGAGATCTGGGATATCGGCTATCTCGGCGACTTCACCATGATCCAGGTGATGCTCGGCGGGCAAAACGCTCAAGGGGAGGGTGGTCAGCTCGTCAAGGTCGCGCTCGCCAACCGGACACGGCGCATGGCGCGGCCCTTCGCTTGGGACGACAAGGTCTGGCTCTCCTGGGATGTCGAGGCCGGCGTGGTGCTGCCGCCATGAGGCGCGCTGGGGCAGGGGCGTCATTCTCGGGCGGAGCGAAGCGCAGACCCGAGAATCTCTGGCAGAAGGAGGCGCTGCAGCCTCTCATGTCACCAGATGCTCGGGGCAAGCCCGAGCACGACGGCGCAGTGACATCATGAGCGCGGTCGCTTCGCTGCAGCGGCTTCGCCGCCTCGTCGTCGCCGTGCCTTATCTCTGGCTGGCGCTGTTCTTCCTCGCGCCCTTCGCCATCGTGCTGCGCATGGCCTTTTCGCAGGCGGCGACGGCGCTGCCGCCCTATGCGCCGCATTTCGAGGGGCTCGCGCAGCTCGGCGCGTTCCTGTCGCAGCTCGATTTCGAGAACTTCAAGCTGCTCGGCGACGACCCCCTCTATTGGCAGAGCTATCTCTATTCCCTGCGCATCGCGGCGCTGACCACGCTCTTCGCCCTCGCGATCGGCTATCCGCTCGCTTATGCAATGGCCTCGGCGCCGTCGCGCTGGCGCGGTCTCCTGCTCGTCTTCGTCATCCTGCCGTTCTGGACGTCGTTCCTGATCCGCGTCTACGCCTGGATCGGCATCCTCAGGCCGGACGGGCTGCTCGACGCTGCGCTTGCTTTCCTCGGCTTCGAAATCGAGCCGCTGCGCCTGCTCAACACCGAGACGGCCGTGCTGCTCGGCATGGTCTATTCCTACCTGCCATTTATGGTGCTGCCGCTCTTCGCGACGCTGGAAAAACTTGATCGCGGCTTGCTCGAAGCGGCGGCCGATCTCGGTGCAACGCCCGTCACAGCCTTCTTCACGGTGACTTTGCCGCTTTCGCTGCCTGGTATCCTCGCCGGCTCCGCGCTGGTCTTCATCCCCGCGGTGGGCGAGTTCGTCATCCCCGACCTGCTCGGCGGCCCCGACACCGTGATGATCGGCAAGGTGCTCTGGAACGAGTTCTTCTCGAACCGCGACTGGCCACTGGCCTCGGCGGTGGCGGTGGTACTGCTCGTCGTGCTGGTGCTGCCGCTCGTCCTGCTCCAGCGGGCGCGGCTGCGACGGGAGATGGCGGCATGAGCCGGCTCGGCCCCGGGTTGATCCTCGCGCTGATCGTCGGCTTCGCCTTCCTCTATTTGCCGATCCTGACGCTCATCGCCTATTCCTTCAACGCCTCGCGGCTGGTGACGGTCTGGGGCGGCTTCTCGACGCATTGGTACGGCGCCTTGATGCAGAATGAGCCGCTGCTCGATGCGGCCTGGCTTTCGATCCGCCTCGGCGTCGTCTCGGCGACGCTGGCGACCATTCTCGGCACGCTCGCGGCACTGGCTCTCGCCCGCCATGGCCGTTTCATGGGGCGCACCTTGTTCTCCGGCATGGTGCTGGCACCGCTTGTCATGCCCGAGGTGGTGACGGGCCTGTCGTTGCTGCTGCTTTTCGTAGCCGTCGATGTCGAGCGCGGCTTCTGGACCGTCACGATCGCCCACGCGACCTTCGGTCTCGGCTTCGCCTGTATCGTCGTGCAATCGCGGCTCGCCGGCTTCGACCGCTCGCTGGAGGAGGCGGCGCAGGATCTCGGCGCCACGCCTTTCGTCACCTTCTGGACGGTGACCCTGCCGCTGATCTGGCCGGCGGTGGCGGCGGCCTGGATGCTCGCTTTCACGCTCTCGCTCGACGACCTCGTCGTCGCGAGCTTCACGACCGGCCCCGGCGCGACCACTCTGCCGATGCGGCTCTACTCGGCGGTCAAACTCGGCGTGTCGCCCGAGATCAATGCCGCCTGCACGATCATGATCGGGGCCGTGGCCATCGTCGTGATCGCCGCTTCGCTGCTGCTGAAGCGCGAGCAGCTTTCCGGCAGTTAAACGGTGGCTGAACGGCGCCCTCAAAGCGCGTTCAGCCGGGTTTTGCGAATGTTCCTCTCACGGCAGGGGAATTCTCCCCGCCGCGAGACAGGACAGGGACCATGTTCCGCAATCGCGCCCGCTTAGGTTTGGCGGCCTTCGCACTGGGCGGCATCGTGCTCGCCGCTTCCACCTTCGCCGGAGCAGGAAATGCCCAGGCTTTCGGCGGCCGTTACGAGCCCGCCTATGAGCGCCCGGCTTATGGCGCCGATTGGCGGCCCGCGCCGCCCGCCGTCCATGGCTTCTGGGGCCAGCGTCGCTGGCACCGCTACTACGACGGTTACGGCATGCGGCCGCCTCCGCCGCGCTACGGCTATGGTTACGGCTGGCGGTAAGTGTCGCCACGCCGGCTGTGACCATGGGGCGGGCGCGGTCCGAGGGCAGCGCCCGCCTTTTCGTTACTCCGCAGCGACCGTGCGCTGGGCGTAGCCCAGCCGTTGGTTCAGCTCTTCCAGAAGCTTCTCGGCGGCGTCGGCGATGACGGTGCCGGGCGGGAAGATCGCCGAGGCGCCCGCTTCGATCAGGGCGTCGAAATCCTGCGGCGGGATGACGCCGCCGACCACGATCATGATGTCGGGCCGGCCCGCCTTGGCCAGCGCCGCCTTCAGCTCCGGCACCAGCGTGAGATGTCCTGCCGCCAGCGAGGACACGCCGACAATGTGGACGTCGTTCTCGACCGCCTGGCGCGCCGCTTCATCGGGCGTCGCGAAGAGAGGTCCGATATCGACGTCGAAGCCGAGATCGGCGAAGGCCGAGGCGATGACCTTCTGGCCGCGGTCGTGCCCGTCCTGCCCCATCTTGGCGACGAGGATGCGCGGGCGGCGCCCATCGGCCTCCTCGAAAGCCCCGCACATCAGCTGGACCCGCGTGACGGCTGGGTTCATCTCGCCGACCTCCCGCTTGTAGACCCCCGAGATCGCCTTGATCTCGGCCCTGTGGCGCCCGAACACCTTCTCCATGGCCATGGAAATCTCGCCGACAGTGGCCTTGGCGCGCGCCGCTTTGACCGCGAGGTCGAGCAGATTGGCATTGCCGGCCGCGCCATCGGTGAGCGCAGCTAGGGCAGCCTGCACCTCGGTCTCGTCACGTTCGGCCTTGAGGCGCTTCAGCTTGTCGAGCTGCTGGGCGCGCACCGAGGCGTTGTTGACCTTGAGCACCTCGATGGAAGCCTCATTCTCCGGCTTGAAGCAGTTGACGCCGATGATCGCCTGCTGGCCGCCGTCGATGCGGGCCTGGGTCTTGGCGGCGGCCTCCTCGATCCGCAGCTTCGGGATACCGGCCTCGATCGCCTTAGCCATACCGCCGAGCGCCTCGACTTCCCGGATATGGCCCCAGGCCTTCTCGGCGAGTTCCGCGGTGAGCCGTTCGACATAATAGGAGCCGCCCCAGGGATCGATGATCCGCGTCGTGCCGCTCTCCTGCTGCAGCAGGATCTGGGTGTTGCGGGCGATGCGGGCGGAGAAATCGGTCGGCAGCGCCAGCGCCTCGTCGAGCGCGTTGGTGTGCAGGGACTGGGTGTGCCCCTGCGTCGCCGCCATCGCCTCGATCATCGTGCGCGGCACGTTGTTGAACACGTCCTGCGCCGTCAGCGACCAGCCGGAGGTCTGGCAGTGCGTGCGCAACGGCAGGGATTTCTCGTTCTGCGCGCCGAAGTCCTTGACGAGCTTCGCCCAGATCAGCCTGGCGGCGCGCATCTTGGCGACTTCCATGAAGAAGTTCATGCCGATCGCCCAGAAGAACGACAGGCGCGGCGCGAAGACATCGACCGAAAGCCCCGCCTGCTGGCCTGCGCGGATATATTCGACGCCATCGGCGAGCGTGTAGCCGAGTTCCAGGTCCTGCGTCGCTCCCGCCTCCTGCATGTGGTAGCCGGAGATCGAGATCGAGTTGAATTTCGGCATGTTCGCCGAGGTGAAGGCGAAGATGTCGCCGATGATCCGCATCGAGGGCGAGGGCGGGTAGATATAGGTATTGCGGACCATGAACTCCTTGAGGATGTCGTTCTGGATGGTCCCCGAGAGCTTGGCCTGCGGCACGCCCTGTTCCTCGGCCGCGACGATATAGAGCGCCAGAACCGGCAGAACGGCGCCGTTCATCGTCATCGACACGCTCATCTGGTCGAGCGGGATGCCGGAGAACAGCGTGCGCATGTCGTAGATCGAGTCGATCGCGACGCCCGCCATGCCGACATCGCCAGCGACGCGCGGATGGTCGCTGTCATAGCCGCGATGGGTGGCGAGGTCGAAGGCGACCGAGAGCCCCTTCTGTCCGGCGGCGAGGTTGCGCCGATAGAAGGCGTTCGAATCCTCGGCCGTGGAGAAGCCGGCATATTGCCGGATCGTCCAGGGCTGGTTGACGTACATCGTCGGGTAGGGGCCGCGCAGATAGGGCGCGATACCCGGAAGCGTCTCGACGAAGGGCAGCCCTTCGCGGTCAGCGGCCGTATAGAGCGGCTTTACCGGAATATCTTCCGGTGTCATCCAGGGTTCGGCCGCCGCTAAGTCTGCAGACGCCGCCGTCCGGGTGTCGGCGAAGGCGAGCTTCGTGAAATCCGGGATCGCGGTCATGGCTGGCTCCCGTCGGTCCTGTCCCACCAGTGGTGGAAATGATGCACCGGTCCGTGGCCGTGGCCAACCGCAACCTCGTCGGCGGCGGCGATGGCGGCGGAAATATAGGTCTTGGCGTGACCGACAGCCTCCGGCAGCGCCAGCCCCTTGGCGAGATTGGCGGTGATCGCAGAGGACAAGGTGCAGCCGGTGCCATGCGTGTTGCGGGTCGAGACACGTGGCGCATTGAAGCGCTGGCGCGCGCCGCCAGCGAGCAACAGGAGGTCGCTGCTGATATCGCCGCTGCCATGGCCGCCCTTGATCAGGACATTGGCGGCGCCCAGCGCTGCAAGCTTCTCGGCCTGCTCGTCGACGGCCTGTTCGGTCTCCGCCATGCTGGAGCCGAGCAGGGCGGCGGCCTCGGGCAGGTTCGGGGTGATCAGCGTCGCGAGCGGAAAGAGGTGCTTGCGGATTGCCTCGACCGCCGATGTCTCGAGCAGCCGCGCGCCGGAAGCCGCGATCATGACGGGATCGAGCACGACGTTCTTCGCTCCGTGGCGCTTCAGGCCGGCTGCGACTGTCTCGATCAACTCGGCAGTCGCCAGCATGCCGATCTTGACCGCGCCGACATCGAGATCCTCGAAGACGGCGTCCATCTGCTGGGCGACGAAGTCGCGCGGCACGGCGTGGATGGCGCTGACGCCCTTCGTGTTCTGCGCGGTCAGCGCGACGATGACGCTGGCGCCATAGACCTGATGCGCCGCGAAGGTCTTCAGATCGGCCTGGATGCCGGCGCCGCCGCTCGAATCCGAGCCGGCGATGGTGAGGGCGATGGCAGTCAAACTCATGTCTCCGATCAGGCCCTTGCGATGGCCTGCGCGTGTTCGAGCGCCTCGACCACATCGCAACCCATGAAGATGAACGAGGATACGCCGGCCTTGTTCAAAGCTTCGCTGTCGGCGGGGCGGCCGGCGAGCCAGACCGTGGCACCGGCCGCGGCGAGCGCTTCGGCCGCGGCAGCGCCTTCTGCGGCATAGGCCGGTTCCGAACCGCACAGGCAGGCGAGCTTCGCATCCGAGGCGCGGAAGGCCCCGACCAGCGCGTCGAGATCGGTGGCGCCGTCGGTGGCGAAGCCGTCGCCGCTCGGCGCGGCAAGGCCGCCGGCCTCGAACAGGTTGCGGGCAAAGCCGGCGCGCGCGGTGAAGTCGGCGATGGAGCCGAGCGTCGCCAGGAAGACGACCGGGCGTTGCGGCAGGGCATCGGCCTTGTCGCGCAGAGCCTCGAACGGCTCCGACAATCTGAGCGAGGGCAGCGCATCCGCGTGCAGGGCCGCGCCGGGCGCGATCCGGGCATCGGCCCGGCCGGCTCCGCCGACGAAGGAGCGTATGATTTCGCCCTGGTTGCGCTCGGCGAGGCTGCCGGGAGGACGTCGTTCTCCGCGGACGACCGGCGCGACTTCCAGCACGGTCACCACGCCCTCGCCGATATTGGGGAACTCGCTGGTGCCGGTGATCGGCTCCCGGCGGGTGGCAATCGCCTTCGTGCGCGCTGCCCTCTGCTCGGCGAGGGTCTTCTGGACGGAACCGTTGGCGAGCCCGGCGACGATGCCGCGCAGATCGCCGCTGCTCTGCCGCTCGATCTCCTGGAAGGCTTGCCAGGCCTTCTCGCAAAGTGCCTGCGTCAACGCCTCGAAGCCGCCGGCGCCAGCCGCCGGATCGGCGACGCGCCAGAGATTGCTCTCTTCGAGCAGGATCAACTGCGTGTTGCGCGCGACGCGGCGCGCGAAGGCGTCGGCCAGACCGCGCGCGGCGGTGAAGGGCTGGACGGTCAGCGAATCCGCCCCGCCGACTCCGGCCGAGAAGGCTGCGACCGTGCCGCGCAGCAGATTGACATGGGGATCGCGCCTGGTCAGCGAACGCCAGGCCGTCTCCGCATGGATTCGCGCCGGCTTCGGGGTCAGCCCGCACGCCTGCTGGATACGTTTCCAGAGCAGCCGGGCAGCCCGGAATTTCGCGACCGTCAGAAACTCGTCGGTGTCGGCGACAAGCGTGAAGGAGAGGGTGTCGCGCGCCTCTGCCAGTGAAAATCCCTGCGCTTCGAGCGTGCGCAGATAGGCAACCGCGGTGGCAAGCGCTGCGCCGAGTTCCTGCGCCTCGCTGGCGCCGGCCTCGTGATAGGGGCGGCTGTCGACAGTGATGAACGGGCCGGAGAAGCCGCGGTCCTTGAGAGCGCGGATGGTCTCAGTGAGGCGGCGCCCGACCTCCGACCAGGAGACGGCGAGCGATCCGAGGCCGGCGAAGACGCCGATCGGGTCGAGGCCGAAATCCATGGAAAGCTCGGCCGGCGCATGGCCCCGCTTCTCGATCAGCGCCGCCAGCAGCAAGGCGTTGATGCGGCCCTCCGGGGCAGGGTCGAGCCGCAGCTGGATGAGATCGAGCATCGCGCCGTCGAGCGCGGCATCGAGAGTTGCGACATCATCGGCGACGAGGCCATAGCCGCGTGCCGCCGGCGCGCCCGCAAAGCTGATCGTCAGCGTGTCGGCGCCGCCTTCCAGATCGGCGAGCGCAAGCGCCTGGGCTTCCTTCGGCGCGGGATGGTCGAGCCGCGCGGCGACATGCCAGCGCCCGGCTTCGGAGCGCAAGGCCCGCGCGGTGGGGGAGGCAGCGGGGTAGAGCGGCTCGATGCGGATGCCATCAGCGGTGCGGCCGACCAGCCGTTTCTCGAAATCCGCACCCTTCAGAACCTTGTCGACCGCCGCACGCCAGACGTCATGCGACGGCGCCGGGAAGGCGTCGAGGTAGGGAAGGTCGGATGGGGCAGCCGAGTTCATGCGCGCCGATGCTCCTCTTCCGCACAATGTGCAGCCGTGGAGCGCTGATTGCCATGGGCGGGCGCGCACCGCCATCCCTACTTCGTCGCAGGGCAGGTGCAGAAATACGAAGGGGATACAAAACGCCGCCGCTATGCCGCACAAGGACGGCGTCGCGACGGCGCAAAAATATCGATCGGGATCAGACGAACTGGCCGAGCCCCGGAATGGCGCCCACGATCGCGCCCATTGCGTCCTCGCCGGCCTTCTCGCGGCCGACGGCGAACATTTCCTTGGACACGCTCTGGATCTGGCCCATCGAGAGGCCCGCGCCCATGAGCTGGCCGCCGAGCGCCATGACGCCGCCGCCACCGCCCATCAGCCCGCCGATCGCGCCGAGCATGCCGCCCTTGGCGCCTCCTTCGGCATCCGCGAGCGCCTGCGCGCCCGGCAGGGCAGCCATCAGCTGGCCGATCTCGGTCGCCGGGCCTTCCTTCTGCAGGAAAGCGAGGATGATGCCGACCGCCTTGCGGGCGAGTTCCTCGTTGATGCCGGCCGCAGCGGCCACTCGCGTGAGCAATTCTTCCATGGTCCCAATCCCCTCGCCAAACGGCTTCGCCGCGAAGCCCAGTAAAAATAGTTTACATATTTACGATCTGATTCCAACGGGCTTGGGCTTCCGCCTTCTGCGTCGTTTGGTTACACCCTCCACTGACGTTCTGGGAAATCTCATAGGCGGGTGTGATGGCGGATGACGGCGCGATTCTGATCGGCAAGAGCGGCAAGCCGGAGAACCTGCTGCTCAAGCTCGCCAATCGCCACGGTCTCGTGACCGGCGCGACCGGAACCGGCAAGACGGTGACGCTCCAGGTCATGGCCGAGGGCTTCGCCCGCAACGGCGTCCCGGTCTTCGCTGCCGACATCAAGGGCGATCTCTCCGGCATCGTGGCGCCGGGCGATTCCAAGCCGGCCTTCGTCAACCGGGCCAAGGAACTCGGGCTGAAATACGAACCTGATCAGTTCACCACCGTCTTCTGGGACGTGTTCGGCGAGCAGGGGCACCCGGTCCGGGCCACGATCTCCGAGATGGGGCCGCTGCTGCTAGCGCGCCTGCTCGATCTCAACGACACGCAGGAGGGCGTGCTCAACATCGCCTTCCGCATCGCCGACGAGCAGAAGCTCCTGCTGCTCGATCTCAAGGATCTGCGTGCGATCCTGACCTTTATCGCCGAGAATGCGCAGGACCTGACCACCAAATACGGCAATGTCACCTCCGCGACCGTCGGCACGATCCAGCGCGCGCTGCTGGTACTGGAGAACCAGAAGGGCGATTTGTTCTTCGGCGAGCCGGCTCTGGACATCAACGACCTGATGAAGACGGATCGCGACGGCCGCGGCATCGTCAACATCCTCGCCGCCGACAAGCTGATGAACAATCCGCGGCTTTACGCGACCTTCCTGCTCTGGCTGCTCTCGGAGCTGTTCGAGCAGCTTCCCGAGGTTGGCGATCTCGACAAGCCGAAGCTCGTCTTCTTCTTCGACGAGGCGCATCTGCTCTTCAACGGCGCCCCCAAGGCGCTGCTGACGGCGGTCGAGCAGGTCGTTCGCCTGATCCGCTCCAAGGGCGTCGGCGTCTATTTCGTCACGCAGAACCCGCTCGATATCCCCGACACGGTGCTGGCCCAGCTCGGCAACCGTGTCCAGCACGCGCTGCGCGCCTTCACCCCGCGCGACCAGAAGGCCGTGCGCGCCGCTGCCGAGACCTTCCGCCAGAACCCGAAGATCAAGACGGAAGAGGCGATCAGCCAGCTCGCCGTCGGCGAGGCGCTGATCTCTATGCTGGAGGGCAAGGGCTCGCCGGAGATGGTCGAGCGCGCGCTGATCGCGCCGCCGATGGCGCAGGTCGGTCCATGCACGCCGCAGCAGCGCCAGCAGGCGATCAATGCCTCGCCCGAGAAGGGCAAGTACGACACCATGATCGACCGCGAGTCGGCCTATGAAGTGCTGATGAAGCGCAAGAACCTCAATCCGGACGGCTCGTCCATCGAGGCGTCCACCGGTGGGGGAGGGGGCATCCTCGACACGATCGGCGGCTGGCTCGGCGGCGGCGCGCCCCAGCAGCGCCCGAAGACAGGGCCGGGTTCGCGTGGCGGTCCGCTGCCGCAGAGCATGGCGGAGAAGGTCATTACCTCGGCCGCGCGCTCGGCCGCGACCTCGATCGGCCGCCAGGTGGGTAACGCGATCCTGCGCGGCATTCTCGGCTCGATGTCCGGGAAGCGCTGAGCCCGGGCGTCGTTCTCGGGCGGAGCGAAGCGCAGACCCGAGAATCTCAGCCCCGAAAGGGCACTGGCGCGTCTTTTGGCAGGAGATGCTCGGGCCAAGCCCGAGCATGACGAGTTCTTTATCGGAACGCTGTCGCCGCCGTCACGCCCCGGTCGCGAGATCGAACAGCAGCTTGAGGTTCAGCAGGATGATGATCGCGGCGATGAAGCCCGCTGTCAGGCTGAGCCAGCGCGGCGCCACCAGAGCGCCCATCTTGCCCTTCGATGCGGTGAACATGACCAGCGGCACCACCGCGAAAGGCAGCTGCAGGCTGAGGACGACCTGGCTCAGGATGAGCAGTTTCGCCGTCTGGCTCTCGCCATAGATCAGCGTGACCGCGATCGCCGGAACGATCGCGACGAGGCGCGTCACCAGCCGCCGCATCCAGGCGGGCAGGCGGATGCGCAGGAAGCCTTCCATCACGATCTGCCCGGCCATGGTCGCAGTCACGGTCGAGTTGAGGCCGCAGCAGAGCAGGGCGATGGCGAAGAGCGATGGCGCGATCGAGGCGCCGAGCAGCGGCTGCAGGAGTTCCTGCGCCTTGCCGAGCTCGGCGACGTCGTGATGGCCGGCCTTATAGAAGGTCGCCGCGGCGAGGATCAGGATGGACGCGTTGATCAGCAGCGCGAAGCAGAGCGCCACGGTGGAGTCGATCGTCGCGAACTTCAGTGCCTCGCGCTTCTCAGGCAGTGTGTGGCCATAGGCGCGGGTCTGCACGATACCGGAGTGCAGGTAGAGATTATGCGGCATGACCGTCGCGCCGATGATGCCGAGCGCGATGTAGAGCATGTTCGGGTTGGTCACGATCTCGGTCGTCGGCGCAAAGCCGCGGATCACTTCGCCCCAGTTCGGATCGGCGAGCGCGATCTGGATGCCGAAGCACAGCGCGATGACGCCGAGCAACGTGATGATGAAGGCCTCGATCCACCGGAATCCGCGCGTCTGCAGCCATAAGATGATGAAGACGTCGAAGGCGGTGATCAGAACGCCGATCTCGAGCGGGATGCCGAAGAGGAGGTTGAGGCCGATCGCGGTGCCGATCACTTCTGCGAGGTCGGTCGCGCAGATCGCGAGCTCGGCCAGCAGCCAGAGCGGCCAGGCCATGTAGGGCGGATAGGCGTCGCGGCAGGCCTGGGCGAGGTCGCGGCCGGTGGCGATGGCGAGCCGCGCGCAGAGCGACTGCAGGATGATCGCCATCAGGTTCGAGACCAGGGCGACGACCAGCAGCGTGTAGCCGAATTGGGCGCCGCCGGCGAGCGAGGTTGCCCAGTTGCCGGGGTCCATATAGCCGACGGCGACGAGATAACCCGGACCGAAGAAGGCCAGGAACTTTCGCCAGGTCGAGGAGGTCGGCGTCACCTTGATGGTGCGAAAAACATCCGTCAGGGAGGGCTCGCCCCGCGATCGTAGCCAGATCGACGAGGATTCCGGGGCGCCTTGCGACATGATCTGACCTTGCTGCGACTTGTTTGCAATAAGAAGTAGCCGCCGTTCCGCATGCTGTCAATGCAGTTGCGAAGCGTTGTCAATTAGAGCTGCGATCGGGCCGGGCGGCAATGCACGATTGTGGGCTGACGCCGGTTTGGGCTCTTGCCATGATGGCGTCACCTGAATCGCTTCCGATGGCTGCCATGACCAAGCTCCCCGCTATTCTCGACCGTCTCGACGCCGGGCTCGACGCTTCCCTCGAACGCCTGTCTTCCTGGCTCGAAATCCCTTCGATCGGCACCGATCCGGCGTTCAATGCGCAGACACGCGCCGCTGCCGAATGGCTGAGGGCCGATCTTGAATCTCTCGGCTTCAAGGCGGAATTGCGCGAGACCGGCGGACACCCCGTCGTCCTCGCCCATCGGCCGAAGCCGGGCGCGCCGCATGCGCTGTTCTATGGGCATTATGACGTGCAGCCGGTCGACCCGCTGAGCCTGTGGGACACCGACCCGTTCAAGCCGACCGTGCGCGAGCTGGAGCCCGGCCGCAAGGTCATCTCGGCTCGCGGCGCCTGCGACGACAAGGGGCAGGTGATGACCTTCATCGAGGCCGTGCGCGCGATGCTGGCTGAGACCGGCGACCTACCGATCGGGCTGACGATCCTGGTCGAGGGCGAGGAGGAATCCGGCTCGGTCAACCTTCCCGGCTACATCAAGGCCAATGCTGCCGAGCTGAAGGCCGACTACGCGCTGGTCTGCGACACCGGCATGTGGGACCGCGAGACGCCTCTGATCACCTCGACCCTGCGCGGCATGGTCTATCAGGAGGTGACGCTGACGGCTGCCGATCGCGATCTGCATTCCGGCCTGTTCGGCGGCGCGGCCTGCAACCCGATCCATGTGCTGACGAAGATCCTCGGCGAGCTGCACGACGAGAACGGCCGCATCACAGTTCCCGGCTTCTACGAAGGCGTGCATGAGCCGACCAATGCCCAGAAGGCGGAGTGGGCCGATCTCAACCTGACGGAGAAGGAGTTCCTCGGGCAGGTTGGGCTGAAGCATTCCATCGGTGAGAAGGGGCGCATGCTGATCGAGCAGATCCAGTCGCGCCCGACCTGTGACGTCAACGGCATCTGGGGCGGCTATTCCGGCGAGGGCAGCAAGACCGTCATTCCCGGAAAAGCCTCGGCCAAGGTCTCCTTCCGCCTCGTCGGCGATCAGGATCCGGCCAAGATCGCCGAAGCCTTCCGTCAGTTCGTCCGCGACCGGCTGCCGGAGGATGTCTCCGCAGAGTTCATCAGCCATTCCGGCTCGCCGGCGCTGGCGGTCCCGACGGATTCGCCGGTGCTTCAGAAGGCGCGCACGGCACTCGCCGATGAATGGGGTGGGCGCGTGGTCTCGATCGGCAGCGGTGGCTCGATCCCGGTCGGTGGCGATTTCAAGCGGACGCTCGGCATCGATACCCTCTTCGTCGGCTTCGGCCTCGACGACGACCGAGTGCACTCGCCGAACGAAAAGTACGACATGTCCTCCTTCCACAAGGGCCAGCGTTCCTGGGCCCGTATCTTGCAGGCTCTTGGTACATGAGATCGGTTTGTGTCTTCTGCGGTTCCAATCCCGGCATTGATCCCGTCTATGCGGCGGGAGCCCGGGCCATGGGCGGCGAGATCGCCCGGCGCGGTCTGACGCTGGTCTATGGCGGCGGTGCCGTCGGGCTGATGGGCATTGTCGCCAACGCGGCGTTGGAAGCGGGCGGCCAGGTTCACGGTGTCATTCCCAAGGCGTTGAAGGACAAGGAGGTCGGCCATATCGGGCTGACCTGGCTCGAGGTGGTCGACACCATGCACACCCGCAAGGCGCGGATGGCCGAGCTCTCGGACGGCTTCATCGCCATGCCCGGCGGCATCGGCACCTTCGAGGAGCTGTTCGAGATCTGGACCTGGGGGCAGCTCGGTATCCATGCCAAGCCGCTCGGCCTGCTGAACGTTGCGGGTTTCTACGATCCGCTGGCGACCTTCCTCGACCAGACCGTCGAGGCTGGTTTCCTGAAGCAGAGCCATCGCGCCATGGCGATGACCGATACCGAGCCGGCGACGCTGCTGGACCGGATGGGGAACTACGTTCCGGCCGCGACCTACAAATGGATCGAGAAGGAACAAGCCTGACTTTTTCTCGCAGTTTGCGCCTCCAGGTTGTAGGAATATTATCTTGACAACGTGACGCTGATCGTGTAGAGATCAGGAACGCTCACGAAATCTGCCCGAACGAAGCCGCCGCGCCCTCAGCCGGCGGCTTTTTCGTGCCCGTCATCCGGGAAGGGACGCATGGCCGAAGACGACAGCATGGAAACATTGCCACCGCCCGCCGCACCGAAGCGAAAACGCCAGCCGGTCTCCCGGAGAGCGGTGGTGGGCCAGCTCTGGCACGCCGCCAAGCGCCAGCTCGATTCACATGAGCAGCATCTCGCCGATCTGCCGAAGGGGGCACCGGCGAGCGAGGCCGACGCCAAGGCACTGGCGACGCTGGCGCGGACCGTGCGCGAGCTGGTCGCGATCGAAGAGCCGCAGACCGCGAAAAGGGATAAGCAGCCTGATGAACTCTCTGCTGCGGACGGTCTGCGACATGTCGCACAGCTCCGTCAGGAGCTTGCTCGACGTCTTGAAGCACTTGCCGCCGAAGAGGCGGGTGAGGGTGCTCAAGAAGCTGGTGGAGACGGCCCCATCTGAGATTGTCGAGACCGTGATGGCGGAGTGGACGATCTGGGCGCGGCCGGACCAGTTGCCGCCCCAACCTGCGAAGCCGATCTGGCTCGTCCTCGGCGGACGCGGCGCCGGCAAGACCCGCACCGGCGCCGAATGGGTCAAGGGCATGGCACTGGGCCATCCGCCCTTCGCAGAGATACGGACCGGGCGCATCGCCCTGATCGGCGAGACCCAGGGTCAGGTGCGCGACGTGATGATCGAGGGTGTCTCCGGCCTGCTCGCAATCCACACGCGCTGGGAGCGGCCGATCTGGCAGCCCTCGCTGCGCCGCCTGCAATGGCCAAACGGCGCGATCGCGCAGGTCTTCTCCGCGGAAGACCCGGAAGGGCTGCGCGGGCCGCAATTCGGCGCGGCCTGGTCCGACGAAATGGCGAAATGGCCGAACCTTCAGGAGTGCTGGGACATGCTGCAATTCGGGCTTCGCCTCGGCGATCACCCTCGGCAGGTCATCACGACGACGCCGCGCCCGGTGCCGCTGGTCAAGCGCCTGCTGGCCGAGCCGCATGTCGCGGTCAGCCGGGCGAAGACGCGGGACAATCGTTTCAACCTCGCCGCGGACTTCGTCCGTACCGTCACCGAAACCTATGGCGGGACGCGCCTCGGCCGGCAGGAGCTCGATGGCGAGATCGTCGAGGAGAGCCCGGACGCGCTCTGGACCCGCGCGATGATCGAGGCGGCTCGCGAGCGGCAGCATCCGCCGCTCGCCCGCATCGCCGTTGCCGTCGATCCACCGGCCTCCTCCTCGCAGCGCGCCGATCGCTGCGGGCTGGTTGTGGCCGGCATCGATCGCGACGGCATCGGCCATGTGCTGGAGGATGCGACGCTTGCCGGCGCACGGCCGCAGGAGTGGGCCGAGAGGGCCGTGGCGCTCTATCGCCGGCACGAGGCGGATGCGCTGGTCGTTGAGGTCAACCAAGGCGGCGAGATGGTCGAGAGCGTGATCCGCGAGGTCGATGCCGGCGTTCCCGTGCTCTCGGTGCGGGCAACGCGCGGCAAATACCTGCGCGCCGAGCCGGTCGCCGCGCTCTATGCGCAGTGCCGCGTGCGCCATGCCGGCACCTTCCCGGAGCTGGAGGACGAGATGTGCGCCTTCGGGCCGCGCGGCCTCGAAGGCGGCCGCTCGCCCGACCGGCTCGACGCGCTCGTCTGGGCGCTGACCCATCTGATGCTCGCGCCGAAGGGCCGGCCGCGGGTGAGGGGGATGTAGAGGCGTCATTCTCGGGCGCAGCGAAGCTTCGACCCGGGAATCTCATGACGAGAGGGCGCTGGTTTCCGAGATGGTCGGGTCAAGCCCGACCATGACGCCACGTCGTTTCACGCTCCAACAGCGAGACCTCCATGTTCGATTTCCTTCGCAACCTGCGCGGCCGAGCCGCGCCGGACCAGAAGCGCTCGCGCGTCGGGCCGCTCATCGCCTTGCACGAGGCGGGGCGGGCGGTCTGGACGCCCCGCGATTATGTCGCCCTGTCGCGCGAGGGCTATGAGCGCAACCCGGTGGTGCATCGCTGCATCCGCCTGATCGCGGAGGCCGCGGCGCAGACGCCGCTCGTCGCCAAGGTCGCAGACCGCGAGATGCCGGAGCATCCGGCGCTGGCGCTGGTCGAGCGGCCCAATCCCCGCCAGGGCGGCATCGCCTTCCGCGAGATGCTGTTCGGCCATCTGCTCGTTGCCGGCAACGCCTATGTCGAGGCGGTGAGCACCAGTCGCGAGCCGCGCGAGCTCTATGCGCTGAGGCCCGACCGGATGCGCGTCGTGCCCGGCCGCGACGGCTGGCCGGAGGGCTATGACTACACCGTCGGCGGCGACACGGTGCGTTTCAGGCAGGATGAGGGCGAATTGCCGCCGATCCTGCATCTGACGCTGTTCCACCCGGTCGACGACCACTATGGCCTCTCGCCGGTCGAGCCGGCGGCGAGTGCACTGGACATCCACAACGCCGCCAGCAATTGGCACAAGGCCCTGCTCGACAATGCCGCAAGGCCCTCGGGCGCTCTGGTCTATGACGGGCCGGAAGGCGCGACGCTGACCGAGGCGCAGTTCGACCGGCTGAAGCAGGAGCTGGAGGATTCCTTTCAAGGGGCGCGCAATGCCGGCCGCCCGCTGCTGCTTGAAGGCGGTCTCGACTGGAACCAGTTGTGTTCAAAAGACACCGAAGTTACGACTGCTTCGGCGAGGACATCATGCACGACACCACCCCCACGAAGCCCAAGGCGTACAGCTACCTGCGCTTCTCGACGGCCGAGCAGAGCAAGGGCGACAGTCACCGTCGCCAACTCGCGCTAGCCGAGGACTACTGCCGCCAGAAGGGCCTGGAACTCGACCGTACGACAACCTTTGAGGACCTCGGCGTCTCGGCCTTCTCCGGCAAGAACCGGCGCAAGGGCGCTTTGAGGGCGTTCCTCGACGCTGTCGAAGAGGAGATCATCCCGTCTGGCAGCTACCTGCTTGTCGAGAGTCTGGACCGAGTTTCCCGCGAGGCCATCCTCGACGCGCAAGCCACCTTCCTTCAGATCGTCAACGCCGGCATCACCCTCGTGACGCTGAAAGGCACGCCGAAGGAATACTCCAGGGCGACCGTGAACGCGAACCCCGTAGACCTTCTGGTCTCCCTGCTGGAGATGATTAGGGCGAACGAGGAGAGCGAGACCAAGTCCCAGCGGATCAAGGCTGATTGGTTTCGGAAGCGAACTCGCGCGGCTGCGGGGGAGGCCATCACGTCGCTGGTCCCTGCGTGGCTCCAGCGGGTCGGTAAGGGGTTTGAGGTCGTCGAGGAACGAGCCGCCATCGTGCGCCGCATCTACGACCTGACCCTCGAAGGTCATGGACAACATGCCATCACGGCGATTTTCAACAGGGAGGGCCTCAAGCCTTTCGGACGAGCGAGATGGTGGCATCGGTCGTATGTCCGTCTAGTCCTCAATCACCCCGCGGCGGTCGGGACCTTCGTCCCCCATCGGATGGTTGGAGGGCGTAGGGAGCCGCTGGAGCCGATCCTCAACTACTACCCGGCCGTCGTCACCCAAGAGACCTTCGAGGCCGTCAGAGCCCTCGACAAGCCCGTGGCGGGGCCATCGACGAGAGCCATCGCCTCGATGTTCTCGGGGCTGGTAAAGTGCGAGGAATGCGGCGGTCCGATGGTTCGGACACGCAAGGGACAGGCGCCAAAGCCGTTCTACCACGTCTTCGTGTGCCACAATGCCAAGCTCGGCCAATCCTGCGAGTGCCGCACCGTTCGGCAGGAGACCCTGGAGGACACGCTCCGGGAGCAGATGTTCAAGTTCATTGAGGACGCGCCGACCCATGACGAAGACCTGATGGAAGAACTCAATCGGGTCGAAGACCACATGAGCATCACGCAGGAGCAGGCGGCGAGCTTGGTGGAGGCAATCGCCCAGCGACCACTTCCTCAGCTTGTGGATCGGCTGGCGCGGCTGGACGAGGCGCTCGTCGAGATGAAGGCGCGGAAGGTGGCGCTAGAAGCAGCGTTCCGCGACACCGCTCGGCCTGTGGTCATGAAGCGCCTGACTGACCTCGACGACCTACTGGAGAAGGGGGAGGGTGACATTCGGCCGAGGGCCCAAGTCCTCCTGCGGCAGGTTCTCGACCACATCGTGATCCACTTCGACCGTGAGGCATCGCGCAGGAAGCCACGAGGCCACCTTGAGTTCGTCTGGAAGAGCGGCGGACGCTCGTATCTGAACTGGGGGCCGATGTTCTACCCGATCAAGCCGACAAGGCGCACCAACAGGAGGGCCGCTGGCGATGAAGAACCCAAGTCAGAATGAGATCGAGGTTCGATGGAAGGGAGCCCAGTTGGTGGCCAGAGGGTGGCCTGCGACCCTCTGCGTCCTCGGAGCCATCGTGCTCGCCGCCGCGTGGGTGCTCGCTGAAGGGTACGGCCGGCTGTGGTGAACGGAGGGGGAGTTACGGGTCCCTATATACAGGAAGCTGAGGTGGCTCAATTAGAGAGGGAGACCCGAGCCCTGTGCTCTCGGCTGTTAGATCGTCACCGAGATCAGGGCCTCAGCACCAACCCTCTTCTCGAAGACTTCCTTCATCACCTCCAACACCCGGTCACTCCTCGACGAGGGAGCCATCACCGCATCGTGGATAGGGAGGGTGACGATGTCCTCGTCCAACAGAGCGAGCAGTACCCCCATCATCACCTCGCTTTCGATGAACTGGAGGTGATGTCCAATCTCGGTTCCGAAGTGATGAGCGACTGGGGCATGGAACTCACTGATCCGCCGGATCAACTCCGCCGCTGAAACCCCACGGGGTAAGATGGTCTTGGTCCCCTGTGGCTTCCTCGTCCTCGGTCCTTCCGTGAAGAGGAGGGCGTTGATGAAGAGCTTAGTCCCCTCCCTCCAATCCTCAAGCCCCGGAATGGCATAGAGGTCGCCAGCGGGCACGGGCTTCCCTTCCAAGCCATACAAGGTCCGCAGAGACATCTGTCCGAAGTCCAGCTCGGCCACGGCCTCCTCGTCGATGGTCAGGCCCGCTAGGCGATGCTTCTTCGAAAGCGGCTGCCAGAAACCCCCAAACAGGCGCCCCCCGCTGTCGAAGCGACCGTTGTTGAAGATGCGCTTCAACTGTCGGTTCGTCAGGTCCAGTGGACGGCGGAGTTCCACCTCGCCTTCGTCGAAGTTGAGATCGGCATCGCGGAGGAAGTTGTTGATCCGCCGAACGTCCGCCCGGACCTTCGAAGTGTCTGGCGTGTCGGGGTACTCGACTAACCGGCCGGTGTCCCAGTGCCCCTCCTTCTCCGCCTTCAGGATAACCAGCTCAGCGCGGTCTTCGCGGAGGTCCTCGAACTGCAGGGCCACACGGCCGAACCGCTCAAGGAAGGCTGCTCCGGGCAGGACACGGGTCCGCTGGCCGGGCTTCTGGAACCGCTGAAACCCGATGTCTTGCCGGATGATGGCCAACTTCGGCGCCCCCAGCATGTCGAGTAGACCGGGAAAGGTCTTGTTGAGCGCCGGGGCGCGGTAGCGCGACCTGCGACCCAACTCCTGAAAGGACCGACTGACGACGAAGCCGGCCTCGGCATCGCTGAGTATTGTGTGGGCGAGGTCGCAAACTAGGGCCGACAAGGTCGATCGAAAGGTCTCCTGATCAGCCGGGCGCCGTTTCCGTTGGCGTAGCTTCTGGGCCTGCTCGAAGGCTTCCACGTCGCGGATGATCTCCTCGACGAACTCCCTCGCGGCGGCCGTCACAGGCACCCGCCAAGGGTTGAAGAAGCGATCCTCGGGAATGTCGGTGAGTTCCATGGCCTCGACCGCGCCAGCCATCTCGTTCATGCGAGGTCCGTCAGCGCCTTATGGAACTCGGCCTTCTGCTGCTGGCCCTTCTCGATATCCGCCCGGTGGAGCCTGGCGAGATGGAACCCGACAGACCCCAACGTCTCCACCAGCCACCCGGCGATGACGTCGGAGGAGCCCGGCGTGAAGTCCCGATAGGCCCGCTTCATCCGCCCCGTTTGGTGGTCGTACCACTCGCCCACGTTGATCTCGCTGAGGCGCATCACCCGCCGAACCAGTTGCCTCCTGAAGGCCCCGTCAGAGCGGAACCTGCGGGGCTCTAGGTCCCACAGCATGTACATGGCGAGCACGGTCTCCACGACCACGCGGGGCTCGACGTCGGCTCCGAGCTTCACGATGGCCTTGGCGGCAATCCTCTCATTGCGGCTCCCTGGCACGCCCCTGTCGGCGTCCCCGAGGATGCCCCTCGCGTGGGCCACCACGGCCTGCCAGCGCTCATCGCAGGTGGTCCATGTGGGGTTGACTGTGTTCTTCTCGATCCTAGCCCTCACGAGGTTCGCGTAGGGCTTGAGGACCTCCTTGGTGATGCCCACCTGCCCGACGTCGCCATGACGTCTCCAGCGGCTCTTGTGGGTCGTGCAGAAGTGCCCGTAGCGGGTGGCGGGCTTGCCGCACCCCGGAGCACGGCATAGGCCGGCCATTCGATGTCCTGATTAGTTGCGTCCGTACCCTGACAGACAGAGACAGAAATAAAATCGGGATGGCGGAGCTGCAAGTCTACAGGACTTTGAAGTCCCGAGCGTTCTCTAGGCGCCAAGGACGCTGTTCCAGTTCTCCGTAGAGAGACACCTGCCTGCCGTCACGGTGCGCCTCGTGAGCTTGCAGATACTCCTCAGGCCCGACCGATGCCCGAACTAGCAGCTTTCCAAACTCTTCGCTCTGCCATTCAACGGTGATCTCCTGCACACCGGAGATGGTGAATAGTTCAGCTGGCGTGTCCTCCATCGAATGCAGCCTGCGTACCTTTCCGACGACTGTCCGCCGCTTCTCGTAGTTGACCGTGCGTAGTTCCTTGGCGGCCTCGCGGATCACCTCGACGCCGCCGTCGCGCTCGATCACTACAGCCGAACAACGTGGGACATCATCGGGCAGCCCCCACTCTGGAGAAAACGCTATGTCGAACCTGATTTTGCCGACCTGAGGAGCGTCGATCATCGCCGCAAGGTCTTCGCAGGCGTTTGCGTTGAGCCCTTGCCCATAAGCCTGGACGATCTGCGATGGCTCTTCGTCGACTATGGCGCTCTCGATGATGCGAAGCCCTCTCGCCAACCGCATGACGGATCGCCGGCTGAGTTCAGGCGCTGGCGATAGCTCGCCGGTGTTCAGAGTGTTGGGCCCAACCGGCGACTCGACGGTGAAGCCGAAGCTGCCCCTGAAGGTGTGCCCGAACCTGCATTCACTGGCGTATGATGTGGCGATGGCGCTCAGGCGCTGGGCGTACGGACCGACATGAAGCTCGGCATGTGCCGCCGCTGCCAGCATCTTTCCCATTCGTCTGATGAACTCTTCCGCTGCTCCTAGCCGAATAGTCCCAGCGCGAACCGCCGTGTCGGGAAGTCGTGACCGGACAAGGTCGTACCCAATCGCACGGATGGCCGCCGCCATATCGGCATCCGAGCGGTTCTCCAAAGCTGACAAGGTGTCGAGTGCACCCCGGACCAGAGTCCGCAGGTTTCGTGCGCCGCTGTTCTCAGGCAGAATGATCTCTACCTCTTGGCCTTCCCGCGCCGTCGAGAACAGGTCGTTCCCGCTTGAAAGCAAGCGACGGCTCCACCCCAACGCGGCGAGGTATCGCTTCAGCGCATGAAGCGGGACGCTGTCGATGAGATCGACCGGCTCGCTCATCGCATCGCCTCAGCGCGAGCACTGGACATGATGTTTTTCAGAGCATCTGGCGTCAGCACGTTGGACCGCGGGATGCGGATACGGACGGTTGATACGTTGGCTGTAGGCGGACCTTCAGGGCGAAACCAATAGCAGCAGTGCTGGAGTCGCAAATGCTGCTCGTTGCCGTTCAGCCACGTAGCTTCATCGCGTGGGAGGCAGAGCAGGATGAGGATCGCCATCGCCTGTCCGGGTTCGCGGTCCGTCAAGATGCGGTGAGCGCGGACCTCAAGGTCATAGGTGACGAATGCGCCCTCGTGCTGCCAGCGGGTTGTTGCCTTCATTTGATACTCGACCGGGAAGGCAGATGGCACACGTGCGCCGTTGATGATCCGAACCGGCTGAAACGCCCCGTCAATCCCGTAGTCGCTTTCCGGGCGAGTCAGATTGACCCCCGCCACCCCTGCTAGTGCGTGCACGTATGCTCTGGAGAGGGCTTCTTGAGTGTGCTCGCGAGTGATCAACAGCGGAGTCCGGACGACGGATCATGTGCGGTTTCTAGCCCGAGCGTAATGCCTGACCGTGAACAATGCACCAACGCTCGCGAGTCGAAGCAAAAGTGCAGTGACTCCACTTTTCATTGCGGTGCTGTCTGATGAGGGCTGCTCGTGCCGAGTTGGCCGTTCTTCAGGATGCGATGGACGCTGGCCTTTCCGATGCCAAGTTGCCGGGCGATCTCCGACAGGCTGATGCCCTTGGCCGCCAGCGACACGACCTGTCCCTCCTTGGCCCGTGCCGTTGGCGCCCGGCCCTTGTACTTCCCGGCGGCCTTGGCCTTGGCTATCCCCTCTCGTTGGCGTTCAAGCATGATCTCGCGCTCGAACTGAGCCACGCTTCCAAGCACGTTCAGCATCAGCCTCCCGGTAGGCGTTCCGGTGTCGAGGTTCATCGAGAGGATGCGCAGGGTGGCCCCCTTGCCCTCGACGAGCTTCAGCAGTTCCATCAAGTGGGCCATAGAACGGGCCAGACGGTCCAGCTTGGTCACGACGAGCACGTCATCAGGGCGGAGATTGTCGAGGGCTCGGGCCAACTCCAGCCGTTCCGCCACGTCGACGGATGACACCTGCTCGAGGTAGGTCCGCTCGCAGCCGGCCGTCTTGAGGTCCCGTTGCTGGGCTTCGAGGCCCGCCATCTGGTCGAGGGTGGAGGTGCGGGCGTATCCGATGAGCATGGCTGTCTCCAGTCGCGTTGTTCCACTAGGTTCTTAGATGTTGGCGCGAATGTCAATGGACCACTCGTGTGGAACGAAGGCAGCTGATCTTGGAACGGCCCACTAGGGCAAGCTCTGTGGAACGCTGCACGGGACTTGAAGGCCATTCCGCGCCCACTCCAAGGAACACTGCCGCCGCGCCACGCTTGTGTGGGCTCCGAAGGCGACGCTTGGTCGCCTACGAGAGCGGAAGGGTGGTGGTGCGGGGGGAAATGGCGCCCGCCGCTATGTGGATGGCGTCTCAGATTTTTGCGGCAAAATGGCCGAGCCTTCGCGCGGCGGCGAGCTTCGCTCAACGCGCCGCGACTGCACCTGCGTCTGCTCGATACCGGCTGAACACGAACTGCCAGACGGCATCGACCTTCTCGTTCCAGACCTCCTCCGGATAGGGCTCTTCGGGGAGATCGTTCAGCGCGAACCGGATCGTCGACTGAACCGCGGCGCGGGGCTGAGGCCGCAACTGCCATTGGTTCACGTGCAGCAACTCCTGGAGCTTCTCCAGCAGCTCTTGGGCCACCCTCTTCACTTCGACCTCCTGGGCCTTAGTGAGCCTAGGTTCGGGCTTGCTCAGAAGGTCGAAGATCGCGAGTTCATCCTCGCTCAGTCCTTCGCGAGCCGCCCGGCGGTCCTCATCGCCCATCTCGGCGATGAGTTTCTTCAACGCGGCGAAGAAGGTTTCGGCGTCGAGTGTGCCGAGGTTGTACTCGTCGACTAGTTTCTCGAACTTCTCGACGAGGTGAACCCGGGTTGGGTTTTTCGCGGCCATGTCGTGGGCCTTCCTCTCGGCCGCCGTCTTGAGTTGTTCGGCCGCCGTCTTGGGCTGGCTAGCGAACAGTGCCGCGAGCTTCTCGAAGTCGATGCTGGACAGGTCGACACGCCCTCCGGCCTCGTCACCCTGGATGATGGGCGCGGTGATCGCCACGCCCTCGACCCTCTCGTCCAATAAAGCTTCGATCTTTGCCGAGATGGCGGCGATGTCCACAGGACCGAGCTTACCCCGCACGGCCTCTGCGAGCACGTGGACGGCCGCCACGGGCTTGAGGTAGGGGGCAGCTCTCTCGTCCGGCAGGAGAGCCTTGTAGGCACGCGTGGTGGCTCCCGCGAGGCGGAAGAACTCCCGTCGTCGCTCGTCCGGTGCGATCAGGGCCTCGACCCCCTTTCCGATCAGTGCCAGCCGCGCCAGTTTGTCCACCGTGAGTATGGCGTCGATGTTGACACCCACGCCCGTGCAGAAGGTTCGCGCTCGCGCCAGCGCCTCGTCCAACACGGCGACCAGCTCGCCCTTATTCCGGATCGGAGCGCCACCGCCCTGCTGCCCCGCGTAGATCGCAAGGGCCTTCTGCAAGTTCAAGAAGACGCCGACATAGTCGACGATGACGCCCGCGCTCTTGCCCGGCGCCCGCCTGTTCGCCCGGGCGATGGTCTGCATCAGCGTGTGGTTCTTCATCGGCTTGTCGAGATAGACCGTGCTGCAGGTCGGCACATCGAAGCCGGTGATCCACATCGCGCAAACGAAGACGATCCGGAGGGGATCGTCCGGATCCTTGAACTTGCTCTCTAGGTCCTCCTTCTGCATCCGCTCGCGATGGGGAAGTATGTCGAGACCCTTCGCCTTGAGGTCCGCAATCTCATTCTGCGACGAGCTGACCACCACCGCCATATCGACCGAGCGCATCCACTCCAAGCGCTCCGCAAGGGCGCCCCGGGCTTCTTCGGGAGCTGCCGCCAGTCGCGCTTCTTCAGCCATCAGTAGCGCCGTCCAGTTGGCCTTCACCTTGTCGTGCATGCGGACCGCAGTGGCCTTGTCGATGGCGACGAACATCGCCTTGCCGAGGTACCCACGGGCTGCGAAGTGGCGAACGAGATCGGCGGCAACCTGGTCCAACCGGTCCTCGCGGGTGATCAGGTGGTACTGCCGGGCGAACTCCCGCTGCAGCCGCTTCTCCTGATCTTCGTCGAGAGCGGCTTCGTCGAGCAGGTCATCAAGGTCGTCCCGAAGCTCTTCGGCGTCGAGCTGCAGCTCCGGTTTCCGCGCCTCGTAGTAGAGGGGCACGGTGGCGCCGTCCGCGATGGACTGCGCGAAGTTGTAGACCGAGACGTAGTCGCCGAAGACCTCGCGGGTGCGCTCCTCCTGGCCCGCGATCAGTGGCGTCCCGGTGAAGCCAATAAAGGCCGCGTTGGGCAGCGCTCGGCGCATGTTGGCGGCGAGTTGGTCGTACTGGCTTCTGTGGGCCTCGTCGGTGATGACGATAATGTCGCTCCGCGTCGACAGCACCGGCATCGCCTCGCCACGTTCGACTGAGAACTTGTGGATCAGCGTGAAAACGTATCGCTCTTGGCCAGCGAGAAGTTCACGGAGGTGAACCCGGCTCTGGGCCTGGCAGTCAGCGACCTTCTTAGAGAGTGCTCCGACGGTCGCGAATGTGCCAGCGATCTGCTCGTCCAACTCTTGCCGGTCGGTGATCACCACGAAGGTCCAGTTGCCACCGAGGCGGCGCAGTACCTTTTCGGCGAACATAACCATGGAGAGGCTCTTGCCGCTGCCCTGGGTGTGCCAGAAGACGCCGAGGCGGCCGCGGTTCTCCCCGATCTGCTCGACTGCCTCGATGGCGCGGTTTACGCCGAGCATCTGATGGTACTTCGCGACCACCTTCCGCAACCCACCACGGGCATCGTCGAAGAGCAGGAAGTTCTCGATAAGATCGAGGAAGCGCGGCGGCTCGCAGGTCGCCCGCAACAGGGTCTCCATCGCCACGCTCGTGGGGTCGTCCTCCTCCAGCTTCTTCCACGGCGCGAAGCTCTCGAAAGGACCATGGCCTGCGCCCATGAGGGCTTCCAGGCCGTTGGAGAGGATCGTGAAGCCGTTGAAGTCGAACATTCGCGGAATGGTGTCGCGGTAGTCCCGCAGGTTGGCCTCGTAGGCTTCCTGAACAGACTGCATCGGGGCCTTCCACTCCGCGAGTAGGAGGGGAATTCCGTTAACGAAGCCGACCGTGTCCGGCCGGCGCTTGTAGAGGTCGCTCTCTATCCAGAATTGGGACGCGAGGAAGAAGTCGTTGCTGGCCGGGTTCGTCCAGTCGATCAGGGCGATGCGCTCCGGTTTCAGCGAGCCATCCGGCTGCCGCACCTCGACGGGAACGCCATCGCGCAGGAGCCTGTAGACCTCTCGGTTGGCCGCTACAGGCAACATGGCGGAGCGGTCTTCCGTCAGCTTCGCCTCGGCCTGCTGCAACGCCTCCTCCGGCAACGCAGGGTTCAGCCGGCGCAGCGCAACGCGGAGATGAGCGGGGAGGATCACCTCGCGGAAGGACAGACGCCCTGTGGGGTTCTTCGCCCCCGGCTCCTCCTGCATAAGGTCACGATGCTGCCAACCAAGGGACTGCAGCAGCTCGATGGCCGGCACCTCCACCACGGCCATCTCACTGGCGATAGTGCCTGAGAGGGAGGGCGAGGCACCAGCAGGACGCATCAGGCCGCGGCCTTCAGCTCGTGTTCGGCAGCGGCGACCGACAACTCTCCAGAGACCAGGCGGGGGAGCAGGAGGTCGTGGGAGGCGACGAGGCGCCGGTTGGCTGCGTTGAGCACAGCTGCCATTTCGACCCAATCAAACATCACGCCATTGAACCTATGGAGCAGCTCCTCGGGCGGCAGCGGGACCGGATACTGAGCAAGGACACCGGAGTTGGCTCGGGGCATCTTAGTACCGTTCGACGTCTGCACCGAGTGCGCGACGAATTGGTCGCTGGAGGCGACGGCGAGGACAAGGCCTGCGTGGTCCGCGGATCTACTGCGGAAGACCATCGCGTCTGAGGAACAAACTCCAGCAATCGGAGCCCAAGCGACCTTGTGAAAGTACGGCCTGATCTTACCGAACAGGACATCGCCGCGCGTGAACCGCAGCTTTAAGCTCGTGACCTCGTCCGACCGCCCCCAATCATCGAGGGTCGTGGATCGGCGAGGAATGTGTTCCAGTCCGACGTATGGTGTCGCGCCGCCCACATCACTCGGATCGATAGCGTCCCGTACTTCGGCTGCGAGGCTGCCGAAAGGGACTAAACGCCAGCCGTCCGGCAGTTGGTCACCTCCAGGCACGCCTTCATGCCCCGGGAACCGGAAGTGAATGAACCACTCCTGGAACAGGCGCCGCGCCATCTCCTCCATTAGCGCGATCCGGCGCCGGTTCACCTCAATCAGGTCGTCATACGCGCCGAGGATAGCGACGATGCGACTTTGCACGTCGAGTGGCGGCACCAACACTTCCGACCGCCCAAGATTGGAGGCGGTAAGATATGGAACTGCGGTACCCGCGTTGCTCGCCCCGAAGTCGAACGTTCGGAGAAGTTGAAACAAGAAGTTGGGCTCGACCACCTCAGGCTTGGGCACCGCGCCCATCAAGTTGTTGTCAATGAAGGTTCGGCGCGTGAGCAATCGAACTCGGTTGTGCTTCAGCGCCTCTCCGATCTTCGCGAACACCGACGTTCCCGAGACGAACGGTTTTCCCTGGATTGAAGATGTATCCGTCTCCTCAACCCAGTGGTCGGCGTCGTTGATGCGGATCAGGTTCTGGCTAGAGTTGAAGTCCCGAACCTTGATGAAGGGGTACTTGCCGGAAGTCCGCCCCTGCAAGGCTGGCTTGAATGCCGAGCCACCCCGGAGACTGCATACGTCCGCGAGCACCATCTTTCGCCATCCGGTGGGGATCGTCATGCGTCGAACAGCTCCGCCACGTTCTGCGCGATCCGTGCCTGAAGTCCAGCGGCGTCGGCATTCAACGCCTCCAGTTCCTCCTGCAGGGCCTCCAGCTTCAACTTGAACTCCCCATCCTCGACCGGCTGCCCTGGCACGACGCCCACATAGCGTCCAGGGTTCAAGCTCCAGCCCTCGTCCTCAATCTTTTCCCGCCCGACCACCTTGCAGAGGCCCGGAATGTCCCGATAGCGGCCATCTGGGAAGACCTCTGTCATGCGTGGCTTGCTGCCAGCGTGGGTCTCCATCTCCTCTCCGCGCCACAGCCTGACGATGTTGCCGATGAACTCGATGTGGTCCGGATCAAAGACTCGGTGGGCCCGTGTCACTTGTCGAAAAAAGTGCCGTGCATCGATGAACAGGACCTGGTCGCCTCGTGGGCCCGTTGCTTTGCCCTTGTCGAGGAACCAGAGCATCACCGGTAGGGTGACCGTGAAGAACATGTTTGGGCCCACCGCGACGATGCAGTCCACCGCACCGGTCTTAATGAGTTTCCTCCGAAGCTCGCGCTCGCTACCACCCACGTCCGAGGCACTGTTGGCCATCACAAAACCACCGCGACCCGTCGCGTTCAGCGCAGCGTAGAACAGGTTGATCCAGAGGTAGTTCGCGTTGTTGACGGTAGGCAGCCCCAACGGGAACCGCGCATCAACCGTCCCGGCTTCGTTGACCAGCTTTGCCCGGTCAACCTCCGACTGGTTGAAGGGCGGGTTCGCCATCACGAAGTCGAACCGCCCGATGAGTTTATGCGGGTCGTCGTAGTAGCTGCTGGCTTCGCGCAGATCACCTGAGAGCCCGTGGATCGCCAGGTTGAGGCGGCAGAGGCGGAGTGTGTCAGCCATCTTCTCGACGCCGAAAACGCTGATCTCGCTCTCGGGGGCCTTGTGGTGGCGGCGGACGAACTCCGCGGAATGCACGAACATGCCACCCGAGCCGCAAGCCGGATCGAGGATCGCGCCGTGATAGGGCTCGATTACCTCGACGATGAGCTTCACGATGGAGGCTGGGGTGAAGTACTCGCCACCCTTCTGCATGAAGGAGGAGGCGAACTGGCCCATGAAGTACTCGAAGATGAGCCCATAGGCGTCCCCTTCGATCTTCAGCGGTGCCAGGAGGCGCAGCAGCTCCTGCAGTACGGAGTTCGGCAGACCCTGATAGCCCTGGGGTAGCGCACCTGCGAGGTCCGGGTTCGCCTCGGCGATCCCCTTCATGGCGGCGTTCAGCTCGGCGCCAAGGTCCGCGGTCCCGGGCAGCGCCAGCAGCCGCGAGAAGCGGGCCACCTCCGGGAGGTAGACCGCACCACGGGCTTGATAGTCGGCCGGCGTGGGCTTCAGGCGACCCTTGAAGTGAGGCTGTAGGTCGTTGTGGACCGCTTCGAATTTGGCCTCCATCTGGCGAAGAGCGATGAGCGCCAGCACCGGCTGCGCGTACTGATCCGGGCGCAGGTTGCTGTTGGTCCAAAGTTGATCGGCCGCAGCGAAAAGGCGTCGCGAGATGTCTTGAAGGTCTGTGGTCACTTGGCCCCCGGGAGTCGGTCGTTGATGGCGACCCTACTGCAACCGCTGCTTGTCGCAAGCATGTTGGGGAGAATGGCCTTGTAGCCTACGCCGCCTGCACCCGAGCGGATGGCGCCCGACCTCACTCGTCAGCAGCACTGGCGACGAATTTCGGTGTCTCTCGTTGATAATAGGAAGCCGCTCTCGTTAACCCCGGCGGAACTCGATTTCGTCTCGGCGAAGGGCGCGGCGGCGCGCGAGATCGCGCTCGCTTTCGGCGTGCCGCCGCTGCTGCTCGGCCTGCCCGGCGACAACACGCACGCCAATTTCGCCGAGGCCAACCGCGCACTCTGGCGCCAGACCGTGATCCCACTGGTGAGACGCACGGCGCAGTCGCTGGCGCAATGGCTTGGCCCCGCCTTCGGCGATGACCTTTTGCTGGAACCTGATCTCGATGCGGTCGAGGCGCTCGCAGACGAGCGCGAATCGCTCTGGCGGCGCGTCGGCGCGGCGAATTTCCTCGACGACGACGAGAAACGCGAAGCGGTCGGCTACGGCCGGCGCGCCTCCGGGAAGGAGCAATCATGAACATGCTCGACCAAATCGTTACGGCCTTCATCGGCCGGGCCGATGTCGGCCATCTCGGCCTGCTGCTCTGGGCCGCGAGCGCCTCCGGCCTCGCCTGGCTCGTCCTACGCGAACTGACCGCGGCGAACCGCCGCTTCGACGACTTCGTCCGCGAACTCAACCGCTTCAACGCGCGCCACGAGGGGGATCCATCATGAAGGGCAGCAGCGATGCCAAACCGCCATCGACCAGGCCGGGAACCGGCCGGCCACAGCCGGCCAAGGCGCGCCCCCAAGGCGTGACGACGGAGACCTTCAGCAGCTTCGTCCGCACGCTGGCGAAGCTGGAGGGAGGGAGTCCGCAAGCCGGCAAAGGCGCGGAGGGAGGCCGATGAACGGCCCGCATCGGCTTCCACTCGAATCCAAGTTGCTGCCGCTGCAGCCGGCGCGCGTCATGCCGGACGGGGTCTTCGAGGGCTATGCCAGCCTGTTCCGCATCCCCGATCTCGGGAAGGACGTGGTCGAGCCCGGCGCCT
Source organism: Allobosea sp. 10L417 (assembly GCF_056395485.1). Taxonomy (NCBI): domain Bacteria; kingdom Pseudomonadati; phylum Pseudomonadota; class Alphaproteobacteria; order Hyphomicrobiales; family Alloboseaceae; genus Allobosea; species Allobosea sp. 10L417. The sequence continues at coordinate 187,584 of NZ_JBFTJP010000002.1, forward strand.
TCCGCGATAGTCTCGCCCGGCGCGGGCCCTCCGGCGTCAAGCTGCTCTGGCAGCACGACCCGGCCGAGCCGCTCAGCCGCTGGCTGAGCCTGAGCGAGGACAGCCGCGGCCTCTTCGTGCGCGGCCGGCTTTCGCTTGCCGTCGCCCGCGCTCGCGAAATCCATGCCCTGATGCGGGAAGGTGCGATCGACGGGCTGTCGATCGGCTTCCGCCCCGATCGCGCCCGCAACGAGCCCCGCTCCGGGCTGCGCCGGCTCGAGCGCGTCGATCTCTGGGAGGTCTCTATCGTGACCTTCCCGATGCTGCCCCAGGCCCGGATCAGCGCCGTCAAGACGGCCTTCCGCAACCTCGCTTTCCTTTGACCTTCACCCGAGGAGAATCCATGACCCATCTCGACCATGCTCCGGAGACCAAGGCGGCCGGCGCCGACCTCGCGCTCGCCTTCGAGGATCTGCGCTACACGCTGGATAGCTATCGCGCCGCCAATGACGAGCGCCTCGCCGGGATCGAAGCTCGCAACAGTGCCGATCCGCTGACCGAGGAGAAGCTCATCCGCATGGATGCCGCGCTCGACGACACCATGCGCCGCATCGACCGGCTGACTCTCGACCGGGCCCGCCCGCCGCTCGGCCAGGACGGCCCGGCCCGCGACCCGCTCGTCGCCGAGCACAAGGCGGCCTTCGCGGCCTATGTCCGCACCGGCGAGGCCGGCGGCCTGAAGCGGCTGGAGGCCAAGGCGCTTTCCACCGGCTCCGGCCCGGATGGCGGCTACCTGGCGCCTTCGACCGTCGAGGGCGAGATCCTGCGCCGCCTGGCCAGCGTCTCGCCGATCCGGTCGCTGGCGACAGTGCGGACGATCTCGTCGGGCACCTACAAGAAGGCCTTCTCGACGACCGGCCCGGCCGCGGGCTGGGTCGCGGAGACCGCGGCGCGCCCGCAGACGGGTTCGCCCACCCTGGCCGAGCTCTCCTTCCCGGCGATGGAACTCTATGCCATGCCGGCCGCGACGCAGACGCTGCTCGACGATGCCATCGTCAACATCGACCAGTGGATCGCCGAAGAGGCCGAGAGCGCTTTCGCCGAGCAGGAGGGCGCCGCCTTCGTTAATGGCGACGGCACCGACAAGCCGAAGGGCTTCCTCGCCTACCCGACCGTAGCCGATGCGAGCTGGGCCTGGGGCAATATCGGCGTGCTCCACACCGGTGTGGCCGGCGCCTTCGCCGCCTCGAACCCGTCCGACGTGCTGGTCGACCTCGTCTACGCGCTGAAGGCCGGCTATCGCCAGAACGCTTCCTTCGTGATGAACCGCAAGACGCAGGCCGCTGTCCGCAAGTTCAAGGACACCACCGGGAATTATCTCTGGCAGCCGCCAGCTTCCGCCGGTGCGCCAGCGACCTTGCTCGGCTTCCCGCTGGTCGAGGCGGAAGACATGCCGAACGTCGCCAACAACGCGGTCTCGATCGCCTTCGGCGATTTCCGGCGCGGCTACCTCGTCGTCGACCGGGCGGGCGTGCGCATCCTGCGCGACCCGTATTCCGCCAAGCCGTATGTGCTGTTCTACACGACCAAGCGCGTGGGCGGCGGCGTGCAGGATTTCGCGGCGATCAAGGGGTTGAAATTCGCGGTCTGAAGTTGCTCAGCGCGAAAACCACCAGCTGAAGGCAGCGCGCGGCTGGGCCGCCTCGTCCGGTGGCGCCTCGCTGCCGAACGAAAGCAGCCGTGCGCTGCCCTCGGAGATCCAGCCGCGGTAGTCGCTGATCGGCGTAATGGCGGTGAAGCCGCCGCAAATGCGCCGGGCACGCGTGTTGAGCGGTCCGCTCGACCAGCTCACGATGCCGACGAGATCCCGCGAGCGCGTCGAGCCGCGCAGCACCGGACCGCCGGAATCGCCGCGGCACGCGCCTGCGCCCGGCGTTTCGCCGCGCGCCTCGATGTCGACCGCGACCTTGACCGTGTTCTGGGTCGTATAGTTGCCGGCGTTGAGCAGCTGCGTTTCACGCAGGCGACGGGCGGTGCGCTTGTTGTTCTCGGCGGAGAGGCCGTAGCCCGCCATGGTGACGGTTTCGCCTTGCCAGAGGCCGCCGCCCAGCGTGAGCGGCTCGATATCCGGCGGCAGCGGCTGTGCCAGCCGCAGCAGGGCGAGGTCGGTGCCCGGTTGCGTGCGCGGCGTAGTGCCGGGCACGAAACTCGGATGCGGCAGGACCGCGACGACGATCTGCCGCCGCGCGCGGAAACGGGGGTCGAGGCTGACCACGCTGATCGAGCCGCCGCCCATCAGGCAATGCGCGGCCGTCAGCACGATCTCAGGCGCGATCACAGCGCCCGAGCAGAGCTCGCCCCGGCTGGTCTCGACCCGCACGGTCCAGGCACGCGCTCCATGGGCATCGCGTGAGTCGGTGCCTCCGACGACGGCCAGAGCGGGCTGCGCCGTTGCGGCAGCCAGAAGGGAAAACGCGAGAGCGGTAAGCGAGCGCAGGATCATGATGTGAACCAGTGGACGGCCGATCAATCTAGGAGGTGGCGCGGCGCAGTCCAGCGTTTTCACCGGCCTTTTGACCAGCGTGCCGTATCGCCCCATCGGGAAAGTGTCGTGTCGATCCACTGGCGTTGCGGCGCGACCAGAATGCCCTGGGTGAGGAGGCCGCAATTGCGGCCTTTCGGACCGGTGGACCAACTCGTCACGGCGCTGATGCCGCCATCGGCGAAGATCGGTCCGCCGGAATCACCCTGGCAGGCGCTGGCGCCGGGCTGCTTGCCCGCACCGGCCGGATCGGCCGCCCACAGCAGGATGCGGCTCGGTCCATAGGGCTCGATCGCCGCCAGGGTGGCGGATCGGTATGTGCCCGTGCTGCGGGCTTCGCCCTCGCGGGCGACCCCATAACCGGCGAGCGTGACAGGGCTTCCTGCTGGAGGCAGCGGCCCGTCGGCCAGCTCCGCAGGGGCGAAACGCGCCGGCAGAGGCTCGGCGAGCCGGATCAGAGCGAGGTCGATCGAGCGCCGCCGGCTGCGGATCGCACCGGCATCGAACTCGGGATGCAAGCTGACCGCCGCAGGCGCGATCAGGACGGGCTCGCCAGCTTCGCGCCAATGGATGCGCAGCTCCGTTCCGCCGGCGGCGCAGTGAGCCGCTGTCAGGATGGCGCGCGGCGAGAGCACGATACCGCTGCATACCCCGCCGCGGGCATTGAGCACCATCAAGGTCGAGCCGACGGCGGGTCCGCCTTCACGCCCGCCGACCACGGCCTGCGCGGGCAGGGGGCCGAGCCCGCAGACCGCGCCGCCGAGCGAGGCGGCGACGATCCAATTCGCGATGCGCATCGAGTGCTCCTTTCCGATGGAACGCTGATAGCGCGCCTCGCTCCGCAAATGAACCTTTCAGACGATTCCACGAAGGGGATGAACATGACGCCGCTCGCCCTGGCTCCGCCGACGGCAGAACCGGTCACGCTCAACGAGACCCGGCTATTCCTGCGCCTGGACCATAACAATGAGGATGATCTGCTCGCTACACTGATCACGGCCGCTCGGCTGATGATCGAAGCGGCAGCGGGCCGCTGCCTGATCGAGCAGCCCTGGCGCATCGTTCTCGATCGTTGGCCCGGCAATGGCGAGATCAGGCTGCCGCTGTCGCCGATCGCAAGGATCGAGGCGGCGCGGGTCTACGATATGCTCGGGGCTCCGCAACCGGTCGCCGAGGCGGCGCTCACGCTGGACAGGAGTGCCGACCCTCCACTGATCCGCGTAACCGGAGAGCTGCCGGAGATCGGCCGCCATCACGGCGCGATCGAGATCGACATCGTTGCCGGGTACGGGGCGACAGCCGCCGCCGTGCCCGCCCCCCTGCGCCAGGCCGTGCTCAGATTGGCCGCCCGCTGGTTCGAGGAGCGCGGCGATGTCGCCAGCCGCGACGCACGGGCGCTGCCGAGTGCGATCGCAGCGTTGGTGTCTCCGTTCCGCCGTGGAAGGCTTTGACCATGGCGAGGGCTGCTGGAGCTGCGATCGGCAGACTGAGGCGCCGGCTTACTCTGGAAGCGCCGGTTTCCACGCCGGATGAGCTGGGAGGGGTAACCCAGGTCTTCGAGGTGGTGGCCGCCTTCTGGGCGCAGGTCGAATGGCTTGCGGGCGCCGAGCAATGGCGTCAGGGGCGCCCGGAGCAGGTTGGCACTCATCGCGTGACGCTGCGTTGGCGCGGCGATCTCGACGGCGGCAAGCGGCTGCGCGACGGCGACCGGATCTTCGACATCCGAACGGTTGCCGATCCCGACGGTTCGCGTCGGCGCCTCGTCTGTCTTGCGGAGGAGGTGAAGCCATGAGCGGCGCGATCCTTGCCCTGCGCGCTGCAATTCAGGCTCGCTTGACGGCCGATGCCGCGCTGACGGCGCTGATCGGCCCCGGCCGCATCCATGGCGAGGCGCCGCGCGCGGCTCGCGGCCTCTACGTCGTCCATGGCGATGTCGAGGCCCGCGACTGGTCGACCGGCAGCGAACGCGGCTGCGAGCAGGAACTCGCGCTCGTCGTCTGGGCGTCGCAAAGCGGCTCCTCGCAGCAGGCCTTGCAGGCGGCTGGGCTGATCGTCGGCGCGCTCGACGAAGCCGAACTCGCTCTGGAAGGGCACGCCCTCGTCAATCTGCGCTGGCTGTCGAGCCGGCTCGCCCGCGAGCCGCGCAGCGGGCTCGGCCATGTGACGATCCGCTTTCGGGCGGTCACCGAAACACTCTGACACCGGCAACCCCCAATATTGGAAGGAGAAGCCGCATGGCGGCACAGAAAGGCAAGGATCTGCTGCTCAAGGCGGCGGATGGCGTCGGCGCATTCGTCACCGTCGCAGGCTTGCGGGCGCGGCAGATCGCGTTCAACGCCGAGACCGTGGACGTGACCCATTCGGAATCCGCGGGGCGCTGGCGCGAATTACTGGCCGGGGCGGGCGTGCGCCGGGCCAGCATCAGCGGCTCCGGCATCTTCAAGGATGAGGCTTCCGACGCTCTCGTCCGCCAGGTTTTTTTCGACGGTTTGATCCAAGGTTGGCAGGTCGTGGTGCCGGATTTCGGCATAATCGAAGGTCTCTTCCAGCTGACGAGCCTCGAGTACCGGGGCGACCATGCCGGGGAGGTCACGTTCGACCTCTCGCTGGAATCCGCCGGCCCGCTCGCTTTCACGGCGCTTTGAGGAGACGGTGATGGTCAATCGTCACAGAGGAGAGACCGCGCTCATGGTCGCGGGCGATGCGTTGCCCATGCGGCTGACGCTGGGAGCGCTGGCCGAGCTGGAGCATGCCTTCGCCGTCGACAGCCTGCCCGCTCTCGGGGAGCGCTTCGTGCATGGCCGGCTCTCCGCCCGCGACATCATCCGCATTCTCGCGGCGGGCTTGCGGGGGGCGGGCAGGGCGATTCGGGACGAGGATGTGGCGAACCTGTCCTTCGACGGTGGGCTGAGCGGGGCGATCAAAGCCGCGATTGCGCTGCTGGAAGCCACTTTCGGCGAGGGCGATACGGGCCGCCCTTCGCCGCCGCCGGGGGCGTGAAGCCGTCGGCGGCCTTTCCCTGGAGCGATGTCATGGCCTTCGGGCTAGGGCGGCTGGCCTGGCCGCCCGAGCAGTTCTGGGCGGCGACGCCGCGCGAGATCGCGGCAGCCCTGAGGGCACATCAGAGCGAAGCCGGCGGCGCCACGGATCGCGCCGCTCTGGCAGCTCTCATGGCCGCCCATCCAGACAGTTGAGTTGAATTCCTGAATCAATATCTGAAGAGGATGACATGACCGGTGACGATGAGGTCGAGACCGATCGTCTGTCTGATCTGCGGACGATGGATAAATTGACTCAATCTTTGAGCAAAACCTCGGAAAGCTTTGGTAAATCGATCGTAAATGCGTTCTCTCGCGGCGTCGTGGAGGGCAAGCGCTTCGAGGACGTGCTGCGTAGCGTCGGCCGCTCGCTGACCGACAGCCTGCTCAAGACGGCTCTCAAGCCGCTCCAGACAGGCCTCTCCAGTCTGCTCGGCATGGGTGTGAAAAGTCTTACTGACCTGTTCACCGGCGGCTTTGGGTCGGTCGCTGCGAGCATTCCGGTCAAGGCCTTCGCCGAAGGCGGCATCGTTGCTTCCCCATCCTATTTCCCGACCGGGCGCGGACTCGGCTTGATGGGCGAGCGCGGCGCCGAGGCCATCATGCCGCTGTCGCGCGGCCCCGATGGGCGGCTTGGCGTGCGCGCGGCGGGCAGCGGCCCAGTGCGGCCACCCAGCGTTGTCGTGCAGGTGTCGACGCCCGACGCCGAGAGCTTCCGCCGGTCCGAAGCGCAGGTCTCCGCCGCGATCGCCCGCGCCGTTGCGCGCGGCAGCCGTGCGCTATGAGCGGAGTCCCCATGGCTGATTTTCACGAAGTCCGTTTTCCGACCGATGTGGCGCGTGGCGCGCGGGGTGGGCCGGAGCGTCAGACGCAGATCGTCACGCTCGCCTCCGGGCGCGAGGTTCGTAATAGCCGCTGGGCCCATTCCCGGCGCCGCTACGACGCCGGGCTCGGCGTACGCAGCTTCGATGCCCTGGCGGCCGTCGTCAGCTTCTTCGAGGAGCGCCGCGGCCGGCTTCATGGTTTCCGCTGGCGCGACCAGCTCGACTGGAAGAGCTCGCCTCCCTCGCGCGAGCCTGCCGCCACGGATCAGATCATCGGGATTGGCGATGGCGTCGCGGCGGCCTTCCAGCTCTGCAAGATCTATGGCGCCGGCCCGTCCGCCTATAGCCGCGCGATTGCGAAGCCATGCGAAGGCACCGTGCAGATTGCGCTCGATGGCGTCGAGCAGCCGGCGGAGAGCTTCGCCTGCGACACCGCGACCGGGCGCATCACCTTCGCGCCCGGCTCGATCCCGCCACCGGGCGCGACGGTGACCGCTGGCTTCGCCTTCGACGTTCCCGTGCGCTTCGACGTCGACGCGATCGATGTCGATCTCTCGGCTTTCGAGGCTGGCGAGATCCCGCGCATCCCCGTCGTCGAGATCCTGCCCTGAGGTTCCACCATGCGCGCTATCCCCGCCGGTCTCGCCGCCCATATCGAGAGCGGGGCGACCACCCTGTGCCGCTGCTGGAGCCTGACGCGGCGCGACGGGCTGGTGCTCGGCTTCACCGATCATGACCGGGCTCTAGACTTCGACGGTCTGACCTATGCGGCGTCGACCGGGCTTGAGGCAGCCGAGACGACGGCCGAGCTGGGATTCGCCATCGGCGGCGGCGATGTCGCCGGTGCTTTCGCGGCATCGGGCCTGAACGAGGCCGACCTCGCGCGGGGGCTCTACGACGATGCGCGAGTCCGCGTCTGGCTGGTCAATTGGGCCGTGCCCGAGCAGAGGTTGCTGCTCGAGGAGGGCTTCGTCGGCGAGGTGCGGCGCGGCGAGTACGGCTTCACGGCCGAGATGCGCGGCATCGCCAAGGCCTTCGACGAGGAGCGTGGACGCCTCTACCTGCGCTCGTGCTCGGCGGATCTCGGCGATGCGCGCTGCGGCGTCGCATTGGTGCCGGTCGCCGCGGCCGTCAGTGGGAGCGATGGCCGCCTGACGCTGACCGCGGGAGCGCTCGCTTCCTATCCCGATGGCCACTTCACCGGCGGACGGCTTGTCTTCACCGGCGGCGCCAACGCCGGCTTCGCCACGGAGGTGAAGCGGCACGGCATCGAGGGCGATCACGCCGTCTTCCAGCTCTGGCAGATTCCGGCCGGAGCGATCCTTGCAGGCGACGCTTTTAGCGTCGCGCCGGGATGCGACAAGAGCTTCGCCACCTGCCGGACGAAATTCGGAAACGGCGTCAATTTCCGCGGCTTTCCGCATATGCCGACGACGGACTTCATCATCGGCGGCGTCCGTCCCGGCGACGGTGCGCTCGACGGGGGGAGCCTGTTCCGATGAGACGCGATGAAATCGTCGAAGCCGCGCGTCTATGGCTTGGCACGCCCTATCACCACCAGGCCTCGCTGTGCGGCGTCGGCTGCGACTGCCTCGGCCTCGTCAGGGGGATCTGGCGCGATCTGCTGGGCGAGGAGCCGGAAGCGCCGCCGCCCTACACGGCAAATTGGGCCGAAAGCCTGCGGCAGGAGACGCTGGCGAGCGCGGCGCTGCGCCATCTCATGCCGGTCGCGACCGGGGCTGAACGGCGTGGCGATGTGCTGCTCTTCCGCTGGCGCGAGCATCTGCCGGCAAAGCACTGCGCCATCCTGAGCGCGCCCGATCGCATCATCCACGCCCATGACGGGGCGGCCGTCGCCGAGGTCGCGTTCACGCCCTGGTGGCGGCGCCATCTCAGCCATGCCTTTTCCTTCCCCGGAGTGACCGACTGATGGCGACGCTTCTCCTCCAGGTCGCGGGCGCTGCGCTCGGCACAGCCTTGGGCGGCCCGGTCGGCGGCATGATCGGCCAGGCGCTCGGCGGTCTGGCCGGCGCGACCATCGACCAGGCCTGGCTCGGCGGCGCAGGCGGCAACAAGATGGTCGAAGGGCCGCGGCTGAAGGAGGTGAACGGGCTCGCCTCCACCGAGGGCGCATCGATTCCGCGGGTCTATGGCCGGGCACGCCTCGGCGGCCAGCTCATCTGGGCGACGCGCTTCGAGGAGGAGGTCAGCGTTTCGGTCACCCGCAGCAAGAGCGGCGCCAAGGGTGGCAGCTCGAAGAAGACTTTTGAGACAACCTACAGCTACCACGCCAACCTCGCGATCGGCCTCTGCGAGGGGCCGATCGCCTTCATCCGGCGCATCTGGGTCGACGGACGTGAGCTCGACGTCAACACGGTCGCGATGCGCGTCCATCACGGGCATGAAGCGCAGGAGCCGGATCCGTTGATCGCCGCGAAGGAGGCGGGCGACGCGCCGGCCTACCGCGGCTTGGCCTATGTCGTCTTCGAGCGCCTCCCGCTTGCCGACTATGGCAATCGCGTGCCCCAGTTCGATTTCGAGGTCGTGCGTGCCGTCGAGGGGCTGGGTGGCATGATCCGCGCCGTCTCGCTGATCCCCGGCGCCGGCGAATTCGTCTACGACACCAGGCCGGTCAGCCATGAGCCCGAGCCGGGCGTCAGCGAGAGCCTGACGCGCCACCAGCTCTATGGCGGCTCGGACGTCGATACGGCGCTCGGCCATCTCCTCGCGCTCTGCCCCGGTTTGCGCTCCGTTTCGCTCGTGGTGTCCTGGTTCGGCGACGATCTGCGCGCCGGTTCCTGCAGCGTCGCGCCGCGCGTCGAGATTCCGCACAAGCCGACGGTCGGTGCCGAATGGTCGGTCGCAGGGCTGGCGCGCGCTTCGGGCCGCCCCGTCAGCCAAATGGACGGCCGCCCGGCCTTCGGCGGCACGCCCTCCGACGAGAGCGTGATCGCACTGATTCGGCGCCTGCGCTTCGATTACGGTCTCGAAGTCGTCCTCTATCCCTTCCTGATGATGGATGTCCCGATCGGCAATGCCCTGCCGGACCCCTGGTCGGGTGGGGTCAGCCAGCCGCGCTATCCCTGGCGCGGCCGGATCAGCTGCGATCCCGCGCCCGGCCGCACAGGGAGCGCGGAGGGAACTGCGGCCGCCGCCGCGCAGGTCGCCGCCTTCGTCGGCACGGTCGGGCCGGCCGACATGTCGCTTGTGGGCGATGCCATCGGCTGCTCCAAGCCAGACGAGTGGTCGTACCGCCGCCAGATCATGCATTGCGCGATGCTGGCGCAGGCCGCAGGTGGCGTCGAAGGCTTCGTGATCGGATCCGAACTGGTCGGGCTGACGCATTTGCGCGCAACGTCGGGCTATCCGATGGTCGAGCACCTCATCGGGATCGCTCAGGACGTCGAAGCCATTCTGCCCGAGGCGACCCTGACCTACGCCGCCGACTGGACGGAGTATGGCGCCGATGTCCGAGACGGCGGCGAGGACATCGATTTTCCGCTCGATCCGCTGTGGGCCTCGCCGGCGATCGGTGCTGTTGGCATCGACTATTATCCTCCGCTGTCGGACTGGCGCGATTCCGGCGATCACGCCGATGCTGCCGTCGCGCGCGGGCCCGCCGATCTCGCCTATCTCCGCAATCGGCTGACTGCGGGTGAAGCCTTTGACTGGTATTATGCCGATGAAGAAGGCCGTACAGCCCAGGTGAGGGTGCCGATCACCGACGGCGCCTACGGAAAGCCTTGGCAGTTTCGGCCCAAGGATCTGCATGGCTGGTGGAACAATGCGCATGTCCGGCGCTCTGGGGGCGCCGAGACCACTGCCACGCCCTTCGTTCCGGGCGCGAAGCCGATCTGGCTCACCGAGATCGGCATCCCGGCCGTGGACAAGGGCGCCAACGCGCCCAATGTCTTTCCCGACACGCGCTCGGCCGAGGGCGGCTTCCCGCCCTTCTCCAGCGGCGCTCGTGACGATCTGGTGCAGACGCGCGGGCTGGAGGCGATCATCTCCGGCTTCGATCCCGCCCGCCTCGGCTTCGATCCCACGCGCAATCCGGTTCATCCCGTCAGCGGGATCCGCATGGTCGACCCCGCGCATATCGTCGTCTGGAACTGGGATGCCCGGCCATTCCCGGCTTTTCCTGATCTCGGCGGTATCTGGGCCGACGGCGCCAATTTCGAGACCGGGCATTGGTTGAACGGCCGGCTGGAGGGAATACCGGTCGATCGCCTCATCGCCGGGCTGCTCGCCGAATTCGGCCTGCCGCCTGCAGAGGGCATGACCGTGGACGGCTTCGTGGATGGCTACGTCCTCGACCGCCCGCTTTCCGCCCGCCAGGCGCTCGAGACGCTGGCTCAGACCTTCGGCTTCGACGCCGTGATGAGCGCGGGGCGCCTGCGCTTCGAGGGGCGGGGCGGCAAGGTCGCGCGGCTGCTCGACCACGACGATTTCGTTGCGGATCGTGACGGCGAGCCCTTCACCCTGCGCCGCAGCCAGGAAACGGAGCTGCCGCTGGAGCTGCGCCTCGACTTCAGCGACAGCGAAAACGACTATCGCAAAGCCGCAAGCCGCTCGCGTCGCCTTGCCGGCGCGGCGCGCCGGGAGGTCGCGGTCGAGACGGCGATCGTGACGCGCATCGCCGAGGCCCAACGCCTGGCCGACCAGCGCCTGCAGGAGGCGTGGGCGGCGCGCGAGACGCTGGAATGCGAGCTGTCGCCGCGCTGTCTTGATCTCGAGCCGGGGGACGTCGTCTCCGTTCCGGTCGATGCGGGGCGCCGCTTGTTCCGGGTGACGCGCATCGCCGATGGCCCGACCCGGCAGGTCAGTGCGCGCGCGGTCGAGCCGGCGATCTATTCCAGTGCCGGCGCGAAGGGCGGCCCTCGCTCCCCGCGGACGCCGCCGGCCTTGCCCGGCCGGCCTCTTGTGGTTCCGCTCGCCCTGCCGATCGTCGCGGCGCAGCCACCGGCGCTGCTCTCGGTCGCGGCTTTCGCATCGCCCTGGCCGGGAGCGCTGGCGATCTGGAGTGCCGACGAGGCCGGCTTGTTCGATCTCGGCGGCTTCGTCGAGGCTCCCTCGATCATTGGCGAAACGCTGACCGAGCTCCCGCCAGGGCCGCTCTGGCGAACCGATCAGCGCACCGTGCTCGAAGTCCGGTTACGCGGCGGCGTCCTGTCGTCCGTGTCGCCGCATGCAGCGCTCGCCGGCGCCAACGCGCTGGCTTTGATCGGCGAGGACGGCGAGGTCGAGATCGTGACAGCGGCGCAGGTCGATCTCATCGGTCCGCAGCGCTTCCGCCTCTCAAATTTCGTCCGTGGAATTGGTGGATCGGAAGCGGGTGCTTCCCGCCATCTGCCGCCCGGGGCTCGCGTGGTCGTTCTCGACGGAGCGGCGGTGACACTGACGACGCAGCTGTCCGAGATCGGCAAACAGCGCCGCTATCGCATCGGCCCCGCGCGCCACGATGTCGGCGATCCGACGATGACGGAGGTCACGGTCGAGGTGCGCGCCGATGCGCTGCTGCCGTTCTCTCCGGCCCGGGCGAAGGCTCGCCGTTCCGACGCCGGCATCCGTCTGAGCTGGGTACGGCGCACCCGCAGCGACGGTGATTCGTGGGATCTGGCCGAAGTTCCCACCGGCGAAGAAGTTGAGCGCTACGAAATCCGCGTCCTCGATGGTGAGACGCTAATACATGCCGAAATCGTGAACGCGCCCGAATGGATTTATCCACCCGAGCAGGAGCTTGCGCATTTCGGCTCCGCGCAGCAGGAGCTCGCTTTGTCTTTGGCCCAGCTGAGCACAACCGTGGGGCGAGGGCGCGAATGGCGTGGACGGATCGCCGTCGGATGATCTAGTCTAGGTTGTGGTCGGGGTGATGCATTCATGGCCCATTCACGCGGATGGGATTAGCCCATGTCGATGATGCCGGTCGAACCGATCCTCGCTTTCGCGCTCATGACTTCGTCGCCGATGCCGATCATCCGCGTCGACGATGCGACGCCGATGTCTTGCCTGTCCTCGGATGAAACGCGCGACGCCGTTGCCGAAGGCCGGGTCATGCAACCTGCCGAGGCCTCGCGCCATGCCCGCCATGCGGCTCCCGGCGAAGTCGTCCGCATCAGGCTCTGTCGGCAGGGCGATGATTTCGTCTATGTCGTTACGACGCTGAAACGCGACGGGCGCGTCGCACGCGTGACGCTGGAAGGACAATCCGGCAAGATCGCCACCATCCGCTGAGCGCTTGCCGGCATCTGCACAAACTGGAGCGAACCCACCGTGAGACTGCTCGTCGTCGAGGACGACAAGGACCTCAACCGCCAGATCGTGACCGCGCTGGAGAACGCCGGCTACGCCGTCGACAAGGCTTTCGACGGCGAGGAGGGGCTCTATCTCGGCGAGACCGAGCCCTATGACGCCGTCATCCTCGACCTCGGCCTGCCGAAGGTCGATGGTGTCGCGGTGCTGCAGGGCTGGCGCCGGGCTGGCAAGACCATGCCGGTGCTGATCCTGACGGCGCGCGACCGCTGGAGCGACAAGGTTGGAGGGTTCGACGCCGGCGCCGACGACTATGTCGTCAAGCCTTTCCATGTCGAGGAGCTGCTGGCGCGCGTGCGGGCCCTGCTACGGCGCGCGGCCGGCCATGCCACCTCGGAACTGGTCTGCGGACCCGTCCGGCTCGATACGCGGGCAAGCCGCGTGGTGGTCGACGGCAATCCGGTGAAGCTGACCTCGCATGAATACCGGCTTCTCTCCTACCTGATGCACCATCAGGGGCGCGTCGTTTCGCGCACCGAACTGGTCGAGCATCTCTACGATCAGGACTTCGATCGCGATTCCAACACGATCGAGGTTTTCGTCGGCCGCCTCCGCAAGAAGCTCGGGGTCGACATCATCGAGACCGTCCGGGGCCTCGGCTACATCGCCGCCGCTCCGGAAAAGGTCTGATTTAGGGAGATGGTCCTCAAATCCCATCGTTATTCGCTGGGAGCGCGGCTCTTCCTCTCGGCAGCGTTCTGCTGCGTCCTCATCCTAGTCCTGGCGGGCGTCGGCCTCACCACCTTCTACCGCCGCTCGGCCGAGCGCGGTTTCGACGAGCGGCTTTCGGTCTATATCAAGCAACTCGTGGCTGACCTCGCCGCGCCGCCGGAAACGGAGCGCCAGACGGTTGGCGATCTCGGCGAGCCGCGCTTCGATCTGCCGCTGACTGGCTGGTACTGGCAGATCACCCGCCTCGACGGCGAGCGGCCCAATGTGCGTGCCTCGCGCTCGCTGGTCGGCGGCCAGCTGCCGAAGCTCCTCGACCAGTCGATCACGCCGAACAGCCGCGGCCTGCGGGAGAGCTATGTCTCCGGCCCGGACGATCGCATGCTGCGTATTCTCGAGCGCGAGATCGATGTCGGCGAGGACGGTCGCTTCACCGTCGCCGTCGCCGCGCCCGCCGACGAGATCGAGGGCGATATCCAGGATTTCCGCTTCGCGCTCGCGATGACCTTCCTGCTGCTCGGCATTGCGCTCGTCGCCTCGACGCTCGTGCAGGTCCGGTTCGGCCTGCGCCCGCTGGTGCGCCTGCGGACCGCGGTCGGTTCGGTGAGAACGGGCGAGAGCCCGCGCATCGTCGGCCAGTATCCGCCTGACCTCGCCCCGCTCGCCAGCGAGCTCAATCAGTTGATCGATGCCAATCACGAGATACTCGACCGTGCTCGCACCCAGGTCGGCAACCTCGCCCACGCCCTCAAGACGCCGCTCAGCGTCATGATGAACGAGGCGGGTTCGGGCGAAGGGCAACTCCCTCAGACGGTTCGGACACAGACGGCGATCATGCGCGATCAGGTCCAGTACTATCTCGATCGTGCGCGGGCCGCAGCGTTGTCCGGGGCGCTGGGTGGCGTCACCGAAGTGGTTCCCTCGCTTGAAGCGCTCCTGCGGACCTTCATGAAGATCTCCCAGGACAGAGAGATCGCCGGATCGCACGCCGTTCCGAAGACGCTGCGCTTTCGCGGCGAAAAGCAGGATTTCGAGGAGATGCTCGGAAACCTGCTCGACAATGCCTTCAAATGGGCGGCGTCCCGCGTTGAGGTTTCGCTGGAGGGCGCCAAGGCCGTTGACGACGAGAAGATGGCATTGCTGATCGACGACGATGGTCCGGGCCTCCCCGACGGCGCCAGGGCGGAAGTGCTGAAGCGCGGCCGCCGGCTCGACGAGGCGACGCCGGGTTCGGGCCTCGGATTGTCGATTGTCGTCGATCTCGCCAAGCTCTATGGCGGCGAGCTGACGCTGCAGCGTTCGCAGCTGGGCGGGCTGCGCGCGCGGCTCGTCCTGCCTTCGATCTAGATCAAATCCAAGCCCGCGTGACCCTTTGTCGCCATGAACTCGACCGGCCGATTCGCTAAGAACACCTCATGATGATCTGGACGATCTTTGCAGCGATGACGGGAGCGGCGATCTTCGCCTTGCTCCGGCCGCTCAGCCACGGCCAGGTTCAGGATTTCGCCGATATCGCGGATGCCAAGAGCCTCTATCGCGCCCAGCTCAAGGAGATCGATCGCGATCTCGGGCGCAAGCTGATCGCGGAGCCGGAAGCGGAGGCCGCGCGTGCTGAAGCGGCGCGCCGCCTGCTGCGGGCCGCCAACGACGAGGTGGGGCCTTCGGGCGAGACCGAACCGTCCTTGCGCCGCCGCCGGGCCAGCTCCGCGCTGATGCTGTCGGTTGTGCCGCTCCTCGCCTTATTGGTCTACGGGCTGTACGGCTCGCCCGGCTTCTCCGACCAGCCGCTGGCCGCGCGGGTCGAGAAGGCCGGGCCGCAGCAGGATTTTGCCGTTGTCCTGGCGCGCATGGAGGCCCATCTCGCGGCCAATCCGACGGACGCCAAGGGGTGGTCGCTGATCGCGCCGATCTATCTGAGACAGGGACGTTACGACGAGGCAGTGAAGGCTTTCGCCGCGACGGTTCGCTACGGCAGGCCCGATACCGATCTGCTCGCCGGGCTCGGCGAAGCCCGCATTCTCGAAGCTGGCGGGATTGTGACAGCAGCCGCGCGGGAAGCCTTGGCGGAAGCGGTCAAGCTCGACCCGAGGAATCCGCGAGCGCGCTACTACCTCGCCGTCGGCAAGGAGCAGGATGGTGACGGGGAGGGGGCACTTTCCGATCTGCAGCAACTCCTCGCCGATGCGCCGCCACAGGCCGATTGGGCCGGCGCTGTGCGCGCCCGTATCGAGCAGATGCAGGCCGATGCCGGGCGCAAGGCGGTCGCAGCCTTGCCGGAGGCCGAACGCCAGCAGGCGATCAAGGGCATGGTGGACGGCCTGGCCGCGCGGCTGGCCGATGGCGGCGGAACGCTGCCCGAATGGAGCCGCCTCATCCGGGCCCGCGCCGTGATCGGCGACCGGGATGCCGCGGTGCAAGCGGTGAAGACGGCGCGCGAGCGCCTGTCGCAGGATCAGGCTGCACTTGCGGCGATCGATGCCCTGGTCGATGAATTGGCCTTGAAGGATGCCAAGCCGTGAGTATCGCCCAGCCCACCCGCTCCATGCCGGCCAAGCGCCGCCTGACCCGCAAGCAGCGCCGCCTCGCGCTGATCGCGGCGGCCGGCGCCGTGCTGTGCTTCGCGGCCGGGCTCGTGCTCTTCGCGATGCGCGATACGATCGTCTTCTTCTACGGCCCGACGGAGATCGTCGAGAAGGGAGTAGCCCCCGGTACCCGAATGCGACTTGGCGGCCTCGTCGAGACGGGCTCCGTCCAGCGTGGACCAGGCCAGCGCGTCTCCTTCGCGATCACCGATGGCAAGACCGCCATGAAGGTCGGCTATGACGGGTTGCTGCCGGATCTGTTCCGTGAGGGGCAGGGCGTAGTGACCGAGGGCGTCTTCGAAGGAGCAGGGCGGTTCAAGGCAGATTCGGTGCTGGCCAAGCATGACGAGACCTATATGCCGCGCGAAGTCGCCGACACGCTGAAGAAGCAGGGGCATTGGCAGCCCGGCGGCGCCGGCGCACCCGCCGCGCCCGCGGCCAAGCCGTGAGCCGGGCATGATCGTCGAGATCGGTCATTACGCGCTGGCGCTGGCGCTCGGTGTCTCCGTCATCCAGGCACTGGTGCCGTTCTGGGGCGTCGTGCGTCATGACAGGGCACTGGCGTCGGTCGGCAGCAGCGCGGCGCTGATCAGCTTCGCGCTGGTCGCGTTGTCGTTCGCGGCATTGGTCGCATCCTATGTCCGTTCGGATTTCTCGGTGGCGAACGTCGTCGCGAATTCCCATTCGGCGCAGCCGCTGATCTACAAGCTGACCTCGGTCTGGGGCAACCATGAGGGCTCGATGCTGCTCTGGGTGCTGATCCTGACCCTGTTCGGGGCGCTGGTCGCGCTGTCGCGCAACTCATTGCCGCCGCGGCTGCGGGCCGGGACCCTGGCCGTGCAGGGGTTGGTCGCCGTGGCCTTCCTCGCCTTCCTGCTGCTCACCTCTAACCCGTTCCAGCGCCTGGCGCAGCCCCCGGCGGAAGGGCAGGACCTCAACCCGATCCTGCAGGACCTCGGCCTCGCGATCCATCCGCCGTTGCTCTACATCGGCTATGTCGGCTTCTCGATCACCTATGCCTTCGCCGTCGCCGCCCTGATCGACGGGCGCATCGATGCGATGTGGGCGCGTGCCGTCAGGCCCTGGACGCTGTTGGCCTGGACCTTCCTGACGCTCGGCATCGCGATGGGCTCCTACTGGGCTTATTACGAGCTCGGTTGGGGCGGCTGGTGGTTTTGGGACCCTGTCGAGAACGCCTCCTTCATGCCCTGGCTCGCGGGCACGGCCCTGATCCACTCGACCGTGGTGATGGAGAAGCGCGATGCGCTCAAGGTCTGGACGATCCTGCTCGCGATCCTGACCTTCTCGCTGTCGCTGCTCGGCACCTTCATCGTCCGCTCCGGCGTGCTGACCTCGGTCCATTCCTTCGCCAGCGACCCGGCGCGCGGCCTGTTCATCCTCTTCATCCTGGTCTTCTTCGTCGGCGGTTCGCTCGCGCTCTTCGCCTGGCGTGCGCCGCTCTTGCGGCAGGGCGGGCTGTTCGCGCCGATCTCCCGGGAGGGAGCGCTGGTCGTCAACAACATCTTCCTTGCCACTGCCTGCGCCACGGTTTTCGTCGGCACGCTCTATCCGCTGGTGCTGGAGATGCTGACCGGCGACAAGATTTCGGTCGGAGCGCCCTTCTACAACGCGACCTTCATCCCGGTGATGGTGCCGCTGCTGCTGATCCTGCCGATCGGCCAGTCGCTCGCCTGGAAGCGCGGCGATCTGCTCGGCGCCGCCCAGCGCAACGCCGCCGCCTTCGGTTTGGCCGTGCTGACGTCGCTCGCGGTGATCGCCTTCACCCGGGGCGGGCCGGTCCTGGCGCCGCTCGGCGTTGGGCTCGGCGTCTTCCTGATCCTGGGGGCGGCGGTCGATCTTGGCGAGCGCATCGTCGCGCGAGCCAGCGGCTGGCAGGCCGTGCTGTCGCGCGCCAAGGGGCTGCCGCGCTCGGCCTGGGGCACGGCGCTGGCCCATGCCGGCATCGGCTTCAGCATCATCGGCATCGCCGCTCAAGCCTGGAGCACCGAGTCGCTTGCGGTCCTCAAGCCGGGCGAGCGCCTGACGAGCGGGCGCTACACGGTCGTGCTGGAGGGCGTCACGCCCCGGACCGGGCCGAATTTCCGCGCCGAGGTCGCGCGTTTTCAGCTGTTCTCCGGCGACCGGGAACTGGCGCCGCTCGAGGCGTCGAAGCGCATCTATACCGCCCGAAGCATGCCGACGACCGAAGCCGGCATCCGCACGGACGGGCTGAGCCAGGCCTATGTCAGCCTCGGCGAGGCGCAGGATGGCGGCGTCGCGGTACGGCTTTACGACAAACCGTTGATCCTGCTGATCTGGATTGGCTCGATCATCATGGCTCTGGGGGGCGGGCTTTCGCTCACCGACCGGCGCTTCCGGCTGGCGGCTCCGAAGCGTGCCGCGCCAGCGGTGGCCGCGCCGCAGCCGGCGGAGTAGGCCGATGCGTCGCCTTCTCCTGACGTTTGGCATCGTGCTGCTGGCAATCACCGGCGCACAGGCCGTGCAGCCCGACGAGGTGCTGAAGAATCCGGCGCTGGAGCAGCGGGCACGCGCCATTTCCGGCGGCCTGCGCTGCCTCGTCTGCCAGAACCAGTCTATCGACGATTCCGATGCGCCGCTGGCGCGCGACCTGCGCCTGCTCGTGCGGGAAAGGCTCGTTGCCGGCGACAGCGACAAGGCGGTGGTCGATTTCGTGGTCGCCCGCTATGGCGATTTCGTGCTGCTTCGTCCGCCCTTC
Organism: Allobosea sp. 10L417; assembly: GCF_056395485.1. Lineage (NCBI taxonomy): Bacteria > Pseudomonadati > Pseudomonadota > Alphaproteobacteria > Hyphomicrobiales > Alloboseaceae > Allobosea > Allobosea sp. 10L417. The sequence continues at coordinate 206,267 of NZ_JBFTJP010000002.1, forward strand.
AATGCACGCACGGCTTTGCTCTGGGCGGCGCCTTTCGTCATTCTGCTGCTGGCGCTCGCCTTCGTATGGATGCGCGCGCGCCACCGCACGGCTTCGATGGCTGGGCCGCAGACTCTGTCCGCCGAGGAGCGCGAAAAGCTCGCGGCTCTCATCGCGGCGGACGAGAAGCCCTAGCGGCTAATCCCGCACGCCCGAAACAGTTCGTGCGAATAGGCGCGCATGCTGGTGCCGGCGATAGCATAGGTGCCCCGGCCGGTCGGGGCGGGATGAGGCGAAGCGAAGGTCGCATAGGTTCGTGCGAAGCAGGTAGCGTCGCTGCCGGAATAGCCGCGCTCCGCCGCGACTCTCAATCCCGCACCATAGGCTCCGCCGCGTGCGCGTGATGCGCCGGGCGCGCCGAAGCGCTCCGAATCTCGCCGTGCCGCCAGATCCTGCAGTCGGTCGATCCCGCAGCGAGAGCGCTGCTCCGCATTGTAGGCTGGCGTCGAGTTGGCATACCAGCTGCGCTTGCCGCCGAGCTTCTCGACGACGACCGCATGTTTCGCGAAGACGCGAGCATAGCAATCGGCGTTTTCATACCCCCGTGCCTGCGCCACCCGCAGCCCGGTATTATAGGCCGAACCCTGCTGCGCGACGGCAGGGCCGCTCAGGCAGGCCACGGCAAACGAAATCCCCCAGATGATACGCATAGGCGCCTTCCCCCATCCCAGGCACAGGGGGCGCCGGCGAGCCGCCAGCCGTCAAGATGGTGCGGGCGGTCTTGCCGCTGAATCTTACGAAACCGTCATGTTCAGGCCAAAGCCGCGTAAGGCGGCTGGCATCATCTTCCTCGTCACGAACAGGGAAAACCCTGACGCTCACGAGGTTCAAATCATGACGACACAGAACGAAACCCGTAAGTCCATCCTGAAGCGCGGCGCCCTTCTCGCCGGCACCGCCATTCTCGGCATCGGTCTGGCCGCCGGCCTTGCCGACAGCGCCCTGATGCAGAACCACAACGCCATTGCACAGCCGATTCAGCTCTCCGGCGCGCAGAGCACGCTGCCTTCCTTTGCCGATCTGGTCGACAAGGTGAAGCCCGCGGTCGTCTCCGTCCGCGTCAAGACGCAGGCCGCAGCCGCCAGTGACGAGCAGAATCTGGATGATCTGCCGCCGCAGCTGCGCCGCTTCTTCCGCGAGCCTGGCGAGAACGACCGTCCGAACAAGCCGCAGCCGCGCCAGGGCATGGCTCAGGGCTCGGGCTTCTTCGTCAGCCAGGACGGTTATGTCGTGACCAACAACCACGTCGTCGAGAACGCCGTGGAGGTCCAGCTCGTCACCGACTCCGGCAAGACGCTGGAAGCCAAGGTCATCGGCACCGATCCGCGCACCGATCTCGCCCTGCTCAAGGTCAAGGATGCCGGTGACTACCCCTATGTGAAGCTCGGCGAAGGCAAGCCGCGCATCGGCGACTGGGTGCTGGCGATCGGCAACCCCTTCGGCCTCGGCGGCACGGTCACGGCCGGCATCGTCTCGGCCCAGGGGCGCGACATCGGCTCCGGCCCTTATGACGACTACATGCAGATCGACGCGCCGATCAACCGCGGCAACTCGGGTGGTCCGACCTTCAACCAGAATGGCGAAGTCGTCGGCGTGAACACCGCGATCTACTCGCCTTCCGGCGGCAATGTCGGCATCGCCTTCGCGATCCCGGCCTCCACGGTCAAGCAGGTCGTGGACTCGCTGAAGAAGGATGGCACGGTGGCGCGCGGCTTCATCGGCGTGCAGATCCAGCCGGTCACCGGCGAGATGGCCGATGCCATCGGCCTGAAGGAAGCCAAGGGCGCGCTCGTCGCCGAGGCGCAGGGCAACGGCCCCGCAGCCAAGGCCGGCATCCGCCGCGGCGACACCATCACGGCGGTCAACGGCGAGGCGATCAAGGACGCCCGCGACCTGTCCCGCAAGATCGCGACCTTCGCCCCTGGCACCAAGGCCACGATCACCCTGTTCCGCGAAGGCAAGTCTCGTGACGTGACCTTCGAGGTTGGCCGCCAGCCGGCGGCCTGAACGAAGCAGGCAGGTTCCCTCGGTCTTCCTGTCGCCCCAGCCGAGGGGACCAGCCATCGCGGCGGCAGGCCGGATGCGTATCCTCCGGCCTGCCGTTTTTTGTTTATGCGTGACGTGGAAGCCGGCGCGCGTGAAGAAAATGCGATAGGCGGAAACAGAGCAAAGGCCGGTCCGTTTGGATCGGCGTTTGCTCTGAGCTAGGTTATACTCATGCGACTCCTGATCGTCGAAGATGATGCCGAGGCTGCGGCCTATCTGACCAAAGCGTTCCGCGAGGTCGGCCATGTCGCCGATCATGCGGCCGACGGGCTGCAGGGCTATGCGATGGCTGAGGGTGGCGGCTACGACGTGCTGGTCGTCGATCGCATGCTGCCCCGCCTCGACGGTCTTTCCCTGATCCGCTCGCTGCGCGAACAGAAGGACGAGACGCCGGCGCTCATCCTGTCGGCGCTGGCCCAGGTCGACGACCGGGTGAAGGGTCTGCGCGCGGGCGGTGACGATTACCTGCCCAAGCCCTATGCCTTTTCCGAATTGCTGGCCCGCGTCGAGGTGCTGGCCCGCCGCCGCGGCGCGCCGGCTTCGGAGCCGACCAGCTATCGCGTCGGCGAACTGGTGCTCGATCGGCTCGCCCATCGCGTCACCCGCGAGGGGCAGGAGATCGTCCTGCAGCCGCGCGAGTTCCGCCTGCTCGAGTATCTGATGAAGCATGCTGGGCAGGTCGTGACGCGCACCATGCTGCTGGAGAACGTCTGGGACTATCACTTCGATCCCCAGACCAATGTCATCGACGTGCATGTCAGCCGCCTGCGCGCCAAGGTCGACAAGGGTTTCGAGCAGCCGATGATCCACACCATCCGCGGCGCGGGATACATGGTCCGTGACAGCGCCCGCTGATGCTCCCGCACGACGGCGCCAGAAATTCCTGCCGACGCTGTTCCGCACCACCGCCTTCAAGCTGACGGCTGCCTATCTCGTCATCTTCGCACTCTTCGCCGCCTTCGTGCTCGGCTATGTCGCCTGGAATGCACAGCGTCTGCTGACCGACCAGATCCGCTCGACCATCGATGCCGAGATCCAGGGGCTGGCCGAGCAGCAGCGCCAGGGCGGCATCCGCCGGCTGGTCAACATCGTCGAGCGCCGCTCGCGCGGGCCGGGTGCTTCTCTCTACCTCGTCACGACGCCGGTAGGCGAGCGCATCGCCGGCAATGTCGAGGCGATCCCGCCCGGCACGCTCGATCGTACCGGCGAGAGCGAGATCGAATACGCTCGCTCCAGCGAAACGGTCGATACGCCGAGCCATGCGCTTGTGCGCGTCTTCATCCTGCCGGCCGGGTTCCGCCTTCTCGTCGGCCGCGATCTCGAGGAGCGTGACCGGCTTGGCGCCGTGATCCGCCGCGCCGCCGGCTGGTCGGCAGCGCTGGTCTTCGTTCTCGGCTGCTTTGCAAGCTGGTTTGTGGCGCGYCGCGTGCTGAAGCGTATCGATGGCATGAGCGAGACGGCGCATGGCATCATGGAGGGCGACCTGAAGGGGCGCCTCGCCATCACCGGCACTGGCGACGAACTCGATCGCCTCGCGCTGAATCTCAATGCCATGCTCGACCGCATCGGAGAGCTGATGGCGGGCATGCAGCAGGTGACCGACAACATCGCCCATGACCTCAAGACACCGCTCACCCGCTTGCGTAGCCGGGCCGAGGAGGCGCTGCGCAGTGCACGGTCGCCGGACGAGCTGCGGGCTGCGCTTGATGGCTCCATCGAGGAGGCGGACAATCTGATCCGCGTCTTCAACGCCCTGTTGATGCTGGCACGGCTGGAAGCGGGCCGCGTCAGCGACAATATGGCTGAGCTTGATCTCTCGGAGATCGTCTCGGGAATGACGGAACTCTACGAGCCGCTCGCCGAGGATGCCGGGCTCTCGCTGGTCGGCGAAGTCGAGCCGGACCTGCGGATCGTCGGAAACCGCGAGCTGGTCGGGCAGGCCGTCGCCAATCTGATCGACAACGCCCTGAAATACGGCGGCCCCGAACAGGGCGGGGACGGCACCGTGACCGTCGCCGCAAGGCGCAACGGAGCCGAGATCGAGCTTTCCGTGGCCGATCACGGGCCAGGCATCCCGGAAGCCGATCGCGGCCGCGTGCTCGACCGTTTCGTGCGGCTCGACACCAGCCGCAGCAAGCCCGGCTTCGGCCTGGGCCTGTCGTTGGCAGCCGGTGTCGTGCGCCTGCATGGCGGCCGCCTCGGCCTGGAGGACAACGCTCCCGGGCTGCGCGTCGTCATCGCCCTGCCGATGGCTGAGAGCAAGTCTGTGGAAACGCAGGCGGCTCCCGAAGCTCAAAGCTCGACAGCCGTCGCAAACCCTGCTGGCGTGCCGTCCTCCTGAGGAGGAAGGTGTGCGATGGTTGAGCGGCTCTGTGACAGGCTGGGTGCGGCACCGGTCTTGCCGGCACGCGCCAAGGCCGAGGCGCTGCTGGCGCGCGAGCTGATCGAGCGGCTGCACGACGAGGCGGCGGCCGAGGCGCTGAAGACTCATCTGGCCGAACATCCGCGCAGCGCCGCTCTGGTCGCCGGTGTGCTCGCGCATTCTCCCTTCCTCTCCCAGGTCGTGCGCTTCGATCCCGAGGCCCTGCTCGCCTGCCTGACGCAAGCGCCCGAGGCGCGTCGTGACGCACTGCTCGCCGGGATCGAAGCCTTTGCCGGGGCTGGCTGCGAGACCGCGGACCTGATGCGCGAGCTGCGCCGCTTCCGCCGCGCCATGGCGCTCCTGATCGCGCTCGCGGATATCGGCGGCGTCTGGAACGTCGAGACTGTGACGGCAGCGCTGACTGCGACCGCCGACATGGCCGTGCGCCTCGCGACCAACCATGTGCTGCGACAGGCCGCCGATCTCGGAAAAATCAATCTGGCCGACCCCGCCAATCTGGGGCCCGGCTCCGGCCTCGTCGTGCTGGCGCTCGGCAAGCATGGCGCGGGGGAACTGAACTATTCCTCCGACATCGACATCGTGGTCTTCTTCGATCCCGAGGCGGCGGAGGCCGCTGGCGTCGGCGAGCCGTCGAGCTTCTTCGTCAAGCTCACCCAGCAGATCGCCCGCATCATCCAGGAGCGCACGCCGGACGGCTACGTCTTCCGCGTCGACCTGCGGCTCCGACCCGACCCCGCCTCGACCCATGTCGCGATCGCGCTGCCATCGGCTTATTCCTACTACGAGACCGTGGGCCAGAACTGGGAGCGCGCCGCCATGATCAAGGCGCGCCCGATCGCCGGCGACACCGATCTCGGCCTGCGCTTCATCAAGGATCTCGCCCCCTTCATCTGGCGCAAATATTTCGACTTCGCGACCATCGCGGACATCCATGCGATGAAGCGCCAGATCCAGACGGTGAAGGGCCACGAGACCATCGCCGTCGCCGGCCACAATGTGAAGCTCGGCCGCGGCGGCATCCGCGAGATTGAGTTCTTCGTCCAGACGCAACAGCTCGTCTTCGGCGGCCGCCGCCCGGCGCTGCGGGGGCCGCGCACGCTCGACATGCTCAAGGAGCTGACGAACGAAGGCTGGATCACGCCGCAGGCACGCGACGAACTTTCCGAATCCTATCGCTGGCTGCGCACCATCGAGCACCGCCTGCAGATGCGCGACGACGAGCAGACCCAGACCCTGCCGAAGGCGGCGGGCGATCTCGACGCCTTCGCCCGTTTCTGCGGCTATGCCAACGCCGCCGCCTTCGGCAAGGAACTGACGGCCCATGCCAAGACCATCGAGGGCCATTATGCCCTGCTGTTCGAGGAAGGGCCGAGCCTTGCCTCGGAAGCCGGGACGCTGAGTTTCACCGGTTCCGAGCCCGACCCGGAGACGGTCGAGACGCTCGGCAAGCTCGGCTTCCGCGATGGCATGACGGCGGCGGAGACGGTGCGGGGCTGGCATTTCGGCCGCCGCGCCGCCGTCACCAGCGCCCGCGCCCGCGAAGTGCTGACGGAGCTGACACCGGCGCTGCTGGTCGCGCTCGGCCGCACCGCCGATCCCGACGGCGCGCTCGCCCATCTCGACAACGCCTTCGTGCGGATGCCGGCAGCGGTCGAGCTTCTGACGCTGCTGCGCTCGCATGATTCCCTGCTGACGCTCTTCGCCGAGATCCTCGGCAGCGCGCCGCGCCTCGCCAAGGTCGCGGCCTTGCATCCGCATGTGCTCGACGGGGTCATCGACCCGGCATTCGGGCAGGCGGTGCTCGATGTCGACACGCTGGAACGCCGCATCCGCAGCTATGTCGGCTCGCCGCCGCCAAGCGTAGAGGACGGGCTCGACCGGCTCCGTGACGCCGCCCGTCAGGAGAATTTCCTCGTGGGCGCGCGGCTGCTCTCCGGCGTCTATCCGGCACAAGGAGCAGGTCAGGCCTATTGCGCCGTGGCCGAAGCCTGCCTGCGCGTGGCCTTTGCCGATACGCGCGCGTCTTTCACTGCCGATCATGGCGTAATCGACGGGGCGGAGACGGTCGTGCTCGGGCTCGGCCGGCTCGGCGCGGGAGAGCTGACGCCGTCATCCGACCTCGATCTCATCCTGCTCTACGATCGGCCCGAGGATGCCGGGCCGAGCAGCGGCGCCAAGAGCCTCGATCCTGTCACCTGGCATATCCGCTTCACCCAGCGGCTGGTCGCGGCGCTGACGGTGCCGACGCGCCGCGGCACGCTCTATCAGGTCGACATGCGCTTGCGCCCCACCGGCAACAAAAGCCCGGCGGCGACGCAGTTCGCCGGCTTCGAAGCCTATCACACCGGTGAAGCGGAGATCTGGGAGGAGATGGCGCTGACCCGCGCCCGCGTCGTCGCCGGCGACGCCGGGCTGGCGAAGCGGGCCGAAGCGTCGATCCGGGCGATCCTCTCCCGCAAGCGCGCGCCTGCCAAGGTCGCGGCTGCCGTCGCCGAAATGCGGGCCCTGATCGCCAAGGAGAAGGGCGAAAAGGACGCCTGGGACCTGAAGCTGGCTGCCGGCGGTCTGACCGATCTCGATTTCCTCGCCCAGTTCCTGCTGCTGGCCTATGCCAGCGACCATCCCGGCCTGATCGTCAACGATACGGCCTCCGTCTTCGCCGCCGCGCGGGCGGCTGGGCTGCTCTCTGACGGGGATGCTTCGATGTTGCTCGATGCACATCGCCTGATCGGCGACGTCCAGCTCTGGCAGCGCTTCACGGTGGAGGAAGCGTTCGATCCCAAGGCCGTGCCACCTCGGGTGCTGCGGCGGATCGCGACGGCGGTCGGACGGCCCGACGCCAAGGTGCTGAAGGCGGAGTTGGACGAGGTGCGCGCAGCGGTGAGGGCGATCTTCACGCGCGTGCTGGGAGAGGCCCGGAAGGGAAACTAGGCGTCACGCTCGGGCCAGGCCCGGGACCCTCATGACGAGAGGACGCAGGAGCCACTTCCGGCAGGAGATGCCCGGGTCTGGCCCGAGCATGGCGAGGCGGCGGCCGCCGGAGGCGGTTTAGGCTCAGGCCGCCTGCGCGGTGACGCGTTCGGCGCCGCCGTCGAGCGGCAGATGCACCATCACGATCGTCCCGGCGCCCATCGCCGAGCGCAGCCTGAGCGAGCCGCCATGCAGCTCGGCCAGCGACCGGGCGATGGCGAGGCCGAGGCCCGAGCCCTTGTAGCTGCGCACCAGATCGCCCTCGACCTGCTCGAACGGCCGGCCGACGCGGTCGATCTTCTCCTTGGGGATGCCGATGCCGGTGTCCTCGATGAAGATGTTGAGCGCGCCCGGCACATGTCGGGTACGCACCGCGATCCGCCCGCCTTCCGGCGTGAACTTGGCGGCGTTGTCGAGCAGGTTGCCGAGGATCTGGTAGAGCGCGCGCGGATCGGCCTCGAGATGGGTGTCGAGCGGGCCCTCGAGATTGACGATCAGCTGCTTGCGCTCGATCTCCGGCTGCACCTTGAGCAGGGCCTGATCCAGCACCGGGCCGATGGCGATCTCGGACTTCTCCAGCCGCATCTTGCCGGATTCGATGCGCGACATGTCGAGAACATCGTCGATGATCCCCAGCAGATAGCCGCCGCTCGAGCGGATGTCGCGGACGTAGTCGGAGTATTTCTCGCCGAGCGGGCCGAACAGGCCGTTCTCCATGATCTCGGAGAAGCCGATGATGGCGTTGAGCGGCGTGCGCAGCTCATGGCTCATATTGGCGAGGAATTCGGACTTGGCGCGGTTGGCGCTCTCGGCCGCCGCCTTCTGTTCGAGGTAGCGCTCGGCTAGATCCGCGAGCTGCTGGGCCTGGGCTTCCAGCTTCTGGCGAGAGGCCTTGAGGTCGGTGACGTGCATCAGGAGCTGGTGCTCGGACTGGGTCAGGCGCTCTTCCTGCTGCTTCAGCTTGGTGATGTCGGTGCCGACCGAGACCGAGCCGCCATCCTTGGTGCGCCGGCCGTTGATCTGGAGCCAGCGCCCGTCGGAGAGCCGCGCTTCATAGGAGGTGGCGCCGGCGGCGCCGCGCTGGACCCGCATCGGCTCCTGATCGATCTGCGGCTGGGCCGAGCGCTCCATGATCTCGTCATAGCTCGTGCCCGATTGCAGGGCCTCGGCCGGGAGCTGGTGGAGCTGTTGGTACTTGGCGTTGCAGAGGATCAGCCGGTTGTCGGCATCCCAGAGCACGAAGGCTTCCGAGATCGCCTCGACCGCATCGCGCAGGCGGGCGTCGGCGGTGGCGGTGCGCTCGGCCATGCGGCGCTGTTCGGAGATGTCGACGACGATGCCGACGAGGTGGCGCGAGCGGGTGCGCCGATCGATGACGAGCTCGGCACGGGCCTTGAGCCAGATCCACTCGCCCGAAATCGCGCGGACCCGGAATTCCTGATCGAGATGGCTGGCCTCGCCGCGGCTCACCGCATCGGCGATGGCGTAGAGGTCGACGTCCTCATGGTGGATGAAGCTGCTGACCTCGCCGAACGACATGTATTCGCCAGCGCGGTCGTAGCCGAGCAGGGCATACATCGAATCCGACCAGTAGATGCGGCCGCGGGCGAGATCCCAGTCCCAGAGGCCGCAATGGCCGCGGTTGAGCGCGGTGTCGATGCGTTCGCGCACGCAGTCGCAATCCTCGTCGGCGGCGCGGGCGCGCTTCGACTGCAGCATGAAGGCCAGCGTGATGACGCCGAGGACGAGGCCCGCCGCGCCGAACAGGATGGCGAGGCCGGAGCGGCGGATCTGCCAGACCGAGAGGGCGCGCGAGACCGGCTGCAGCACCGCGACCTGGCCGAGCGGGGCGGCGAGGTTGCGCACGCTCGCGAAAACCTCGGCGCCGTTGGGCAGGGCTATGCGCATCACGCCGGCGCGGTCGCCGAAGACGGTGAGCGGCTGGGTCTGGCCGAGGAAGTCGGTGAGGCTGCGCTGCGTCTGGCCGATCACGGGCTCGCTGGCGATGACGCGCCCGTCGGCGCCGCTGACATGGACGATGCGGCCATGGGCGGCGAGGTGGCGGGCCGTGAGCCCGGCGAGCACCGCCGCGGGCTCCTTGCCGGCGAGCGTCGCAGTGTCGAGCTCGCGGGCGACCAGCGCGGAAACCAGATCCATATCGGCGGCGGCATCCACGAGCGCGTCGTCGCGCATCGCGGATGTCTGCATGATCGCGCCGGCGCCGAGGATGACGAGGAAGAACCCGACCAGGACGGGGATCGCAGTTCTGAGTGCGGGCTCGAAACCCTCGAAGCGCTGATACAACGGATGGGTCAGCGATCTCGCTACACCCAGAATCGTATCGGCGCGCACAGGTGCGCAATCCGCGTTGGCACGCGACATGCCCGTCCCCCTTCGGAAAACATTACCGTCAGTAAGATCGGGAGACGTGCCGCATCCCCGCGAATCACAGTCAGTTGAATCCGAGAGCCCGGTTTTGTCTAGCCCTGAGTTGCGTTGGGAGCCCAGAATTCTCCTTTAGGTTGTGTTGCTTATCCGATGAATCCTGCGCGGGTAATGAAACGTTAATGAATTGGACAGGTCGCCGTTAACCTTTGGGAAGACGGGCTCAGGCGAGGGCTCTTTCGGCGATGTCGGCGACATCCCGCGACAGGTTCGGCATCCGCGCGACGGTGCTCAACGCCTCCTGTGCCAGCTGCTTGCGGCCGGGCTCCAGCATGCGCCAGCTCTTGAACGAGCCGAGGAGGCGCGAGGCGACCTGAGGGTTGGTCTTGTCCAGCGCGATGACGATGTCGCAGACGAAGTCGTAGCCCTCGCCATCGGCGCGGTTGAATTGGGTGAGATTGGCCGCGAACCCTCCGATCAGCGCCCGCACCCGGTTCGGATTGCCGAGCGAGAAGGCGGGGTGCTGCATCAGCTGCTTGACCCGCTCCAGCGTCTCGGGCTCGGCGATCAGCGCCTGCGCCATCAGCCATTTGTCGAGGACGAGCGGCTCGCCGGCATAGGCCGCCGCAAAACGGGTGATCAGGGCTTCGCGTCGCTCGCCGGGGATCAGCGTCATCGCGGCCAACGCTGCCAGTCGGTCGGTCAGGTTGTCGGCGGAAGCGAATTGCTCCTCGCACAGAGCGGCGCCCTCTGCCGGGGTGGCGAGAGCGGCGAGCCCGAGCAGTTCGTTGCGAAGTGCGCGACGCCCGGCGGAGCTGGCGTCCGCCTTGAACGTGCCCTTTGTCGCCAACGCCTCTCGCAAAGGCGGAAGCTGTGGGAGGACGGCCGCTCCGATAGCGGCCGACAGGCTCCGGTGAGCTTTGAAGATCGCGTCCGGATCGACGTCGCGGCCGATCTCGCGTGCGATGTCGGCGGGAGCCGGCAGGCGCAGCACCTGCGCGGCGAAGGCGGGGTCGGCCAGAGCTTCGGCCTTAAGGAAGCCGTCCAGCGCCCGGCCGAGCCCGGTGGCTGTCGCATTGAGCGCGCTGCGGGCCGCGCCGGGCTTTCCGGCCGCGACGAGGGCACGGATGGCGATGGTCTGCAGGGCCTGCCAGCGGTTGAAGGAATCGCTGTCCGCCGAGAACTGCCTGACGAGATCGGCGTCCGCGAGATCGAGTTCCAGCCGTGCGGGCGCTGAGAGGCCGCGCAGCAGCGAAGGGATCGGCGGTTCGTCGACATTGTCGAAGGTCACGGAGAGCGAGGCGCTGTCGAGAATGACGAGGCCATCGCCGGCATAGGCATTGGATTGCGTCTGCAGCGGCAGATCGCCCCCGGCTCCGACAAGGCCGAGCTTGATCGGCAGGACGACGGGCTGCTTGTCGCTCTGGCCGGGCGTCGGCGGCGTGCTCTGTGCCAGGTCGAGCGTATAGCGCCGGGTCGCAGCGTCATAGCGGCCGGAGGCGACGATGGTCGGAGTGCCGGCCTGCTCGTACCAGCGGGCGAAATGGCCGAGGTCCTTGCCCGAGCTTTCCGCAAAACAGGCGAGGAATTCCTCGATCGTCGCCGCCGTGCCGTCGCAGCGCTCGAAATAGAGGTCCATGCCCTGCCGGAAGGCTTCGTCGCCGATCAGCGTCTTGAGCATGCGGATGACCTCCGCACCCTTCTCGTAGACCGTCGGTGTATAGAAGTTGTTGATCTCCTTGTAGGCGCGCGGCCGCACCGGATGGGCGAGGGGGCCCGCATCCTCCGAGAACTGCGTCGAGCGCAGCGTGCGAACGTCGGCGATGCGCTTCACCGAGCGCGAGCGTTCGTCGGCGGAGAATTCCTGGTCGCGAAAGACGGTGAGCCCTTCTTTCAGGCAGAGCTGGAACCAGTCGCGGCAGGTAATGCGATTGCCGGTCCAGTTGTGGAAGTATTCATGCGCGATGATCGCCTCGATCGAGGCATAGTCGCCGTCGGTCGCGGTCTGCGGGTCGGCCAGGACGTATTTGTCGTTGAAGATGTTGAGGCCCTTGTTCTCCATCGCCCCCATGTTGAAATCCGACACGGCGACGACGTTGAACACGTCGAGATCATAGTTGCGGCCGAAGACCTTCTCGTCCCAGCGCATGCAGCGGACCAGTGAATCCAGCGCCCAGCCCGCGCGTCCGGCCTTGCCGGGCTCGACATAGACGGCGAGCTCGACCTTGTGGCCGTCGGCCGTGACATAGTCCTGCCGGACATGGTCGAGCGCGCCGCCGACCAGCGCGAAGAGATAGGCCGGCTTCGGATGCGGGTCGTGCCACAGGGCGAAATGCCGGTCCGTGCCCGGCACTTCGCCGGTGGCGATGAGATTGCCGTTCGAGAGCAGGACGGGCGCCTCGGCCTTCGCCGCTTCCAGCCTGACCGTGTAGACGCTCATCACATCGGGTCGGTCGAGGAAATAGGTGATGCGGCGGAAGCCGTCGGCCTCGCACTGGGTGCAATAGACCTTCGACGAGCGGTAGAGCCCCATCAGCTTCGTATTGGCGGACGGATCGAGCTCGGTCTCGATGGTCAGCGTGAAATCATGCGGCGGCGGGCTTGGTATCGTCAGCGCCTGCGGCGTCGCCGTATAGGCGGAAGCATCGAGCGGCTTGCCGTCGAGGGCGAGCGATTTCAGCGCCAGCTCGTCGCCGTCGAGCTTGAGCGGCGCGCCGGGCTGCCCTTCCGGATTGGGGCGAAAGGCGAGCAGGGCGCGCACGCGCGTCTTCTGCGGCTGCAGGCTGATGTCGAGATCGACCGTGTCGATCAGCCAGTCGGAGGGGCGGTAATCCTCGAGGCGGATCAGCGGAGCATCGTCGTTGCGCATGGGAGCCCTGATGGCGAAGTTCAGGGAGCGTTTCTAGAGCATGCCGGCTCGGGAGGGAAACAAGGCCTTCATGCCCGGGCTTGACCCGGGCATCTCATGACAAGGAGGTTTTGGAGGCCCCTCGGGAAAGAGATTCTCGGGCCTGCGCTTCGCTTCGCCCGAGAATGACGGCTAGGAACCGGCCGAAACCGCCGGCTCGGCATGGCTGACCAGCCGGCAGACCTGCGGACGCGCGATCCGCACCGCCCGCTCGATCGCATCGACCGCATCATGCACGGCCACCACGTTCAGGGCCGGGTCGACGCGGCAGTGATAATTGACCACCAGCCCCTTGGCTGTCTGGCGCACGCGCACGCTGTGGATGTCGTGGATAGGGCCGCCGAGCTTCGCAGTCTCGCCTGCCAGCGCCTTGCCGATATCCTCGACAGTCTCCCAGGCGGCGTTGTGGCCATGAGGCTGGCCGGTCTCCATCGGCTCGATATGGGTCTCGACCTCCGTCTCGCCGCCGAATTCCGCCCGGATTGCGCTTTCGAGCCGGGTCGCGATCTCGTGCGCCTCGCCGAGCGGCAGGTTGGCATCGACCTCCATGTCCAGGCTGACCGAGAGTTTGCCGCCGATGCTGTGGACCGTGACATGGTGCACCGGGATCTTCAGCTTGAGAGCGATCAGGAGCACGCGCTCCAGCGCCGTTTCGTCATCGACCTGGACTGGATCGGCCGTGATGGTGATCTCGGCATCGGGCTCGGCCTTCAGCAGGGCCCCGCCGAGCTCGGCCTTGATCGCGGTGACGCGGTCAAGCGGCAGCGTCCGCGAGACGCTGATGCCGATCTCGCCATGGACACGCCCGCCGGCGGGCCGGACCCTGAGCCAATTGATCCCGACCACTCCTGGCACGCGCCGCGCGGCCTCGCGCAGCTTTTCTGTGACACCTTCAGGTGCTGTGTCCATCAGCGTGTCGAGGACGCGGCGGGCCAGCCGGAAGGCCGAGAAGGCGGTGTAGGCCGCGATGGCGAAGGCGGCGGCCGTGTCGGCGCGCTCGAAGCCGTACCAGATGCCGATGAGGCCGGCGAGAACAAGCGCCGAGCCGACGAAATCGGCCGAGAAATGCGTGGCTTCACCGGCGAGCGCCTCGCTGCCGGTCTCCTTTGCGACCTTGGTGAGCGAGCGCCAGCGGATGGCGTCGACCGTCATCGAGAGAAGCATCACGCCGATGACCAGCGGCGTCACCGCGACGTGCTCGATCAGGTTGTGCCACAGCCTGCTGCCGGCCTCCCACAGGATCGCGCCGGCAAGCGTGAACAGGATCGCGGTCTCGACCAGCGCCGCCAGCGCCTCGACCTTGCCATGCCCGTAATGGTGTTCGTCGTCGGCCGGCTTGTCCGAGGCGCGCACGGCGAACCAGGTGAACAGCGTCGAGCCGACATCGACCAGCCCCTGCAGCGCGTCGGTCAGCAGGGCGAGCGAACCGGAAATGATGGCGCCGACCATTTTCGCTGCCGTGAGCAGGATGGTCGCCATCACCGAAAGGATCGCGGCGCGCTGCTTGATCTGTGCGATCTGGGCGGGCGTGGCGCGCTCAGGCGGCGCCATCAATGGGCCGTCTTGCGTTGTCGTCATGGCTCGTCCTGCTTGGCGTACCTTGGAACGCGGCAGCTCTTGCCCGAATTAGAGAAAGGATCAACCCTGTTCCCGCTCAACGAGGAAAGACGATGCGATATCTCCACACCATGGTCCGCGTGACCGATCTCGATCAGGCGCTCGATTTCTACGTCAACAAGTTCGGGCTGGTCGAAACCCGCCGCATCGAGAGCGAGAAGGGCCGCTTCACGCTGGTCTTCCTCGCCGCGTCCGACGATCTGGCCGAGGCCAAGGCCGGCGCCTCGCGCGGCCGCCCGACGCTCGAGCTGACCTATAACTGGGACCCGGAAACCTATACGGGCGGGCGCAATTTCGGCCATCTCGCCTATGAGGTCGACGATATCTACGCGACCTGCGAGAAGCTGATGAAGGCCGGCGTCACCATCAATCGTCCGCCGCGCGACGGCAACATGGCCTTCATTCGCTCGCCCGACAACATCTCGATCGAGCTGCTGCAGAAGGGCGATCCGAAGCCTGTGGCCGAACCCTGGGCCAGCATGCCGAACACCGGGGCCTGGTGAGATCTTGGCCGGCGTCTTCTGCCTCGGCATCGCCACGCTCGACTACGTCTACAGCGTCGAGGCCATGCCGACCCGCGGCGAGAAATACCGCTCGCGCGGGCTCGCCGTGGTCGGCGGCGGCTGCGCCGGCAACGCCTCCGTCGCGATCGCGCGGCTCGGCGGCGCCTGCTGGCTGGCGACGCGCCTCGCCGACGATCTGACCGGCGACCAGATCGTCGCGGATCTGAAGGCGGAGGGCGTCGACGCCGCTTTTGCAAGGCGCGTCGCCGGCCTGACCTCGCCGGTCTCCGCCATCCTCGTCGATGCCGAGGGTGAGCGCATGGTGATCTCCCATTCCGACCCGGCGATGCCGGAGGACGCCGATTGGCTGCCTCCGCGCTTGCCGGAAGGAGCCGACGCCGTCCTCGCCGACACGCGCTGGGGCGAGGGGGCGTTGGCGGCGCTGAAGCTCGCCCGCGCCGCCGGTGTTCCCGGCGTGCTCGACGGCGACCGCAGGCCGCCTCATCCGGAGCTCGTCGGGACGGCGAGCCATGTCGCTTTCAGCCAGCAGGCATTGCGCGAGCTCTCTGGCGAGGAGGATCCGCGAGCCGGGCTCGCGAAGGTGGCGGCGGATGTCCCGACCTGGCTGGCTGTGACGCTCGGCAAGGAAGGCGTGCTCCATGTCGAGCAGGGCGAGGTTCGCCACAGCCCGGCTTTTCCCGTCGAGACCGTCGATACGCTGGGCGCGGGCGATGTCTGGCACGGCGCCTTCGCCCTGGCGCTCGCAGAGGGGCAGGCGGAAGCTGACGCGATCCGATTCGCCTCCGCCGCGGCGGCCATCAAGTGCACCCGCTTCGGCGGCCGCAGCGGCGCGCCCGGCCGCGACGAGGTCGAGCGTTTCCTGGCTGAGGCGTCGCGATAGCCCGATTGCCGGTGGGCGCCTTCGGCCCGGCTTCCGTTCTCCTGTCGGCGTTCTCCGGGGCGTCGCATGTCCGTCACGCAGCTCGGGCATCTGGCCGATGCGCAGCCGCGCATCGGATCAATCTCAGGAGAGAGCATCATGCTGGCGATCCAGGGTCTGAAATGCATCTACGACACCACCGGGCGGGGCTGGTCGATCGAACTTGTCCTCAAGGCAGACGGCGAGGAGGTGGTGCGTCGCTTCGAGGTCGATGGGCCCGATGATGCCGAATTGCTGATCGAAGCCTTCGAGGATTCCTCGGTCAGCGCTTTTGATCCCGAAACCGGCGAGATCGTCTTCGGTTACGAATATCTCGACCTCGACGCCGGAGAAGAGGACGAAGAAGAGGACGAGGAAGAGGCGGCCGAGAACGATGATGAAGACGAGGATGACGAGGACGACGATTCGGCGGAAGATGCCGAAGACGACGAAAAGCTGAAGGCCTGAGTCTGGTATCGGCTGAGCGGAGCCCGGAGGAGTCGGTTCCTTCGGGCATTTCCGGGCGGCGAAGCTGCTCGCAGGAAAATGACCGGACGCGGCGCCGAGCGCCGCGACGGGGAAGAGGCATGATGCACGCATGACAAATCTGGAGAGCGAAATTCCAGCTGTGCCGCCGGTCCCCGTGATCGAGCCGCCAACGTCCCACAGTCCGCTCGGCAAGAAGCGTGGCATCTGCGCCATCAGCGGCCAGGATATGGCCCGTAGGAACCTCATCGAGATCGGCACGCTGCGCCCCGCGCTCGTCGATCACATCCGCGCCGACTTTCCGGATCTGCCCGACCACGCGCTGATCAGCCTGAAGGAGCTGGCGCGTTATCGGACCCGCTATGTCGAGGAGATCCTGCGCGAGGAGCACGGCGAATATTCCGACCTCGATCGGGAGGTGGCCGAGAGCATCGCCCGACAGGAGACCATCGCCGAGAACGTCGAGGACGATTTCGAGGAGCATCGCACGCTGGGCGAACGCCTATCCGACAATCTCGCGAGCTTTGGCGGTTCCTGGGCCTTCCTGATCAGCTTTGGCATCGTGCTTGTCGTCTGGATGGCGATCAACGCCGCGATCGGGGAGGGCAAGGCCTTTGACCCCTATCCCTTCATCCTGCTCAATCTCGTCCTGTCCTGCATTGCGGCAGTGCAGGCGCCGATCATCATGATGAGCCAGAAGCGGCAGGAAACGAAGGACCGGCTGCGCTCGCTCAACGACTATCAGGTCAATCTGAAGGCCGAGCTCGAAATCCGGCATTTGCATGAGAAGATGGACCATCTGATTACGCGGCAATGGCAGCGCCTCGCCGAGATCCAGCAGGTCCAGCTCGAGATATTGCAGGATACGCAGCTGCCGAAGGCCAAGCCGAAGCGCCGCAAGAAACCGGCCGCCAAGAAGAAGCGGGCCGTGCCGGCCGATGTGGCAGAACAGGAAGCAGACGCGCTTCCTCTGGCCAATCCCGAGCGGAAAGCCTAGCGGGCGCAGTCGCATTCGATGGCTCCGCTTGGTCCTTGACTCCCCATTGGTCGGCCGATTTCTTCGTCGGCAAACGAATCTGATGGAGGAAAATGATGTTCGCTTCGCGTTTCGCGCCTGCCGGCGCGCTGCTTGCCGGCCTTGTGCTTGCGGCCGCTGCCCAGCCGGCCTTCGCCCAGGGGCAGGTCACGGTCTATTGCTCGATCCTCGAAGAACAGTGCCGCGAAGGCGCGGCGATGTTCGAGAAGGCGACCGGGATCAAGGTCTCGATGATCAGAAAGAGCACTGGCGAGGTCTATGCCCAGGTCAAGGCCGAGGCGAGCAATCCGCGCGGCGATGTCTGGTGGGGCGGGCCGGGCGAGCCGCATCTGCAGGCGGCCGACGAAGGGCTTCTGGACGAGTACAAGTCGCCGAAGTTGCCGGAGCTGCATGACTGGGCGCAGCGCCATGCCGAGCAGTCGAAGTTCCGCACCAATGGCATTTATCTCGGCGCTCTCGGTGTGGGCTACAACACCGAGGTGCTGAAGAAGAAGGGTATCGCCGCCCCTAAATGCTGGGCCGATCTGCTCGATCCCAAGCTGCGCGACGAGGTCCAGATCGCTGATCCCAGCTCGTCGGGCACGGCCTATGTCTTCCTGGCGACGACGGTGCAGCGCCTCGGCGAGGAGAAGGGCTTCGAATTCCTCAAGGACCTGCACAAGAACATCAGCCAGTACACCAAATCCGGTATCGCACCGGTGAAGGCGGCCGCGCTCGGCGAGACGGCGGTCGGCATCGCCTTCATCCATGACATGCTGACGCAGAAGCTCCAGGGCGCGCCGATCGAGACCGTCGCCCCCTGCGAGGGCACCGGCTACGAGACCGGATCGGTCTCGATCATCAAGGGCGGCAAGAACCCTGAAGCCGCGCGCAAATTCGTCGATTTCACGCTCTCGCCCGATGCGCAGAACATCAATGCGAAGCTGAAGATCAACTCGATCCCGTCGAACAAGAACGCGCTGCTCTCGCCGGACGCGCCGAAATTCGCCGAGATGAAGCTGATCGACTACGACACGCCGCGTTGGGGCTCGCCGGCCGAGCGCTCGCGCCTGCTCAAGAAGTTCGACGCCGAGGTCAAGGCGCTGCCGCGCTGACCTCCCACGATCCCGCGAGCTTGGTAGCGCGCCCCTCGGTTTGTGCTACTAAGCTCCGGTCCGGGCTTGAAGCCTCGCGCTCCAGCCCCAGCCATGGGATCGCTGCATATGCTTCGCGCCACTTCCGTCCTTCGCAAAGCCGCTGTTCGCGCCGAGCGCGTCGTCGATACGCTCAGCCTTGGATATCAGGGCCGCAACAGCAACGGCGTCGCCGTGACGGCTGCAGGCGGGCTCGAATTCGCGATCGATCTCGACAAGCCTGCGACGCTGAACGACGGCGATGCGCTGAAGCTGGAGGATGGCCGCCTCGTGCAGGTCAAGGCCGCTCCTGAAAGCCTTCTTGAAGTCCGTGCCGAGAACCCGCTGCGGCTGGTGCGCCTCGCCTGGCATCTCGGCGGCCATCATGTCCCGGCGGAAATGACGCCCGACGCGCTCTATATCCCCAGTCATCCCGCTTTGGCCGAGCTGGTTCGCGGCCAGGGCTGTTCGATGACGGATGTCGAGCGCCCGTTCCAGCCGGAGCAGGAGGTCCACCATCACGCCCACGGCGATGACTGCGGCTGCGGGGACGATCATCACGATCACGATCATGGGCATGCCCATCATGGGCATGACCACAGCCATGGGCATCATCACGAGCACCATGGCCACGATCACGCACATGAGCACCATCACGCTCATGGTGAGAGCTGCGGCCATGATCACGACCATCACGGCCACGGCGATCACGATCATGGTCGCGGCCATGGCGCCGCCGATGGCCACAAGGGCCATTCCCACGATCACTGAGGCGCCGATACCGCGTCATGCTCGGGCTTGACCCGAGCATTTCCGGCCAAAAGGGGCTTTTTATCCTGAAAGCGTTTCTCGGGTCTCCGCTACGCTTCGCCCGAGAATGACGGCTTTGGACTATCTTGAGCTATTGCAAAGGCGGGCTTTAGCCCGCCTTTCGCATCTCACGCAGCGTAACCCTTGAGCTGCGCCAGCGTGGTCATCACGCCGCGCAGCTCCGCGAGGCCACGCAGGCGCCCGACGGCCGGGTAGCCCGGAAAACTGCCCTTGCCGACATCGTCCAGCAACTCGTGGCCGTGGTCGGGGCGCATCGGGATGCGCCAATGCGGGATGCCGGCGGCACGGCGGCGCTGCTCCTCGGCCATCAGCACGTCGATGAGCGCGACCATGTCGGTATCGCCGCCGAGATGCTCGGCTTCCATGAAGGAGCCATCCGGGTCCTTGGCGACATTGCGCAGATGCGCGAACCAGATCTTGTCGGCGAAGCGTCGCGCGATGCGGGGCACGTCATTCTTCGGATTGGCGCCGAGCGAGCCGGAACACAGTGTGAGACCGTTCGACGGGGAATCGACCGAGTCGAGGATGAAGGCGATGTCGTCCTCGGTCGAGCAGATCCGCGGCAGGCCGAAGAGCGAGCGCGGCGGGTCGTCCGGGTGGATGCACATGCGGATGCCGACTTCCTCGGCGGTCGGGATGATCGCCTCGAGGAAACGCTTCAGGTTGGCCCGCAGCTTGTCATGGGTCATGCCGGCATAGCGCTCGAGGATGCGGGCGAGGCCGGGCAGGTCGTAGCGGTCGAAGGCGCCGGGTAGGCCGGCCATGACGCTGGAGAGCAGCCGGTCGCGATCGGCTTGCGAGGACTTGTCGAACCAGGCCTTGGCCTTGTCCATCACCTCGGCCGAATGCCCCTCCTCGGCGCCCTTGCGCTTCAGCATGAAATGATCGAGCGCGACATATTCATGCAGGTTGAAGCGCAGTGCCGTGCCACCGCCGGGCAGTTTGTGGGCCAGCTCGGTGCGGGTCCAGTCCAGCACCGGCATGAAGTTGTAGCAGATCACCTCGAGTCCGCAGGCCGCGAGGTTGCGCATCGACTGGCGGTAGTTCTCGAAGACGGTTTCGAGATCGCCTTCGCCGATCTTGACGCTCTCATGGATAGGCAGGCTTTCGACCACCTTCCATTCCAGGCCGAAGCTTTTGTCCGAGCGGATGATCGCCTGGCGCTTCTCGATCTCCTCGACGCTCCAGACCACGCCGTAGGGGATCTGGTGCAGCGAGTTCACGATGCCGGTCGCCCCGGCCTGCCTGGCCTGAGCCAGAGTCACGACATCGTCCGGCCCGAACCAGCGCCAGCATTGTTCCATTGTCGGTAATCCTTCGAGAAAAATCGCTTTATCGGGGCGGATGGGCCTCAGGAGGCATCGTGCTCGAGGCGTGAATCGTCGAATGCGTCCGCATGGTCCTTCGCGATCGTGTCGATCGTCGCGAAGACGGTGCGCAGATGCGCGCGCATCGCGGCCTCCGCGCCTTTTGCGTCATGTTTCATGACGCAGGCGGCGATGATCCTGTGCTCGTGCAGGATCACCTCGGACCAGGACGGGGTTTCGAGGGAGAGGCAGCGCACCCGGTCCATCTGGGCCTTCACGCCCTCGATCATGCTCCAGACGGCCCGGTGGCCGGCGATGCGCGAGATTTCGGCGTGGAACACCTCGTCGAGGCGGAAAATCTCGGACCGGTCCTGTCGCCGCACGGCCTCCGCCTGCTCTTCGATCTGCGCTTCGAGCCGGCGGCGGTCGGCGTCGCCGATGCACTGGGCGGCGAGCACCACGGTGCGGCATTCCAGCGTCTCGCGGACGAACTGGCTGTCATGGACGGCGGCGAGGTCGATCGGCGCGACGAAGGTGCCGACCTGCGGCACCGCGACCAGGAAGCCCTCGTCGACAAGCCGCTTGAACGCTTCCCGCACCGGGGTGCGGCTGACGCCGAAGCGCAGCGCCATCCGCGCCTCGGACATCGATTCGCGGGGCTTCAGCGCGCCGCTGATGATGTCCGTGCGTAGCACGCTGTAGATCTGATCCGTGCTATGACGGGCTGCAGGGTGGGCCATTGCCAAGCTCTTGATGACTAGTATACTAGGATACCGATCAACCGGGGGCTGCGTCAACTTGGCAGGTTCCCGGGTCGCAAGGCGGGCTCCGGATGCGGCGGCCGGACCGTCGGAACATAAAAAAGCTGAAGAAGCGGGCATCCGCATCTGGAGGAGAAAACATGGCTCAGGACAGCATCAATCGGCGCCATTTCATTGGTGGCGTCGCCGGTCTCGGCGCAGCAATGCAGGCGCCGGGCGTCTTCGCGCAGCAGCTCAAGCTGCCGGCATCGCCGCTCACGATCAGCATCATCGACGTCGGCGGCGCCTTGGCGCTGGTTCAGACGCCGCTTGAGAATTACGCCAAGGCAAACCCCAAGGCCGTCTCGCGGATGGTCTTCACCAAGGCTCCGGCGCCCGAGCTGCCGGCCAAGCTGAAGGCTCAGCAGAACGCCGGCCGTTCCGACATCGACTTCGTCATCGGCGGTCTCGACGTGCTCTCCGCCGGCATCGACCAGAAGCTCTGGATCGAGCTGTTCCCGCGCTTCGCTTCCGAATTGCCGAAGCCCGACGACGTGCTCCTGAAGCCGGCGCTCGCCATGCACAATCTCGGGCAGGGCCAGGCCATGGCGATGGTCTATTACCCCTCCGGCCCGCTGCTCGAGTACATGCCGGACAAGGTCAAGAACGTGCCGACCACGGCCGAGGAACTGCTGGCCTGGACGAAGCAGAACAAGAACCGCTTCCTCTATGCCCGCCCGGCCAATTCGGGCCCCGGCCGCACCTGGATCATGGGTCTGCCCTACATCCTCGGCGACAAGGACCCGAAGGATCCGGAGAAGGGCTGGGACAAGACCTGGGCCTATCTGAAGGAGCTCGGCGAGAACATCGAGTACTATCCGGGCGGCACCGGCGCGACGATGAAGGAACTCGGCGACGGCTCGCGCGACATCATCGTCAGCACGACGGGCTGGGACATCAACCCGCGCGTGCTCGGCATCGTGCCGAAGGAAGCCAAGATCCAGGCGCTCAAGGGTTTCCACTGGGTCACCGACGCCCAGTACATGATGATCCCGAAGGGTGTGTCCGACGAGAAGCTCGCCGTTCTGCTCGATCTGGTCCGTCACATGCTGACGCCCGCGCAGCAGGCCTTCACCTATGACGAAGGCTATTTCTATCCGGGTCCGGCCGTGAAGGACGTGCCGCTCTCGATGGCGCCGGCTTCCAGCCAGAAGGCCATCGCCGAGTTCGGCCGCCCCGAATACGAGAAGCTGATCGCCGATAACCCGATGGAAACGCCGCTCGATCCGGAGAAGATGGTCGTCGCCTTCCGCATCTGGGACGAGCAGGTCGGCGGCGCCAAGAAGAAGTAAGACCGGTCACGGCGGCGGGCTTCGGCCGTAATTCGAAGTCCGCCGCCGGGCATTTCGACCCCGCTCTCAGATCATCCGGAAGCCATGACCATCAACGCAGCTTCGTTCCGCGAGCTCAAGCTCGACCGCCTGAGCCGTGACTTCGGCACCCATAACGCGCTCAAGGACGTCTCGCTGACGATCGGCAAGGGCGAGTTCATCGCTTTGCTCGGGCCTTCCGGCTGCGGCAAGTCTACGACCCTGAACCTGATTGCCGGCCTGCTGCCTGCGACGGGCGGCGGCATTTGGCTCGACGACAAGCGCATTGACCCGCTGCGGCCGGAAGAACGCGGCTTCGGCATGGTTTTCCAGAACTACGCCCTGTTCCCGCACATGACGGTGAACAAGAACATCGGCTTCGGCCTCAAGATGCGCGGCATGCCGCGCGCCGAGATCGACAAGCGCGTGGCGGAAGCCGCGGCGCTGGTGCATTTGCAGGGCCAGACCGAGAAGCTGCCCGGCCAGCTTTCGGGCGGGCAGCAGCAGCGTGTCGCCATCGCGCGCGCCATCGTCGTCGAGCCGCCGCTCGTGCTGATGGACGAGCCGCTCTCGAACCTCGACGCCAAGCTGCGCCTGGAGATGCGCGCCGAGATCCGCCGCATCCACAATACGCTCGGCGCCACCACGATCTATGTCACCCACGACCAGGAGGAGGCGCTTTCGCTCGCCGACCGCATCGTCGTGCTGCGTGACGGGCAGGTTCGCCAGGTCGGCACGCCGGAGGACCTCTTCCTGCGGCCGGACCATCTCGACGTCGCGGAGTTCATGGGCTTCCGCAACAAGGTGAAGGGCAAGGTCGTCTCGGCAGGCGAGGGCAGGGCGACTGTAGCCGTCGGCGATGCGCAGCTTTCGGGCCGCGCCCGCGCTGCGGTCTCGGCCGGTTCCGACGGCACTCTGGCCATCCGCCCGGAGGATCTGCATCCCGTGGCATCCGGCCAGCCCGGCCTCAAGGCCAAGGTGGTCTCGACCGAGTTCCGCGGCCGCGAGTTCGTCGGCTTCGCCCGCATGGCTGACGGTACCGACCTCTCCTTCCTGGCCCGTGACAAGCTGTCTCCGGGCGAGGCGGTGACGCTGACCGCCGATCCGGAACGCGTCCTCGTCTACGGAGGGGCGGCGTGAGCACGGACCTCTCCTCCATTCCGCTGAAGCAGAGGCTGGCCGCCCGTGGCTTCGACGGGCTGACCCTGCTCGTCGTGCCGGCGATCCTGTTCCTGCTGGCGCTGTTCATCTACCCGTTCCTCTACGGGCTGGTCCTTTCCTTCGAGCCGAAGGCCGGCGGCGTCTTCGCCAACTACCAGCGCTTCTTCTCCGATTCCTTCCTCTATGGGACGATCGGAACCACGCTGTGGCTCGCCCTGCCGGTGACGGTCGCGACGCTCCTGCTCGCGATCCCGGTCGCCTTCCGCGTCCGGCTGATGCAGAACCAGCGCCTGCTGACGACCATCCTGGTTATCCCGATCACGCTCGGCACCGTGCTCGTCGCTCAAGGCCTGCTGAACTATCTCGGCCCGCAAGGCTGGTTCAACCGCACGCTGATGACGCTCGGCCTCATCTCGACCCCGGTGAAGCTGCTTCACAACTACTGGGGCGTGATGCTGTCGCTGGTCATCACCGGCTTCCCCTTCACCTTCCTGCTGACGCTCTCCTACCTCTCCGGCATCGATCCGGCGCTTGAGCAGGCGGGCGCGACGCTGGGCGCCGGCCCCTGGGAGCGCTTCAAGCACATTCTCCTGCCGCTGCTGCTGCCGGGCCTCGCCATCACCTTCTGCCTGAGCTTCGTGCAGGCCTTCTCGGTCTTCCCCTCGGCGGTGCTGCTCGGCGCGCCGGCCGGGCCGACCCGCGTGATCTCGATCGCGGCCTATCAGGCGGCCTTCGAGGAATACGATTACTCGATGGCGTCCGCCGTCGCGATGATCATGGGCATGGTTCAGCTTGCCATCGTCGTCGTGGTGCTGGCGGCGCGCGGCCTGCTCTATCGCGGCCCTGCCGGCGGCGGAAAGGGCTGAGCCGATGGTCAAGGATACACGTCTCTCGACGAAGCTCTGGGCAGCCGCCAACTGGACGCTAATCGGCTTCTTCATCGTCAACCTCTTCGCGATGATCGCGACGGTGGTGACGTCCTCCTTCGCGACGCGCTGGCTCGGCACCTGGCTGCCGGCCGGTTGGACGACGCGCTGGTATTCGGCCGCCTGGTCGGAATTCCAGCTCCACGACGTGCTGCTGGTCACCTTCCAGATCGTCTTCCTGGTGGTGGCGCTCTCAGGGCTGATCGGTGTGCCCGCGGCCTATGCGCTGGCGCGGCGGGATTTCCCGGGCAAGAAGCTGGTGATGCTGCTCTTCCTGCTGCCGCTGCTGGTGCCGCCGATCACCTTCGGCATTCCGCTCGCGACCGTGCTCTACCAGACCGGCTTCGCCGGCCAGATGTCGGGCGTGGTGCTGGCGAACCTCGTGCCGACCGTGCCCTTCGTCATCCTGGTGATGATCCCCTTCATCGAGCAGATCGACACCAAGATCGAGTCGGCGGCGCGCGTCTTCGGCGCCAACACCTTCAAGCTCTTCGTGCATGTGTTGCTGCCGCTGCTGATGCCCGGCATCCTCGCTGCATTGCTGCTGGTGCTGGTGCGGACGCTGGCGATGTTCGAGCTGACCTTCCTGACGGCCGGCCCGACCAGCCAGACACTCGTCGTCGCGCTGTATTACGCGGTCTTCGCTGCCGGCGTGCGCGCGGTACAGTCGATCGACGCCATGGCCGTGATCTACATGATCACGACGCTGATCTGGCTGATCATCGCTCTGCGCTTCGTCAACCCAACGCAGATCGTCGCCCGCGCCAAGAAGTGAGCCGACGAGCCGGCGTGCAAAATCGCGCCGGATGCGTTAGGGGAGCGGCCATGAACTTGCCGCTCCCGAACATGCGCTTCTCTGTGGCACCCATGATGGACTGGACCGATTCCGCCTGCCGGATCATCCACCGCCTGATGTCGCGCCATGCGCTGCTCTACACCGAGATGGTGACGGCGCAGGCGGTGATCCGCGGCGACCGCCAGCGTCTGATTGGCTTCGATGCCGGGGAACACCCGGTCGCGCTACAGCTCGGCGGCAACGATCCAAAGCTCCTGGCCGAAGCGGCGAAGATCGGTGCCGATTTCGGCTATGACGAGATCAACCTGAATTGCGGCTGCCCCTCCGACCGGGTGCAGGGCGGTGCCTTCGGCGCCTGCCTGATGCGCGAACCGGCGCTGGTCGGCGATTGCGTCGCGGCGATGAAGGCCGCGGTTTCCATTCCCGTGACCGTGAAATGCCGCATCGGGGTCGATGATCAGGACCCGGAAGTGGCGCTCGACGCTCTCACTGCTTCTGTCCACGCCGCTGGCGTCGATGCGCTGATTGTCCATGCTCGCAAGGCCTGGCTGCAGGGCCTCTCGCCCAAGGAGAACCGCGAGATCCCGCCGCTCGATTATGAGCGAGCCTATCGGCTGAAAGCTGCCAACCCCGATCTGCCGATCGCCATCAACGGCGGCATCAAGGCGCCGTCCGAATGGCCGCCGCATCTGGAGAAGCTCGACGGCGTGATGATCGGCCGCGAGGCCTATCAGAACCCGGAAATCCTGCTGCAGGTCGATCCGCTGCTCTTCGGCTCGGATGCGCCCGTGCCGGATGCCTTCGCCATGCTGGAAGCGCTGGAGCCGCATATCGCCGCGCGTCTCGAGCGGGGCGGGCGGCTGCACGCCTTCACCCGCCACCTCGTCGGACTGTTTCCGGCCCGCCCCGGCGCACGCCTCTTCCGCCGCCATCTCGCAGAGCGCTGCGTGGGAGCGGATGCGACGCTGGACGATCTTCGTGCCGCCGTCGCGCATGTCTCGCGACACGAGGCTGCTGTGGCGGCCTGAGCCGGCGTTCAGGTCACGGCTGCAGGTCGAGCGGGGCGATCAGCCGCGTCGTGCCGCCTCGATCGCGGCGACATCGATTTTCCGCATCGTCATCATCGCGGCAAAGGCGCGCTTCGCTTCCTCGCCGCCGACGGCCAGCGCCTCCGACAGCACCCGCGGCGTGATCTGCCAGGAGATGCCCCATTTGTCCTTGCACCAGCCGCAGGCGCTCTCCCGGCCGCCATTGCCGACGATGGCGTTCCAGTAGTGGTCGGTCTCCTGCTGGTCGTCGGTGGCGACCTGGAACGAGAAGGCCTCGCTGTGCTTGAAGGTGGGGCCGCCATTGAGGCCGAGGCAGGGTATGCCGAGAACCGTGAAGGTGACCGTCAGCACATCGCCGGCCTTGCCGGAAGGAAAATCGGTGGGCGCACGGAAGACCGCGTCGACGGCGCTGTCGGGAAAGGTCTGAGCGTAGAAGCGTGCCGCGGCCTCGGCGTCCTTATCGTACCAGAGGCAAATCGTGTTCTTGGCAGTCGTCATTGCGTTTCCTTTCGAAAAGCGCTCCGGCTGTCAGGCTGCGGCGGTGCGTCCGCCGAGATAGGCAGCGCGGATTTCCTCGTTCGACCAGAGCTGTTCCGGCGTGCCGGAGAGTACAAGCTTGCCGGTTTCCAGCACATAGCCGCGATCGGCCACCGACAGGCCCATGCGGGCGTTCTGCTCGACCAGCAGCACCGTCGTGCCGCGCCGGCGTATCTCGGCGATGATCGCGAACACCGCCTGGACGATGACCGGCGCCAATCCTAGCGACGGCTCGTCGAGCAGCAGGATGCGCGGTTTCGCCATCAGGCCGCGCGCGACCGCCACCATCTGCTGCTGGCCGCCCGAGAGCGTCCAGCCCAGCGCATTGGCGAAGCGGCGGATATCGGGGAACAGGTCGAACATCTCGTCCGCTTCGCGCCTGATCGCGGCGGTCTTCAGGCCGGGCCGGTTCGAGGCGCCGAGCATGATGTTCTCGCGCACGCTCAACCCCGGAAAGACGCGCCGGCCTTCCGGCACATGGGCGATGCCGCGGCGCACGATCGCCTCGGGCCTAAGGCCGACGATCGACTGACCTTCGAAGAGGATGTCGCCCGAGGCCGGCTTCGCGAGGCCGGAGATGGCGCGCAGCGTGGTGGATTTGCCGGCCCCGTTCGAGCCGAGCAGGGTGACGACCTCGCCGGCCTCGACGACGAGCGAGATGCCGTCGACGGCTTCGACCTCGCCGTAGCGAACGACGAGGGATTTCAGTTCAAGCAGGGACATCGGGTGCCGTTCCCAGATAGGCCGCGATCACGTCGGGATGCTTCAGCACGTCGGCGGAATAGCCGTCGGCGATGCGGCGGCCGAAGTTCAGCACGGTAATGTGCTGCGCGACCTCGCTCACCAGGGTCATGTCGTGGTCGATGATGAGGATGGTGAGGCCGCGGGCCGAGATGCGCTTGAGCAGATTGCGCAGCTCGACCTTCTCCGAGGAGTTGAGCCCCGCGCCGGGCTCGTCGAGCAGGAGCAGGACGGGATCGCCGGCCAAAGCGCGGGCGATCTCGACCGCACGCTGATGGCCATAGGAAAAATTCGCCACAACCTCGTCAGCCCGGTCCTCCAGATCGACGAAGGCGAGCGCCGCCCGCGCACGCGCCAGCAGCGCGGCGGGGTCGTTGCCGATCGGGCTTCCTGGGCGCTCGGCACCGACCATGACGTTCTCCAGCGCCGTCATCGAGCGCCAGAGCCGGATGTTCTGGAAGGTGCGGCCGAGCCCGGCCCTGGTGCGGGCATGCGGCGGCAGGTCGGTGATGTCCTGCCCGTTGAGCTTGATGGTTCCGGCCGTCGCCCGGTAGAGGCCGGAGAGGACGTTCAGCGTCGTGGTCTTGCCGGACCCGTTCGGGCCGATCAGAGCATGCACGCCGCCGCGCTTGATGGTGAGATCGACCTCGTCGACCGCCTTGAGGCCGCCGAAATGCTTGGAGAGCCCGCGCACCTCCATCACGGTCTCGGTGCCTTCACCGCCGCCCGACAGTTGCAGCGTCGCGGCCGTCCGGCCGGGCAGCACGGCCCGCTTGAAGCGGTCGAGCTGGCCGCGCAGGAAGCCCCAGATGCCGTCCGGCATGAACAGCACGATCAGGATCACCGCCGCGCCATAGATCGCGAGATAGAGGCCGGGGATGCTCTTGAGGAAGCGCAGCCATTCCGGGATCAGGATCAGCAGGCCCGTGCCGATGACGGCGCCGACCGGCGAGGCGACGCCGCCAAGCAGCACCATGGTCAGGAACACCACCGACTCCGCGAAGGAGAACTGGTCCGGGCTGACATAGGCGAAGCCGCCGGCGAAGAGACCGCCGCCGATGCCGCCGAGGATGGCGGAGAGGGCGAAGGCCGTGACCTTGGTGCGGTAGACGTCGATGCCGGCGACGCCGGCGGCGAGTTCGTTGTCGCGCACCGCCCGCATGGCGCGGCCGAGCTTGGTGTCGCGCAGGCGCCAGACCAGATAGCCGAGTATGCCCAGCAGCGCGATGCAGAGCGCGAGATAGGTCGAGCCGTCCGTGAATAGCGGTGGCCGCGGGATGGCGCGGACACCGTCCGGCCCTTTGGTGACGGGGATCCAGTTGATCAGGACGAGGGTGACGATCTGCTGGAAGGAGATCGTCACCATGGCGAGGTAGTGGCCGCCGAGCCGGAGCGTCGAGGCGCCGAGCAGCGCGCCGAAGCCGGCGGCAAGGCCGGTGCCGACCAGCAGGCAGACCCAGAAATTCAGGCCGTAATCGGTCTGGCCGAGGCCAACCGCATAGGCGCCGAGCCCGAAGAAGGCAGCCTGCGCCAGATTGATCTGGCCGCAGAGCCCCAGCACGATCGTCAACCCGAGCACGGCGATGGCATAGGTCGTCGCCTGCATCGAGATGTTGAGGATATAGCCGGTCTTGGGGACGATGATGGCGAGCGTCATCGCCGCGAGGACGAGCAGGATATAGGCCGGGACGCCCCAGCGCAGACGCGGCCGGATGTCGTCTGTGGCGGCGGTGGTTTCGGTCGTGCTCATGCTTTTTCCGCCACGCGCTCGCCGAAGATGCCCTGCGGCCGGAAGATCAGGAAGGCGATCAGCACCAGGAAGGCGAAGCCGTCCTTGTAGGGCACGGAGATATAGGCGGCGCCGAAAGTCTCGATGACGCCGAGCGCGAGGCCACCGATGATCGCGCCCGTTACGTCGCCGAAGCCGCCGATGATGGTGGCTGCGAAGGCCTTAAGCGCGATGGTCGCGCCCATGCCGATCGAGACGAAGAGGACCGGCGCGACCAGGATGCCCGCAATCCCGCCGATCACCGCCGAATAGACGAAGGTGATCATGATCATCACTGCGACGGGAATGCCGAGCAGCGAGGCCGTCTCCTTGTCCTGCGAGGTCGCCTGCAACTTCT
The DNA here is from genome assembly GCF_056395485.1 of Allobosea sp. 10L417. Taxonomy (NCBI): domain Bacteria; kingdom Pseudomonadati; phylum Pseudomonadota; class Alphaproteobacteria; order Hyphomicrobiales; family Alloboseaceae; genus Allobosea; species Allobosea sp. 10L417. The sequence continues at coordinate 236,255 of NZ_JBFTJP010000002.1, forward strand.
TGCCGAGCAGGGTGTGCTCGAAGAACCAGTATTGGAGCGCGACCAGCAGTGCGGTCACGACGATGATCAGGACGTATTGGTTGTCGAGATAGACCGGGCCGAGCATGAAGCCGGGCGTGTCGAACCAGCCGGAGAGCACCTCCGGCTCCGGTCCGTGGATCGCGAGCGTGGTGTTGGCCATGAAGATCGAGGCGCCGATCGTCGAGATGATGACCGGCAGGTAGGTGCGGTGGCGCAGCGGATAATAGACCGCGAGATTGAAGACCGTGCCGAGCCCCGCCATGCAGACCAGAGCGATGATGAAAGCCATCCAGTAGGGCAGGCCGATCTTGACCGAGAAGACCACCATCAGGAAGGCGGCCACCATCGAGAACTCGCCCTGGGCGAAATTCACGACATTGGTGGCCCGGAAGATCAGGACGAAGCCGAGCGCGACCAGCGCATAGACCGAGCCGATGCCGATCCCGGTGAAAAGAAGCTGAAGAACGAGATCCATCTGTCTACCGCGCTTGCGTGGAGCCGATCGGTCCTTCGCGGCGAACGGCGCGAGGCCGCCCGCCTCGAAAGGCGTGGTACGAGATGCGCCGTGCGGCTTTCGCCGTGCGAGGTTCGTTGTCGAGCCCCGCGCGGCTGCCGGATCCCCGCTTCGCAGAGAAGCCGGCGCGCCTCGGCGGGAATCAGCCGAGGTCCGGCGTGAAGTCGAGCCGGTTGTCGAACTTGATGTCGCCCTTGTCGTTCTTGACGATGTTGTAGCCGTGCAGGCCGTCACCGTTCTTGTCGAAGTTGTATTGGCCTTCGGCGCCGTTATGGCCGCGGATCGCCAGCATGGCCTCGCGCACCTTGTTGGGCTCGGTCGAGCCCGCCTTGTTCATCGCCATGGCGAGGCAGGTCACGGCGTCGTAGGTCCAGGACGACTGGTTGTCGGGCGCGACCTTGCGGACATCGCGATAGGCCTTGCCGAAGGCCTTGGAGGCATCGCTCGAGTCCTCGGCATAGTCCGCCACGCCATAGGTGTTGTAGAGCGCCGGACCGGCGAGCTTGAGCGCCGAGATGTTGACGATCGAGGGCGAGCCGACCCAAGGGATGGTGACGCCGAGCTGGCGCAATTGACGGGCGAAGATGCCGAGATCGGTCTCGAAGGTGAAGTAGGTGCCGAGGATGTCTGCACCGGACTGGCGCACCGCCAGAACGACCGGCGTGAAATCCTGGCTCTGGTTGGCATAGCCCTGGTCGAGCGCGAGCGTCGCGCCGTTGTCGGGCAGGGCATCGGCAAGCGCCTTGCCGCCGGCCGTGCCGAAGGCGTCGGTCGAATGGACGATCGCCCATTTCTTCTTGCCGAGTTCCTTGACGCCGAACTGCGCGATCACCTTGCCCGAATAGGAATCGTTCGGGCGGAAGCGGAAGAGCCAGGGATTGCCGAGCTTGGTCAGGTTCGGGTCCGTGCCGCCGAAGCCGACGGGCTTGCCGATCTTCAGCATATCGGGCGCCATCGCATGCATCTGCGTGGAGCGGATCGAGCCGATGAAGGCGACGATGTCGGGCTGGCTGGCGAGCTTGGAGAAGGCGAGGACCGCACCGGGATTGGTGGTCTGGTCGTCCTCGAAGATCAGTTCGAGCGGCTTGCCGAGCACGCCGCCGGCCTTGTTGACCTGTTCGAGCGCGATCTTGGCGCCGGTCTGGGCGAAGGAGCCGGATTCGGCGGCGGCGCCGGTCATCGGCACGACCATGCCGAGTTTGACGGTGGCGCCTTGGGCGTAGGCAGTCCGCATGACGGCCGGGGCGGCAATGGTACCGGCGAGAACGGTCGTAAACCCGCGACGGGTCAGGTGCATCGTTATCCTCCCGATTTAATGGATTAGATCGGATCTGAGCGCCCGATTGCCGTCATGATGAAATATCTACGCCTCTGTCTGAACAGCGTCGTTGTCATCCTTTAGTCTATGACCGAGGCGGGCTTCGTAGGTTCTGCATTGCGACGTGCGCGGGTGGAGATCGTCTTCGCGCCATCGCCAGCCAAATTGACGCCGGGCCCGATCGACGGCCGATGCGGAATCGAGAGCGGGCCATCGATGCTCGTCCGCCGCCACGGCTCGCCCGCCAGCTGCCTGCGCCGACATGAATCCGGGTGCTTGGACGGACTGCCGGGACAGCCACGTTTGCTGCGCTGGCAGCCGATCTGCCGCGTAAATCAGTGAAGTATCGATAGCAGCGCTTCTGCGCCGCTCCTGGTCACGCCGGGCGAGCGCTCGCGATGGAGCACATCTGGCCATGTGCCGTGGTGAAATTACTGGCAGCGTATAAATTGGCGAATTATTGAGCGAGGGATCTCAAATTGTATGCATGACTGCGCGTTTGCCCGCCGCAATCGGTGCCCATCCCCGGCACGGGAGCGCTTCAAGCCCGGCACGGTAACTGCATTGCCCCTCCCGAACGGAAGCGTCCGGCGCAGAGCGGCGTCGGCTATCTCGGGAGAGCACCATGGCCATCACGCGTCGCGCCGCCATTGCCGGAGGCCTGTCCGCGCCATTCCTGATGTCGGGGCGCGCCAGCGCGCAATCACCAAGCCGCGCCGAAACCTTGCTGCTGGTGCAGGAATATGGGCCGAACAGCCTGGACATGCAGGGCATCGGCGCCTCGCAACCTGTGAACGGCGTGGCGCTCAACTGCTATGACCGTCTGCTGCGCTTCAAACCCGTGCCGATCCCCGGCGGTGGCGGCAACCAGGTTTCGATGAGTGAGCTCGAAGGCGAGCTTGCGGAAAGCTGGCAGGTCGCCTCCGACGGCATGAGCTGCACTTTCAAACTGCGCGATGCCAAATTCCATTCCGGCCGCCCCGTCACGGCCAGGGATGTGAAGTGGTCGCTGGACCGCGCCGTCACCATCGGCGGCTTCGCCACCACGCAGATGAACGCCGGCTCGCTGGAGAAGCCGGAGCAGTTCGTCGCCGTCGACGACAAGACTTTCCGAATTGATTTCCTGCGCAAGGACAAGCTGACCATGCCGAATCTGGCGGTCACGATCCCCTTCGTCTTCGACTCCGAACTGGCGATCAAGAACAGCGGCGGCGATCCGCTCGCGAAGGAATGGCTGAAGAACAATGTAGCGGGCTCCGGCGCCTTCAAAGTCGAGAGCTGGAAGCCCGGCGTCGAGACGATCTATGTGCGCAATGACGCCTGGGCTAGCGGGAAGCTGCCGCAGCTCAAGCGCATCATCGCGCGCGACATCGCCTCGCCTTCGACGCGCCGCGCGCTCATTGAGCGCGGTGACGCCGACGTCTCCTACGGTCTGCCCCCTAAGGATTTCAAGGATTTGCTCGACGGCGGCAAGATCAACGTCGTCGGCGTTCCCATTCCCAACGGCGTCTGGGGCCTCTATCTCAATAGCCAGGTCGGGCCGTTCAAGGATGCCCGTCTGCGCCAGGCCGTCGCATGGGTGCTGCCCTACGACAAGATGCTGCAGGCCTCGCTGTTTGGTCGTGGCGTCGACATGTCCGGGGGACCTGAGACACCGCCGCCGGCCTGGCCGACGCCCTTCGCCTACAAGACCAATGTCGAGAAGGCGAAGGCGCTCGTCGCGTCCGCCGGTGGCGGCTTCTCGACTACGCTGCAGTTCGATGCCGGAAACGCGACGGTGGCCGAGCCGATGTCCGTGCTCATCAAGGAAGCGCTGGGCGCGATCGGCATCGAGGTTGAGATCGCCAAGATTCCCGGCGCGAATTTCCGCACCGAGATCGCCAAGAAAACCAATCCGATGACGCTGAACCGCTTCGCCGGCTGGCTCGATTATCCCGATTATTATCTGTTCTGGACGATGCACGGCAACAATTCGATCTTCAATATCGCCAATTACCAGAACCCGGAGCTCGACAAGCTGATCAATGCCGCCCGCTTCACCACGGACACAGCCGCGTACCAGAAGTTCGTGGTCGACTTCGTCAAGCTGGTCGAGCGCGAAGTGCCGATGATCCCGATCTCTCAGCCGACCCACGACGTCGCGATGCAGAAGTCGATCGGCGGCTACCAGTTCCAGCCCTGCCGCGAGCCGGACTTCCGCTACTTCACCAAGGGGTGAGGGGTGTTTTCACGAGCAGGTGCCATGCGCCTGCTCGTCATCCTCGGGCTCGGCCCGAGCATCTCGATCAAGCGATTCTCGGGTCTGCGCTGCGTTCCGCCCGAGAATGACGCAAGCAATCTCGGGGGAACTGTACATGCTAGGCATGATCGCCGCCCGTTTGAAGACGACGATCCCTTCGGTGATCGGCGTCATCATCGTGACTTTTCTGCTGACGCGCGTGCTGCCTGGCGACACCGCCGCCTATTTTGCGGGCCCCGCCGCCTCGAAGGAGGCCATCGCCGATATCCGCGGCAAGCTTGGGCTCGATCAGCCGCTGCCGGTCCAGTTCGCGTCCTATGTGACAGCGCTGGTTAAAGGCGATCTCGGCACCTCGCTGACGACGGGACAGCCGGTGACAGTCGATCTGGCGCAGCGCCTGCCGGCTTCGGCCGAACTCACGCTCATAGGGCTGCTGATCTCGATGGCGATCGCGCTGCCGCTCGGCGTGCTGGCGGCCGTCCGACAAGGCTCCTGGATCGACCCTCTCTGCCGGATCGTCGCGACAGCCGGCGTCTCGCTGCCGGTGTTCTTCACCGGGCTGCTTCTGGTCTACGTCTTCTATTTCATCCTCGGCTGGGCGCCGGCTCCGCTCGGGCGGCTCGATGTCTTCTTCTCGGAGCCGCCGCGCGTCACCGGCTTCCTGCTGATCGACAGCCTGATCGCGCGCGATCTCGAGATCTTCCGGGCCGTGCTCGCGCAATTGCTGCTGCCGGCGCTGACGCTCGCGATCTTCTCGCTGGCGCCGATCACGCGCATGACACGCGCCTCGATGCTGGCCGTGCTCGGCGCCGATTTCGTGCGTACGGCGCGCGCCAGCGGCCTGTCGAGCCGCAAGGTCATCGGCACCTACGCCTTCCGCAACGCCATGCTGCCGGTGGTCACCACGCTGGGCATGGTCTTCTCCTTCCTTCTCGGCGCCAATGTGCTGGTCGAGAAGGTCTTCGCCTGGCCGGGCGTCGGCTCCTATGCGGTCGAGGCCTTGCTCGCCTCCGACTACGCGCCGATCCAGGGCTTCGTGCTGACCATGGCGATCCTCTACGTCGCGCTGAACCTCATGATCGACATCCTCTACGGCGTCATCGACCCCCGTGTCCGGCTGGAGGGCTGAGTCATGAACGAGTTGAGCAAGATCGAGCCCGCCCAACTGCGTTTCGAGGCTCCGCCCTCGACAACGCTGCTGGCCCACGCCCGGCATATCGTCGCGGAAAACCCCGTGACCGGCTTCGCCTTCGGGCTGTTCGCGCTGATCCTGCTGGCGGCCGTCTTCGGCCCCTGGCTCACGCCCTATGATCCGCTGGCCTCGAACACGAATGCGGCCCTTCAGGGGCCGAGCGCGGCGCATTGGTTCGGAACCGACCAACTCGGCCGCGACATCTTCAGCCGCGTGGTCGCGGCGACGCGGCTCGATTTCTCGATCGCCGTTGCCTCGGTCGCACTGGTCTTCCTGCTCGGCGGGCTTGCCGGCGTCATGGCCGGCTTCTTCGGCGGCTGGGTCGACACGCTGGTCGGGCGCGTCGCCGACACGATCATGGCCTTTCCGCTCTTCGTGCTGGCGATGGGCATCGTCGCGGCGCTCGGCAACTCCGTGACCAACATCGTCATCGCCACCGCCATCATCAATTTCCCGCTCTACGCACGCGTCGCCCGCGCCGAGGCGAATATCCGCCGCGAGGCCGGCTTCGTGCAGGCGGCGAGGCTCTCGGGCAATTCGGAATGGCGGCTGCTGCTGACGCAGATCGTGCCCAACATCATGCCGATCATGGCCGTGCAGATGTCGCTGACCATGGGCTACGCCATCCTGAACGCGGCGGGATTGTCTTTCATCGGCCTCGGCGTCCGGCCGCCGACCCCGGAATGGGGCATCATGGTCGCCGAAGGCGCGAGCTTCATCGTCTCGGGCGAGTGGTGGGTCGCCTTCTTTCCGGGCCTTGCGCTGATGACCGCGGTGTTCTGCTTCAACCTGCTCGGCGACGGCGTACGCGACCTCGTCGACCCGCAGCGGAGGAACTGACGATGAGCACGCCTCTCCTCGATGTCAGCAACCTCACCGTCGAATTCGCGACCCGCCGTGGCACGGTGCAGGCCGTGAAAGCAATCGACATCAGCGTCGGCAAGGGCGAGACGGTCGCGATCGTCGGCGAATCCGGCTCCGGAAAGTCCGTGACGTCCTACGCGGTAGTCCGCATCCTCGACCGGGCCGGCCGGGTTGCGGAAGGTTCGATCGCCTTCTCCGGCGTCGATCTGGTCTCCGCGACCGAGGCGCAGATGCGCGACCTGCGCGGCCGCGAGATCTCGATGATCTTCCAGAATCCGCGGGCCGCGCTGAATCCGATTCGCAAGGTCGGCAAGCAGATCGAAGACGTGCTCGTCCAGCATGTCCAGGCGACGCGCGCGACCGCGCGGGAGAAGGCGATCGAGGCGCTGGAGAAGGTCAGGATCGCGCGCCCGGCCGAACGCTATGACGCCTATCCGTTCGAGCTTTCCGGCGGCATGTGCCAGCGCGTGGTCATCGCTTTGGCGCTGGCCTGCCAGCCGCAGCTGCTGATCGCTGACGAACCCACCACAGGCCTCGACGTCACCACGCAGAAGGCGGTGATGGACCTCATCGTCGAGCTGACGCGCGAGCGCGGCATGTCGACCATCCTGATCACCCATGATCTCGGCCTCGCCGCCGCCTATTGCGACAAGGTCGTCGTGATGGAGAAGGGCCGCGTCGTCGAGACGGCGAGCGCCGCCGACATCTTCCGCAATCCGCAGCATCCCTATACGCGCAGGCTGATGAAGGCGACGCCGCGCATCGGAATGAGCCTGCGCGATCTTTTGCCGGAGGACCAGGCGAAGCGGGCGGCTGCCACCCAGCCGGCCGCGCGCTCCAGCGCGCGCCCACCGCCAAGCTCCGCCGGCGCAACGCCGCTTCTCGTCGTCGAGAATCTCGTCAAGGAATATCCTCGCCCGGCCAAGGGCTCGTTCCTCGCCAAGCTCATGGGCAAGGCGGAGCCGGACCAGCCGGCCTTCCGTGCCGTCGACAGCATCGGGTTCGAGGTGCGCCGCGGCGAGACGCTGGGCCTCGTCGGCGAATCCGGCTGCGGCAAATCGACGACCTCGATGATGGTCAACCGGCTGCTCGATCCGACATCCGGTCGCATCATCTTCGCCGGGCAGGATATCGGCGCGATTCCGGCGAAACAGTTCGCCGCATCGCCCTTCCGGCGACGTATCCAGATGGTGTTCCAGGATCCGACCGACAGCCTCAATCCGCGCTTTACGGCCGAGCGGGCTATCGTCGACCCGATCCTGCGCATGGGGAGTGTCCGGGGCCGCGCCGCGCTCAGAGCCCGCTGCGAGGAGCTGGCGCAGCTCGTCGGCCTGCCGGTGGAGCTGATCGACCGCTTCCCGCATCAGCTCTCGGGCGGCCAGAAAGCGCGCGTCGGCATCGCGCGGGCAATCGCGCTCGACCCCGATCTCGTCATCCTCGACGAGCCGACTGCCGCGCTCGACGTCTCCGTCCAGGCCGTCGTGCTCAACCTGCTGGAGGAGCTCAAGCAGCGGCTCGGCATGAGCTACATCTTCGTCTCGCATGACCTCAACGTTGTGCGCCTGCTCTGCGACCGGGTGATCGTGATGCGCAGCGGGCAGATCGTCGAGCAGGGCACGGCCGAGGCCGTCCTCGGCGCGCCCACGGCGGAGTATACGAAAGAATTGCTCACCGCGATTCCGCACCCGCCGGCATGACGCCTCCTTCACCCGCACGTCGAAGCAACAGGGCCATGAAGATCAACGATCCCGCCATCCTTGCGGAAGTAGAAGCCGCTTTCGCCGAATATGAGAAAGCGCTGACCACGAACGATGTGGAAACGCTCGACAAGCTTTTCAGGAACGCCCCTGAAACCCTGCGCTACGGCGTGGGCGAGAACCTTTATGGCTATGCGGAAATCGCGGCCTTCCGGGCAGGGCGCTCGCCCGTAGGGCTGATGCGGGCGCTGGAACGGACCCGGATCACCACCTATGGCGATGACTTCGCCACCGCGAACACGCTGTTTCGCCGGGATGGCATGACCGGCAAGATCGGGCGCCAGAGCCAGAGCTGGGTCCGGTTTCCGGAAGGCTGGCGCGTCGTGGCCGCTCATGTCAGCATCATCGCCGAATGAGCGGCGGGGATGACCGAGCGAATCTTGCCCGCTAGGCCGGGCGCCCCGGCGGCTGCGCTTCCACGACCGGCCGCCATGCGACGCAGTGCGACCCAACCCGATGCCGAAGCGGGTGCGCTCACCCGCACCGAGAGCCTGCGCCTGCAGCTAGCCGACGAGATCGTCTCCGGCCTGCTCGCGCCCGGCCAGGCGCTCGACGAGCAGGAGCTGGCCAAGCGCTTCGGCGTATCGCGCACGCCCGTCCGCGAAGCCATCCGCCAATTGTCCGCTTCCGGGCTGGTGCAGGTCAGGCCGCATCGTGGCGCGCTCGTCGCGTTGCCGACACCGGAGCAACTCCACGACATGTTCGAGGCGATGGCAGAGCTGGAAGCGCTCTGCGCCGGGCTCTCCGCCCACAACATGGACACGGCCGAGCGCCACGGGCTGGAGGCGATCCATCTGGAGTTGCGCGGACTGGTGCACCAGGGCGATCCGCTGCGCTACCACGAACGCAACGAGGCCTTTCACGGCGCGATCTATGCCGGCACCCATAACGGCTATCTGGCCGAGATGACGCTGATGACGCGCAAGCGCGTCGCGCCGTTCCGGCGGGCACAGTTCCGCACGACCGGGCGGCTCGGAGGCTCCTGGCAGGAACATGACGTGATCGTGCAGGCGATTCTGCGCGGTGACCGGCAGGCCGCCACTGATGCGATGCGGGCCCATATCGGCTTCGTGCGCGATGCCTTTCGCAGCTATGCGGGGGCGCGCTGAGCCGACTGCGCCGCGACGAAGGCGCGCCAGCCGCCGAAGTGGGTGACGTCCCGCGCGTCCTGCGTCGCCACGGCCTCGCACAGGAAGCCCTTGACCAGCGTGCCGTCGGCCAGCCCCAGCGTGCCGATCCCCAGCGGCGCGGGAATACCGGCGACGAAGCGGCCGAAGCCCTCCGGCGGCAGCGACCAGACCTCCAGCGAGATGGCTCCGCCGCCATTCGCGACGCGCACCAGGCCCGGCCGCATCGGCGGGCCACCCGGCAAGGCGAAGAGCCGGTAGTCGGGCGTCGTCGTCGTCGCGCGGATAAAACTGCCGCCCAGAGCCGTCAGCTCGCCATTGAGCGGCATGCCTGAAAGATGGGCGCCGACGACCGCGATCTCGATGCCGCCGGGTTCGCCCGAAGTCGGCCAATCCGGCGCCGCCGGCATGGGACGGCCGGTTGCGCCGAGCGGCAGGCCGCTGGCGGCATGGAAGGCGCGCCCGAAGCCTGCAAGAGCCGCATCCTGTGCCACTGGCGCGATCAGCGTGACGCCGGCCGCCGTGCCGTCGCTTGCGACGCTGACCGGCAAAGCGAGTGCGCAAAGATCCAGCAGGTTCACGAAATTGGTATAGCGTCCAAGCATGGAGTTGGCGCCGATCGGATCAGCCGCCATCTCGGCCATGGTCACCGGGCGGGGAACCGTCGGCACCATCAGGGCGTCGACGGCCTTCATCGTGGCCTTGGCCGCGAGCGCGAGTTCCGCCAGGCGATAGCGCGCGGCGAAGGCGGCTGCGGCATCCGGCAAGGGCTTGCCGGCGATGACCTGTTGGATCACCGGCAGGATCGCATCTGGATCGCTCGTGTAGAGATCACGGATGGCGAGCCAGCGTTCGGCGACCCAGGGGCCATCGTAGAGCAACCGCGCGGTCTCGTAGAAGGGCGCAAAGTCGAGCGGCACGATCTCGGCTCCAAGCGCTGCCGCCCGCTCGAGCGCCGCCGCGTAGCTCGCTTCGGCAAGGCGATCACCGGCGAAATCGCGATCGGCCGGGCCGGGCACGCCGAGCCGGATCGAGGGCGGCGCGGCGCCGGGGCGGCCGAGCGGCAGCGACCTCGAAAACGGATCGGCCGGATCGAGCCCCGCCATGACATCGAGCACGGCCCAGGCATCTTCCACCGTCAGCGCGAAGACGGAGATGCAGTCCAGCGTGCGGCAGGCCGGCACGACGCCGGCGCTCGGTACCAGCCCGACACTTGGCTTGAGCCCGACGATATTCTGCAAGCCTGCGGGAACGCGCCCCGAGCCGGCCGTATCCGTGCCGAGCGCAACCGGCACGATTCCGGCCGCGACCGCGCTCGCCGAGCCGGAGCTCGACCCGCCGGGAACGAGGTCGGCCCGCAGCGCGTTGCGTGGCGTCCCATAGGGCGAGCGCGTGCCGTTGAGCCCAGTCGCGAACTGGTCGAGATTGGTCTTGCCGATGACGATCGCGCCTTCTGCCCGGAGCCGCCCGACGGCGCTCGCATCTTGTGTCGGCGTGTAGGCGAAGGCGGGACAGGCGGCGGTCGTGGGCAGGCCCGCGACGTCGATATTGTCCTTGACGGCGATCGGCATACCCCAGAGCCTGCGGCCTCGCGGTCCCTCCGCCTGCAAGCGCTCGGCTTCCGCGACGACCTCTGCTTCAGGGCGCAGCGTGATGAACATCGCCGGGTCGCCATGCGCCCGCCAGCGCGCATAGCAGCCCGTCACGGTCTCGCTGAGGCGCCGGGCTCCCGCGAGATGCGCGGCCAAAAGCTCGGTCAGGGTTTGCACGCGGCGGCCTCCATCATAGTGCCCAAAGGGCAGGCAGTTCCCATCGGCATGTATGCAAGAGTTGTGCGCGCGGTTCGGCATTGCGGCCGGCCGCGCCGAAAACCCGGCGATCGCCGATGACGGCCGCGCCGGAGCGGGCGGGCACGCGCCTTGCAGAGCCTTCGGCATCTGTCGCCCAGGGAGTCGCTATGGGTCGTCTCGTCATTCCGGCTCAGCCCGCGCCTTTCGCGCTCGAGCCAGAGCGAACCGCCTTGCTGATGATCGACATGCAGCGCGACTTTCTCGAACCCGGTGGCTTTGGCACGGCACTCGGCAACGACGTCTCGCGGCTCCGCACCGCCATTGCCCCATGCCAAAGCTTGCTCGACACTGCGCGAGAGGCCGGTCTTTTCATCATTCACACGCGCGAAGGCCATCGCGCCGATCTCTCGGACGCGCCGCCCGCCAAGCTGGAGCGCTCTTCTCCGGACAAGCGGATCGGCGCCTGCGGCCCGATGGGCCGCATCCTCGTCCGCGGCGAGCCCGGCCACGACATCATTGCCGAGCTCGCTCCGCTTTCCGGCGAACCCGTCGTCGACAAGCCCGGCAAGGGTGCCTTCTACCAGACGGATATCGACCTGATGCTGCGCAATCGCGGCATCACCTTCCTGATCGTCGCCGGTGTCACCACCGAGGTCTGCGTCCACACCACCATCCGCGAAGCAAATGATCGCGGCTATCGTTGCCTCGTACCCGGCGACGCCTGTGCCTCTTACGTCCCGGAATTCCACGAGGTCGGGTTGCGGATGATCGCGGCCCAGGGCGGCATCTTCGGCTGCGTCACGACCAGCGCCGAGATCGGCGCGGCCTTTGTGGCAGCGCTCGTTCGCATGGAGAGAGCGGAAGCATGAAGACGGCAGACAATTCGCCCGGAGGCTTCGACCCCGCCCGCCATCTCGAGGTGATGGCACCGACGCTGGGCCTGGCGATCAGCGAGGCGCAAAAGCCGGTCGTGTTGCAATTCCTCACCATCGCCCACAACATGGCGCGGATCGTCGACGCGACGCCGCTGGCCGACGACAGGCTGGAGCTGGCGCCAAATTTCCGCCCCGGCTTGCCGGGAGGCGGCCGATGAGCGACGCCTTCGCCCCGGCTCACGAGGCCGCCCGCAGGATTCGCGACGGGGAGGCTACCGCCGAGGAGGGGGTCGCAGCGGCGCTCGCCCGCATCGCAAGGCTCGATCCGCATGTGAACGCCTTCACCGACTTGACGGCGCAGCGCGCCTTGGAGCAGGCACGCGTGGTCGACGTTGCCCGATCGCGCGGTGAGCCGCTTGGGCCGCTGGCGGGCGTGCCCTTCGCCGCCAAGAACCTGTTCGACATCACCGGCCTGCCGACGCGCGCCGGCTCGAAGATCAACCGAGAGCGGCGGCCGGCCACGCGGGACGCGGTGCTCGTCGAGCGCCTCGCCACGGCCGGCGCGATCCTGCTCGGCGGCCTCAATATGGGCGAATATGCCTATGACTTCACCGGCGAGAACGCCCATGACGGCCCCTGCCGGAACCCGTACGATCTGGCGCGGATGGCCGGTGGCTCCTCCTCGGGCTCCGGTGCAGCGACTGCCGCAGGCTTCGTGCCGATCGCGCTCGGCTCCGACACCAACGGCTCGATCCGCGTCCCGGGCTCGCTTTGCGGGGTTTTCGGGCTCAAGCCGACTTATGGGCGCCTGCCGCGCACGCGTTCGTTTCCCTTCTGCGATTCCCTCGACCATCTCGGACCGTTGGCGCGGGACGCAACCGATCTCGCGCTTTCCTACGACCTGATGCAGGGCCCCGATGCGGGCGACCCGGCCTGTGCACAGCGGCCGGTCGAGCCGGTGATGCCGCATCTGCATGATGGGCTCTCGGGGCTGCGCATCGCCGTGGCGGCCGGCTATTTCGCGACCGACGGCATGCCGGAAGCTGACGCTGCAGTTGCAGCGGTGGCCAAGGCGCTTGGCGGCAAGCCGGGCCTCGTCATGGAGGGCGCCGCGATCGCACGCGCCGCCGCCTTCCTGATCACCAATGCGGAAAGCTCGACCTTCCATCTGCCGCGCCTGCGCGAACGGGCCGATGATTTTGATCCCGAAACGCGCGATCGCTTCCTGGCGGGCGCCCTGCTGCCGGCTGCGTGGTATGTCCAGGCACAACGTGCTCGCCGCTGGTTCCATGACGAGATGATGCGATGCTTCGCCGAAGTCGATCTCATTATCGCGCCGGCCACGCCATGCCCGGCGCCGCTCATCGGTCAAAAGACCCTGGAGGTCAGGGGCGAGACCCTTCCGCTGCGCCCAAGCCTGGGGCTGTTCACACAGCCGATCTCTTGCATCGGGCTGCCCGTCGCGGTCGTGCCGGTCCGGGGCGGCGGACTTCCGATCGGGGTCCAGCTCATCGCACCGCCGTGGCGGGAGGACATTTGCCTGAGAGCCGCCTACGCGCTGCAGGAAATGGGCCTGTGCAGGGTCGGCTCTTCGGCAAGCCTCCAAAGTCTCCGCTGATCGAGCGCCGCCGAACCAGCGCTCTGTCCCGACGGCGAGAGCTGCAGCAGCCCAAGTCGACTGCACTCCCGCGCTCGGCTGTTTTTCAGCCGGCAGCAGTTCGAGGATCGACACGCCCGGCTTTTGGTCAAAACCGCAACCTGATCCTGTCTGCCCGCAGGGCCACACTCCAGCTAACTGAAACGTTCCTGCCAAAGGAGGCGTGCTTCCTCCAGAGCGCGTGGGTAGTCATCAACTCCCTGTTTGCGAATGGTCAGAAGCGCTACCGCCGCCGTGTTGACAACCACTTCGACCGCGCGCGCGTCGCGTTCTGCCCCCGCCCAAACCGCTTCCCAGTTTTCCATGACTGAATAGATCGAGCGAGGTGGCGACCTGATCTCGTTCTGCATGGGAAGTATCACCTCGTCCGAGATACCGTCGCTGAGGCGATAGATTTTGGCGGTCTTGAACGGATTGAACTCGGCAACATCTCGGGCGCGGCTAGGACCGACATTCCCGGCCATTGCAGTAGATGGGCAGCATCCCGATGCATGCCATGGTAAGTGATGCGGGCGACGCCTGCCAAAATGGCATCGGCTCCCAGTGGATTGAGCATGTGCACCACTGAATGGATGGGAGTCCGAGACTCGAACACTGGGTAAAGGTCCAGTAGATTTTGTAATTGAGCTCCAAGTGACCGAAGCGACAAGAAGGTAATACCGTCGGACTTGAGTTTCTTTCGGGCTTCGGATGGCGATGAACATTTTCGAATGCCCAATTTTTCCAAACCGAGTTCCGTGAGACTGCTGGCTGCGTCAGTCGTCGGTCCGTGCAGAAGGACCCGATATCCGGCATTGGCGACAAGGCGTGCTGCCTGAAGGAACCACGGTGGACGCGGCGACTGCCTGGGCAGATAGGCCGGCCAGTCGAGATCGACATGATCAGGGGATTGCCCTGCTGTTTGACTAACACGACGAGCTGCCGAGACCATGCCGGCAAGTTCAGGCGCGGTCTCGCGCCTATAGTGCATCAGGAGGAGAAACGCACCAATCTGAAGCGGATCCGCTTGCCCGTTGAGAATGATCTCAAAGGCATCGTCAGCCTCTGTTTGGGTCAATGGCCGGGAGTTGCCGATGCCACGCCCCATCAAAGCCAGATAGCCAGCCAGGCGTCGTCGGGGATCAGAGGTATTCGCGAGCTCAGCCAAACCTTTTGCGAATTCCACAGGAGTGGGCTGACCATCGAGCAACACGCTTGGCCGGATTCCCAGGGGAGGGGACCGGCGCGACAGCGGTTTGGAGCCACGGTGCTCATTCTGCTCTGCGGCTGGCAAATCGTAATTGCGATCGAGCACGCGCTCCACGTCGGATGCAAGATTCCGTAAGGCCAGGCGCATCGCTTCCGCCCGTGGTGTGGGAACCAATTGGCGTCCGGTTCTCACAAAGATCGGATCGCCGACCTCTGCGCGGATCTGTCCCAGAAGGCGGCTCATCGCAGGTGCGCTCAAGCCGAGTTGAGCAGCTGCTCCTTTGACGCTGCCTGTAACCAATAGGACGTCCAGCGCCATGAGAAGGCGCAATCTGCGCAGATGGCTTGAACGGGGCGCGCCCACCTCGCGAGTTGACGCAGGCTTGAAAGGCAACTGAGCATCAATCAAGTCCGAGAGACGGGAAGTCGTGTTCACTGTTTCGATCTCGTTGCATCGCCGGAGAATGTTGGGAGATCGTATATGCCTCACTCAAGTCGAATTCAGCATGAAGTTTGATTTTATAATCGCTCTAAAATGCGCAAAACAAAACTTAGACGTGACCTGAAACATCGGTGTTGCGACCGCAGTTTTCCAACCCTTATAGCCTTTTGGATTGCTGAAAGCGGGCTTGGGGTGCGCCGAAGATGAACCAGGACAGGGATCGCGAATCCTCCTCCCAGAACACGTGGGTTTTGGGGCTCACCGTGGGCGCCGCCGCACTCGTTCCATTTGAGGTCATGGCTCAGGCGGCTGGTGAAGCATCAATTGATCTGCCGACGATCGACGTGCAGGGCGGTGCCGGAGGGAACACGCTGCAAGCGCAAACCGGTGTCGACCGTCTGCCCGGGCGCGTCCAGGACATTCCGCAGGTTGTCAACGTTGTGCCGCAGGAGATCATCCAGCAGCAGAGGATCACGACGCTCGAACAAGCCCTCCGCAACGTCCCGGGCATCACCGTCGCGATCGGGGAGGCCAATGGCGGGCCGAACGGCGACCGTTTCCGCATCCGCGGTTTTGAGGCGTTCGGCGACAACTATGTCGACGGTCTACGTGATTTTGGCGTCTATGTCCGCGACAGCTTCAACTACGAGCAGGTGCAAGTGCTCAAAGGGCCGTCTTCCGAGAGCTTTGGCGTCGGTACCTCCGGTGGCGCGATCAACACGACCTCGAAGCAAGCAGGCCTTGGTGATCGTTATGACGTGAATGGCTCGTTTGGCACCGGCGCGTTGGCCCGTGGAACGTTCGACGTCAACAAGCAGATCAACGAAACAACGGCGCTGCGCATCAATGGGATGGCAAATCGGCAAGACATTGCCGACCGTGAGGGCGTCAAGTCAGATCGGTGGGGGCTTGCCGCCTCGCTGGCCATGGGGCTGGGCACGGATACGACCTGGCACCTGAACTATTTCCACCAGCACAATGACCGCACGCCGGACTATGGAGTTCCGATGATCGGTAGGACTGCCTCGACCATACGTCGACCGGTGACCGAATTCGGCATTCCGCGGAACTTCTATTACGGAAAATCCAGCGATGAGGACGTCTCCGACGTCGATATGATCACCTCGCGTTTCAAGACGAAGGTGACGGATTGGCTGACGTTCAGCAACGACACGAGGCTCTCACATTACGATCGCCGATTCAGCGCGACGACCCCAAGCTGCGACCAGGCTTGCGCAAACACGTTCTTCGCTGGTGGAAACCCGATCATCGTCTACGGTGCCGGCGGCGGCCCAACTTATGAGCAGAAGGCCTGGGGCATCCAGAATGTGTCCACCGGCATCGCCAAGTTCCACACCGGCTTCCTGCGCCACGAGTTGATCTTCGGGCTCGACCTGAACCACCAGGACGACAAGCGGCAGGGCTTTTCATACTCTCCCGCGAAGAATCCGATTCCGCGCCTCTGGTCCCCGAATACGTGGGCGAACTATGCGATCTTGCCGAATCCGAACAATGTGAAACGCTCGGAATCCGACGATGTCGCGCTTTTCGCGAGCGACCGTGTGTGGCTCACCGACCAGTTCTCGATCCTGGGCGGCGTTCGCTGGGACTATTTCCGTTCCAAATACGATTTAACCGCAGCGACGGGGCGAACAATCACGGATGCGGATGCCAATTTTTGGAGTCCGAAGGCAAGTCTGATCTGGGAGCCGACCAAGGACTACACCTTCTACGCTTCGTTTGCGTCGGCAGCGAACCTGCCCTTCGGGCAGTATGTTGCCTCCGACGTCAATCCGATCGTCGCCGCACGCACAAATCTTGATCCCGAGACGACCGACACTTTTGAGCTTGGTGCAAAGATCGGTCTTCTCGACGGGCGCCTCGGATTAACCGCGGCTGTATTCCAAGTGACGAAAAACAATGCCTATTACTCCGACCCGACGAGTGGCGTCCTGACGCAGACAGGAGAAAAGCAGCGGGTTCGAGGTTTCGAAGCGGGCCTCTCCGGCAAGGTGACCGATGCCTGGGCCGTCAATCTCGCTTATGCCTATCTCGACAGCGAGATCGTCGGCACGAACGTCGTAGCCAATAAGGGCAACCCGGTGCCGGGCGTGCCAAAGAATTCGGTTTCGCTGTGGACGACGTATGATGTTGCGACGCTTTTCGCAGGCGCGGTGCCGGGAAGTCTATTGGTGGGGGGCGGCTTCACCTATCGCGACAAGATGTATATCCGCAACGACGAGATGGCAGAGCTTCCGCATAGCTTCTCGCTCGATGCGCTGATTTCATATGAATACAGAAACTGGCGCGTGGCGCTCAACGGCTACAATCTTACGGACCGGCTGAATTACGACTCGTTCTTCCAAGGCGAAAACCTGAATACGGCGCGTGCAATACCGTCAGCTGGACGCACAGTGGTGCTGACGG
Source organism: Allobosea sp. 10L417 (assembly GCF_056395485.1). Classification (NCBI taxonomy): domain Bacteria; kingdom Pseudomonadati; phylum Pseudomonadota; class Alphaproteobacteria; order Hyphomicrobiales; family Alloboseaceae; genus Allobosea; species Allobosea sp. 10L417. Next base: position 253,666 of record NZ_JBFTJP010000002.1, read on the forward strand.
TGGGAGCCACCTTCTGAGCCAGCGATCAACGCAGCCTTGATCTGGATGGAAGGCCGGTCCCGGTCCTTCCATCTCTTTCTGTCGAGAACACGACATGCTCGTACACATTCCCGGCCTGTTGACATCCGAGGAGGTCCAACACTGCCGCTCCGTCCTTGAGGCTTCGGCCTGGACGGACGGTTCCGTGACGGCCGGCGAGCAGGCTCGCAAGGTCAAGAACAACCTGCAACTTCCCGTGGATTCACCGCAAGCGCGCGAGCTCGGCCAAATCGTGCTGCATGGGCTGGGCCGCAATGCGACCTTCACTTCGGCGGCCATGCCGCTGCGAGTGCTGCCACCGATGTTCAACCGCTACGATATCGGCATGCGTTTCGGCAGCCATGTGGATGCCGCGGTGCGCTCCGCCGCGGGCGGGGCGCGGATGCGCGCCGACATCTCCTCAACGTTGTTTCTAACTCCGCCTGAGGACTATGACGGCGGCGAATTGGTGATCGAGGACACCTACGGCACGCGCGAGGTGAAGTTGCCGGCAGGCGACCTCATCGTCTATCCGACCACCTGCCTGCACAGCGTCAACGAGATCACTCGCGGCAGCCGCTGGGCCTCCTTCTTCTGGACCCAGTCGATGATCAAGGACGAGGCCAACCGGGGCCTCTTGCACCAGCTCGATCTGGCGATCATCCGCCTGCGGCAGGACCTGCCGGACGATCACCCCTCCGTGCTGACGCTGGCGAATACCTATCACAACCTGTTGCGGCAATGGGCCGACATTTGAACGCCCCGCGCGACGGATTGGCCGTGCGACGCATCGTCAGGGCGATCCTGGGCGAGGCGAGGCCCCGATCCGCCTTTAGCCGACTCGGCGAGTCGGCGCGGCTCGATATCCGCTTCGTCACCCATGAGCCTCCAGCCACGGTCGCGCGTTGGAAGGCGGCGTTGGCGGGCGGTGCTCGGCATCCTGTTCCGCAGCCTGTCGTCCGTAATGCAGCGGATGATCGACCCCAACGACTTCGTCGTGCTGCAGGACCGCTTCTTCGCCAGCTTCAACACGGTCGATCCGACGCTGCTCGGCATCGCCGCCTTGGCGACGGCGCTGGCCTCGATTCCCGCCTGGCGGAGCCGTCACGAGCTCGACGTGCTGGCGCTCGGGCGCGACAGCGCCATCGCACTCGGCATCAACTACCGCAGCCGGATCACGCGGCTCCTGCTCGTGATCGCACTCCTTGTCAGCGTGTCGACGGCTCTGGTCGGGCCGGTTGCCTTCTTCGGGCTGCTCGTCGCCAACCTCGCCTATGCGCTGATCCGTTCGCACCGGCACATCCTGATCCTGCCGGCGGCGATCCTGCTCGCCATCCTCTTCTTGGTCGGCGGCCAGCTCATGCTCGAACGCGTCTTCGCCTTCGACACGGCGCTGGCGATTATCGTCGAATTCCTCGGCGGCATCGTCTTCATCATCCTGCTGGTCCGGGGGAGTGTCCGGTGATCGAGATCCGCAACGCCAGCAAGCACTATGACGAGACGCTCGTCGTCGACGGCGTCAGCCTTACCCTGCCGAAGGCCGGCGTCACCGCGGTGATCGGCCCCAACGGCGCCGGCAAGTCGACGCTGCTTTCCATGATCGGCAGGCTGATCCCGATGAGCGGCGGGCAGATCCTGGTCGACGGGCTCGATGTGCTGCGCACGCCCTCCGACCATCTGGCGCGGCGGCTCTCGATCCTGCGGCAGGACAACCACATCGCCGCGCGGCTGACCGTGCGCGACCTCGTCGCCTTCGGCCGCTATCCGCATTCGAAGGGCAGGCTTACCGAGGAGGACAGGTACCATGTCGAGCGCGCACTCGCCTTCCTCGCACTCGAACCGCTGGCCGATCGCTTCCTCGACGAGCTTTCTGGCGGCCAGCGCCAGCGCGCGCACGTCGCGATGGTGCTGTGCCAGGACACCGATTACGTGCTGCTCGACGAGCCACTCAACAATCTCGACATGAAACATGCCCGCGGCATGATGCGCCTCCTGCGCCGCATGGCCGACGAACTCGGCAAGACAGTCGTCGTCGTGCTGCACGACATTAATTTCGCCTCCTGTTACGCCGATCGGATTGTCGCGATGCGCGACGGCCGGGTGCTGCATCAAGGGCCGCCGGAAGCGATCATAACGGCAGAGGTCATGGGCGCGATCTACGATGTCGAGATGGCGATCCACGAGATCGCCGGCGACCGTATCGCGATTTATTTTCGTTGATGACGTCTATCCCTCGAAGCACCCGAGCGATCGCGATGTGGGATTCCACATCGCATTTCTCATGGCTCTATCTTGCGGTAAGGCGCTCCAACCTCGATCGATCACGATCATCCGCAATCGCGAAGACGAAGAGCTGCATAGACAGGCTGACGCCCCCGCTTCAGCTCCTCTCGCCCTTTATACGCGATGACGCGGGCGCGCTGGCCGTCGGTTCCCGCCGGAGGCGCCCTTTCAGCCCAATCAATGGGCGTTCCATGTAGCGCCACGATAGCGACGCGGCGGCGAATGCAATCGGGGTTTCAACGAGGCCAAGCCAAAGAGGCTCAATGGGTAGCGGCCTGAGATCCACGAGGCCGTGATAGAGGTAGAGGCCGTAGCTGATCTGTCCGACATAGACCAACGGCTTGAGGCTGAGGGCCCGAACCAAAAGGCTCTTTTGATCACTGACTATTCCGAGCAGCAGCACAGCGACGATCGGCGCGGTCGACGCTCTCAATAGCAACGCCGGCAGACCATTGGTCGGGTAATGGGAAGCTGCAATGGGCAGAAGAAGGAAGGCTATCAGGGCAAACGGCGCGGCCCTTGCGTAGATGGGGGATGGTCTGATGGCGATGCTGCAGAGCCCGCCGAGAGCCATGAAACCGAAATTGACTGCGGAACCGACATAGATGGCTCGACTGGGGAGGCCAAGCAGCCAGTTCAGCGGGACAGATAGGCCTGCGATGACGATGACAATCATGCAGATGGCGGGAAAATAACGTCTCGGGCTCAGGAGGAAAACCGGTGCTGCCCAGAGATAGAACTGCTCTTCGATTGCGATGCTCCAAAGCGCGCCAATATGCTCGGGATAGTCAGCCCAGTAGTAGGCCTGGAAGACATTCATCGTGAACGTCAGGGAGCCCGCCAGCTCGGATGGCGTCAGCGGATTCCATATCCCGATCACGCCCATCGTGAACGCCAATGCAATCGTCAAGAAGTATGGTGGCCAGATTCTGAGTAACCTGTTCAGATAAAAATTATAGATATAGTCGTTGTAAATTCCGACTCCCATGTCGATGTTATATTTATAATTTCTAAGTATATTTACGATCAGGAATCCGCTCAAAATAAAGAACAGAGTTACTCCGTAAGATCCACTGTATATATTAAATTCATGCGCAATTGCCGTCTTGTGGTTGGCCACAACCATCAGTGCCGCGATTGCTCGAAGTCCGTCAAATCCATCAATCCGCCGCGTATAATCGCTGTGAGGCAGTCCGCGCGGTGATTGCAACATTATTCGGCGGCTCTGTCGGTTTCTCGGCACGTCAGTTTGCCGCGAGTTTCACGTTATTCAAGTACAAAATGCAGATTGCCTGATATTTAGGCTAAATCTGACGTTGGATCATGGGATTTAATAGCAGCTAATCGTGAAATATAACCAGTGTACGATACTTATGGACTCGCGCAATATGAACTTATGTCCAACATGGATCAAAGACATTACAATAATAAACCAGAATATGCGTCGATCGATAATTAAGTGAAATATGTCGTTGGCTAAATTGCGGGCACATGAAATAGCCATGCGAAAATTACGTTGCGGTATAGCGCTTAATGATAACAATTATATGACACCGAATTGAGCATTATTATTTTATTATGCACAATTCTGCGGCTTGACATCAATGCTGCACTGCGAGAAACGTATAATTAATAGATTATTAATGAATTGAGGGTCGCATGGACGGTACAGGACCGGGCGACGTTAGGGCAGGCGCTGGTCCCGCTCTCGCCGTCAATCCCAGGGTCAATCGATTCAACTGGAGACTGTCGTCAGATTTGCGCGGCGCTGTGAGTTCGCTGTCAGCAGTGATGGCGCTTCTGGTTCTCACGCCGCTCTTCTTCATGATCGCCGTTGCGATCCGGGCTAACAGCAAAGGGCCTGTGTTATTCCGGCAATTGCGAACCGGCCTCAACGGTCGCAAGTTCCAGATCTACAAATTTCGCTCCATGTATGTGCAGGAAAACGGCCCGGTCGTGCGCCAAGCAGAGCGCGTCGACCATCGCGTTACTGCAGTTGGGCGCTTCCTTCGTAGGTCGAGCCTCGACGAATTGCCGCAATTATTGAACGTCATGCGTGGCGAGATGGCGTTCGTCGGGCCGCGCCCTCACGCGCTAGCGCATGATGACTACTACGGGCAGCGGATTGCTGCCTATTCGCGGCGCTTTTCTGTCAAGCCGGGGCTTACAGGTTGGGCTCAAGTCAATGGCTCTCGTGGCCCGACTCCAACCGTCGAGAGCATGGAGCGGCGCGTAAATCTCGATATATGGTACGTCGAAAACAGGTCTATCTGGCTGGATATACGTATAATTCTGACGACGATCTCCATGGAGATAAGTCAAAAATCTGATGCTTACTAAGGAATCAGATCAATCACTCGATTTAATATCATTGAATTCAAGAGAATCTATTCGATTCTCCGATCGACATTGGGTTCTGACTTCTCGAGGTGAGGGAATGCAGAGAAAAAAATGGTTGAAGCCGGCAAGCGATCGCATTCCGATCCACTTGGGAGCGACCAGGGGTGCCAAGCCGCTCGACACGATGGTCGTCGGCGGGATTCCGACAGCACGCGTCACGCGCAAGGAGCTCGCTGAGTTGATGCTTCGCGATTGCGGCGCGGCGCGAGCCGGTTCGTTGGCGCATCCCAGAGTCGTTATCGCGTCAAATGGATCGGTCATCGCGCGCTATCACGGTGACGGGGAGTTCCGGCAGCTCGTCACGCAGGCGGACATCGTCGATGCCGATGGCGCCCCCCTCGTGATCGCATCGCGGTGGCTGACAAATCGCCCGCTGCCCGAGCGTGTTGCGACGACGGACCTGATCCATGACTGCGCTGCACTGGCAGCCAAAAACGGCATCCGCTTCTTTTTCCTAGGCGGAAAGCCCGGGGTCGCGGAGCAGGCGGCAGAGCGGCTTACGCGCCAATACCCGCAACTGCGGGTCGTCGGCTGTTGTCAGGGATACTTTGGCGAAGGGGATGAGGAAGCGATCCGTCGGTCCATCACGGATGCAGGCACAGATATCCTCTGGCTCGGTCTGGGTAGCCCTGCCCAAGAGCGTCTTGCGACCCGCTGGCAGGCCAAGCTGGCCGGGCTGGCCTGGATCAGAACCTGCGGTGGTCTGTTCGATCATGTCGCAGGCAATGTTCCACGGGCGCCGATCTGGATGCAGGGGGCCGGCCTCGAATGGCTCCATCGAATGCGGCAGGAGCCGCGTCGCCTGGGGCCGCGCTATCTTTCGACGAACCCGATCGCGGCATTTCATTTGCTGACCAAAACCCGCGCCTGAGCTGGGGGCGCGCGGTCCTTCAGCTTATCGAAGATGCTTTGTTTACGTGTGGGAGCCCGTGGCGTGGCAGAGTTTCAACAGGTGATCTTCGTGTCGCCGGGCGGGCGTCTCCAAGGCGGGGGGCTCGGCACGATGACGCGTGAAATGGAAGCGGGGCTGATCGCGGCCGGCAAGCGCACGCATGTTCTCAACACGCGCAGCGAGGGGACCGTCCTGAAGTCGCTCTACGAGACACCTGCAGCTGCCGCAGCATTCACCGCATTGCTGATGGTCAATCGGCGAAGCGTTGTACATGTCCAATTGACGCAAAGGCTGAGCGTGCTGCGCGAAGGCATGTTTGTGCTGCTGGCCAGGGCGTTCGGAACGCGTGTCATCCTGCATCATCACGGTGCCGAGTTTCCTGATTTCATCGAGACGGCTTCGCCGCTGTGGAAGCGGATCGCCCGAAAGGTCTGTCAGGCGGCAAGCGTCAACGTCGTTCTCGGCAATGTCTGGAAAAGCGTTCTCAGGGACAAACTTAATATCGCTGACGACAAGATCGCGCTCGTTCAGAATGCTATCAGGCTTGCTGGGCGAAAGCCGCGCAACATTCGGCGCGAGCCGGGGCAGCCGCTCCAACTGGTACTGCTCGCGAACCTGACGCCGCGAAAGGGCGTCCGGGAGGCTCTGCTTGCGCTTGCGGAGCTACGGAAGGCCGGCCTCAATGTGCGGCTGACCCTCGCTGGCGGAGGAATGATCGCCCATTTCGAGCAGATGGCCCGCGAACTTGGCGTGGAAGACTGCTGCGACTTCCTCGGTTGGATCGACAGAACGCGGATGTGGAGCGTTATCGACGCAGCCGACATCATGATCGTGCCCTCGCATCAAGAGGGCTTCCCGATGTCGATCATCGAGGCATTCGCCGCGCATCTGCCAGTGGTGACCACGCCGGTGGGGGCGATCCCAGAAACGCTCAAGGACGGGTTTGACTGTCTGTTCGTCCCCGTCGGAGATCATGCGGCGCTGGCCAATGCTGTCGCGCGGCTCGAATCCGATGAGGCTCTGCGGCAATTGCTTGCGGAGAATGCTTACCGCACCTTTCGGCGCGAGCTCAGCCATGACGCGATGATCGCCAGGATGATGCATATTTGGCAGGGACCGCGAGGCAGCGAGAGCGGGCCGCGGCCCGCGCGTGCAGCATGACCTCGGGGCGCTGTGGAACGCGGAAGCAGAGCGATCTGCGTGCGTGGGCGACAAGGGCTGATTGGCGAGAGAGGCGACTGGTGACGCTGAACCTTCAACAAGCCTCAAGGCGGCGTGTCTGCTTCATGGTCAATCATTCGGCGGCGGGCGGCGTCGGCGAGCTCTGGGCTGATCTCGCGGGTGCGCTCGCCAGAAATGGTCACGACAGTGGGCTCGCCGCGTTCTGGCCGCTGCCCGAAGCCGCGAGTGCCACGACCGGCGCAGTCGCATGGACCCATATCTGCGCAGGCAAGCCCCGGACGTTTGGCCAACTGACGGCGTTTTTCTTTCACCTCGTTCGCTATTTTCGCGAGACGCGCCCGGACTGGGTGATCACCGCCATGCCGGGGGCGAATCTGGTCGTTCCGCTTGCGGCGTGCGTCGCGGATCTGAAAATCCGGGTCGTATCGACGCATCATACCCCTGCCGACACCTTGAGCGGTGCCGTGGGGCTGCTCGACCGTTACGTCCGGTTGCTGCCCAATGTTGCCGCCGCCGTCAGCGTGTCGACCGCCGTCGCGCATTCCTACGCAAAAGCCGGCAGCTTGCTGTCGACGAAACAGAGGGTCATCCACAATGCGCTGCCGCCGCGCATCGAGCGTTGTCTTGCTGCACTCAAGGTGCGCCGCGACGCGCGGCGGGGCGTGGGCCCACGCGATCATGTCGTCGCGTTAGGACGCCTCTCGGAGCAGAAGAATTACGAGGTGCTGATCCGCGCGGCACAGCAACTGCCGGGCGTTCGGATTAGCATCGTGGGGGGAGGCCCGGAGGAAGGCCAGCTTCGCGCTTTCATTGACGCCAGCGGCGTCGCCGATCGCGTGACTCTGCATGGCTTCATGGCGCGTGAGCAGGCCTTGGCTGCGCTGGCCTCGGCTGATGTCTTCGTCCAGATGAGCCGCTTTGAAGGGCACAGCCTGGCGTTGATCGAGGCTGCCAAACTCGGCATTCCCCTCGTCGTCTCCGATATTCCGGTCCAGGTCGAAGGCATCACCGATGATCGGGGGATCGCATGCGGCGTTCTTCTGGGGCTGGACGATGCCGCGGGCCTTGCCGCCGCCATCAGGCGGCTCCTCCACGATGATCCGTTCTACGAGGAGATGAGCGAGCGCGCGGCGCGGCTGGGAAAAACTGCGTCGTTCGACCGCGTAATATTCGAATATCAGCGATTACTTTCCTGATTAATCGTTGGAGCGGAGAATCGTGGCGTATAGTTGTGATGAATTCTGCGTCAAAGCTGGAGAACCCGGGACGCGCTCGATGAAGCTGACGATAGGCATCAAGGCGCTCAACGAGGAGCGGCATATCGAGCGAGCGCTGCAGAGTGCGCTTGCGGCCGCCGAGCGTTTCGGGGGTGAGGTCATACTCGCCGATAGTGGGTCGACCGATGACACGCTGCAAATCGCGGCACGCTATCCGGTAAAAATCGTGCAATTCTCCGACCTCTCCGACCGGTCCTGCGGAGCCGGCGCACAGTTGGCCTTTCAGCACGCGCAGGGTGAATTTTTTTACATCCTCGATGGCGATATGGAGCTGCATTCGGCGTTCCTCGAGGCGGCAATCCCTTTCATGGAGCGCAATCCGCGGATTGCCGGCGTGGGCGGGCGGATCGAGGAGGTCAACGCCGCAAACCACGAGTTCCGCGTACGGCGCCAGGCCCTGCAATCCGACAGCGCCTTCTACCCGGCGCGCATCGACCGGCTGGATTGCGGCGGGCTCTATCGAAGCTCAGCTGTTCGCGAGGTCGGCTACTTCGCCGATCGCAATCTGCATGCCTTCGAGGAGTTCGAACTGGCGGCGCGGCTTGCGAGCCGTGGCTGGGAGCTCACACGGCTTGACATGCCCGCCGTCCGCCACTTCGGCCATACCATCGCGAGCTACGCCCTGCTGCGCAAAAGGATCCGGTCGAAACACACAAATGCGGCGGGCGAGGTCCTGCGCGGCGCACTCGGACGAGCTCATCTCGGCCGGGTTGTTTCCCGGCTGAGTCAGATCCGCAACGGAGCCTTGATCATGATCTGGTGGTTGCTCATTGCGGCAGCTTTGATTGCGGGTTCGTTCCGGGCTGGCTGGCTGATCGTCGCTGTCATGGCGCTGGTCGCACCCATCGCATTTCTCTGGTTTCGCCGCGGCACGCTCGCGGGAGCAGCTTACTCGTTTGTCGCGTGGAATCTGACGGCATTCGGGCTGTTGGCCGGGCTGGCAAGCAAACGCAAACCGCCCCTCGCGCCGATTTCGGCGGTCGTCGTGAAGGCGCCGCCACCCGCTGCCTGGGCGCTGTCGGCGGCCGCTTCCTGCAGATCGGCGGATTCGCTCGGATGAACGCAACGGAGCAGAAAATGGCTTCGTGGAGCGGGCGAGCGCGCGCGCGACTGAACGCATGCAATCCGCACCACCGTGAATCGGTGCATGCCCCGTCACCGAGGTGTCGGAATTTTTCGGTAATGCGGCGCAGTTCCCTTTGCGGCAGGGGCAATTTCTTTTGGAAGTTACCTTCAGGCATGACCTTTGCTGGTGAGCGCGTGTCGGAACTTCTAACGCGGAGTGGGTTTTAATGGCTCAATTCAGGTCCCAGGACCCCTCGTTTGCGGCGCTGCTCCGTGCTGTCTGGTCGCACAAGCTCATCATGATCACGTCGGTGATCGTCGGTTTAGGCGCATTCGTGGCGCTCTATCTGCTGATCACGCCGGTCTTCGAGGCTACGAGCACCGTGCTCGTCAGCCAGGGAGGGGGCCCGGAGAGCGGCAATCGGCCCATCGAGATGGTCAGCTCTCAGGCGCGCGTCGCGGAAAGCCAGGAAGTGATCAGCGATGCGATCACGCGGGTCGGGCTGGACAGGTTCGGCACCGCAAGACCATCGATCCTCGACGGTCTTGGCGGCTCGCTAAGGGCTGTCGTTCACGGAAAGTCGGAGCCGGCTCCGATCAATATTCCCGATGTCGACGTGGCCGCAGCGAAGCTGGCCCGGAACGTCACGGTAAGGACCGAGCCGAACTCGGAGATTATTCGCATTTCGTTCAAACACAGCAATCCTGCACTCGCGGCTGATTTCGCGAATGCGATCACCGACTCCTTTATCGCGCGCCAGCTCAACCTGGCGGAAAAGCCAGGCGCGGCCGACTTCTTCCGCAGTCAGCGTGGCCGGTTCGACGCCGAAGTCGAACGCCGTTCGGCCGCGCTGGAAGATTTCGCCCGGAGGGAGGCCATCTACTCGGTCCAGGATCAGCGCAGTCTGCTGCTGCGTCGGGCCAGCGAACTCTCCGCCTCCTTAAGCGCCACGCGGATCGCGGTCGCGGAGAAGCAGGGACAACGCTCGGGGCTGACGGAACAGCTTCGGCTTCTCAAGCCTGTCACGCAATCGCCTTTCGTCTCCAACCTCGTCGAGAGCCTCGGCTCGGACGCGAGTGCGCCCACACGGCCGGGCGCCCGGCGCGACGCGACCTCGAACGATCCGCCGCTCTTGATGGTGAAGGTCTATCAGGAGGCGATGGTTGCGCTGTTCAAAGTCAATTCAGAGATTGCCGGACTGGAGGGACTTTCCGCTCAGCAGCAGACTGAGATGGGCAGCCTCAATGCCGAGCTGCGCACGCTCTCCGCCAAGGAGGCTGAATTCGAGCGGCTCAAGCGCGAGCTGTCGCTGGCCACGCTAAATGCTGAAACCTACGCTAAGCGCGCCGTCGAAGAACAGATCAACGCGGATCTGCGAGCTGCCAAGCTGACGAATCTGCGGGTCGTGCAGGCGGCGACAATTCCCCTGCGGGCGACGTTTCCAAACGGCATCCAGTTCTTGATTCTGGGAGCGGCCGCGGGGCTGATCCTTGGCGTGGGTTTGTCGCTCCTGCTCGAGAGCCGCAAGCCGGAGCCGGTCGGTGTCGAGCTGCCGGCGATCATATTGGGCTCCACGCGCCTGCAGACGAAGATTGATGCGAGGGTGCGCGAGATGATGTGACCCTTGCTGGTTCTGGGGTGAGTGGCTTCAGGGTTTCCTGTCGCGAAGGCTCATGCCAGGCGCAAATCTTGCGTCAGGTCGCTTGCAGCGGGTGGAATCTTCAACTCAAGCCGCCGCACCTGGGCACGGCCGCGGTGAGGCGCGCGGCGTTCGGGCGTCTGTCTCGGGGAGGTGTGTCGTTCGGCTCGCTCGACCAGCTGCGGCTCGGGCAGGCTCTCGGTTTGTCGGTTCAGCGTCTCATGGTGCCGTAAGGGAGTGACGATGCGATTGAAAAAATTCTGGTGTCGGGCAGCACCCATACTTCTGATGTCGAGCTTCGCCGTCGGCGAGGCAGCGGCCCAGCAGAGCCCACCGCATGTGGTTGAACTGCATGATCGTCAGGCTTTCGCGAAGGGACCCTGGCTGGCGTGGCTGGAACCTTGGGGCGCCGGAGCTCTGATCCAAGGGAAGGACTATACGAACGCGATGAAGATCCTTCCGGATCGCTTTCCGGCAGAGACTTCGATTGAGTGGGCGTGGCCGAGTACGCCTCCTGCGTCCGGAGTGTTCAATTTCTTGGCGATCAATTTCGGAAACTATTATAACACCAAGCCTCCTGTCCCGATTAGCGCTCGCAAGGTGCGAGACATCGCTGTCCTCAAGCACAATCACGATTTCGCTCTGGCCGGGAATCTCGATCAGTACAATGTCATGACTAATATATGGCTGACCCGGGAAGCCGGCCGTCATGATCAGCAGCTATTCGAAGTGCAGGTCTTCTTTCATGCCGCTGATCTCGCGAAACTCTATGTTCGCTCCTCGACGCCCATCGGGGCATACCGCGATGAGACCGGTCGCAACTGGCAGGTCAGCATTGATCGCACCCGTCAGGTGCCGGACATCCTCCTGCTGCCCTCGACGGATGTCCGGATTTCATCGGTCGATATCCGGGCCATGCTCCTGTGGCTGCGCGCGCAGGGCGTGATAACCGGCGAGGAGTGGTTCAACGGGCTTGGCACCGGAGTTGAAGTCACGCGGGGCTCGGGCTCGATGAAAATCAATGCCCTATCGATCACTTACGAATAGGGCGCCGACGAGTGCCGCTGCTTTTGGGGCGAGACGAGAGGCTGGTACTTCAATGGACCTGTTAGATCGCGGTCGCGCCGGATTTAGGACTGGTGCGATGCCGCACATCTCGGACGGCAGGCGGGGGGGCGAGGCGGACACGATGTCTCGTCTCAAACTCGTCGACATCTCGTTCTTCCTTCTTCTCATCATGGTGATCACGGCGCCAATCGCGACTGATATGAGCGATCTGGCCGTTTCGGCTTCGAACCCCGGCCTGACGGGGCAGGGCACGCTGTGGCGTCAGCTCGTCTATATGGCGATCTTCGGTGCGACCGCCTTCGGTGTCGGGATGCACCGCGATCTTCGGCAGCTCCAGGCAGTTCCGCCCGGTCTGCTGCTCGTGCTGGGCTATTGCTGGCTGAGCCTGTCCTGGGCGATCGAGCCCGATGTCGCTGTGCGCAGGCTGGTGCTGACGACGATCGTGGTCGTGACGCTGTCGCTCGGTCTGGTGCATCTGGGCGCGCACCGGGCATTCGCGCAACTTCGCCTGATCCTTGGCGCGGTTTGCCTCCTGAACTTCTCGGCCGTATTCGCCCTTCCGTCGATCGGCGTTCACCAGGCCGACAGTTTTCGGGCCATAGCTCTGGTTGGGGACTGGCGCGGAATATTTCCTGAGAAAAATTATACGGGAATGATTTGCGCGATCACCATACTGCTGTTTTCGTTCTCGCGAACCGGTGGCGCCTATCGTCTGTCTATAATTTTGCTTTCGTTCATCTTCCTCTGGTTCACGAATTCGAAAACCTCATTTGGCCTGACGGTCATCGCCCTGGCTGCGGGGTATCTCTTCTCCCTCTACAGCCAGCGCGACCGCGGGGTCGTGCTGATCGCCGCTTGCCTCGTAGTGCTCGCTCTGACGGCCTACGGCATGTGGCATTGGGAGCAGATCATCGCGCCTCTCGATCGCCAGGACACGTTGACCGGCCGTTCACAGATATGGCGCCCGCTGCTCAGCTATATCGGTGAGAACTGGCTGTTGGGGTCTGGATATGGCTCGTTCTGGAATATCGGCCCGAACAGCCCGATCTTCGAATACGCGCAGCCTGGCAGCTGGCTGACCGCATTGGCCAGCGGCCACAGCGGCTATCTCGATCTCGCCGCTCAAATCGGCATCCCTGGCATCATCCTGGCCGTCTATGCCCTGATCTTAGGGCCATTCGTCACGCTTCTGGGCAATCCGGTGTTCCGATCCCGATCAGGCTGTCTGCTCTTCGCGTTGATGGTGTTCATCCTGGGACACAACGCCACGGAGACGACGATCATGGACCGCGACCAGTTCCTGCAATTGATGCTGGTGATCGTGATTGTCAGCGTCCACGCGAAAAGCAGCGGCCTTGCACAGCCGGTGGGCGAGCGATGACGGCGCCGGCGATGCGGGATTGCGCCACTCCGCATGGTCCAGAGGTTTCGAGGCCATGACCGAGTCGCGTGTGGTGAACGGCTTCAGGAGATCCGGCATCGCGGCTGGTGGGGTTTCGCGCTCGCTGGGTCAGCTTTCGCGCTATGGCATCGCCGCCTTCGGGCCGATCGCTCTCGCAGCAACGCAGTTTCTGCTTTCGCTGCAGATGCTTCGCCTGCTGACGCCGGCCGATTTCGGGACGTTCTCCTTTCTCCTCGTTGTGAGCCAGCTCGCCATGGGGCTGTCGAACGCCTTGTTCTGCGCGCCGATCGCCGTGCTGATTCTGCGAGGCGAGGAGGCGCAGCGGCGGAATATGGCGCGGAGCCTGTTCGCGATGAACCTGGTCTTCACCGCAGCCACTTTCGCAACGATTGGCGGCATTGCCTTGGCCATCGGCTCAAGCATGTTGGAGGCTGCGGTTTTCGCCAGCTTCTCAGCGGCGACGATGCTGCGCTGGTTCGGTCGCGCCTATTCCTATGCAGTTTGTCGCCCGTTACGGGCAACAGCTTCCGATATCGTCTCTGGTGCGGCGCTCGCCATTGCCATGCTTGCGATTTGGGTTGCCGGCCGTGCGGACTCGGTCTCTGGTTATCTCGCGCTTTTGCTGAGCGGCTCGCTGGGCATGCTCCCGTTGGGCCGCGACTACCTTCGGCAGCAGTTTTGCTGGCCTGCACGAGCCGAATTGTCTCGCTACAGTGGGATCTGGCGGGAGCATTCCGGCTGGTCGCTTCTGGGCGTCGTCACGACGGAGGCGACCGGCAACGCGCATGCCTATGTCGTGACCCTCGTGAGCGGCGCGGGCGCGTTTGCCGCCATCGCCGCCAGCGCTCTGCTGACGCGCCCGCTGACCGTGGTCATGAATGCTCTGACGGAGTTCGAGCGGCCGCGTATCGCGCGCTTCATCAACGAGAGGCAGAGCGAGGAGGCGGAGCGCGCAGTGACCTTCTTCCGCTATATTCTCGTGGCGGCATGGTTGTTGGTGGTAATGGCGGCGGTCTTGCTGCTGTTTTATGCGCCCTGGCTCGTTTTCCCGCGCGAGTACGATCTGAGCTATCTCTCGCAGGGTGTCGCCCTCTGGATGCTTATCGTCGGTGTCAGGATGCTGCGCGCGCCCGACAGCGCTTTGCTGCAATCGGCGGGCAAGTTCCGACTCCTGGCCCATGCGAGTATTGTCTCCGCCGCGGTCTCGATGATCGCTGTTCCAACCCTGCTCTTCACCGGCGGTCCGCTCTGGTCCGTCGTCGGGATCCTGTTGGGCGAAATCGCCTTCGCGCTCGCGCTCTGGCGTGGCCGGCGCGGTTGGCGGGAGCAGTCGGATGGCTGAACTCCGTATCGTCGCCGAGCAATTCAATCGTTCGCGCGTTCCCGGTGAACGGCCGTGGCATGGCGGAAGGAGCCTGACTTGCTAGGGCCAGCGTCAATCGCCCGGACCGCAAGACGTCGCATCGAACATGCGGTGTCGAGCAAGGAAATCAGCCCGTCCATGGCCTCGGCGCTCGACCTGACGCGCTGGGCCGCAGCTCTGCTTGTTCTTATCTACCACGTCCGGGAGAACGTTCTCGTTCCGGCCGCCGACACATCGGAAAGCCTGCGGTCAGCGCTGGTTTCGATTGTTTATCTCGTGACCAATTGTGGCGACCAAGCGGTTACCTGGTTCTTCATCACGAGCGGGTTCCTGGTCGGCGGGAGTGCGGTCTCGGATATCGTCTCGGGTCGCTTCGAGGGCAGGCACTATCTGGTCAATAGGATATCGCGGATCTACGCCGTGTATCTGCCGGCGCTCGCGTTGGGTTTCACGCTCGATCTGATCAGGGTGGGACAATTCGGCATTAGCCTCAATGCGGGGGGCGAAACAGTCGCCAGCTATAGCGCTCTTACGGTTATTCTGAATGTCTTGAATCTGCAGACCATTCTTGCGCCGACGATTGGAAGCAATATCCCGTTGTGGAGCATCGCATATGAAATGTTTTATTACTTAACCTTTCCATTCATATTTATCGCTTTCTGGAGGGGGCGTTTAGATCTGAGGATCACATTTATAATTGCATTATATTTTGTAATAGTGTTCAAAAATAATCCTTCAGTCATAAATTATTTCTTCATTTGGGTGCTTGGGGCGGTTGTCCGATTCATGCCCAGGCTTATTTTTGCGTCCCCGATCTTGGCTTGGGCTGCCGCAGTGGCCGCCTGCTTCAGTTTTCCGGCTCTGGCCACGCTGCTGGGGGGAGGCGCGAAGATCGTTCTCGGTCTGGCTTTTGCGAACGCCCTTCTTGCCGCGCGGTTCAGCAACTCTCCAGTGCTGCTGAAGATTGCACCCATCAATGCGCTTTTGGCATCATTTTCATTCAGCTTGTATGTTCTTCATGCTCCCGCACTGCACTTCATCCTGGCGCTGGCAAACGGCCGTGCCGACCCGCGTTTGAGCCTGCAGCCCAGCGGCTGGGAGGGTGTGAGTTGGGGCGTGGGGCTGACGGTCGCGCTTGTCCTCTATGCCTTCGCTTTCAGCCTCTTCACGGAGCGCAAGACGCACGTCGTCCGGGCGTTCCTCGAGAGGCAAATTTCCGGAAAATGCAGTGATCAAGTCAGGGCCATAAAGACTCGATGAGCTCTCGTGTTCACCACAGGTGCCTGGAGAAAGATCGGCCATAATGCGTATACATCAGATAGATGCGTTGCGCGGACTCATGGCCGCCGTCGTCGTCATCCAGCATATCTACCTGTCGTTTCCGACGGGGAGTGGCGCGGAGTGGGTGAATATTATCAAGTACTCACCCCTGCGCATTTTCATCGCGGGGCACGCAGCAGTTTTGGTATTCTTCGTCATGAGCGGCTTCGTTGTCGCTCTGCCGTTCACTGGCGGCCGGTCGCTGGTCTTCAAGGATTTCATCGTGAAGCGGCTCGCCCGGCTCTATCCGCCGTTTGCGGTAGCGGTTCTATTGGCGGCCTTGCTGTTCTGGCTCACAGGCAATCGCGGCGGGACGACGGCCAGCGCTTGGCTGCATGAGAATTGGAATGTCGATCTGTCCTTGCCGCTCGTTCTGCTGCATTTGATCGGCACCGGCAGAGCTGATGACATCAGTCTCAATAGCCCGATCTGGAGTCTCATCGTCGAAATTCGCGTGGCGCTGATTTTTCCGGTCCTGATACTCCTCGCGACACGCTGGCGCGTCGGTTCTTTGATCGGCGGGGGACTCCTCCTGCTTGGATCGAGCTTTCTCATGCCGGCGATTGGCGAGGGCCAGCAGATCTACGTATCGTCCACAACGATGCTGGGAAACGTCATCGTTACCGCCCGCTATCTGATCTTTTTTATCATCGGTATCGTGATGGCGGAGACGCTTGCCATCTGGCGCGGCCGGCTCGCGGAGCTCAGCGGGGCCCGCCGTCACGTTGTCGTCGGGCTGTCCGTGATCCTCCTGCTGGCTCCCAGCACGCATAGCTATCTGTCGGATTGGGTCATCGGTGTGGGTGCGGTCGGGATCGTGGCGACGACCGTCGCCTATGGCGATCGCTGGCGTTTGCTTCTCTCGGCACCAGCTCAGTGGCTTGGCCGGGTTTCGTATAGTCTCTACCTGATCCACATGCCTCTCTGGCTCGCGGCCATTCACCTCGGAGCCGACAGGATCGGTTTGCCGATGACAGCGTTGTTGTTCCTGGCAATCGTGTTTCCCGCAGCCGAAATGATGTATCGGCTTGTCGAGCAGCCTTCGATCGCGTTGGGACGATATCTGAGTGGCAAGCGGGGCGCGCACGCCGCAATGGGCGCCGAGCTTGCCACATCTGGAAAGATCAAAGAACCGTTGGCGTTGAGTGGGAAGGGCTGATTGCAGGAGGGCGCGAGAAAGGCCGCATGTGACCAACCTCTCGCATGCGATTGACGTCGACTCGCGGCAGCCACTGGAAGCGGCCCCCTTGGCAAGCTCCGTCGCCGGCAAGATCTTGGTCTTCACCGGCCCGCTGGAGTGGATGATCCGCGACGAGGCCAGGGCGATGGCCGAACCGCTCGGCGCGAAGGTCGCGGGTGTGGTCTCGTGGAATACCGATCGGCTCGCGCTGGATCCGGTGCTGGTCCCAAGCTCAAGGACGCGTCCAAGCCCGGCGTCGAGGCGATCGACGAGGCCGGCTGGTCTGATCTGAAAAGGCGGTTGAAGTCCGCTACGGGCGGCTTCGACAAACCACCCGCTCCAGCCGACAAGCTTTCCGTACAGCGCATTCCGTTTCCATCGAACGAGCAGGGCTTGACGGCGTCGACGGGTTGCTTTTAAACTTAACTCAATGGTTAAGTTTCAGGCCGCTCAGCTCGACAGGACGTTTTCCGCGCTGGCGGATCCGACGCGGCGGGCCTTGCTGGCGCGGCTGGAGCGGGAAGACGGGCTTTCCGTCAGCGAGCTGGCGAAGCCGTTCCCGGTCTCGCTGCCGGCGATCATGAAGCATCTCGAAGTGTTGTCGGATGCAGGGTTGGTCACGCGGACGAAGACGGGGCGCACCGTGTCCTGTCGTCTCAACGCCGAGCCGATGGAGGAAGCGATGGGTTGGCTGGCGCATTATCAGCGCTTCTGGACCCAAAGGCTCGATGCGCTCGAGGCGCTGCTCGAGGCGCGGCGCAAGGGCGAAGGCTGAAGGGATGGGCACATGCATCAACAGGTGACACCGAGCCTCACGATGAAGCGCCGCCTCAACGCGTCGCCGGCCGAGGTCTACACGGCCTGGACCGATCCGGAGCTGCTCGTGCGCTGGTTCGGGCCCGAGAACGTCGTTGCGCAGGAGGCCGAAATCGATCCGCGCGTCGACGGGGCCTATCGCGTCGTGATGATCGAGAATACGGGCCAGCGCCACGAGGTGTCCGGGCGCTATCTAGAAGTCGTCGAGAACGAGCGTCTCGTCTTCAGCTGGTCCTGGGTGACGACGCCGGAGCGCGTTTCTCGCGTCACCGTCACATTGAAGCCGGATGGTGAGGGCACGATCCTGACGCTTTTGCACGAGAAGCTGTTCGACGGTGCGGCCGTGCGCGGCCACACCCATGGCTGGACCGGAACCATGGAAAAGCTCGAGGCCTACTTCGCCTGAAAAAGGAGCGCGGCGCTGCCCCGCCGGGCAAGCGCGTGGAAGAGCTGCCGGCGTGGGCCGGCGGAAACACAGGGAGCGGAGACGATGGAACACAGGATCGTATCCCGTGAAGAATGGCTTGCGGCCCGCAAGGCCCATCTCGCCCATGAAAAGGAGTTCACCCGCCAACGCGACGCGCTCTCGGCCGAGCGGCGCGCGCTGCCCTGGGTCAGAATCGACAAGGACTATGTCTTCGCCGGTCCGAACGGGCGGCTGTCGCTGGCCGATCTGTTCGACGGCAAGAGCCAACTGCTCATCTATCACTTCATGTTCGGGCCGGGCGCCAAGGAAGGCTGCCCGGGCTGCTCCTTGCTCGCCGATCATTTCGACGGCGCGAACCAGCATCTGAAACACCACGACGTCAGCCTAGTGGTGGTCTCGCGAGCGCCTTATGCCGAGTTCCAGCCGTTCCGGCGCCGCATGGGCTGGGATTTCCCCTGGGTGTCCTCAGCCGGCAGCGACTTCAACCACGACTTTCACGTCTCGCCGAGCCCGGCGGAGAAGGCGGCCGGCCGCTACGAATACAACTATGAGACGCATGAAGGCGAAGGCGGCGAGATGCCGGGTTTCAGTGTCTTCTACCGCAATGCGGCCGGCGAGATCTTCCACACCTACTCGACCTATGCGCGCGGCGGCGACCTGCTGATCGGTGCCTACAACTTCCTCGACATGATGCCGAAGGGCCGCAACGAGGACGGGATCATGGACTGGATGCGTCACCACGATCGCTACGAGGACGAGCCGAAGGGCGCAGCGAACTTCCAGCCTCTGCTGGCAACCGGCTCCTGCTGCGCTTGAGCGCGCTTTTCCGCATCGAACAGCAGGAAGCGTCGGTCGATATCAAAGTTTTGAGACGCGGCCGCACGGGCAGCCGCAAGTGAGGAGAACGCTATGGCTTATGTCGATGGTTTCGTCGTCGCGGTCCCGGCCGCGAACAAGGATGCATATCGCAAGCAAGCCGCCGCCGCGGCGCCGCTGTTCAAGGAATTCGGCGTCAGGCGCCATGTCGAGGCCTGGGGCGACGATGTCCCGGACGGCAAGGTCACCGATTTCAAGGGCGCCGTGAAGGCGACGCCCGACGAGGTCGTGGTCTTCTCCTGGTTCGAATACCCCGACCGGGCCACACGTGACGCCGCGAATGAGAAGATCATGAGCGATCCGCGCATGAAGGAGATGATGGGCCAGGAGATGTCCTTCGACGGCAAGCGCATGATCTATGGCGGCTTCGCCTCGCTGATCGATGAAGGCGAGGGCGGTGCGATGGGCTACCTCGATGGCGTCCTGGTTGCCGTGCCCAATGATCGCAAGGCCGACTATCGCAGCTTCGCCGCCGGGCACGCGGCGCTGTTCAAGGAGTTCGGCGCCCGCCGCGTCGTCGACGCCTGGGGTGACGATGTGCCGGATGGCAAGGTCACCGATTTCAAGGGAGCGGTGAAGGCTGAAGCCGGCGAGACGGTGGTCTTCAGCTGGGTCGAGTGGCCGTCCAAGGAGGCGCGCGCCGCTGCCTGGGGCAAGATGATGGCGGATCCGCGCATGGGGGAGCTCAAGATGCCTTTCGACGGCAAGCGCGTCGTCTATGGCGGCTTCGCGCCGCTGCTGGATGTGTGATCGCGGCGGATGAAAGCCTCCCTCGTTCCGGGCTCGCCCTGGAATGAGGGTTTTGTGGCAGGGGTGAGCCGTCAGGCCGGCGGCCGACATTGCCGGTCGCTCGGTCTCCTCCGCGAAACAGGGGGACGCTCAGCAGAAACGCCGGCACGGTCGATCCCTACGCACCGCGTCAAGGAGAGGTTCGGCTTGGCGCTATGATTTCTCGCAGCCGTCATGCGGGGTGGCATCTTGTCCCGGCCGCGCAAATGGCCGAGAGATCGGGCTGCCCAACCGGATCGAGTTTTCATGTTTGCTGGCATTCCTCTCGGCGATCTCGCCTTCCTCGCCGTCTCCCTCGTGCTCGCCGGCGCGGCCACGGGGCTTCTTGCCGGCGTCTTTGGCGTCGGCGGCGGCGCGGTCATCGTGCCCGTGCTGTATGAGGTCTTCCGCGTCATCGGCGTGGCCGACGAGGTGCGCATGCCGCTTGCGGTGGGCACTTCGCTGGCCGTCATCATCCCGACCTCGATCCGCTCCTTCAACGCCCATCGCGCCAAGGGACTCGTCGATCTCTCGATTCTGAAGATCTGGGCCGTTCCGGTCGTGGTCGGCGTCATCGTCGGCAGCTATATCGCCCGCTACGCGCCGGCCGATCTCTTCAAGATCATTTTCGTCGTCGTGGCACTGATTTCGGCCATCCGCCTGCTCTTCGCTGCCGATCGCTGGAAGTTCGGCGAGGAGATGCCGGGCAAGCCGCTGATGGTCGCCTATGGCGGCGTCATCGGCGTGCTCTCGGCGCTGATGGGCATCGGCGGTGGCCAGCTCTCCAGCCTGTTCATGACCTTCTATGGCCGCCCGATCCATCAGGCCGTCGCGACCTCCTCCGGCCTCGGCGTGCTGATCTCGATCCCCGGCGCACTTGGCTTCATCTATGCCGGCTGGCCGAAGATGGACATCCTGCCGCCGCTCTCGCTCGGCTATGTCTCGCTGATCGGCATGATCCTGTTCATCCCGACCTCGATCTGGACCGCGCCGATCGGCGCGCGCATGGCGCACCGGCTCTCGAAGCGGCGGCTGGAGGTCGCATTCGGTCTGTTCCTGCTCTTCGTCGCCAGCCGCTTCATCTGGTCGCTGCTGCACTGAGCAGGTGGGGCGGCCGATGAGCGAAACCGCGATCCGGCTGCTCCAGCCCGCCGATCATCCGGCGCTGGCCGCGCTGATGGTCGAGATGCAGGGCCACTACGCGGTGCCGTGTCCGCCGGCCGATGAGATCCTTGTCGGTCTCGCGCAACTACCGGCCGGCGTCGACATCCTCGTCGCGGTGAAAGGCGAGGCGGTGCTCGGCTTCGCCTCTGCCTGTAATCTCTATCCGGGTCCGGGGCTGAAATCCGGCTTCTTCCTGAAGGAGATCTACGTTGCCGATGCGGCGCGCGGTGGCGGCCTGGGGCGCGCGCTGATGGAGGCGCTGGCCGACCTCGCGCTCGAACGCGGCCACCGCCGCATCGACTGGACTGCCGATGCCGACGACCCGGACCTGCTGCGCTTCTATGAAAGCCTCGGTGCGACCGCACAGCCGAAGAAGCTCTTCTTTCGTTTGAGCGGAGAGGCTCTTGCCGCCTTGGACCGGCGGCAAGCCGGGACTACTCCGGGCGGTGCAATGCATCCGCCATCAAAGAGCTGAGTTCTGTTCCCGCGACAGGCTGGTCGGTCTGAAGTTCCGCCCCTGTCGCAAGGAGGGCGGATGCCTTTCAGATCAAGATTGACGCCGCTGCTACCAGGCGACGCAGCGGCGTACGCCGCCGACGACCCCGTAGCGTCGGCACACGGCGCCGTGCGAGCGCGGAGCGACATAGCCGCGCCGTGCGACGACAGCGCCGTTCGGCCCGGCGCATCCAGCCCGGTAGACGCCCTTGGCACAGACCACGGCGGAGGCCGTGGACGGAAGAACGAGGCTCGACACCGCATAGGCGGCGGCAACGGCGAACAGTCCGGCCGGGAATCCAAGAAGAGCTTTGCGCATGGCATTGTCACCTAACGTAAGCAGACGGGAGGCAAGCAGAGCGAGCGCTCACAAATCGTTGCCGTCAAGTCCCGTTGCGCATTCGAGCCTCCCGCCATGACGTTTGGCGGCGGTCCGCGTGGGGGCGCGGCGGCTGGTCAGGCGCTCGGATGCAGCATGAGCGCAAGCCCGAGATAGATCGCGATCTCGGCGAGCTGCTGCGCCGCGCCGAGGATGTCGCCGGTCTGCCCGCCGATCAGGCGTTGCGCCAGCCGCGACAGCACGGCTGCGGCACCATGCGCCAGCGCGAAACCGAGCAGCAGCCCGGCCACCGGGAGTTGCGCCAACAGCGCGATCCCGGTCGCGAGGAAGAGGCTCAGGGCGAGCGCGATCCGCGCCGTGACGATCGACGGCTGGCCGACAGCCGCGGCGGCGCCGCTGCTGCGCGCCGCCGGCTGCGTCGCGAGCAGGAAAAGCCCTTCGGCGCGGGACCAGGGGGCCGCGACGAGCACCGCCGCTGCCGCCGCCCAGGCGCCGGAGCGGTCGAGGATCAAGGCGATGAGGCTCGCCCGCAGCAGCAGAGACAGGCCAAGCGCCAGCGCGCCATAGGAGCCGATGCGGCTGTCCTTCATGATCTCGAGCCGGCGTTCCGGCGTGTGTCCGCCGAACAGCCCGTCGGCGGTGTCCGCCAGCCCGTCCTCGTGAAAGGCGCCGGTGGTCAGCGCCAGCACGGTCAGCGAGAGCGCAGCCACGACGAAACCACTCAGGCCCGCCAGCCCGGCGCCGAGTGTGATGAGCGACGCCGGCAGCGCGATGACGAGGGCCGCGAAGGGCAGAGCGCGTGGCACGCTGCGGAAGTCGGGGATGCCGTGGCTGCCGGCCTCGCCGGGCAATGGCGGGACGGGCAGGCGCGACCAGAAGCGCAGGCAGATCGCCGTCGCGATCGTCCAGCCCGGCCAGTCCGGCGGGGGCGTCTCCGTCGTCGTCTCGGCTTCAGCCATGCCTGCCGCGTTGTTCTGCTCGATTGTCTTCACGCTCCCGACCCTATAGCAGCAGCTTCAATCCTGCCGCCATGCCGATGCGCTGATGCGGTTCCTTGCGTAATGGATTTGCCCATGGCCGCCTCCGGATTGCCCTTCGACGATATCCGCGAACTCATCGCCGCGATGCCCGGCCCCGACATGGCGGCGGCGAACGCGGTACGCGCCCGCGACGCCAATCTCACCAAGCCGGCCGGCAGCCTCGGCCGCATGGAGGAGATCGCGGAATGGCTCGCGGCCTGGCAGGGCAAGGCGCCGCCGCGCGTCGACCGGCCGCTGGTCTGCGTCTTCGCAGGCAATCACGGCGTCGTGGCTCAGGGCGTCTCGGCCTACCCGCAGACGGTGACGCGCCAGATGCTGGAGAATTTCGCGGCGGGCGGCGCTGCGATCAACCAGATCTGCGCGGCCTATGATCTCGGCTTCAAGGTCTTCGATCTCGCGCTGGACCTGCCGACGGGAGACTTCACCCAGACCGATGCACTCGACGAGCGCGCCTGCGTCGCCACCATGGCCTTCGGCATGGAAGCGCTTGTCGGCGGCACCGATCTGCTCTGCCTCGGCGAGATGGGCATCGGCAACACCACCTCGGCCGCGGCGATCTACGCCGCCCTCTATGGCGGCGACGCCGCGCATTGGTGCGGGCACGGCACCGGCGTCGATGAAGCCGGCTTCAAGCGCAAGGTCGCGGCGGTGGAGAAGGGGCTGGCCCTGCATCGCGCCCATCTCAAGGACCCGCTCGAAGTGCTGCGTCGCCTCGGCGGGCGCGAGGTCGCGGCGATCTGCGGCGCGATCATCGCCGCGCGCTCGCAGCGCATCCCGGTGATCCTCGATGGATACGTCGTGACGGCTGCCGCGGCGATCCTGCATGCCATCGAGCCCTCCGCGATCGACCACTGCATCGCCGGCCATCTCTCGGCTGAGGGCGCCCATGCCGATGTGCTCGCTCGTCTCGGCAAGGTGCCGCTGCTCGCGCTCGACATGCGGCTGGGTGAGGGCACGGGCGCGGCGCTCGCCGCAGGCCTCGTCAAGGCGGCGGCGGCGGTCCATTCGGGCATGGCGACCTTCGAGCAGGCACAGGTCGCGCGGAAGGATTGAGATGAGCAGTCATGCTCGGGCTTGACCCGAGCATCTCGGAAACCAGTCTTCTCTTGTTCTGAGATTCTCGGGTCTGCGCTTCGCTCCGCCCGAGAATGACGTTCCGCTCACTCCGTATAATCCGTCTTCAGCCCCGCCCGCTCGGCGTGTCGCTCCTGCGCCAGTTCGATCAGGCGGGTGATTAGCGCGGGGTAGGGCAGGCCGGAAGCCTCCATCATCTTCGGATACATGCTGATCGCGGTGAAGCCCGGCAGCGTGTTGATCTCGTTGAAGTAGAAGGCGCCGCTCTGGCGGTCGAGGAAGAAGTCGACCCGCGCCAGCCCACTGCATTCCAGTGCGACGAAGGCGTCGATGGCGAGCTGGCGCACGCGTGCCATCTGGTACGGATCGAGCTTCGCCGGCAGGTCGACGGTTGCGCCGTCCTGGTCGATATACTTGGCCTCGTAGGAGTAGAATTCGTGCTGCGGGCCGGCGTTGAGCTCGCTCGCGACGCTCGCCACCGGCGGATCGCCGTCGAGCACTGCGACCTCGATCTCGCGGGCATCGATGCCCTGCTCGATCAGCACCTTGGTGTCGTACAGGAAGGCATCGGCGAGCGCCGCGTCAAGATCCTCCCAGCGCTTGACCTTATGGACGCCGACGCTGGAGCCCATATTGCAGGGCTTGACGAAGATCGGGAGCGTCAGTGCCTCGCGCGCCGCACTCGCCGAGCCCTCGGGGTCGCGGCGATAGTCGCGGCGCGACAGGGCAAGATATGGCGCGACCGGCAGCCCGGCGAGCGCGGCGAGGCGCTTGGCGATGTCCTTGTGCATGCCCACCGCGGAGGCCAGCACGCCCGAACCGACATAAGCCGCGCCCGAAAGCTCCAGCAGGCCCTGCATCGCGCCGTCCTCGCAGAGCGGGCCGTGGATTACCGGGAACACCACATCGACCGGCGCGATGGCAGGCGCGGTGTTGTCGGCGGGCAGAATTGCGGTCTGCGTGCCCCGCGCTTCCAGCCGGATAGCCGGAGAATCCGCCGGGATCGGCAGGCTGTCGCTGTTCGTGGCTTCGATGCGCCGCAGATCGTGGCATTGCCAACGGCCCTGCTTGTCGATGCTGATCGGCACGGGCTCGAACCGGTCCCGGTCGAGATAGCGCAGGACGGAGGCCGCCGATTTCAGCGAGACCTCGTGTTCGCCCGACTTTCCGCCATAGAGCACGGCGACGCGCGTTTTCCGGTTCATGATGCGAGGGTCCGAGAGGAGAGTGTGGGCGCCCCGAGCGAGGCGTCTATGGATGTTGCCGATCGATGGGGCGAGATTCGGGCGTTGCCGCCGCGGATTTGCAGTTCATGCCGCCCGCGACTTCGGCTCGGGCAAGGCGGCGAGCGTGTCCATCACGCGCTCGGCCGGCAGGGTGATGGTCACTTCCGTCCCGGCGCGCGGCTTCGATTTCAGGTTGAAGCTGCCGCCGTGGAGATCGATCAGTCCCTTGACGATCGGCAGGCCCAGCCCCGAGCCCTGCTCGGCGGTTTTGATGGCGAGCGAGCCGCGCCCGAAGCTCTGCATCACGATCGGGATCTCGTTCTCGGGGATGCCGGGCCCGGTATCGGCGACCGAGACATATTGCCCGCCCGTCGCCGTCCAGCCGACCTTGATCGTGATCTCGCCGCCCTGAGGCGTGAATTTGATCGCGTTCGAGAGCACGTTGAGGACGACCTGGCGGATGGCGCGCTCATCGGCCCAGACCCGCGGCAGCTGCGGCTCTGCAAGCGTGCGGATGCTCTGGCCCTTGGCCTTGGCGCGCATTGCCAGCATGTGCCGGCAGTCCTCTACGATGTCGACGAGCGACAGCGCCTCCTCGTTCAGCTCGTATTTGCCGGCTTCGATGCGCGACAGGTCGAGGATTTCGTTGATCAGGTTCAGCAGGTGCTGGCCCGAGCCGTGGATATCGGCCGAATATTCCTTGTAGGCGGCATTGGCGTGCGCGCCGAAGATCTCGCTCTTCATCACCTCGGAGAAGCCGAGGATGGCGTTGAGCGGCGTGCGCAGCTCGTGGCTCATCGTGGCGAGGAAGCGCGACTTGGCGAGATTGGCTTCCTCCGCCTTGCGCCGGGCCTCGTCGGAATTCGCATTCGCGGTTTCGAGTTCGGCGATCAGCGCGTCCTTCTCGGCCCGGAAGCCGATCGAGTCGACCGAGCTGGCATAGAGCCGGTTGGCCAGGAAGATGAAGAAGAGTTGTGCCGAGGCCGCCATCAGCGCCATCGTCACGCTGTCCATGTCGCGCCGTTCCCAGAAGAACGCCATGATGCCGGCGATGATCGGCGTCAGCCCGGCATAGACCGCGATCGGAATCGTGGCGGAGAGCATGACCGTGAGCGCGCTGACGATGAGCAGCGCCGTGGTGACGAAGACCTTCGCGCCGGGAGCCTCGACAGGCGCGAACAGCAGCAGGAGAAGCGCCCAGGAGAAGCCGTGAATGCCCTCTGCCAGGGTGAAGAGCCGGCGCCAACGTTTCAGCCGGACCGTATCGGCGGGCTTGCGCAGATAGCGGCGCGACAGGGCGACGATGATGAGCGTGCTGGCGAGGACCGCGGCGCTCCACAGCGCGACATACATGGTCGGCAGCCACAGACAGGCGGCTGCGGCGATGCCGATCACCAGCACCAGCGTGCCGGCGGAGCCGGTCAGGCGGTATTGCGCGAAGACGCGCAGCAATTCGGAATCGAAGGCGCGCTCGAGCCCGGTCGAGGACGTCAGGCGCTCGCGCACGGATTTCACTTCCCGTGAAACGTGCTTGCGGCGCGCCACGACGGAAGGATCGGGCCCGCGCCCGCGCTGCACCTGTTCGGCCGTCACTTCCGCCATGGTCGGAAAGATGTATCCTCGTGCCGCCGCGCGGGATGCGCAAACGGCTCGCCATCATGGACACCAAATCGTTAAGCTCTTCCTGATGGCTCCCTTCGGATTTAGCAGCTCTCGTTCCGGCCCCTTCGGCTGGCGCCGTGTCGGCCGCGTCACGGATTTCGCCGTGGCGCTCGGCTTTCTCGGCTTTTTGGCGCTCGCTGGTGCGATCCTGCAATACCGCCTCGGCCCCGCCCGGACGCTGGTCGGAGCGGCGCAGGCGATCGATGGCGATTCGCTGAGGCTGCTCGGCGAGGAGCTGCGGCTGGAGGGGATCGACGCCCCCGAATATCGCCAGAGCTGCACCGACCGGGCCGGCCGGCAGGTTGCCTGCGGGCGCGAGGCGCGGCGTGCCTTGCAGGCCATGCTGGCCGGGGGGATGGCGACCTGCGAGATCGGCAAGGTCGATCGCTACGGCCGCGGGCTGGCCCGCTGCCGGGTCGGCGAGGAGGACGTCAATGCCCGCATGGTCCGCGACGGCCAAGCGGTGTCCTATGGTGCTTATCGGGCCCAGGAGGAGGAGGCGCGGGCCGCGCGGCGCGGACTCTGGGCGCTGCAGTTCGAGCGGCCCGAGGCCTGGCGTCGCGCCCATCCGCGCTGAGCCCGGGCCCTCCCGGCCGGATGCGGCATCGCCCGCCTTGCTGGCGTCACGAAACCGCAGCATGTGGTTGACCTTCCGGCGCGGGCCGTGATCCGGTGCACCGGAGACGGAGAACATCTGATGAAGCTCTACGATGGCGGGCGGGCGCCAAATCCGCGGCGGGTCCGCATCTTCTTCGCGGAAAAGGGCGTGGCGCTGCCGGATCTGGTGGCGATCGACATCGCCAAGAAGGAGCATCGGACCGAAGCCTTCGCCCGGATCAACCCGGCGCAGCGCCTGCCGGTGCTCGAACTCGACGATGGCACCGCGCTTGCCGAGACCATCGCGATCTGCCGCTACATCGAGGCGCTTCATCCCCAGCCGGCGCTGTTCGGCCGCGATCCGAAGGAGCAGGCGACCATCGAGATGTGGAACCGGCGGATCGAGCTCGGGCTGTTCGCCAGCGTTGCCGCCGTCTTCCGCCACAGCCATCCGTCCATGGCAGAGCTTGAGGACCAGGTCCCCGAATGGGCGGAGGCCAATCGGGACCACGTGGACGACCATCTCTGGCTGCTGGAATTGCAGCTTGCCGGCAACGCCTTCGTCTGCGGCGAAGCCCTCTCCGTGGCGGATATTACCGCTGGCATCGCCATCGACTTCATGAAGCCCTCACGCATTCCGCTCGCCGAGGACTTCGTCCATATCCGCCGCTGGCACGATCAGCTGTCGACGCGCCCGAGCTGGAAGGCGTGATGCGCCGGTTGTTCCCGTTCCTGTTGGCTCTGCTGGTTCCGGTCACCGCGGCGCAGGCGGTCGAACGCCTGAGCGGGGAGGCGATCGAACGCGCCTTTCGCGGCAACACGGTGTCCGGGCGCTACACCAATGGCGGCTTCTTCACCGAGTATCACGATCCGAACGGGCAGGCGCTCGGCCATAATGGCTGGCAACCCAATACCGATGCCTGCTGGATCACCAAGCCGGACCGCATCTGCTACTATTACGGCCCGCCGAGCGATCGCACGGTGCATTGCTTCACCGTCGAGATGAGCGGCGACCTCTACGTGCTGCGCAACGTCGGCAACGGCATGGTCAATGCGCTGGCCAAGGTCGAACTCGGCAATCCGCGCAACCATACCGACAACGGCACGCCCTGGTATTGCGACGGTTTGATCTCGCGCGCCCCGGCGCCGCCGATGAGCCGGAAGCTGGCGCAACGCTGATGCGACGGTGCTCGGGCATCGCGGTCGCGGTCCTTGGGCTTCTCGCCGCGACCGGTGCCGGCGCGGCCGAGCGGCTGAACGGTGAGCAGATCCGGCGGCTGTTCGAAGGCAACACCGTCTCCGGTGTCTATACCGGCACCAACCTGCCCTTCAGCGAGTTTCACCATCCCGACGGTCGCGCGAGCGGTCACAACCGCGGCGTGTCGAACAAGGATGCCTGCTGGACGACGACCGCGGACGCGGTTTGCTACTACTACGGTCCGCAGGAAACGCGCCGGACCTATTGTTTCACCATCGAGGTCAGCGGCGATCTCTATGTCATCCGCAACCGTCCGAGCGGCCGCATCAACGGTCTCGCCCGGATCGAGAAAGGCGATCCGCACGACTATGCGGCGAAGCAGCCCGCTTGGGTCTGCGATGGGCTAATCTCGCAGGCTCCCGGACGTTCCAGGCTGGCAAGGCGATGAGCGCGCCGGAAACGCTCGACGAGGTGCTGGCGGAACTGCGGGCCTGCCGGATTTGCCGTGACGCGCCGCTCTACCTGCCGCCGTTGCCGCACCAGCCGCGCCCGGTGATCCAGGCTTCCGCGACGGCGCGGCTCTGCATCGCCGGGCAGGCCCCAGGCACGCGCGTTCATGCCAGCGGCCGCCCGTTCACCGACCCTTCCGGCGTGAGGTTGCGGAGCTGGCTCGGCATCGACGAGGCGGCGTTCTACGACGCCGCCAAGGTCGCCATCGTGCCGATGGGGCATTGCTTTCCGGGGCTGGACGCGAAGGGCGGAGACAAGCCGCCGAGGCGGGAATGCGCGCCGGCCTGGCGCGGACGGGTCTTCGCGGCACTGCCGCGGATCGAGCTTGTGCTCGCGATCGGGCGCTATGCCCAGGGCTGGCATCTGGGTGCAAAGGAGGCCGCCAATCTCTCGGGGACGGTGTCGAACTGGCGTGAGATCCTGGCCCGGCCGGTGCATCCGCGCGTGCTGCCGCTGCCGCACCCGTCCTGGCGCAACAACGCCTGGCTCAAGCGCAATCCCTGGTTCGAGCGAGAGTTGGTTCCCGTGCTTCAGGCGGAGGTCGCGCGGCTACTGAAGCCTCAGGGCGAGAGCGTCCTTGAGAGCAGCGGACACCGGCTCGCGTGACGACAACGCGGTAGAAAATAAAGAGATCAGTAGCGGAACGGCCCGGAATCCAGGCCGCGATCGACCCCGCCGCGAACGCTGAGGACCGAGCGGACAGGCCCGAGGGCGGTCTGGCCACGGCTTTCGAGATAGGCCATCCCGTCCGCGCGGCTGCCATAACCGTTGCGCGAGCTCTTCCCGAATTCGGCGCGGACCGAGCCGCCGGCCCGGACGCAGAGGGAGGAGCCTTCGAGGCGGACGAAGCCGGCGCCGTATTCGGGGCAGGGGCGGGCGCCCTTGCTGGCCGCGGGGGCGGGTTTGCTGAAGGATTCGCGAGGAGCGGCGCGCCCCGGCAAGGGCTCGCCGAGCGATTGCGCTGTGGCAGCGGTCGCAAGGCAGGTCAGGAGCAGGGCGAGGACGGTGCGGGGCATGGCGATTTCCGAGCGACGATGCCTGCTAACCCTAAAGCAAGGCACGGCTATGGCATCCCGTCTAGCATGGCGCGCGCTGCCGC
The DNA here is from genome assembly GCF_056395485.1 of Allobosea sp. 10L417. NCBI lineage: Bacteria > Pseudomonadati > Pseudomonadota > Alphaproteobacteria > Hyphomicrobiales > Alloboseaceae > Allobosea > Allobosea sp. 10L417. The sequence continues at coordinate 284,048 of NZ_JBFTJP010000002.1, forward strand.
GGGAGTGGCTTGGCGCAATGCGATGAAAAACCCCGGCTTGCGCCGGGGCAAGTGTCGCTCGCGCTGGAAGCTCCGTTGGGTCAGAGCAGGTTCGAAACGCGCGAGCGGATCAGGAAGTTGTCGTAGGTGTATTCCGCGATCTGGAACCACAGATATTGGTCGCCGCGGAAGGCCGACATCGAATCGTAGATCTTCTTGAAGTCCGGATTCTTGGCGCTGGTTTCCGCGTAGACTTCCTTCGATGCCTTCAGGCAGGCTTCGAGGATCTCCTGCGAAAACGGGCGCAGTTGCGCGCCGGCGGCGACAAGGCGCTTGAGCGCGGCCGGATTGCGGGCGTCGTACTTCGCCTGCATGTCGATATTCGCCTGGGCGGCGGCTGTCGTGAGCAGCGACTTGTAGACCTTCGGCAGTTCGTTCCACTTCGCCGTGTTGATGAAGAAGTGGAGCGAGGCTCCGCCCTCCCACCAGCCGGGATAGTAGTAATAGGGCGCAACCTTGTTGAAGCCGAGCTTCTCGTCATCGGCGGGGCCGACCCACTCCGCCGCGTCGATGGTTCCCTTCTCCAGCGCCGGGTAGATATCCCCGCCGCCGATCTGTTGCGGCACGACGCCGAGCTTGCTCATCACCTGCCCGGCAAAGCCCCCGATGCGCATCTTCACGCCCTGCAGGTCGGCGGCGGTCTTGATCTCCTTGCGGAACCACCCACCCATCTGGCAGCCGGTATTGCCACCGGGCAGGGCGTAGATGTTCGCCTTCTTGTAGAACTCGTTCAGCAAATCCATACCGCCGCCATGGTAAAACCAGGCGTTCTGCTGGCGGGAATTGAGTCCGAACGGCACGGCCGTGCCGAAGGCGAAGGTCGGGTCTTTTCCGACATAGTAGTAGGAGGCGGTGTGGCACATCTCGACGGTGCCGTTCGTCACGGCATCCGCCGCCTGCAGAGCCGGCACGATCTCGCCAGCTGCGAAAACCTGAATTTGAAAATTGCCGTCAGTCGCTTCTGAAACGGCCTTGGCCAGAACTTCCGAGGCGCCGTAGATCGTATCGAGCGATTTCGGGAAGGACGAGGTGATCCGCCATTTGATCTCCGGCATCGGCTGCGCAATGGCCGGGCTCGCGATAGTTCCCGCAGCTGCCCCGATTGCTGCGGTCTTCAGGAATAGACGACGCTTCATCCAGTTTGCTCTCCCTCAGAGGCATGCACGCCGGTTTTCCGGTCGTTGCTGACGCACGCCAGCAAAGCAGGTCTGGTTGTCGGCGCAAGATGTATTTGCATGGCAATCATGCAATTTCGTCATGGATTGCGGGGCAGGGCCGATAATCCGCAATGGATCGCTCGCCGCGGCAACCAGCCAAATAAAAAAGGCCCGGCGTGATGCCGGGCCTTCGAAACAACGATTTGGCGTCCGCCGTTCAGCGTGCGCGCGTGCGCACCTGGAAGACGTCGAAGCTCAGCTCCGCCACCTGCCACCAGAGATACTGGTCGGAACGGAACGCGGCCATGGTCTCGATCGCCTTCTTGAAGTCCGGGTTCTTCGCCGAAATTTCGGAATAGAGCTCGTTCGAGGCCTTGAGGCTCGCTTCCAGCACGTCCTGCGGGAAGGGGCGCAGCTGCGTGCCGGCCGCAACCAGTCGCTTCAGCGCCGGCGGATTCACGACATCATAGCGTGCCGCCATCTGGGTGTTCGCATAGGTGCAGGCGGCGGTGAGCGCGGCCTGATAGGTCTTCGGCAGCGAGTTCCACTTCTCGAGGTTCACGAAGGCGTGGACGGTCGGTCCACCCTCCCAGAAGCCCGGATAGTAATAGTACGGCGCGACCTTGGCGAAGCCGAGCTTCTCGTCGTCATAGGGACCGACCCACTCGGCGCCGTCGATGGTGCCCTTCTCGAGCGCCGGGTAGATGTCGCCGCCGCCGAGCTGCTGCGGCACGACGCCGAGCTTCTGCAGCACCGAGCCGGCGATGCCGCCGATGCGCATCTTCAGGCCTTGGAGATCGGTGGTCGACTTGATTTCCTTGCGGAACCAGCCGCCCATCTGCGCGCCGGTATTGCCGCAGGGAAGGCCGTAGGCGTTGAACTTCTTGTAGAATTCGTTGAACAGCTCGTTGCCGCCATGCTGGAACAGCCAGGCGTTCTGCATGCGGGCGTTGAGGCCGAACGGCACCGAGGCGGGGATCGCGAAGGTCGGATCCTTGCCGACATAGTAATACGAGACGGTGTGGCACATCTCGACGGTGTTGTTCGTGACGGCGTCGAGAGCCTGCAGGGCCGGGACGATTTCGCCGGCGGCGAAGACCTGGATCTGGAACTTTCCGTCGGTCAGCTCGGAGACCATCTTGGCCATGATCTCGGCGCCGGCATAGATCGTATCGAGCGACTTCGGGAAGCTCGAGGCCAGGCGCCACTTCACCTCGGGATTGGACTGCGCAACCGCAGGCATGGCCACAGCGCTGGCCGCGGCGCCGGCAGCCGCGGTCTGAATAAACTGACGACGCTTCATCTAGCGATTCTCCTCGGACATTCAGGGGGTGCGGGCGTTTCGAAAGGGGTTCTGTCGCCCGACGTTCCGAAACGCGTTGTAGCGAATGGATTTTCGAAGCGCGAGGGATTTCATCGACGATTCTTGCGACTTTCGGCTAGTTCCGATGCATCTCTTGGCTCGCTCCCGCGGCGATGCTTAAAGCGGCCATGATCGAGACTGAAAACCTGCGGCTGCGCCGCCCTGAGATCGATGATCTCGATGCGATCCACGCGATGCGCAGCGACCCGGATGTCGTTCGCTACCTCGGCGGCCGGGCGCTCAGCCGGGAGGAGGCCTGGCATCGGTTGACCCGCATCGCCGGCCATTGGGCTCTGCGCGGATACGGCATGTTTGTGGCGGTCGAGAGACACAGCAGCGCCTTCGTCGGCGAGATCGGCCTGTTCGACGGTTGCCGTGGGCTGTCCCCGCAGTTCGACAATGCCCCCGAGGCCGGTTGGATTTTGGCCGCAGAGGCTCACGGCAAGGGCTATGCAAGCGAAGCGGCGGCTGCCGCTCACGGCTGGTTTGCGGCGACCCATGGCGCACGGCGCAGCGTCTGCATCATCGCGCCCGAGAACGTTGCTTCCCTACGCGTCGCGCAAAAGCTCGGCTACAAGGGCTTCGGACAGGTCGAATATCAGGACCACACGGTGCTGATGCTCGAGCGCATTCCGGGCTGAGGCAAGTCCGCGAGGAGGCAGGCATGGATCAGGACAGGCTCAACCGGCTCAGGCAGCGCTATGCCGGCGCCAGCGGCGGCGACATTCACGATCCGCGCTTCGCCAAGGTCGCGGCAGGCCAGTTCACCGGCGACAGGCGCAAATGGCCCTTCGCCGATGTCGCGACCTTCGTCGGTGCGCCCTATCGCCCGGACGCCCTCGCCAAGCCCGATATCGGCGGCCTCGATGTCGCGATCATCGGCGTGCCGATGGATCTGGGCGTGACCAACCGGGCCGGCGCCCGCCTCGGCCCGCGCGCTGTCCGTGCCATCGAGCGGATGGGCCCCATGGATCATGCGCTCGGCACGGCGCCCTTCACCATGATCAAGGCCGCCGATGTCGGTGACGTGCCGTTCCGTTCGCGCTATTCGCTCGAAAGCTGCCATGAGGATATAGAGGCGACCTTCCGGACGATCGTCGAGGCCGGCGTCTCGCCGCTGGCGGTGGGCGGCGATCACTCCATCACCTATTCGATCCTCAAGGCCGTGGGAGCGAAGCGCCCGGTCGGCATGGTGCATATCGACGCCCATTGCGACACGTCCGGCCCCTATGAGGGCTCGAAGTTCCATCATGGCGGCCCGTTTCGCCAGGCGGTGCTGGATGGCGTGCTCGACCCCGAGCGCGTGATCCAGATCGGCATCCGCGGCGGCGCCGAATATCTGTGGGAGTTCTCCTACGAGTCCGGCATGACCGTGATCCATGCCAATGAAGTCGACGATCTCGGTCTTGATGCGGTGATCGCCAAGGCGTTGGCCGTGATCGGCGACGGGCCGACCTATGTCTCCTTCGATGTCGACTCGCTCGACCCCGGTTTTGCGCCCGGCACCGGCACGCCCGAAGTTGGCGGCTTGACGCCGCGCGAGGCACTGGCGATTTTGCGCGCGCTCAAGGGGCGCGACATCGTGGCGGCTGATGTCGTCGAGGTCGCGCCGCAATACGATGCGACCAGCAACACGGCGCAATGCGCGGCGCAGGTTCTCTTCACCGAGCTCTGCCTTCTGGCTGAGGCTCGCGCCGCAGGAAAAGGAAGACCATGACGAGGTTCGGTTCGATCGCACGGCTCGCCGCCCTGGGCGGGGCCTGTCTCCTGGGGTTCGCAGCGCGCGCCGAGGTGCCGCAGAACGGATCGGCCTATATGGACGCCGCCGCCGCGTCGGTCGAGACGATGATGAAGGCGTCGGAGAGCCAGCCGAGCCTGCCGCGCCTGGCCGATCCCGTCGAAGGCAAGGTGCTGGCTGACGTCTGGGACGAGCAGGCCATCCTCGGCAAGAAGCCCTATACGGGCGCCGATATCCCGGCGTTGCTGAACATCGTCCAGAAGCAGACGAGAATCCTGCAGGCCTATACCCTGTTCTCGGCCGACCGGAAGCCGCCGGACACGGCCAAGAACGTCGCCGAGTACCAAGACGAGTTGACGCGGACCCATGTCTTCCTGCTGAAGGCTGTCGCCGCGTCGCTGCAGGCGATCAACAATTTCGGCGCGCATCTGCAGGCCGACGAGAAGACCGATGCTCGCTTTCAGGGCATCCGGCAAATGCGCCTAGGCCTGCAGCAGATCGTCACCGGAGCGGCGCTGGCGCTGCGCAATCCGGCGTTGAAGCCTCAGAATCAGCTCTTGATCGCACGCAGCCTTGCCGAGAACGCGGCCGATATCGCCGCTGGCATCGCGCCCCCGGATCGGCAGGCGCTGATCGCGTCTTTGCAGGCGGCTCAGCCCGTCCTGAAGCCGGATGCGCAGAAGGCGGTTGGCGAATTCATCCAGACCGTTTCGGCGGCGCCCTGCGACGGGCTCTGCCGGCTCAACTGAGGAGATCGGCCGGTATCCCGGCCGTTCTTCGGTATCGCTAGCGCCGCGCCGCCAGCCAGATCACATGCCGCGCCCCGCCGCCCGTGCGGCGGGCGCGTGCCGTGATCTCCTCGGTGGCGAAGCCTGCGCTGCGCAGGCGCCGGGTGAAGCCGTGGTCCGGGCCCGATGACCAGATTGCGAGGATGCCGCCCGGCCGCAGCGCCTCCTTGGCGGCGTGCAACCCTCCTGCCGCATAGAGCCGGTCATTGCCGGCGACTGTCAGCCCTTCCGGCCCATTGTCGACATCGAGCAGGATCGCGTCGTAGCGGCCCCTGGCGTTGGTGATGACGCCGGCCACGTCGGCAACGGTCAGTTGGGTGCGCGGATCGTCCAGGCAGCCGGCGAAGACCGCCGCCATCGGCCCGCGCGCCCAGTCGACGACGGCGGGGATCAGTTCGGCCACCTCGACCTCTGCATCCGGCGGCAGATGGGTGAGGGCGGCCCGTAATGTGAATCCCATCCCGAGTCCGCCGATCAGCATTCGGATTCCGGGGCGCTGGCCCAGCCGCTCGCAGACCAGCTTCGCCAGCGCCTCCTCCGAGCCGCTGAGACGGCTGTTCATCAGCTCGTTGCTGCCCAGCATGATCGAGAACTCGCTGCCCCGCTGCTTGAGGCGCAGATCTCCGCTGCCATCGGGCAGGGGCGCGCTGTCGAGGACCGTCCAGGGAATCACGTTGCTCTCACCTGTGTCTGAACCCGCCTTATAGCTGCGCGCGTCCGCAGCGTATCGGTCGGATTTCCATGCCCTCAGTGCATGGGGCCGCGTCGTTTTCGCTGCTGCTATGGCGTGTCGGAATGGCTATTCCATGTTGCGGCGCAGCATCGCGCGCCCATCCCTTCGAAAGCCACTTATGAGCCTTGCCGCGCATGATCGCAGCCTGAACGCAGGCACGTCCGCCATTCGCTCGACGCCGGTCGGGCTGGTGCTGTTCGCGCTCGCCATGGGCGGTTTCGCGATCGGCACGACCGAATTCGCGGCGATGAGCCTGCTGCCCTATTTCTCGGCCGGCCTCGGCATCGACGAACCCACGGCAGGGCATGTCATCAGCATCTATGCGCTGGGCGTCGTGGTCGGCGCGCCGCTGATTGCCGTGCTGGCGGCGCGGGTGCCGCGCCGTACGCTGCTGATCGGCCTGATGACCGTCTTCGCGATCGGCAACGGCCTGAGTGCTATGGCGCCGAACTATCACTGGATGCTGGCCTTCCGCTTCCTCAGCGGCCTGCCGCACGGCGCCTACTTCGGCGTCGCGGCATTGGTCGCCGCTTCGCTCTCGCCGCCGAACCGGCGGGCGCAGTCGGTCGCGCGGGTCATGCTTGGCCTGACGATCGCGACGATTCTCGGCGTTCCCGCCGCGAGCTGGATGGGGCAGGTCCTGGGCTGGCGCTCTGGCTTCGCCATCGTCGCGGGGCTGGCCCTGCTGACGGTCCTGCTGATCGGGCTCTATGCGCCGCGCGACAGGGTGCAACCGGGCGCGAGCCCGCTGCGGGAGCTCGGCGCGCTGAAGCGTCGGCAGGTCTGGCTCACGCTCGCCACCGGCGCGATCGGTTTCGGCGGACTCTTCGCGGTCTACGCCTATCTCGCCTCGACCCTGATGGCGGTGACCGGTGCTTCGCCCGCGCTTGTGCCGGTCGTGCTCGCCGTCTTCGGGCTTGGACTGACACTCGGCACGCTCTTCGCCGGCTGGGCGGCAGACCGGGCGCTGGTTCCGGCAACTGCCGGCCTCTTGCTCTGGAGCGCTTTCTGGCTCGCGGCTTTCCCCTTCGCTTCCGGCAATATCTGGGCGGTGTCGCTGGTCGTCTTCATGATCGGCAGCGGCGGCGGTCTCGGTGCCATGCTGCAGACGCGCCTGATGGATGTCGCCGAGGACGCGCAGACGCTGGCCGCCGCGCTCAACCACAGCGCCTTCAACACCGCCAATGCGCTCGGCCCTTGGCTCGGCGGCATGGCGATCGCTGCTGGCTATGGCTGGACCTCGACCGGCTGGGTCGGTGCGGCGCTTGCGCTGGGCGGCCTTGCGATCTGGATCGTGGCGGTCATCGACGCTCGTCGCTGAAACGCGCGGCCCGTCGGGCCTCCCGCACAACGCCAGTCTTCTCCTTTGGCAGTATTGACCTCGTTGCCAGCCCTTTGGGCGGTGCCGGCCGTCAAAAGCTGCGGGGCACCCTCTTGCGGGTAAGGCGAAACTGCGCCCAATCTGTCGCAGCGGGGTCGGACCGGGGACAAGGGTAAATCCGGCGGCCTCGAAACTGCGGGAGGTTTCATGAAGGGTTTCGTTCGTTTCGTCGCTGCTGCGGCGCTGACGCTGGCTGGTGCGACAGGCGCTCTCGCCCAGGCCAAGGAGTGGAAGGAGATTCGGATCGGCACCGAAGGCGCCTATCCGCCCTACAACAATCTGAACGCCAAGAAGGAGCTCGAGGGCTTCGAGATCGATTACGGCAACCTGCTCTGCGAGAAGATGAAGGTGAAATGCACCTGGGTGGTGCAGGATTGGGATGGCATCATCCCGGCGCTGCTCGCCAACAAGTATGACGTCATCTTCGCCGGCATGAACGCCACCGACGAGCGCAAGAAGCGGGTCGACTTCACCGCGGTCTACAGCAAGACGCCGATCTGGGCGATCGGGCCGAAGAGCACCAAGTCGGACGACATCTCGCCGGCCGCGCTCAAGGGCAAGTCGGTCGGCACCCAGGGCTCGACCATTCACGCCAACTATCTCGAGAAGTTCTACAAGGACTCCGACATTCGCCTCTACCCGACGCAGGAAGAAGCGAATCTCGACCTGCTCAACGGCCGTCTCGACTACATCGTCGCCGACGCGCTCGCGCTGTCCGACTTCCTTCGGGGCAAGGGCAAGGATTGCTGCCGCAAGATCGCCGAGGTGAAGCGCGACGACGCCATCCATGGCCCCGGCGTCGGCGGCGCCGTGCGCAAGTCGGACCCGGAGCTCAAGGAGAAGATCAGCAAGGCCATCGCCGAGACCATGGCCGACGGCTCGCACAAGAAGCTCGAGGACAAGTGGTTCAAATACGACTGAGCCGGCTGTCCTGAACCGTTCCCGCCGGCCCGGCTGGGCCGGCGGGCATAAGCTTCTCCTGCCCCGGCATCTTCATGCTCGATAAATTCGCGCTGCTCGGCTTCGGCCCCGAAGGCTGGGGCTGGGCCCTGCTGCAGGGCGCCGCCGTCACGATCTCGATCGCGCTGGCGACGCTGCCTTTCGGCCTTGCGCTGGGGCTGATCGTCGCGCTCGGCAAGCGCTCCGACAACGCGCTGCTGCGCTGGATCTCCACGCTCTACACCACCGTCTTTCGCGGCGTGCCCGAGCTGCTCACGCTCTACATCATCTATTTCGGCATCCAGATCCTGCTTCAGCAGCTCTGGCAGAGCCTCGGCCTGCCCGGTTCCTTCAGCATGCCCCCCTTTGTTGCGGGCATGGTCGCGCTCGGCGTCGTGCTCTCGGCTTTCTCCAGCGAGGTCTGGGTCGGTGCGCTGAACTCGATCCAGAAGGGCCAGCGCGAGGCTGCCGCGGCGCTCGGCTTGAGCAAGGGCCAGGCCTTCCGGCTTGTCGTGCTGCCGCAGCTTGTCCGTGTGGCGCTGCCCGGCCTCGGCAACAACTGGATGGTGCTGCTCAAGGAGACTTCGCTGGTCTCGGTCATCACCCTGCCGGACATCATGTTCATCACGACCCGCGCCAATGTCGTGACCAAGGAACCCTTCCTGTTCTTCGGCGCGGCGATGATGATCTACCTCTTCTTCTCGCTTATCTCTGCCCGGACGATCGACGGGCTGGAAAGGCGCGCCAATCGCGGCTTTGCGGCCTTCGGGGGCGCGACGCGATGAACTGGTGCGAATACCCCGGCTGGTTCGTCGGTAGCGAAGTCCTGCAGAACTACGGCTGCCGGATGGCGTCCGGCCTCTGGATCACGGTCGAGCTGGTCTTCTTCTCGGTGCTGCTCGGCTTCGTCATGGCTTTCGGCCTTGCGGTCGCGAGGCTTTACGGGGCGCCCTGGATCGGCAAGCTGGTGAGCGGCTACACCACCTTCTTTCGGGGCACGCCGCTGCTCTGCCAGCTTTTCCTCGTCTATTACGGCCTCGGTCAGTTCCGGCTGTTCTGGCAGGATGTCGGCCTGTGGTGGTTCTTTCGCGACCCGTTCTATTGCGCGCTTCTCACCTTCACGATCAACACGGCCGCCTATCAGGCCGAGATCCTGCGCGGCGCGATCCAATCCATCCCGCGCGGGCAGTTCGAGGGGGCGCTCTCGCTCGGCCTGCACCGCTGGGCGACGCTGCGTCTCGTAATCATGCCGCAGGCGATGATCCTGGCGCTGCGTCCGCTCGGCAACGAGCTGATCGTGATGATCAAGGCGAGCGCCATCGCCTCGCTGGTCACGCTCTTCGACCTCATGGGCGCGACGCGGCTCGCCTTCGCCCGCTCCTTCGACCTGTCGATCTATCTCTATGCGGCGCTGATCTATCTTGTGCTGGTAGAGATCATCCGGCGCGTCTGGGACAGGGTCGAATTGCGGCTCAGCCGGCATCTCTCGCTACGCTGAGCCGGCCGTAGCCTGGCTTCAGCCCGGCAGGGTCAGGACGACGGCGCCGCGCGGTGTCGCGACCACGGTGTGCTCGTACTGGACGGTTGGCGCGCGGGGATCGCTGTAGAGCGTCCAGCGATCGCCATCCCCTTGTTCCGCCCAGTCCGCGCCCAGCGAGAGGAACGGCTCGACGGTGAAGACGAGCCCGTTCGTCATGGTCCGGCGTTCGCGCCGGTCGGGCCAGGTCGCAATCTCCGTCGGCTCCTCGTGCAGCGAGCGGCCGACGCCGTGGCTCGCCAGGTTGCGCACGAGCGTATAGCCGTTCTTGTCCGCGAAGCGCCCCACGGCTTGGCCGATGCCGGCGAGCGGCTTGCCGGCGCCGACCTGTCCGATGCCGGCCCATAGCGCGCGCCGGCCGTCGCGGCACAGCCGCTCGACCTTCGGCTTGACCGGCGGCACGGCGAACGAGGCTCCGGTATCGCCGAAGAAGCCGTCCTTCTCCGCCGAGACGTCGATATTGACGAGATCGCCCGCGAGGATGCGCCGCTCGCCGGGAATGCCGTGGGCGATCTCCTCGTTGACACTGATGCAGGTCGCGCCAGGGAAGCCGTAGGCCAGTTCGGGGGCCGGGCATGCGCCGTGCCGCTCGAGGAAATCGCGCCCGATCGCGTCGAGTTCCGCAGTGGTCATGCCGGGCTCCAGAGCCTTGCCCATGGCTGCAAGCGCGCGAGCCACGATGCCGCCGATCTCCTTGAGGGCCTGCAATTCGTCGTCGTTCGATATGGTCATGGACCGCAGCTAAGCCGCCAGTCTCCCGGCTGCAACGGAAAATGCCGCATGGAGGGCTGGCGCGCATCCGTCTTCCCGGACCGGCAACGGCGCGCTAAAGCGTTTCAGTCTTCAAAAAGGAGCGGGAGCTGCTCATGGCCAAAGTCGCGTTCATCGGTCTCGGCGTGATGGGATATCCCATGGCGGGCCATCTCAAGGCCAAGGGCCATGAGGTCACCGTCTACAACCGCAACCCGACGAAGGCGCAGGCCTGGGTCGCCCAGCATGGCGGCTTGTCCGCAGCGACACCGGCCGATGCTGCGAAAGGTCAGGAGATCGTCTTCGCCTGCGTCGGCAACGATGACGATTTGCGCTCGGTGACGACAGGAGAGGACGGCGCCTTCGCGGGCATGGAGAAGGGGGCTGTTTTCGTCGACCACACCACCGCCTCGGCCAATGTCGCGCGGGAGCTCTACGAGGCGTCAAAGCTTGGCGGCTTCGGCTTCGTCGACGCGCCCGTCTCGGGCGGCCAGGCTGGCGCCGAGAACGGCGTTCTGACCGTGATGTGCGGCGGCGAGCCTGAGACCTACGCCCGCGTCGAACCGGTCGTCGCGAGCTTTGCCCGGATGTGCCGCCTGATGGGCCCGGCCGGCTCCGGCCAGCTCACCAAGATGGTCAACCAGATCTGCATCGCCGGCCTGGTCCAGGGCCTGTCCGAGGGCGTGCATTTCGCCAAGCGCGCCGGGCTCGACGTCGAGACCATGCTGGAGGTGATTTCCAAGGGCGCCGCCGGCTCCTGGCAGATGGAGAACCGCGGCAAGACGATGAACCAGAACAAGTTCGATTTCGGCTTCGCCGTGGACTGGATGCGCAAGGACCTCGGCATCGTCCTCGACGAGGCCCGCCGCAATGGCGCACAGCTGCCGGTCACCGCGCTGGTCGATCAGTTCTACGCCGAGGTGCAGAAGATGGGCGGCAATCGCTGGGACACCTCCAGCCTGATCGCTCGCCTGGAACCGTAAAGCGGCGCTGACACCGGAAACCTGAGACGGGCCCTCGCGGCCCGTCCACCGTCAGGCGGCCTCTTTCGAAGGATCGGGGCGGCGGTCGAGCTTCAGCCGGGAATCCGGTCGCACGCGCTGCCGGTGCATCGCGTAGAGCCCGCTGCCGACGATCAGCCCGATGCCGAGGAAGGCGAAGAGATCGGGCACGTCGCCCCAGACGAAATAGCCGAGCAGTGTCGCGAAGACGATGACGGCGTAGCGGTACTGCGAGATCACGCCGACATCGGTGCGGCGGAACGCGCTGATGATGAAGAAGGTGCCGACTGTGACCAGAACGGCAGCCAGGGCGACATAGACGGTCTCGAGCCGCCAGACCGGCAGCCATTGCTCGGTCAGGCCGTAGGCGAGGGCGGCGACGCCGACGAGGACCGTCGTGGTGAGCGAAACGACTGTCGAGGGCACGTCATCGCCGATGGTGCGGGTCGCGAGATCGCGGCAGGCGACGAGGAAGGTGCTGAACAGGGCGACGAGCGCCGCGGAATTGAAGGAGGCCGCGCCCGGCTTCACCACGAACAGCACGCCGATGAAGCCGACGGTCAGCGCCGTCGTCCGCCGCCAGCCGACGCGTTCCATCCCCAGCACCACCGCAAGCGCGACGATGAGCAGTGGCGAGGCCATGTTGATCGCGGTGATGTTGGCCAGCGGCAGCAGCCCGAGCGACCAGCCGAAAGTCAGCGCGCTGAGGGCCTCGAGGACCCCGCGCAGCAGCACGCGCGGCCTGAAGGTCATGGCGAGGCGGTCGCTCTCGCGGGCGAGGAAGACAAGCCCGAAGCCGACGACGATCGCGAAAGCCGTCCTCAGCGCGATGGCTTGACCGGCCGGGTAGGTCTGGCGCGCCAGCTTCATCAGCGTGTCGTTGAGGACGAAGAGCGACATGGCCGCGAGCATGAAGATGATGCCGCGGCGATTTTCGGCTGCGCTGGCCAAAGGGGTATCCTGCCGGAAAGGCTCAGGCCGCGAAGCGGGAAAGCGAGAAGGGAGAGAGGTCGAAGGGTGAATGGCCGGTGGTCGACAGATCGGCGAGGATTTCGCCGATAGCGCTGGCGAATTTGAAGCCATGGCCGGAGCAGGCCGAAGCGAAGACGGCCTGCGGCACGCCCGGCACCGTGTCGATGATGAAATCCTCGTCCGGTGAAACCGTGTAGACGCAGCCCTTGACCGTCAAGGGCTCGCCCGCCGCATCGGGAAGGTAGCGCGCGAGGCACTCCCGAATGAGGCTGACCTGGTTCTCGCTCGGAGTCCTGTCCGGCTCGCGCGGATCCATCGGCTCGCGCCCGAAATGCGGCCCGCCGAGCTTGAAGCCGGGGTGCTCATAGAGCGGGAAGCCGTAGAAGTTGCCTTCCTCGACGCTGAGAATGAACACGGGGAAGGCGCCTTCGCGGAAAAGCTCGGGGCGGCGCGTGGTGAACCAGCCGATCGCCTGCTTCACGGTGGTGACCCGCTGCGACAGCGCCGGCACCGCATCCGCGATCCAGCCGCCCGAGGTGATGACGAGGCGACCGGCGGAATAGGTTCCACGCTCGGTGCGCACGATGACGCCGCCTTGCGCGGTCGGCGTCCAGTCCAGCAGCGGTTCGTTGGTGCGGATGTCGGCGCCGCGCGATTGCGCCAGGCCGACATGGGCATAGATCGCCTTCTCGGAGGCGACGAAGCCGCCATCCGGCTGCCACAGGCCGATATGCCCTGCCGGCAGCTGGAAGCCGGGAAAGCGCCGCATCACCTCGGCCCCCTCCAGAACCTCATGCGTCAGCCCGTGGTCGAGGCAGGATTGCAACGAGGATTCGACAGGTCCGCCGCCCTTCGGCGCGAGATCGAGCGAGCCGGTGACATGCAGCAGCTTGAGTCCCGCCTGCTTGCCGGTCTCGGCCCAGAGCTCATGCGCCCTGCGCACGATCGGGACGTAGTGCGAGCCTTCGAAATAGGCGAGCCGGATGATCCGGGTCAGGCCGTGGGAGGAGCCCATGGCGTGGCCGAGGTCGAACCGCTCGAGCCCCAGCACCTTGAGACCGCGCTGGGCGAGGTGCCAGCAAGCCGCCGACCCCATGGCGCCGACCCCCGCGACGATGACGTCATAGCTGTGCTGGCTCATGGCTCGTGCCCGTCAGATGCGGAAGGCCAAGCCATACAGGCGCCTGGGAAGACGGTCCAATGCTTCTGCGGCACAGGCGCCGTGCAGCCGTCGAGGAAGCTTTTTGTTAACCCTCGCCACCCATAACCGATTCAGGGCTGACCTTAGGTGAGACTGGGCTGGGGATGCAGGGCAGGATACGACGCTGGCTGAGCGCCCGAACTCCAGCTGGCAGCGAGGCTTCACCGGAGCCGATGACGGCCGAGACGGCAGAGGCGTCGGCTCCACAGATCGCCCCCCGCGACCTCTCCCTCCGCGATGCGGTTGATGATATCGAGCGCGATATCCTGTTCGCGATGGATCGGCTCACGAAGGAATTGGGCGAGGTCGAGAAGCTGTCGGCCGATTCCGAAAGCGGCTCGCGCACCATTCTGGAGAGCGCCGGCAGCATGCGTATGGCCGTTGGCGCCGCGAGCGAGAACGCTTCGGTCCTTGCGGCGGCGTCGCAGCAGGTTTCGCAGTCGGCCGAGCAGGTCGACAGCGCCATGGCCAGCGTTCGCGACCGGCTCGACGCTGCCGTCGCGCGCGCCGGCCAGGCCACCTTGATGCTTGATGGGCTCGCCGAGGCGACCGGCGAGATCCGCGGCATCGTCGATTCCATTGCCGAGATCGCCCGCCAGACCAATCTGCTGGCGCTCAATGCGGCCATCGAGGCGGCCCGTGCCGGCGAGGCCGGGCGCGGGTTCGGTGTCGTCGCGCATGAGGTGAAGACGCTCTCCATCGCGGTGAGCGAGGCCGTCGAGCACATCCGCAGCAGGGTCGATCGGCTCACCCACGCAGCGCAGAGCTCGACCGGCAGCGTCAACGAAGCGCTCCAGATCGTGCGGGACGTCAATCCACTCATGAGCACGATCAGCGAGGCCTCACAGGAGCAGGCGGCCTCGACGGCGGAATTGTCGCGCAATGCCCGGGAGGCGGCGCTTTTCGTCGAGGGCGTGGCACGCCGCGCCGATGAAATCGATCGCATCGCGCATGCCACGGTGGCCGAGAGTGAGCGGGTGCGCCGCGCCTCCGAAAAGGGCAGCCGGCTGGTCGGCCGCATGCTCCGGCGCTTCAAGCCGGTCCTGCGGCACTCTGCCTTTGCCGACAGGCGGCGCTTCGATCGCTTTCCGACCGCGCGCCGTGCCCGGCTGATGCTCGGCGGTATCGATCTGTCGAGCCGCATCGTCGATGTTGGCCGCGGCGGCGCGCTTCTCGCCGACGCGCAGTCTGCCCGGTTCGGCGGCGGCGTGGGCACGCTTACCATTGACGGTCTGCCGCCGCTTCCTTGCCGGATGGCAGGGCAAAGCGAGCAGGGATTGCACCTCGCTTTCGATCCGGACGCAGTCGCCGGCAGCGGTGCGCTGGCGCAGATGATCGAGGACATCGAGCGTTCCTATCGGCCGCTCATCGAGCGCGCCCAGGACTTTGCCCGCGAAGTGGCCGCGGTGATGGAAGCCGCGATCGAGAAGGGGCTTGTGGCGGAAGAAGACCTGTTCGAGGCGGATTACACGCCGGTTCCCGAGAGTGACCCGCTCCAATATCTGAGCCCGAGCCTGCCTGCGCTGGAAGCGCTCTTGCCGCCACTCCTGGAGAGGGCGCTGGCGAGCGATCCGCGTCTGGTCTTTGCCGTGCCGAGCGATCGCAACGGCTATGTGCCGGTGCATCACACCGAGACGTCCCTGATGCCGCGCAGCCATGATCCGGCCTGGAACGCGATTCATGCCCGCAACCGGCGCATTCTCGAGAGCCGTTCCGGCATCAGCGCGAGCCGCTCTGTGCGTCCGTTCATGGTCCAGCTCTGCCATCATGACTTCGGGAATGGCAGCAGCGAGGCGCTGAGCGAGATCAACGCGCCGCTGCGCGTGCGCGGGCGCCATTGGGGCGGCGTGCGGATGGCCTACAGGCTCTGAAACCCGCCACGCGCCGGCCCAAGCAGGGCAGGCGGCTTGGTCGAGGCTACAGCCTGTCCCAGGTCACCGCGATGTTGAGCTTCTGAAAGGCCTGCTTCCAGAGCGTGGCGGTCTGCTCCAGCCGGTTCGGGTCGTAGACGCCCTGAACCTGATGGATGCTGAGCGTCCACGTCTTCGCACCCGAATCCTGCCAGACTTTATCGAGCAAGCGCCGCAGCCGCTCCGGGTCGCGCGCGCCGGCGGCATTGCCGAAGACGGTGAACTGCCCGGAGTTCTGCAGCATGTCCGAGACGAGGACGAGCGAGCGGTCGCCATTCGGCACGCGGTTCTCGCGGCGCGACACCACGTCGCCGATGGCCTCGACGATCGGAGACTGGTTGCCCTTCGCCGGCTGTGTCAGCACGGTCAACGCATCGTCGAGCGGGCGGCCGAATTTCTCGACCCATTTCACATATTCGCGGCGCGGATTGCCGATCAGCTCGCTTGCGGTCTTGCCGGGGTTGCACAGCGAGATCAGGGCCGGGAAGCCGGGCTCGAAGACGTCGTTGAAGACGTAGATCGAGAGCATGCGCTCGGCCGGCAGCTCGTCGCCGATCTGCTTGACCAGCTTCTTCAGCCGTCCGGCCTGCACCTCGCTCCACGGATCGGTCTTGTCGACGAGGATCAGCGTATGGCCGACCGGGCCGGTCTTCGGGCACAGCGTCTCCTGGTCGCGCGGCGGGCCGCGCAGCAGGGAAGGGGCCGCGAAGAAGCCAACGAGCGCGACGCCCGCGAGCAGGGAGGCGACGATGGCCAGGTTCTCGGTCTTCATGCCCCGACCTTTAGCGTGGCATTGCGGCGAAATCCTCCGCCGCCTGCTTCTGGGCCGCCTCGTCGCGCTCGAAGGCTTCGCGCCCCGCCTGTGCCGCGCGCAGCTTCACCTGCTCGATCTCGCCGGCGAGATCGACGCCGCGCAGCAGCATCAGCCTGTCCTTGAGCTTCGCCTCGATAAGCCCCGGCATGCTGGTGAGCTGCTGCTCGAAATCCTCTATCTGCCGGCGCGCCGCGACAATTTCCGGCAGCTCGCCGGGCTGGTCGATCTCGGCGAGGTTGAGCGATTGCGAGAAATAGGCTGGCGGCAGATCGGTGCGGACCCGAAGATTTGCTTCGCGATATTGCATCATCGCCGCGTCCTTGGCCGCGCGCAGCTGGCCGAGGCGGGAGAGATAGAGGTCCCGCGCCTTCTCGACTGCCGCCTTCGTGCCCTGCAGCTTGCCGAGTTCGTCGCGGCAATCGGCGCGGAAGCCGTCGATCTGGGTACGGATCGCCTCCAGCTCCGGCAGCAACTCGCCATCGAGCCGGCGCCGCTCTTCCTCGACCGCGCTCCAGCGCTGGCGCCAGCGCTTATAGGCGGCGGCATGGCCAGGATAAGTGCCGAAGGCGGTATAGCCCTTCGTCGCCGCGACGAAGGCGACGAGGCAGCCGATGATGACCAGCGCGACCGATTTGATGTCATAGATCGCGAGGGGGTTTTCCATCACGCGCGGCATGACCTGGAACGAGCGCGCATCCGGATTGGCGATCAGCATCTCGCGGTAATGGCCGACCGCGAGGTTGAACAGCACGATGAGTGCGATCATCCCGGCATAGGCCGGCAGGGCCCAGAACAGATGCGAGCTCTTGACGTGCTGGCAGTAGCGCGCCGGGCCGATGCCCATGCAAAAGCCGAGCGCGATATTGAGCGCGGAGATGATGACGGCGGTGGCCGCGCCGCCGACCAGGCCGAAATCGCTGGCTTCGGCAAAGAAATTGCCGTTGAGCAGGCTCTCGATCACCAGCGGCACGACGAGGAAGAACAGGATGAACTGCCACTTGTCGAGCTTGGGGTCGGCGCGGCGCTTGTTCTCGTAGTTGAAGAACGCGTATTCGCGCTTGGCGCGGAGCGCGTCGTAGACGCGCTGCTCCAGCTCGCTGCCGTGCTTGTTGAGCATCGCCCGCATAGTCGCCTCGACACCGCGCACCCGTCCCTCGAAGCGTTGCTGCGTGAAGAGTTCCCGCCGGCTGACGATCTCGGCCTGGATGGCGTTGAGCCGCGCCGCTGCCTCCTGCCGCAGCATGGTGTGGTGTTCGCGCACCCGGGCGATCAGCGTCTGCTCGGTCTGCGACAGCATGGTCGCGTCGGCCGGGGGCAGGTTCTCGACTGCGTCGCTTGCGCCGTTGTGGCCGGCCCTGACCGCTTCAGCGAGATGGTGCGCCGTCATCGCCGGGGTGATGCCATGGGGCGAGGCCGTGCTGCCATTGTCATTCGCCATGGGCGGCTCGCGTCAGAAACTGGCGGGCATCGACGACATCGATCCAGAAATCGCGGAAGCCGGGATAGGCCGGGCGCAGATAGGCCCGCTCGAACCACATCGTCAGCGCGACAAGTCCCGCGCCGGCCAGCATCGGCAGGGTGCCGACGAGGGACAAGCCTGCGGAATCGAGCGCCGAAAGCCGCCAGCCGAGTCCCGCCAGCACCATCGTGCAGGCGATCACAAGCAGGGCGCGCACGCGGTGCCGCCCGGTGTCGTAGGCGAGCTGCAGTGCGGCGGTCATGAGTGTGATCGCGAAGGCCGCACAGAGTTCGAGCACGACCAGACCCGCCAGGGCGCCCACTATTCCGGCCCCGATCCAGGTCGCCGATGCCGGCGCGAGTGCAACGAAGACATTGCGCCCGCTGGACCAGCCGAGGAACAGGCAGAAGAGCAGGGTGGTCGCGACGAGGATGGCAAGAAGAGGCAGGAGCCGCCGCAGCCGCAGGGCCATAACGGCCAGACGCGCGGCGTGGGTCTGCCTCACGGCGTCAATGATTGCGCTTGCGGCCGCTCTCACGCGGCCTGCGATCGCCTTGAACATGACCCGCAGCAACTCCACCCGTCGCCTGACGGTGCCGGTATTCGCCCAGCCGGTCAAGCTGACGCGGCAATCGCCGTCCTGCCGATCAGCCGCCGGTGACGTTCATATGCCGGCCGACGGCGGGGCGCGCATGGCGCCGGTCGATGATGAAATCGTGACCCTTGGGCTTGCGGGCGATGGCCTCGTCCATGGCGCGGTAGAGCAGGGCGTCGTCAGGGGAGGAGCGGACGGCGGCGCGCAGATCGGCGGCGTCCTCCTGGCCGAGGCACATATAGAGCGTGCCGGTGCAGGTCAGCCGCACGCGGTTGCAGCTCTCGCAGAAATTATGGGTGAGCGGCGTGATGAAGCCGACCAGTCCACCGGTCTCCTTGACGCGGACATAGCGCGCCGGCCCGCCCGTCCGGTAGGGGTCGTCGACCAGCGAGTACTTGTCCATCAGCCGCCCGCGCACCACCGAGAGCGGGAGATACTGGTCGATGCGGCCGACCTCGATCTCGCCCATCGGCATGACCTCGATCAGCGTGAGGTCCATGCCGAGGCCGTGCGACCAGAGCATCAGCTCTTCGATCTCGTCGTCGTTGACGCCCTTCAGCGCCACAGCGTTGATCTTGACGCGCATGCCGGCCTTGCGGGCCGCCTCGATGCCGGCGAGCACGACCTTGAGATCGCCCCGGCGGGTGATCTCGCGGAACTTGTCGGCGTCGAGCGTGTCGAGCGAGACGTTGATGCGGCGCACGCCATAGCCGGCGAGCTCATCGGCATAGCGCGAGAGCAACGAACCGTTGGTCGTCAGCGTCAGCTCGTCCAGCGCGCCTGAGGCGAGGTGGCGCGAGAGCGAGCGGAACAGGCTCATGATGTCCCGGCGCACCAGCGGCTCGCCGCCGGTGAGTCGCAGCTTGCGCGTGCCGCGGCTGACGAAGGCGGTCGCGATCCGGTCGAGCTCTTCCAGCGTCAGCAGCTCCTTCCGGGGGAGGAACTGCATGTTCTCGGCCATGCAGTAGACGCAGCGGAAATCGCAGCGATCCGTCACCGAGATGCGCAGATAGGATATTTTCCGGCCGAACGGATCGACCAGCGGCGACCGCGTCAGCGGCTTCATGTCGTCGAGCAGCACGTCTGCCTCAACTCCGAACGCCCAGCCGCTCCGACCAGGATGCGGACTGGTTTGCACATTGCTATAGCAGGACATTGGCACTGCTGCGGCCAAGGTCAAGCGCGTGACTGCCGCAGCCTGCGAAGGACGTACACGATCATGTCATCCTGGCCGACCGAAATCCGCCTGTCGAAAGACCGTCGCACCCTGCACGTCGCCTTCGATGACGGGGCGAGTTTTACGCTGCCGGCAGAGCTTCTGCGCGTCGAAAGCCCCTCGGCCGAGGTCCAGGGCCACCATCCCAGCCAGAAGACGATCGTCGCCGGCAAGGCCGCGGTCGAGATCCTCAGGGTCGAGCCGGTCGGCAACTACGCCGTCAGGCTCGGTTTCGACGACATGCACGAGACCGGCATCTACGCCTGGGACTATCTGCGCGAGCTTGGCGAGCAGGCCGACGAGAAGATGAAGGCCTATGAGGCGGCGCTGGCGGAGAAGGGGCTCTCCCGCGAGCGGCAGCGCTAGAGCTGCTCGATCGAAGAAAGCGAGAAGTCTTCGCCAACCGGGTTCTCGCCAACCACAAGCGTCGTATCGCTGGTGTAGTGGTGCGGGGGGACGGGAAGATTGTATGGCGCTGGAACGCCTCGGAATACGCGTCCAGCCAAATCGTATTTCGACCCGTGGCAAGGGCAGAAATAGCCCCCCGGCCAGGAAGCATCAATGCTGGGATCGCCTAAATCGGGCCTGACGATGGGTATGCAGCCGAGGTGGGTGCAGATAGCAATGAGAACCATGAATTCGGGTTTGCTCGAGCGACACCAGTTCCTGGCATAGTCCGGTTGCTGATAGACGGAGGAATCGGGATCGCTGAGCCTCGCAATGAGGCTTGAGTTCTTCAGTTCTGCCAGAGCTTGGGCGGTTCGATGCAGCACCACAATCGGCTTCCCTTGCCAAAAGAAAGAAATCTGCTGGCCCGGCTGAATCTGGGAAAGATCAATAGAAACCGGAACACCGGCTGCCTCTACATCAGCGGATGGGTTCATCGAAGCGATGATGGGCCAGGCCGCAGCAATTGCCCCGACCGAGCCGAACGCTGCCGTGGCCAAGAAGATGAAGTCCCGACGGCTGGGGCGTTCCTGATGGAATCCAGTTTCGGCTTGCTCGGACATCTGCGCGTCTCATCGAGCGTGGAGGCGTCGCGGGATCGCTGACGACCCAGAAAAGCACTGCTCCGGACGACGTGGTGCCGCAGTTGCAGAAAACAAGGACGCCTCGGGCTTGGCGACGTTGCACGGAAACGTGCTGTCATCCCGGGCTTGACCCGGGATCCACGCCGGAACATTTCCGGTCGAGGTTCAGGCATGAATCGCGGCTCTCAGCGCCGCAACGGCCGGGATGACAGGCGCTTCCGTGAAGCCGCGGGGCGATCTCAGGGGCTGGCGACTCGCTCCACGTCCGGCAGCTTCCAGCTCTTGTCGAAGAGCGGTTTCTCCGGTCCGTAGAGCCGGAACAGCAGCTCGAACTTGCGATTGGGATCGGTCGGAACCCAGTTCGTTTCCTTCCCGGCCGGAGCCAGCGGGCCGAAAATCACGTCGACCGACCCATCCTGGTTCTTCTGCACGCCGGGGCTGATCGAGGCGAGGCTGGCACGGTTCATGTTCTTGACGAGGGCGTGCGTCTCCCGGTCGTAGACTGTCGCCGACCAGTATTGCTTCACTGGTGCGTTGGGCGGCACGGTCAGCCGGTAGGTGGCGCCGCCGTCGAACGCGTTGCCGTCTTTGTCCTTGTTTGCCATCAGGTAGAATTGGGCGGTGCCGATGCGCTTGATGCCGGTAAAGCCGAGCGTATAGGTCACGCCGCGCGCATCGACCGGGTAAAGGTCGACATCGGCATAGCCGTTCTGGACCGCCTTGATCACGTCCGGCATCGCAGGGGGGAACCAGCGTATTCCCTGATTGATCACCGGGAAGCCGGCGTCATAGCGCTCCGAAAGCAGAGCATGGGCTTCCTTGGCGCCGGCACCGAGAGCCTCCTGCGTCTTCGCATCGGGATTGAAGGGCTTGCCCTTCTCGATGCCGAGCGTCTTCAGTTGATCGATCATCACCCGGTCGCGCTGCAGCCAGGGCTCGTTCTGCACGACGCGGTCGAGGTTTCGGTAGAAGCTGGCGTCGTATTTGATCGTCGAGTCGAACATCACGTCGAAGGCATCGACGAAATTCGTCGTCGGCGGGTTCGCGGCGCGCGACAGCGGATACATCCTGACCTGCTTGCCGTAGGCGACCGATTTCGCAATATCCGCGGCGCTATGGCTCGGCAAATTCGAGCGCAGCAGCGCAAAGCCGCTATAGCTGTCGGACGGCAGATGGATATAGCCGGCCGGAACCTTGCCCCTATAGCCCGGCGGCGTGATCAGGTACTTGCCGCCCTTGCCCTTGTCCGCCCCTTCGGGCCCGGCATCTTCGAGCGGCATCTGCCAGATGGTGACGATGTTCCCCGCGATCGATCCGCCCTTCGCAGGCGGGATCTCGATGACGATGGGGCCGTCCTTCACGTTCCAGAACGACATGAAGTAGATCGAATCCGGGTTCGGCGTCAGCGTCTGGTTCTTCCAGTTGACCGGCTGCGACCAGAAGACGATGTCGTTCGGCTTCGCCTTGGTCTTGCCGAGGGCTCCTGGAGCATCAGGTCGGTGTTGACCGCGGGCATCGCCCAGATCATCGCCCCGACGGCGCGCCGTTCGATGTTGCGCCGCGCCAGATCGTCCGCCGGCCCCGTCTGGGCCTGGGCCGGTAGTCCGCTCAGGACCATCAATGCGCCGCCAATCCGGCTCCACCGCATCGTCGCCTCCAGCGCAATCGTTTGAAGCCGCAACTTGGCACGCCCTGCCGGCCTGTCGAGCCTGTAACAGTTACAGTTCCGGTTCGCCATTCGACGGCGGATCGATTGCGTCACAAAGATGCCGAAGTCTCTCGTCATAGCGCAGGTCAAGCGACGCCTAGTTTGGTTAATGTTGAGTTAAGGGTCCTTGATGGAAAGTAACATTTGCGCAGATATCTGTGCGGTGAATAGGATTATGTTCAGGTATAGCCGGGCCGAGTGCTCATGCAGGTAGGAGCTTCTTTCGGAAGGCTTTCGCCCTGTGCCTCTCGGCGCGTGATGATCGCTCCTGATATCGCGGCGATGCCAAGAGCCGCCGGTGCGACAGAGCCTATCCCCGGCATTCTCCTGCCGTGGCAGATCGCCTGCGAACCCCCGCAGTCCTGCGCCTGATCTGATTGCCGTCCGGCGACCAAAGCCAGCGACGAGCGTAGCAGTCCAACCGCGCCTGATTCCCTCCCGGGCCGATCGCTAGCTCGTTTCCCTTCCCCCTTCCCAGCAAGTTCCAGCCAAGCGAGCCGCTGATCTCGCCGCCGGTATCGGTGCGGCGCCTGCTCGGCTTGCCCCTATTTCTCCGGAGCATCCTTCATGAAGCGCATCGTCCCGCAGGCGCTGCTCGCGCTCGCGGCTCTCGTCGTGCTGCCTACCAAGACCCTGCCAACGACGTCGCCCGCCCCGTCGCGCATCCCCCTCGGTGTCGATAGCCGCACACTGGGTTTCCATACGACGGAGCTTCCCGAGAGCCGTCTCCATGCCGATGACCTGCGCCTGTTCGGCAGGCTGAACAGCCCGATGCTCGCATTGGCGATCGTGCACGAGCCCGCGGGCAAACCGTACACTGGTCTCGCGCGCTTCTCGCGCGACGGCGAGCAGCGCGAGCAGGCGCCCCCAGGAGCCGCGCAGCCTTCGCGCGAGGGTCTTGCGAAAAATGATGGAACGACCCCGCGCCCTGCCGCGAGCGCGGCGCAGAGCGTGCTGACTCCGACGAGCGAAGCCACGACGATCGCCTGGGTAACGCCGACGGGCATTATCGTCCTGCCCGGGAAGGAGCTTGAACCGCGGCAGACTTATGTCGGGCTGATCGAGCCCGAGAACCTGGAGCGCGAAGAGCGTTGCCTGGCCCAGGCCGTCTATTTCGAGGCGCGTTCCGAAGTGGAGCAAGGGAGGGCCGCCGTCGCCCAGGTCGTGCTCAACCGGGTCAAGAGCGGTGTCTATCCGGCGACGATCTGCGGCGTGGTCTTCCAGAACCGACATCGCAAGCTGGCCTGCCAGTTCACCTTCGCCTGCGAGGGCAAGGCCTTGCGGATCACCGAACCCGAGGCATGGAAAGCCGCGATGCGCATCGCCCGCGAAGTCTACGAGGGCAAAATCTATCTCGAAGAGGTCGGGGCCGCCATGCATTACCACGCCGACTATGTCCAACCCGGCTGGGCGAAGAAGCTCAAGAAAATGGACGTGATCGGCCGGCACATCTTCTACAGTTGACGATCGTGCGGGTTTTCGCGATCGAACGCCTGCGTCCGCGAATGTCAGCGACGGTTCTTGCGGAGTGCCAATGCGACGCCGCTGAGCGCGACGCCGATGGCGAGGATTTCCCGCGAGCCCAGGGTATCTCCGAGCAGCGGTACGGCCGATAGCGTTCCCACAATCGGGACGATCAGCATGCCCGTTGCCGCCGTTGACGTGGGCAGGCGTTTCAGCGCCCCAAACCACGTCAGATAGCACAATGCCATCGGCCCCGCCGCCATATAGGCCAGGCCGACCAGGCCCTGACTGGATAATGCGAGAGGATGAGGCTGTTCGAGAAACAGGCTCAGCGCGATCATCGGCAGGCAGCCGAGTGCCACCTGCCATGCCGTCAGCGCCATGAAAGGCATCGCGATGGGCTTGCGTGCCATGACGGTGCCGACAGCGAACAGAATGGCGGCCGCTAGGCCGAAGAGAACGCCCGGCAGTTTTTGGACGGCGAGGTTCGGGCCGCCCATCAAGATCGCGATGCCGGCAACGCCGAGCGCCAATGCAAGCAGGCTGCGGCGATCCGGGCGTTCGCCATGCAGCGGCCAGGCAATCAGCATCGCCCATATCGGCATCGAATAGGCGATGAGGGCGCCTTCGGAAACCTTCAGCCAATTCAGGGACAGGGCCGTAAAGCCCATCCAGGCGAACACGTTGATTCCGGCAGCGATCACGAGCGGGAGGCGGAATTCGCGCGGCACGCCAAGCGGCTCGCCGCGGCGCCATGCCAAAACCGCCAGGCCGGCCGCGCCGAGGAGGCCAGCCATGCCGCGCGCAAACAGCGGCGGCCAGTCGAGCAGAACGAATTTCAGGACCGACCAGTTCAGGCCCCAGCCGCATGCGGTGATGACAAGCAGGATCTGGCCGAGCCGCCGCTCGGCCGGCTCGGCAGCGGTTCCTTGGCTTTGGACGGTGTTCGCCACAGCTCAGCGACGTCCGGCGTTCGATGCCTGGGCGGGAAGGGCGTGTTTGGTCCAGTCCTTTGGAGCCATGGCTGTTTCCCGATGCTCTTCGATTTTGCTTCGTCCGGCCTGGCGATCCGGCGTGCATGCGCATCGTCGTTGAAATTGAGCGGTGGAGTTCGCGAATTTTGACTGTCGAATGGCGAATATAGCCGATGATTTCGGGTTCCTTGATGAAAATGGTCGAGCCCGATGAATGTGCGCATGTCCCGAGCCGGAATGGCGCCGGGAGCTCCGCTGTCCCTCGTCTCCTGAGCGCGCAGCGTTCTCCCGCAACCACGCGGTCATCCCGGGCCTGTGGTGTGGCCCGTCAAAAAGTCTGCAATTCCCGCGTCCGCGCGACCGACGCGCGCGGGGGCGCGTCGTGGCCAAACCCTTGCGTTGCGAGGGCCATGCGACCGGTCGATCGCGGGGCGAGCCGGCCAAACAAAAAAGCCGGCGTTTCCGCCGGCTTATTCGATGGGAATGAAGCGTGAGCGACTCAGCGCGCGACGACGACGCGGGTGCCGACCTTGGTGCGCTCGTAGAGATCGATGACGTCCTCGTTCAGCATGCGGATGCAGCCCGAGGAGACGGCCTGGCCGATCGTCTCCGGCTCGTTCGAGCCATGGATGCGATAGAGCGTCGAGCCGAGATACATGGCGCGGGCGCCAAGCGGGTTGTCCGGGCCGCCGGGCATGAAGCGCGGCAGGTCGGGACGGCGCTTCAGCATCTGCGACGGCGGGGTCCAGCTCGGCCACTCGGCCTTGCGGGTGATGCTCTGGCTGCCCGCCCAGTCGAAGCCCGGGCGGCCGACGCCGACGCCATAGCGCACCGCCTTGCCATTGGGCATCACGAAATAGAGACGGCGCTCCGTCGAATTGATGACGATCGTGCCCGGCTGGTATCGCGTCGGATAGTCAACGACCTCGCGCGGAACGGCGGTAGCCTGCGCCTTCGCCGGGTCGACATATTGCACCAGAGGCTGGCGCGTCAGCGGATCGATTTCGGCCCGGGCGGCGGAGCCAAGGGCAAGCAGGCCAAGACCGGCGAGCATGGCCAGACGGATGGAGCGGATCATCGAGAACCTCGGGCGGTCGGGGCAGCGTGTGGACACGAAGTTGACACGGAAAAGTCAACGTCTCCTCAACGTCCTGTCAGCTTCCCGGGGCCGCTGCAATCGGGCTTTTATCACATCACTGAGAGCGTTCGAGCTTTGCCATTCCGCGTTGCGCACATGCAACATGGCTGCGATGGATCAGCTCCTCAGGACCACGCAGGCGCCGCGATCGATCTGGATGCGCCGGCAGAGTGCGGTTGCCTCGGCGCGCGTCGCCGCGGGCAGCCGGACCCGGTAGAATGCCCGCGTGCCGCGGCTGCGCAGGCGCGTGCCGATGATCATCGGCTCGAGCTCGCCGATGATGGTGCGGTGGCGAGCGCTCGCGCGCTGGAAGCTGGCGAGTGCGCGGGCCTTGGAGAAATTGCCGGCGAGCTGGACGCCCCAGGGCGCGAATGGGGCCTCCGCAATTGCGGGGAGGGCCGGGCGAGCCTGCCGGATCGCGACCAGCGTCGGCGCGCAGGCGGCCAGCTGATCGCGTGTCGCCGGTCGCGCCGGCGGCGAGCGCCCGTCGCCATTGGCGCTGTTGCGGGCATCCTCGGCCCAGTCCTCGACTGAGGCGCCGGTGATCAGCAGGACATAGTTCTCGGTCTCCATCGGCAGGAAGCGGGTCTGCCCTGCAGCGCGGGCGGTAAGCCAGCCGGCAAGGCGGTTCGGGCCGCCATTATAGGCCGCCGCCGCAAGCCCCCAATTGCCGAAGCGGTTGCGCAGCTCGGCGAGGAAATGCGCAGCCTTGGGCACGGCCTGCTCGGGGTCGAACGGATCGAGCAGGCCGCGCTCGCGCGCCGTGCCGGGCATGAACTGCGCCACGCCCTGTGCGCCGGCCGGGCTCGTGACATGCGGGCGAAAGCTCGATTCCTGGAAGATCAGCCGGGTCAGAAAGGCCGGCGGCACCGCGTGCTCCCGTGCGGCGTCGTCGATCAGGCGGCAGAGCGCATCCTGTATTCCGGAGGAAGCCGGCAGCGGCTCTTCCGCAGCATGCCCGGGGCCGGGCAGCAGGCAGAGCGCGATCAGGGCGGCGATAAGTCGCTGCGCGGGGCTGGCCAGACGGCGGAAGGCGCCTGAGATCATCTGGCCTCTCTCGCATGTTCGCGCGGCGGCTGCCAACTGCGGCGCCTTCCGCGTTGTGACGGAGGCATCCCATGTGCGAAGAGGGCGCCGGCCGGCTAACCGGTCAGGGTCATGACATTGGAGTACAGGGCCAGCATGGAGAAGGCCTGGATCGTCTGGTCGCGGTGGTTCCTGGTGGCGGCGGCGGGCTGCGCCGGGCTGCTGTTCGCGTTCGTCGCTGCGCTCGATCCTTTCGGCATGCGGGTCGGAGCGGGGCAGCCGGCACGGCCGATCATGGATATCAACCAGCGCTTCATGTACCCGCAGCTCGTGCGCTCCGGGCGCTTCGATGCGGCGGTGCTCGGCACCTCGACCATGCGCCTTCTCGATCCGCAGACGCTTTCGCAGGGGCTCGATGCACGCTTCGTCAACCTTGCGATGAATGCCGCGACGCCTTGGGAGCAACTGCAGATGGCCGGGCTGTTCCGGGATCATGTCAGCCTTCCCAAGCGAATCATCTGGGGCCTCGATGTCACCTGGTGCGAGCCCGATGCCACCGATGCGGCGAAGCGCCTGACGCCGCGGCCGATGCCGGACTGGCTCTCGCGAGAGGTTCGCTGGACCGATTGGCCGAAGCTGCTCAACCTGACCAATCTGGAGATCGCCGGCCGGCTGATGGCCTATCGCCTCGGCTGGTCGCAGGAGCGGATCCGCGGTGACGGCTACGAGGTCTTCACGCCGCCGGAGGCGAGCTACGATCTCGCTCGCGCGCGCAGCCACATCTACATGAGCAATGGCGGCCAGAAGCTGGATTTGACGCCCTTGCCGCCGATGCCGGTGTCAGCCGCTGAAAGCGCTGGCTGGCGCTTTCCCGCTCTGGCCTGGCTGGAGGAGGCGATCGCCGCCTTCCCGAAGGAAACGCAGGTGATGCTCGTCCTGCCGCCCGCACATCTGATGGGCTACCCCCGCGAAGGCTCGGCGGGCTGGCAGCGCTACGGTGCATGCAAGGCGGGTATCGCCGCATTGGCGCGGCGCCATGGCGCGACGCTGGTCGACTACGCGCATGCCTCGCCGATCACGGCGCGGGATGAAAATTACTGGGATCCCCTGCATTTCCGCCTGCCCATCGCGGCCCGGTTCGCCGAGGAACTGGTCGCGATCGCAAAGGGAGGCCAGCCGCTGCCGGATGGTGCGGCCCGGGTCCTGCGCTGACGATGTCGGGAAAATGGTGGGCGGCACAGGGATCGAACCTGTGACCCCTCCCGTGTGAAGGGAGTGCTCTACCGCTGAGCTAGCCGCCCGGACCGGCCCTCTCCTAGTCGGCGCGCTTCACGCCGTCAAGGACGTGCAGGCACCAGATTGAGCGCGCGATCCACAGCGCCCGGCAACTCGTCGAAGTGCTGGATGACGAAATCCGGTTCCAGCGTCTCGATCGGCACATCGGTATAGCCGAAGGGCACGCAGATCGACGGGATGCCCGCCGCGCGCGCGGTCGCGATGTCGGTGCGGGAATCGCCGATCATCACGGCGCGCGAAACGTCGGCCTTCGCCGCCTCGATGGTCATCGTGAGGTGGCGCGGATCGGGCTTGAACCAGGGGAAGCTGTCGCGCCCCGCCACGGCCGCGAAGCGTTTGGCGATGTCGAAATGGTCGAGGATCAGGCGCGTGTGCAGGATCGGCTTGTTGGTGCAGACGGCGAGCGCGTAGCCCTCGTCGGCCAGTACATCGAGCGCGCCCAGCACGCCGTCGAACAGATGGCTGTGGGAGGCGACATCGTCGGCGTAGATGTCTAGAAAATCCGCGAAGAGCCGCTCCAGGGTCTCGGTGTCGAGTGGCTGGCCCGATACCTTGAAGCCGCGTTCGATCAGGGCGCGCGCGCCCGCGCCGACAAGCTCGCGTGCCCGGTCCAATGGCAATGCGGCCAGGCCTTCGCGCACCAGAATGACGTTCAGAACCCGCATGATGTCCGGTGCGGTCTCGGCGAGCGTTCCGTCGAGATCGAACACGACGATCGGGGGCTGGCTCATGGCGTGGCTTTCATGGCGTGGCTTTCCGGGCAATGCGGCAGACGACCGGCTTAAACGGCTTCGCGGGCCGGCTGGCAAGTGCTCCGCCGCAAAGGGCCATGTCACCGGCTCCCCAAATTCACCGCGCATGATGGTATCGTTCGCTCGATTCGTCGCCTTCGCGGCAGGGAACATGTCATGTCGAAGATCATCGCAATCCGGCCCGGCGCGACGCGCCTGGGATTGGCACTCGGCCTTGCGCTGCCATGTGCGCTCCCGGCCCTCGCAGGGCCGTTCGAGTTCGCGCCAGCGCCGCAGACCGATCTCAACCGGGTCTACCGTATCGACAAGGCGACGGGCGAGGTCGGTGCCTGTCAGTTCCAGCTGAAGGAGGGCGGCGTCGGCCTCACCGTGTGCTTCCCGACGGGCGAGGGGGCCGGGCCTCAGGCGCCGAGCGACTATGCGCTGATGCCCTCCCGGCACGAGCGCGAGGGCGGCATCTTCCGCGTCAATATCCGTACCGGGGAGATGAGCATCTGCTACGTCTTCGACGACAAGACGGTGTGCACGCCGCAAACCAAATAATACCTTGCGACCTGCGCGCGCTGGACATGGAGCGCCGGGCGCGGCAGGAGAGCGGCGCTACTTTTCGTGGGTAGCGGCCGGTCTCCATCAAACTCCATCCGGGCAAATCCTATGAACGCCGATGATCTGAAGAAGCAGGCTGCCGCCCGCGCGCTCGAGCTCGTGAGGCCCGGCATGCGCCTCGGTCTCGGAACGGGCTCCACCGCGAAGCATTTCGTCGATCTCCTCGGTACGAAAGTCGCGTCCGGCTTCGCGGTGACCTGCGTCGCCACCTCCGAGGCGACGCAGGCGCAGGCGGTCTCGTTGGGTATCCCGATGTCCACTCTCGACGAGACGCCCGAGCTCGACCTAACGGTCGATGGCGCTGACGAGCTCGATCCGCAGCTGCGCCTGATCAAGGGCGGCGGCGCGGCGCTGCTGCGCGAGAAGATCGTCGCCGCCGCTTCCGCCCGCATGATCGTCATCGCCGATGACGGCAAGCTGGTGCAGAAGCTCGGCCGCTTCCCGCTGCCGATCGAGGTCGTGCCTTTCGGGCTGGAGGCGACGCGCCGCGCGGTGGCTGAGGCCATCGCCGCTTCCGGCTCCGCCGGCAAGATCTCGCTGCGCCAGCGGGCCGACGGCTCTACGCTCGTCACCGATGGCGGCCATTTTATCCTCGACGCTCATCTGGGCGCCATAGAGCGGCCGGAATTATTGGCTCAGGCTCTGAACATGGTGCCAGGGGTCGTGGAGCACGGCCTGTTCATCGGTCTCGCGACCGGAGCGATCCTCGCCGGTGCCGACGGGCTCAAGCTGCTTGGCAAGATCGAGTGATTCCATTCCCGCGCGATCCACGCTAAGGAACGCGCGAAACAATGGTCGGCTCGGCAGGGCCGGCGACGCTGCCGGTCGCATCGGCGGCTCGTCAACGATGAAGGGGTTTTGACCGCATGATCCGCCATATTCTCGCCAGCCTGGCCCTCGGCCTCGCGCTGCTGGGCGCCGCTCCCGCCTCTGCCCAGACGCCGACATTGACGCCGAGCCATCTCCAGGCGGCGCGCGAGGTCATGGAGCTGACCGGCGTCACGCAGAATATCAACAATATCTATCGCGAATTCGAAGAGAGCGCGAAGGGCCTCGTGGCAACCCGGCCGGAAATGGCGAAGGACACGGATGCCGTGCTCGGCGAGCTGAAGGCCGAGGCCGACAAGCGCTCCGAGGAGATGATCAAGACGTCTGCCGCCGTTTTCGCCAGCAAGATGACGGAAGCCGACCTGAAGGCGGTCGCCGGCTTCTTCAAGTCCGAAGTCGGGCAGCGCTATACCAGCCTGCGTGGCAAGGCGATGGAAGAGATCTTCCCGCTTCTGCAGCCCTGGAGCGTGCAGACCAGCAATTATCTCTTCGATCGCTTCTCGCAGGAAATGCGCAAGCGCGGCCATACGCTCTAAGGCAGCTGGCCGGGGGCAGCGCCCAGCCATCGACGCCTCCCCTTCGCAGGAAGGGGAGGCGTTTTCGTTCGGCGCGTCGGTTTACGGGCCTGTGCCGCCAAGGTCCTCCATCGGCGTATCGCCTGCCCGTTTCCCAGTTCGCCGGGCGATGGGAGTGGAGACACGCCACAGCGCCGCACCGGCGGCGATCTGCGCCACGGCTGCCGCGCATCGCGTCCCGGCGCAGCCGATACATGTTGGGTGCTGGCGTTCGTCCGGCTGCCGACCTATCTGCGGGATGTCGCAGTTGCAGCTTTCGGAGCCAGGACCATGACCCGCGACCTCGTGCTGGTGACCGGAGGCTCCGGCTTCGTTGCAGGACATTGCATCCTGAAGCTGCTGGAGGCGGGATTCGATGTTCGTGCCACGCTGCGCTCGCCGGCGCGGGAAGAGCGCTTGCGGGAAGCCTTGAAAGCGGCGGGGATCGATGCGGGCGAGCGCCTGCAGATCGCCGCTGCCGATCTGATGCAGGATGCCGGATGGGATGCGGCGATGGCCGGTTGCTCCCGTGTGATGCACGTCGCATCGCCGCTGGCGTCAGCGGCTCCCAGGGACGAGGATGAACTGATCCGTCCGGCGCGCGACGGCACGCTCCGCGTTCTCCGCGCCGCTCGTCGCGCCGGGGTGAAGCGCGCCGTGCTGACCTCTTCCTTCGCGGCCATCGGCTATGGCCGCGCGCTGAGGCGCCCCTATGACGAGCGCGACTGGACCAATCCGTCCGCGCCCGGCCTCGCCGCCTATCCGAAGTCGAAAACGCTGGCCGAGCTTGCCGCCTGGGATTTCGTCGACGGGGAAGGGCAGGGGCTCGAACTCGCCGTTGTCAATCCGGTCGGCGTCTTCGGTCCGCTGCTGGGGCCGGACCTTTCCGCCTCGATCCTGCTAGTGAAGACCATGCTGGAGGGGAGGCTCTGGGCGGTTCCGCGGCTGATGTTCGGCGTGGTCGATGTGCGCGACGTCGCTGACCTGCATTTGCGCGCCATGACCGACCCTGCCGCGGCGGGCGAGCGCTTTCTCGCGACCGCCGGGGATTTCATGACGATGCACGCCATCGCCCAGGCGTTGAAGGATGGGCTCGGCGAGCGCGCCGCCGGCGTCTCGACCCGCACATTGCCGGACTGGCTGGTGCGCTTTGCCGCGCGCTTCAGCGCCACCGCGCGTCAGGCAGCGACGCCGGAGCTCGGCCGCGTCAAGAACGCGACCAGCGCCAAGGCGCGGGCCATGCTGGGCTGGCAGCCCAGGCCGCCTGCAGAGGCGCTCGTCGCGACCGGCGAGAGCCTGCTGCGGCTCGGCCTCGTCAGTCCTCGGAGGCCTTGAAGCGGTTCAGCCCCTTCATCGCGAAGGGCGCGACCAAGGCGAGCGCGGCAATGCCGAGCAGTGTCGCCGAGATCGGATTCTCCAGCAGGATCATCGGGTCGCCGAGGCTGATCTGCAAGGCGCGGCGCAATTGCTGCTCCGCCATCGGCCCGAGGATAAGACCGACCACCATCGGCGCTACCGGGTAGTCGTAGCGGCGCATCAGGTAGCCGATGAAGCCAAAGACGAAGAGCATGGTCAGTTCGACCGCCGAGCCGTTGACCGCGAGCGTGCCCATCGTCGCGAAGACGAGGATGCCGGCATAGAGCCAGGGCTGCGGGATCGCGAGCAGCCGGACCCAGAGCCCGATCAGCGGCAGGTTCAGGATCACCAGCATGACGTTGGCGATGAAGAGCGAGGCGATCAGGCCCCAAACGAGATCCGGCCTCTCGGCGAAGAGCAGAGGGCCGGGGTTGAGGCCATATTGCTGAAAGCCGGCGAGCATGATCGCTGCCGTCGCCGAGGTCGGCAGGCCGAGCGTGAGCAGCGGCACCAGCGTGCCCGCGGCGGAGGCATTGTTGGCTGCCTCCGGCCCGGCGACGCCCTCGATCGCGCCCTTGCCGAACTCGTCCGGGTATTTGCAGAGCTTCTTCTCGGTCGAGTAGCTCAGGAAGGTCGGGACTTCGGCGCCGCCGGCCGGCAAGGCGCCGATCGGGAAGCCGAAGGCGGTGCCGCGCAGCCACGGCGCCCAGGAGCGCTTCCAGTCCTCCTTCGTCATCCAGAGCGAGCCCTTGATCGGGATGATCTCTTCCGGCTCGCGGAAGCGCTTGGAGGCGACGTAGAAGGCCTCGCCCACGGCGAAGAGACCAACGGCCAGCGTCGTGACCTCGACGCCGTTGAGCAGCTCCGGCACGCCGAAGGTCAGACGCGCCTGGCCGGTCAGCTTGTCGATGCCGACCAGACCCAGCGTGATGCCGAGAAACAGGCTGGTGAGGCCGCGCAGCGGCGAGTCGCCGAAGGTCGCCGATACCGTGACGAAGGCCACGATCATCAGGGCGAAATAGTCCCAGGGACCGAACTTGACTGCGACCTCGACGAGCCAGGGCGCGAGGAAGGCAAGCCCGATCGTCGCGATCAGGCCGGCGACGAAGGAGCCGATCGCCGATGTCGCAAGCGCGGGGCCGCCGCGGCCGGCCTTGGCCATCTTCGAGCCTTCGAGGGCCGTGGCGAGAGAGGCGCTTTCGCCCGGCGCATTGAGCAGGATCGCGGTGGTCGATCCGCCATACATGCCGCCATAGTAGATGCCCGCGAACATGATCAGCGACCCGGCAGGGTCGAGCTTGAAGGTGACCGGCAGCAGCAGCGCGACGGTCAGCGCCGGGCCGATGCCGGGCAGCACGCCGACTGCGGTGCCGAGAAAGACGCCGATGAGGCAGAACAGCAGCTTGGAGGGCTCGAAGGCGACGCCAAAGCCATTGAGCAGCGAAAACAAGGTATCCATCGTTCAGCCCCGGCTCAGAGGAAGAGTTGCTCGAGCGGTCCCGACGGCAGGATCAGCGTCAGGAGCTTCGCGAAAACGAGGAAGATGATCAGGCCGAGGACGAAGCCGATCGCCGCATCGACCAGCAGGGCCTGCCGGCCCATGCCGCGCGCGGTGCAGGCGAAGACCACGGAGATGGCGATGATGAAGCCGCCGCCAAGCCCGATGCAGGCAATCAGAAAGACGAGGCCGCCTGCGATCCACAGGAGGGCCTTGTTGTCGGCCGCCTCCGGCTCGGGCAGGCCTTCGCGGAAGGCGACGACGAAATGCGCCAGGCCGAGGATGACGAGGCCGACCGTCACGACATAGGGCATGGCCGTCGGCCCGATGCCATAGGTGGAGGTGATGGTCTGCGTGGAGGCATCGTAGCCCACGAGGGCGGCGACGATCAGCAGCAGCACACCGACGACCAGTGCCGGCTTGTTGGCACCTTGCGTGCGAGTCTCGTTCGTCATGGCGTTCCCGCAGGGTAAGGCCGGCGCTTTCGGGCGCTTCTGGCGGTGAGAAAAGGGGCCGGTTTCCCGGCCCCTCCGATCTTAGACGTCGGAAGAACTTACTTCACCAGGCCGACTTCGGTCATCACCTTCGAGACGCGTTCGATCTCGGCCTTCAGGAAGGTGTCGAAGGCGGCGCCGGCAAGGAAGGCGTCGTCCCAGCCGCGGGCCTTGAGGATTTCCTGCCACTCCTTAGACTTGACCATCTTCTCGACGGTTTCGGTCAGGGCCTTGGTCTGGTCGGCCGAGAGGCCGGGAGGGGCGACGACCGAACGCCAGTTCAGCAGTTCGAGGTTGATGCCCTGCTCCTTCAGCGTCGGGGCGTCCGGCGCATTCTCGAGGCGCTTGGGCGAGGAGACGGCGAGCACGCGCAACTTCCCGGCCTTGATCTGGCCTTCGAACTCGCCATAGCCGGAGACGCCGGCGGTCACGCGCCCGCCGAGCATAGCAGCCAGTGCCTCGCCGCCGCCCGAGAACGGGATGTAGTTGATCTTCTTGGCGTCGGCGCCGACGGCCTGCGCGAACAGCGCGGCGAGGATGTGGTCAGTGCCGCCGGCCGAGCCGCCCGCCCAGGTCACCTTGGCCGGATCGGCCTTCAGGCGCTCGGCCAGGTCCTTGGCGGTCTTGAGCGGGGATTCCGTCGGGACGACGATGACCTCGGCCTCGGCGGTGAGGCGCGCGATCGGCGTCACCTGCGTCAGGTTGACCGGCGACTTGTTGAGGAGGATCGCGCCGACCATCACGAAGCCGTTGACCATCAGCTGATGGCCGTCGCCTTTCGCGCCGATGAGCTGGGCAAGGCCGATCGTGCCGCCGGCGCCGGTGACGTTGTTGACCTGCACGCTCTTGACGATGCCAGCCGAGGTCAGAGCCTGCTGCATCGAGCGCGCGGTGCCATCCCAGCCGCCGCCCGGCGCTGCGGGGGCCATGATCTTCAGTTCAGTGAGCTGGGCGAAGGCGGCCGTCGAGAGAGCGGCGAGAGCCACCGCAGTCAGGGCTGTGCGCTTCAGAACAGATGTCAGCATGGATTTCCTCCGATTACGGCCCCTGCCGTGGTTTTTTTGGGCAGCTTCGGCTGTGACACCTTGCCACGCAGGGCGTCAATTGCGCCTGATTGAATAATGACTTGACAATAATGCTCCGGTTCCGCCGCGTTCGCCTTGGCTTCTGCTCCTTTCGTTCTACGACTCCGGCCGGCTTCCGGATAAGCCTCTGGCGGCGCTTCTCGCGATCGCGTAATCGCAACCCATGAGTCAGATGCGTTTCGCCGACCGCCACGAATCCGCGCCCGACACGGGGAAATTGCCGTCGCGCCTGACAGCGATCGGCGTGGCGCTCATGGTGCTGATGCCGCTGGCGATGTGGCTGGCCAACCGCTCCGCCCCGCTCATGCTCGGCTTGGCCGTCATTCCCTTCATCGCCGCGGCCGTCGCCGCGGGCCAGGCGGGAGACGTCGCCGCGCGCTTGCGGAGCCTGCTTGCGACACCGCTGGGACTGACCCTGGCTGCCTTCCTTGCCTGGGCGCTGATCTCGATTGCATGGAGTCACAAGCCGGGCGCCTCCCTGCGCGCCTGGGCAGAGCTTGTTCTGCCGATCGCCTTCGCGTTTGCGATTGCCGCCTCGGGCCGGTTCAGGCCAAGGCCGGCGTGGCTGCGTGCGCTCGCATTCGCGCTGATCCTGGCGTGCCTGCTATCAATCGTCGAACTTGCCTCTGGCCTCTCGCAGCGGGCGGCGCTCGGCGTCGGCAAGCTGATGAGCTTCGTCTTCAACCGGCCCGCACTCACAGCGCTGATGCTGGCCGTTCCGACGATTCACGGTCTCTGGAATGCGCCGGCCGCACGCCGGTCCGACCGGATATTGGCGGTCATCCTCGGTTTGACTGTTGCCGCATTGGCACTGCGCTCGGAGAGTGCGTCCGCGCGGCTTGGCGTCGCGGTCTGTGTCGTCTGCTGGGCGTTGTCGGCCTGTTGGCCGCGCCTGACGCTGACGGCGGCGGGCCTGGGCTTCGTCCTCGCCATGGTGATGGCGCCGGTGCTCGGCATTGCCGCTCACAATTGGCTGCCCTCGATGATCCTGAACCGCTTCGCCGTGATGACCGGGCAGGCCCGCATCGATATCTGGCAGAGCTTCGGCGAGGTCGTGCGGGTGCGGCCGATCGCAGGCGCCGGCTTCGGGACCTCGGCCAGCAT
Organism: Allobosea sp. 10L417; assembly: GCF_056395485.1. NCBI lineage: Bacteria > Pseudomonadati > Pseudomonadota > Alphaproteobacteria > Hyphomicrobiales > Alloboseaceae > Allobosea > Allobosea sp. 10L417. The sequence continues at coordinate 320,555 of NZ_JBFTJP010000002.1, forward strand.
GGACCACCACCCCGTGGCAACCGAGGTGGCGCCGGAGCACAGGACGCTCCTCGGCGTCGGGCATCCGCATGACATGCCGCTGCAGGCATGGGCGGAGACCGGGGTGATCGGAGCAGGCATCCTGCTCCTGGCGGGCCTTCTCCTGCTCGCGCGGCTGCGCCGGATGAGCGCGCGGGAGATGGCGCCGCGCCTGGCCATGTTCGCTGGCGCTTTTGCAATTTCCGTCGTCGGGCACGGAGCCTGGCAGGGCTGGTGGATCGCACTGCTGGGAGCCGGAATCCTCTGGTTCGGACCGGGGCGCCAAGGAGAAGATCATGGCTGAATTCGACGTCGATCTCTTCGTCATCGGGGCGGGCTCCGGCGGCACGCGTGCGGCGCGCATCGCGGCGGGGCATGGCGCCCGTGCGATGATCGCGGAGGAGGATCGCATCGGCGGCACCTGCGTCATCCGCGGCTGCGTGCCGAAGAAGCTCTTCGTCTATGCCAGCCGCTTCGCCGAGGATTTCGAGGACGCGGCCGGCTTTGGCTGGACGCTGGGTGCCAAACCCGCCTTCGACTGGCCGACACTGCGCGATGCCGTGGCGAACGAGGTCACGCGCCTGTCCGGCCTTTATCGCAAGGGTCTTGAAGGCGCCAAGGTCGAGATTCGGGAGGAGCGCGCCGTCGTCGAGGGGCCGCATAGCGTTCGGTTGGTCAAAAGCAGCCAGACCGTCACCGCCCGGCACATCCTCGTCGCGACCGGTGGCTGGCCCGCCTTCGACCCGCCGATCCCCGGCGGCGAGCTCGGCATCTCCTCCAACGAGGTCTTCCATCTTCCGGCCTTGCCGAAGCGGCTTCTGGTCGTTGGCGGCGGCTACATCGCGCTCGAATTCGCCAGCCTCTTTGCTCGGCTCGGCGTTGCCGTGACGCTGCTCCATCGCGGCGATAACATCCTGCGCGGCTTCGACGAAGACGTCCGCAACCGCCTGCGCGATGCGCTGGCCCATGCCGGCATTACCATGCGTCTCGGCTGCACCATCGAGCGTATCGAGGAACTCGCCGACGGCAGCCGCCGCGCCCATTGTGCCCATGGCGCGCCGATCGATGCCGATGTCGTTCTCGTCGCGACCGGCCGGCGGCCCAACACGAAAGGTCTGGGGCTCGAGCGGGCGGGGGTGAAACTCGGTCCGCTCTGCGAGATCGCAGTCGACGCAGCCTCGGCCAGCAGCGTGCCGTCGATCCACGCGGTCGGCGATGTCACCAACCGCGTCAACCTGACCCCCGTCGCGATCCGGGAGGGACATGCCTTCGCCGACAGCACCTTCGGCAATCGCTCCTGGACGGTCGATCACGCCACGGTCGCCTCGGCGGTCTTCACCACGCCGGAGATCGGTACGGTCGGCCTGTCGGAGAACCAGGCGATTGCCGCCGGGCATGATGTCAGGATCTTCGAATCTGGCTTCCGCCCGATGAAGGCGACCATCTCCGGGCGGCACGAGCGCACCTATATGAAGCTCGTCGTCGATGCGGCCACCGACAAGGTACTCGGCGTCCATATCCTCGGCCATGACGCCGGCGAGATCATCCAGGCCGTTGCCATCGCCGTGACGATGGGGGCGACCAAGGCGGATTTCGACCGCACCGTCGCCTTGCACCCGAGCGCAGCCGAGGAACTCGTGACGATGCGCTCGCCGCGGGTGGGCTAGCGTCAGCGCAGCGTCGATTCCGTCGGAGCGGAACCGCCCGGCGAAGCGCGGTGCAATCGCCCGCGCGGAGGGCGGAAGCGGCGTGCCGCTGCGCTGAAGCCGCGTTTCGGCTCTCGTTTTGGGATGCCGAAACCTGCGGCTGGCGCGCGGTCGGCGAGCGGTGGCTATTCTCGTGCCTTGGGTGTATAGCCGCGCCTTCGCGCTACCAAGAGGTTAACCACGCGCGATCTCAAAGATCAGGAGCACGTAGTCCCATGTCCGAGCGGTGGACGCCAGAGAGCTGGAGGGCCAAGCCCGCCCAGCAGATTCCGGATTATCCGGACCAGGCAGCCTTGAAGGCGGTCGAGCAGCAGCTCGCCGGCTTTCCGCCGCTCGTTTTTGCAGGCGAGGCGCGCAAGCTCAAACGGGCGTTGGGCAAAGTTGCGGCCGGCGAGGCCTTCCTCCTTCAGGGAGGCGATTGCGCGGAGAGCTTCGCCGAGCATTCGGCCGACAACATCCGCGATTTCTTCCGCCTGTTCCTGCAGATGGCGGTGGTGCTGACTTTCGCCGGCGGCTCGCCGGTGGTGAAGGTCGGGCGCATCGCCGGCCAGTTCGCCAAGCCGCGTTCGGCGCCGACGGAGAAGGAAGGCGGCGTCGAGCTTCCCAGCTACAAGGGCGACATCGTCAACGACATCGCCTTCACGGAAGAGGCGCGCATTCCCGATCCGCGGCGCCAGCTCGAGGCCTACCGGCAGTCGGCCGCGACGCTGAACCTGATCCGCGCCTTCGCGACCGGCGGCTACGCTAATCTCGACAACGCACATCGCTGGATGCTCGGCTTCGTCAAGGATAGCCCGCAGTCGCATCGCTATCAGGAAGTCGCTGAGCGCATCACCGAGGCGCTCGACTTCATGCGCGCGATCGGCATCGATCCGGAGACCCATCCGGAGATGCGTACGACCGATTTCTACACCAGCCACGAGGCGCTGCTGCTCGGCTACGAGCAGGCGATGACCCGCACCGACTCGACGACCGGCGAGTGGTACGACACCTCCGGCCACATGGTCTGGATCGGCGATCGCACGCGCCAGCTCGACCATGCCCATGTCGAGTTCTTCCGCGGTATCAAGAACCCGATCGGCCTGAAATGCGGTCCCTCGACCACGGTCGACGGCCTGCTCAAGCTGATCGAGGTGCTCGACCCGCAGAACCAGCCGGGCCGCCTGACGCTGATCGCCCGCTTCGGTGCCGACAAGGTCTTCGACAACCTGCCGGCTCTGGTGCGCGCGACCAAGCGCGAAGGGCGCAACGTCGTCTGGTCCTGCGACCCGATGCACGGCAACACGGTCAAGGCGGCGAGCGGCTACAAGACCCGGCCTTTCGACCTGATCATGACCGAGGTGAAGAACTTCTTCGCCGTCCACCAGGCTGAAGGCACCCATGCCGGCGGCCTGCATCTGGAGATGACCGGCAAGAACGTCACCGAGTGCACCGGCGGCGCGCGCGGCATGACCGACGCCGATCTCAACGATCGCTATCACACGGTCTGCGATCCCCGCCTCAATGCTGAGCAGGCGCTGGAGCTGGCCTTCCTCGTCGCCGAACTCGTCAAGCGCGAGCGGGCAGGGCGGACCCGGCCGGAGGTCGAGGCGGCCGAATAAGGCTGCGCGGCAGAGAGAATGCAGAAAGGCCGGGACGTTTCGTCCCGGCCTTTCTGTTTCTGGCATCGTTTGAATTCAGAACTTGACGGCTGCTGCCGCCCGCGCGGTGTTGACCGTCGTCGTTGTGCCCTCGACATCGGCGAAGCGAATGAGCTGATATTCGCCGCGCAGGATGAGATTGTCGGACAGGGCCCATTCCACGCCGCCGCCTATGGCGAGGCCGAAGCCGTAGACGTTCTTTTTGGTGGCGCCGACGGGCGGATCGCCGGGCGAACGCCCGACCGAGTAACCGGACTCCGGCAGCCCGGTTACAGGATTCGTTCTGGTCAGATAGTTGGTCGTGGCGATCGTCGAGCTCGTGTTGAAGCGTCCCACCGCTCCGCCGATCGTGGCGAACGGCATGATGCTGCCGTAGCTCCAGCCCATGCGCAGGCGGGCCGTGACGTAGTCGTCGAGCTTGGCACTTTGGTTCGTATTCAACGAGAAATCGTTGATGGTGCCGTCCGAGGTAATGAAGCGGCGGGCAATGGAGTCGTTGATTTGATAGCTTTGTCCGGAGCGGGTGTAGTCGGCCTCCAGGCCCAGTACCACATCGCCGAACGCCCAGTTGTAGCCCAGGAAGCCGAAATAGGTCGCGCCGCTATCGCTCTTCTCGGGCAGGTTGTTGACCAGCGAGCCCATGTTGACCTGTTGGCCAAGCAGCGTGTTGCGGAATGCGAAGTTGGCAAGGTCCTGCAGCCCCGTCCCGGGCTTGAACTTGGTGTCGGAGACGCCGGCGCCGCCGCCGAAGTAGAAGCCGGACCAGTTGATGCCACGGTCGATCGTCGGCTGTTCCTGAGCCTCGATGACCTGCGAGCCGCGCAGGTAATCCGCCGCGTAGGCAGGGGCGGCGAGTAGAACTGCCGCGAGGGCAGTGGCCGCGAGCGCGGGCCCGATGGAACGGATACGCATCCTGATCTCCCAGAGCAGCTGTCCGGCTCCACCCGTTTCGCCCTGCTCGGAGACAATTCATGCCTTGGTAACCCTAATACGCGGTTAACGGTGCGGCATGGCCCGGAAAGACGCGATTGTCGCCTGCCTGCAAACGCGCCATAAGCCGCATCATGACCTCGCCCCTGGTTCGCTTCGCGCCGTCGCCCACCGGCTATCTCCACATCGGCAACGCCCGGCCGGCGCTGTTCAACTGGCTTTTCGCCCGCCGGCACGGCGGCCGCTTCCTGCTGCGCTACGACGATACCGATCTCGTCCGGTCGAAGCCGGAATATGCGCAGGCCATTGCCGAGGATCTCGGCTGGCTCGGCATCGTGCCCGATCTCGTGATCAAGCAGTCGGAGAGGCTTGCGGTCTATGACGCCGCGGCTGAGCGCCTGCGCCAGGCGGGGCGGCTCTACGCCTGCTACGAGACCGCCGACGAGCTCGACAGGCGCCGCAAGCGCCAGCTCGCACGCGGCCTGCCGCCGATTTACGACCGGGCCGCGCTGAAGCTCACCACCGAGCAGAAGGCGGCCTTCGAGGCGGAGGGGCGCAAGCCGCACTGGCGCTTCCTGCTGGAGCCGCGCGAGGTCACCTGGGACGATCTCGTGCGCGGCGCCTCCCACGTCGACTGCGCCTCGCTCTCCGACCCGGTTCTGGTGCGCGAGGACAGCAGCTATCTCTACACCCTGCCGTCGGTGGTCGACGATATCGAGACCGGCGTGACGCATGTCATCCGCGGCGAGGACCATGTTACCAACACCGCGGTGCAGGCGCAGATCTTCGAAGCGCTGGGCGCGAGCCTGCCGGCCTTTGGCCATCACAACCTGCTGACCACCGCGAGCGGCGAGGGGCTTTCCAAGCGCCTCGGCCATCTCTCGCTGCGCGGCCTACGGGACAGCGGCGTCGAGGCGCTCGCGGTCGCGGCACTGGCGACAATGGTCGGCACCTCCGATGCGGTGCGCCCGGTGTCGAGCCTCGATGAATTGGCCGGTCTCGTCGAGCTCGCCCATGTCTCGCGGGCACCGGCCAAGTTCGACGAGTACGAGCTGGCGGCGCTGAGCGCACGCACGCTCCATCATTTCTCATTCGAGGCCGTTGCGGAGCGGCTCGCGGCGCTCGGCGTCGGCGGCGGTGAGCCTTTCTGGCTGGCGGTGCGCGGCAACCACGCGAAGCTGGATGAGGCGACCTTGTGGTGGCAGGTCGTTCAGGGCGCGGTCACGCCCGTGATCGCGGATCAGTCCTTCGCGGCTACGGCTGCCGGCCTGCTGCCGCAGGAGCCCTTCGACGCCACGACCTGGAAGAGCTGGACGCAGGCCGTTTCGGCCGCGACCGGCGCCAAGGGCAAGGCGCTGTTCATGCCGCTGCGGCAGGCGCTGACGGGTCTTGATCACGGCCCGGAACTGGCGGCGCTGCTGCCGCTGATCGGGCGCGAGAAGGCGCTGAAGCGACTGGCCGGCGAGAGCACCTGAAGGTTGTCATTCCGGGGCGAGCGCGTAGCGCTTGAACCCGGAATCCACGACTGGGCGAGCTCTTGATGACGGCGCCTTGCAGCGATTTGCCCAGTCGTGGGTTCCGGGTTCAGGCCAGCCAGCCTGCCCTGGAATGACAGGGCTTCACTCGTGCCGCTCCATCGCCGAGGCGCGCTTGGTGTCGCGCATGGTCGAATAGACCAGGAACGACAGGAAGATGATCCCGGCGAGGTAGTAATAGAACCACTCTTCGTGGCCCTGCTGCTTGAAGAACAGGGCGATGGCGGGCGCCGTGCCGCCGAAGATCGAAACCGTGACCGCATAGGGCACGGCGACCCCCGTGGCGCGGATCGCCGTCGGGAAGAGTTCCGCCTTCACGACGGCATTGATCGAGGTATAGCCGGCGGTGAAGATCCAGGCGCCGCAGATCAGCAGGAAAGCCATCCACGCCGATTTCGTGCCGGCGAGCGTCATCAGGATCGGCACGGTCAGGAGCGTGCCGGCGAGGCCGAAGAACATCAGCATCGGCTTGCGGCCGATCTTGTCGGAGATCAGCCCGTAGATCGGCTGCAGCGCTGCCGCGAAGATCAGTGATCCTGCGATGACATAGGTCGTCACGATGTCGGAGAGGCCGACCGTCTGCCTGACGAAGGTCTGCATATAGGTGGTGAAGGTGTAGAAGGCGGCCGTGCCGCCGGCGGTGAGGCCGACCACGATGGCAACCTCGCGCGGATAGCGCAGCAGGCCCTTGAGCGAGCTTTCGCGCTTCATCGTGCTCTTGGCCGCCTCGAAGGCTTCGGTCTCCTGCATATGCCGCCGCATGAACATCGCGGTGACGGCGAGCAGCGCGCCGATCACGAAGGGGATGCGCCAGCCCCAGGCGACAAGCTGCTCATGCGTCAGGAAGACGTTCTGGAGCAGCAGCAGCACCAGGATCGCGGTGAGCTGGCCGCCGATCAGCGTCACATACTGGAAGCTCGAATAGAAACCGCGATGCTCGGGGTCGGCGATCTCGGAGAGATAGGTCGCGCTCGCCCCGTATTCGCCGCCGAGGCTCAGCCCCTCGATGATACGCGCCAGCGCCAGCAGGGCCGGGGCAGCGAAGCCGATCGTCGCATAGGTCGGCGTGAAGGCGATGAGGAGCGAGCCGAAGCACATCATCAGGACCGACACCATCAGCGATAGCCGCCGCCCATAGCGGTCCGCGAGATGCCCGAAGAGCCAGCCGCCGACCGGCCGCACGATGAAGCCGGCGGCGAAAAGCGTCGCGGCATTGAGCTGCTGCACGACCGGATCATGCGAAGGAAAGAAATGCGGCGCGAAATAGAGCGCAAAGGCGGTGTAGGCGTAGAAATCGTACCATTCGACGAGATTGCCGACGGAGCCGATGAAGATCGCCTTGAGGCGTCGTTTGGCGTCGTCGAGCTCGATCGGATGGGGATGCTGCGTGGTGGTCGTATCGGACATGGCGGCCTTCTGGAGCTGGGGAGCGTCAGAGGCGAGCGCGCGGCCCGAAGGGCCGTGGAAGGCAGTCTGGCGGCCTCCCGAGGGCGGCTTGATGGCTCCTTATGCGCCGGTTTTAGCCATGCGTCCAGCGGCCGGCGCGCTGTCGTCTTGCCCGCGTTCCTGCGCAAGGCGCATGGAACTTTGCCGGATCAGGGCCGGACGAGTTGCGGACTCAGATTGGGCGCGAGATTGGGCGCGACGATCCGGACGCTGCGGCGTTCTCCGGTGACGCTGCGCGACTCGCTCTTCAGCCCGTCCTTCTTGTCGAGCACCTTCTCGCCGACGATGTCGGGGCCGACACCGGCTGATTCCGTGCCCGAGGTCGGCGAGTTCTCGGATGGCATCGGCTTGTCGTCGGCGACCTCGGGCACGGTCCCGGTGGAGGTGGGAGCCGGCTGCTGTGCCGCGCCCCGCCGCTTGGCCTCCGCCTTCGGGTCGATCTTCGGGCGCGAGAGCTCGGCCGCGCGCTGCTCCGTCAGGATGACGTCACCCTTGCGCTTGTCGAGCAGATACTCGGCATTCTTTAGTGCCGCCGACCAGCTCTCGCCCTGGCCGCGGCAGGTGCAGGCCGCGTCGAAACTGCGCGTGTACTTCAGCGCGTTCGGCAGCGAAGAGTAAGGCTGCCCGGTCGAGCGCGAGGCGGCGTTCTGGACGTCGCCGCCGGCACTCATGCCGTAGGCGAGCGTTTCGACGCCGGGGCAGAGCGCCTGGCACATTTCGTCGGGATTGCCGGTGTTGTTGCTCAGCGGAAAGAAGAAGCCGTCGCAGGTTCGCACGCAGACGGTCTGCGGGCCGCCGAGGCGCGGCTTCGCCGGTTCCATCGGCTGCTCCGGGTCGAGTTCCGGCATGGTCGAATCGATCTCGCCGCCGCGGCGGGGCTCGATCCCGAAGATCGTCTCGAAGAAGCCGCGCGGCTGCGCCCGGCAATTGTTGTTGATCGCAGCGGCGAGCTGGGCGCGCCGCTGCTCGACCCCGCCGCTCTGCGCCTGCCGCTGCAGCGCCGCATATTGCGACTGCAGCTGGCCGAGCTGGGCGCGGATCGCACCGCATTGCGGCGGGCCCGAATCGAAAATGCCGAAAGAACGCTCGCAGCCCATCGCGCGATATTGCCCGTTGAGCTGCGAAAGCTGGGCGCCGACACGTTCGGCGGCCTGGGCAGCGCGCGGGTCGCCGCCGCTGCGGCCTTGCAGGCTTTCGAGTTCCGACCGCCAGGCGTCGCAGGAAGGCGATTGCGCTGCGGCAGGCCCGCTGAGGGCTGCGAGCGCCAGCAGCGCCATGCTGAAACGTCTGGAAAGTCGCAGGATCATCGCAGGTCGGGTCACGCCATCCATGGTCGAAAGCCGGTTTGCCGGCTCCGCCCAACAACACCCGCCAAACACGACGGAACTATGGAGCGGCCTGCGTCGGTGCGCCGCGGACCTGGCTCCCGCTCGAGGCTTCGCATGCCATATTCGGGCCGTTGCAGCAATCGGGGGAAGCACATGCCGCCGCGGTGGTGGAAAACGCGCGCTTTCGCTAGAAGGACTGCCTGAACGGCGCTCCGGCGCCTGTCCGCGCGCTCCGTCAAAGAGGCAAGCTCCGCCATGTCCGATTATCTGCCTCTTCACGAAGCCGTCATTCCGGAACTGCCGAACTACTATCGCGGCAAGGTCCGCGAGAATTACGATTTGCCGGATGGCCGCCGCATCCTGATCTCGACCGACCGGCTCTCGGCCTTCGACCGCGCGATCGCGTCGATTCCACTCAAGGGCCAGGTGCTGACCCAGACGGCGCGCTACTGGTTCGAGCAGACCGCCGATATCTGTCCCAATCACGTGCTCGAATATCCCGATCCCAACGTCGTCGTCGGCACGCGCCTCGAGATCCTGCCGGTCGAGATCGTCGTGCGCGGCTATCTGGCCGGGACGACCGGCACCTCGATCCTGACGCTCTACAAGCAGGGTCAGCGCGATATGTACGGCATCACCCTGCCGGACCGCCTGCGCGACAATCAGGAGCTTCCGGAGGCGATCATCACGCCGACGAGCAAGGCCTTCGACGGCGGCCATGACGAGCCGCTCTCCGAGCACCAGATCGTCGAGGGCGGACTGCTGACGCAGGAGCAATGGGACACCGTCTCGGCTTACGCGCTCGCACTCTTCGCGCGTGGCCGGAAGCTCGCCCGCGAGCGCGGCCTCATCCTCGCCGACACCAAATACGAGTTCGGCACCGACGCCGAGGGGCGCATCCTCCTCGCCGACGAGATCCACACGCCGGATTCGAGCCGCTACTGGTTCGCGGAAAGCTATCCGGCCCGCTTCGCCGCCGGCGAGAAGCCCGAATCCTTCGACAAGGATTTCGTGCGCAACTGGGTGGTCGCCCGCTGCGACCCCTACAAGGAAGCGCTGCCACCGATCCCGCAGGAGCTGATCGACCAGACCTCGGCGGTCTATGTCCGCGCCTTCGAGACGATCACCGGACAGCCCTTCGCCTATCCGCCAGAGGGGGAGGATCCGCTGCCGCGGATCAGGCGCAATCTGGCGCAGTATTTCTAGGGGCGCTGCGGGAATGCACGTCATTCTCGGGCTTGACCCGAGAATCTCAGGCCGGACGAAGCTCGGAGCCTCCGCGTCACGAGATGCTCGGGTCAAGCCCGAGCATGACGGCCGTTACCTTCAGGCCCCGTCCTCGTCGCGATAGCCGCCGGCGAGATGCCGGCCGCGCTCGGTCAGGATCGACAGCACGCGCTCGAACACCTTGAGCTCGTCGGGGGAGATATCCTCGACCCAGCGCGCCTCGAAGCCGAGCGCGAGCGGCACGATCTGGTCGTAGATGCGCTTGCCCGCCGCAGTCAGCGTCACGAAGGATTCACGCCGGTCCTGCCGGTTCTCGGCGCGCGAGACGAGGCCCCGCTTCTCCAGCTCGCTGACGGCGCGCGAGACCTTGGTCTTGTGCATCTGGGCGAGCTCGCCGATGTCGCGTGAGGTCAGCTTGCCGAATTCGCCGAGCTGCGCCACCACCCGCCATTCCGGGATGCCGATGCCGAAATGCTCGCCATAGATGCGGCCGAGCGCGCGGCCGCCCAGCGTGCCGACCACGTTGAGGCGATAAGGCAGGAAGCGCTCCAGATGGAGCGCCTTGGTCTCGGGATCAGTGGGTGGTTTCGTCGTCATGGCGATGCGATCTAGCGATGAAAAGGCGCGCCTCAGCGCGCCTTCAGCCGGTTCATGAAGCTGTCGTACGAAAGCTCTGCCACCTGCCACCAGAGCAGGTTCTCGCCGCGGAAGGCGACCATGGAGTCGTATCCCTTCTTGAAGTCCGGGCTCTTGGCGCTGGTCTCGGCGTAATATTCCTCGGCCGCCTTGAGCGCGGCCTCCATGACTGGCAGCGGGAAGCCGCGCAGCTGCGCGCCCTGCGCCACCAGCCGGCGCAGGCCGCCGGGATTCACGAAGTCGTACTTCGCCAGCATCCAGTTGTTGGCGGCTTCGCAGGCGTTCTGGACGATGGCCTGGTAATGCTTCGGCAGCTTGCTCCAGGCGTCCTTGCCGATGATGAGATGCAGCATCGCGCCGCCCTCCCACCAGCCGGGGTAGTAGTAGTATTTCGCGACGCGGATGAAGCCGAGCTTCTCGTCGTCATAGGGGCCGACGAACTCGGCAGCGTCGATCGTGCCGCGCTCCAGCGCCGGATACACGTCGCCGGGCGCAATCTGCGTCGGCACCACGCCGAGCTTGGCGAGCACCGCCCCGCCCATGCCGCCGATGCGGAACTTCAGGCCCTTGAGGTCGTCGAGGCCGGCGAGTTCCTTGCGGAAGAAKCCGCCCATCTGGCAGCCCGAATTGCCGCAGGGGATGGAATAGGCGTTGAAGCGGTCGAGCACGCCGTTCACGATCTGCTCGCCGCCGCCGAAATACCACCAGCTATGCTGCTGGCGGGCATTGAGGCCGAAGGGGATGCCGGTGCCCAAGCCGAGCGTCGGATCCTTGCCGATATAGAAATAGGTCGGCGAATGCGCGCATTCGACAGTTCCCGAAGACACCGCATCGAGCGCCTGCAGGCCGGGGACGATCTCGCCGGGAGCGAAGACCTGGATGTCGAACTTGCCGTCCGTCGCCTCGGATACGTATTTCGAGAACTGCTGCGCGGTGCCGAAGATGGTGTCGAGCGACTTCGGGAAGCTCGACGTCAACCGCCATTTCACCTCGGGCTGCGACTGGGCGATCGCCGGCATCGCGACGGTCGTCGCGGCGGCGGCGAGTGCCCCCGTTTTCAAAAAGCTGCGACGTTCCATATGGTCTCCTCCCGAAGGCTCGTTGCGTCCTTATTGGCGCGTCCGGGAAGGAATGGAAAGAGATGAAGCTCGCTTCGCTTACGCATGGCCGAGATGGCCGCCTCGTCATCGTCTCGCGGGATCTGACCCGTGCGACCGACGCCTTCCCGGTCGTCGCGACCCTGCAGGCCGCGCTGGACGACTGGAAGCGCCTCGCCCCGCGCCTCGCCGACCTGGCCGAGGGTTTGGAGCACGGCTCGGTGCCGTCCTTCCGCTTCCATGAACATGACTGCGCTGCGCCGTTGCCGCGCGCCTATCAATGGCTCGACGGCTCCGCCTATGTGAACCATGTCGATCTCGTCCGGAAGGCGAGGGGGGCGACCATGCCCGAGAGCTTCTGGACCGATCCGCTGATGTATCAGGGCGGCAGCGACGCGCCGCTCGGTCCGCGCCAGGCGATCCAGGCCCGCAGCGAGGAGGACGGCATCGATTTCGAGGCGGAGATCGCGGTCGTCACCGACGACGTGCCGATGGGCGCGAGCCGGGAGGATGCGCTCGCCCGCATCCGCCTCGTCATGCTCGCAAACGACGTGAGCTTGCGGAATCGGATTCCGAGCGAACTGGCGAAAGGCTTTGGATTCGTTCAGTCAAAGCCGTCTTCGGCCTTCTCGCCGGTCGCCGTCACGCCTGAAGAACTCGGCGCGGCCTGGCGGGATGGAAAGCTCCATCTGCCGCTGCTGACGCAGGTCAACGGCACCCCCTTCGGCAAGCCCGATGCCGGCGCCGACATGACCTTCGACTTCGGCACGCTGGTGGCGCATGCCGCCGCTACGCGCCGGCTTTCGGCCGGCACGATCATCGGCTCCGGCACGGTCTCGAACCGCGATGCCGATGGCGGGCCGGGCCGGCCGGTGGCGGCGGGCGGCCTCGGCTATGCCTGCATCGCCGAGCAGCGCATGGTCGAGACGATCCTTCAGGGCGAACCGAAGACGCCCTTCCTGCGTTTCGGCGACACGGTTCGCATCGAGATGAAGGATGCCGCCGGGTACTCCATCTTCGGCGCGATCGAACAGGAGATCCTGCCACATGTCTGAGCCGCGCGATGTCTGAAAACGCGAGCCGGCGCGGGCCGCTGAGCGCCCATTTCCGCAAGATGGCGCATAACAACGCCTGGGCGAACTGGCGGCTGCTCTCGGCTTGCATGCGGCTGGACGACGACGCCTTCAAGGCAACGCGCACGAGCTTCTTTCCCTCGCTGCGCGAGACGTTGAATCACAATCTGATGGTCGATCTCTACTATATCGATGCGCTCGAGCGTGGCGGGCTCGGCCGGCAGGTCTTCGAACGCTTCCGGCCCTTCGAGGCGCCGGCGCTGTTCCAGGCGCAGAGCGCAGCCGATCGCCGCCTCATCGCCGTCTGCGATGGGCTTTCGGACGCTGCGCTCGATGCGACCGTCGCTACGGACCGCGGCGAGCATGGCGCGGTCGAGGAGCGGATCGACGATCTGCTGGCGCATCTCTTCCAGCACCAGATCCACCATCGCGGCCAGGCCCATGCGATGCTGTCCGGGACCGACATCGCGCCACCCCAGCTCGACGAATATTTCCTGCTCTACGATTCGCAGCAGACGCGCGTCGAGCTGCGCCGCCTCGACCTGCTGCCGCCGGAAGTGCTGCTTTGAGCAGGGAAGGGGTTTGCCGTGCTTGGCGGCGGCCCGCACGCCGGATAACCTGACCCACGAAGCGCCGATGCCTGCCGCGAGAAACGAGCCGCCATGATCGAGACCGTGCCGTTCTATTCGACCATCGTCCCGCTCGCCTTCTTCATCTGGGGGCCAGTGCTGGTGGTGGTGCTGTTCTGGGCGGTCGGCTTCTGGTCGAGCCGGCAGGGCGTGCCGCGCATGCTGGAGAGCGACTGGGACGGCTACAACGTCGCCGATGTCGAGAAGCTGTTCTCGCTCTATGGCGAGACGAGGCGGGCGCGCTATCGCAATCGCGTGCTGCCCGCAGATGTTGCTTGCGCCTTCACCTATGCGATCGTTGGCGCGCTGCTGATCGCCGGCCTCGCCACGCGCGGCCAGCCCTGGTGGGTGGCGGCGCTCTGCGGCGGCGGCTGGTTCCTGGGCGGCCTCTGCGACGTTGCCGAGAATTTCGCCGTGGCGCGCCTGCTCGACCGTTATCCGCAGGTCGATAGCGGCAATGTCGCCTTCGCCAGCACGATGACGCGGATGAAGCTCGTCCTGTTCGCGCTCGGCGTGGTCGGCGCGCTCGTGGCGGCCTATCTCGTCTTCAAGCCTCTGGCGGCCTGAGCTTCGGCCACGCGCCGCGCTTGAGCCACAGCCGCGCCGCCGGAACCGGCGGATCGCCGATGAGGATGCGGGGGTCCGTCGGCGCCGCCGCGAAGCCCAGCCGCCCGGCCAGACGCAGCGAGGCGGCGTTGAGCGGATGGGTCGTGATCCCGATCATGGGGAAGCCGAGCGTGCCGAAGCTGTAGTCGAGGAGGCAGGCCGCGGCTTCGCCGGCATAGCCCCGCCCCCAATGCCGCACCGCGAAACGGTAGCTGATCTGCACATCCTCCGCCGCGTCGCCGTCGGGAATGAGCCCGACATAGCCGGTGAATTCTCGAGGGTTCGCCTTGGCGAAGACCGACCAGTAGCCCAGCCCGCGCTCGACATGGTTGAAGCTGCGCGCGGCGACGGCCTCCCGCCCCATGGCTGGGTCTCCGACCGCCGCGATATGGCGCATCACCTGCGGGTCGGCGTTCATGCGCATGACGGCCTCGATATCCGCAAGCCGGCGCGGGCGCAGCAGCAGCCTTTCGCTTTCCAGTTCCGGCAGCACGCGGCGATCCTCTTCCCGGCGGTTGCAGCGCAATACTCTGGTGCAGCGGTGCAGGGCTTCCCATATCGTGCCGGGCGCCGATCTGGAACGCGCCGGGAGAATGAGAATGCTGCTTCGCCGTTGGGTCTTGGCCGCGCTGGCCGTCACCCTGTCAGGAGGTTTGTTGTCGCCCGCGACGGCTCAGGAGGACCTGATCTTCCGCAAGTCGACCGTCTGGAAGATGCTGACCCCGAACGACAAGCTCGCCGTCTACGGCGTCGACGATCCCATCGTCGAGGGTGTGGCCTGCCACTATACGGTGCCCGAGAAGGGTGGCGTTTCCGGCATGTTCGGCGTGGCCGAGGAGGTCTCGGAGGTCTCGCTGGCCTGCCGCCAGATCGGGCCGATCAAGTTCAAGGAAAAGGCGGAGCAGGGCGATGTCGTCTTCCGTGAGCGCCGCTCGCTGGTCTGGAAGAAGATGCAGATCGTGCGCGGCTGCGACACCAAGCGCAACGTGCTGGTCTATCTGGTCTACACCGACAAGCTGATCGACGGCTCGCCGCAGAACTCGACCTCGACCGTGCCGATCATGCCCTGGGGGACGTCCGGCGAGCCGCCGAAATGCTCGGAGTGGATTCGCTGATCGGCCTGCGGGTCAGTTGCTGCAGGTGATGCTGAGCGGCTGCTCTGCCACCTGGGCCGGGCTTGGGCGGGCGACCGTGCCGGTGAAATCCTCGCGATCGGCCACGCCGAAGGCGACCGCCTTGCCGAAGCCCTGAGACTCGCACCACGCATTGGCGACGATCTTGCCGCATTCGGCCTTCGTCGAGATGCAGTCGGCGACGCCATAGCCGTCGCTGGCGGGGATCAGGAAGGTTCGCGGCTCGTTTGCGGCGGCGACCGAACGGCTGGACGGCATGATCGAGAGCGAGATGCCGGCGGCGACGATCCCGAGCAGTCCGACGAAAGCCACGGCGCGGCGCATGAAATCTGGTTCCTGATGAAGACGGGCGGAGAACCCGTGAATCGGGAGGATGGTTCCGGGCGGTTAAATTTGCGTGAATTGCGGCCGAAATGTTGCGCCGCAACAAATAGGGCGCCCTCTTGACGCAAGGCCTGTGGACAGGCAATCACTTTCCATCATGACGCGAGCCGCCATCAACAGCCCTTGCATTATTTGCCGCTAGCTTTCGCTGGCCGGCTGCTCACGTCCTCGTCCTGAAAACGAACCGACAAAAGCTCCCCGGCCAGCGGCCAGGTCTTTTCTCGTATTTCGCCGTTTCGTTCGTTCCAGGATTTGCCCCCGATGTCGCCGACCCTGAGGCTCCACAACACGCTGACGCGGACGAAGCAGGACTTCGCGCCGATCGATCCGTCGAATGTCCGCATGTATGTTTGCGGCCCGACGGTCTACGACTACGCCCATATCGGCAATGCCCGCCCGGTCATCGTCTTCGACGTGCTCTACCGGCTGCTGCGCCACATCTATGGGGCGGAGCGTGTCACCTATGCTCGCAACCTCACGGACGTCGACGACAAGATCAACGCCCGCGCTGCCCGCGACTTTCCCGGCCTGCCGCTGAACGAGGCGATCGCGCAGGTCACACGGGCGACGACGGCGCAGTTCCATCATGACGTGGATGCGCTCGGCAATTTGCGCCCGACGGCGGAGCCCCGCGCCACCGACCATATCGAGGAGATGAAGGCGATCATCGAGCGCCTGATCGCGCGTGGCGTCGCCTATGTCGCCGAGGAGCATGTGCTTTTCCATGTTCCGGCAGCGTCGCATCTCGCCAAGGCGCCGAAATACGGCACGCTCGCCCGCCGATCGCTTGACGAGATGCTGGCCGGTGCCCGCGTCGACGTCGCACCGTACAAGCGCGACTCCATGGATTTCGTGCTGTGGAAGCCGAGCCGTGACGGCATCGATCCCGGCTGGCCGTCGCCGGCCGGCATCGCCACGCCCGGCCGGCCCGGCTGGCATATCGAATGCTCGGCCATGTCGATGGCGAAGCTGCTCTCGCCCTTCGGCGGCGGCCTTGCATGCGACGATCCGGCGAAGAACGTCTTCGACATCCATGGCGGCGGCATCGACCTCGTCTTCCCGCACCATGAGAACGAGATCGCCCAATCCTGCTGCGCCTTCGGCGGCGGGGAAGGGCAGCCGCTCATGGCCAATATCTGGATGCATAACGGCTTCCTGCAGGTCGAGGGCGAGAAGATGTCGAAGTCCCTCGGCAACTTCGTCACGATCCATGAGCTGCTGGAGACTGACGCGTTCGGCGGCCGCAAATGGCCGGGCGAAGTGCTGCGTCTCGCGATGCTGAAGACGCATTACCGCCAGCCGATCGACTGGACGGTGAAGGCGCTGGAGGAGGCGGAGCGTAAGTTGCGCCAATGGGTAGCGCAGATCGAGTTCAACGAAATTTCGGAGGATCAGGTCGCTCTGCCGCCGGAATTCGTCGAAGCGCTTGCGGATGATCTGAATTTTGCCGAGGCAATGAAAGCAATCGAGGGGGCGCTCAAGGATGGAACTGGCCAGCGCACTCTTGTCGCGATGCTGGAACTGGTCGGGATCGATATCTGGAAATTCGCTCGCGAAGAGGCAGAGCGAAACAGCGCAGCCCTGCGCGCAGAGGAAGAAGCTGCGGGAGTGGACGTCGAGGTGCTGATCGCCGCCCGCCTCGCCGCCCGCCGCGCGAAGAACTTCGCCGAGTCCGATCGCATCCGCGATGAGCTGACCGCCATGGGCATCGCGCTCAAGGACGGCAAGGACCCCGCCACCGGCGAGCCGACGACCAGCTGGGAGGTGAAGCGATGAGCCCGAAAATCCGCCCCGCCGGCTCGCTCTCCTTCGCCATCAAGATGGTCATGCTGGCGATGGTCGTGCCGCGCGTTGTCCGCTTCAAACTGAGGCGGGAGCGATGAGCGCGCCCCGCGTTCATCTCTTCGACACGACGTTGCGCGACGGGGCGCAGACCACCGGAGTCGATTTCTCGCTCGACGACAAGCGCGCCGTCGCCGCGCTGCTCGACCGGCTCGGCGTCGATTATGTCGAGGGCGGCTATCCTGGCGCCAATCCGCTCGACACCGCCTTCTTCGAGGAGAAGGCGACCACGCAGGCGAAGTTCGCCGCCTTCGGCATGACCAAGCGGGCAGGGCGCTCCGCTGCCAACGACCCCGGCATCGCCGCGCTGCTGGCGGCGAAAGCCGATGCGATCGTCTTCGTTGCGAAGAGCTGGGACTACCATGTCCATGTCGCGCTCGAGATTTCACTGGAAGAAAACCTTGCCGGCATCCGCGAGAGCGTCGAGGCCGCGAAGGCCGCGGGTCGCGAGGTGATGCTCGATTGCGAGCACTTCTTCGACGGCTACAAGGCCAATCCCGACTACGCGCTCGCCTGTGCCCGCACGGCCTATGAGGCCGGCGCCCGCTGGGTCGTGCTGTGCGACACCAATGGCGGCACGCTGCCCGACGAGGTCGGCGCCATCGTCCGCGAGGTCGCCAAGGTCGTCCCGGGTGACAATCTCGGCATCCACGCCCATGACGATTGCGGCTGCGCCGTCGCCAATTCGCTCGCGGCGGTCGAGGCCGGCGCCCGGCAGATCCAGGGCACGCTGAACGGGCTGGGCGAGCGCTGCGGCAATGCCAATCTCGTCACGCTGATCGGCGCGCTGAAGCTCAAGGAGCGCTATCGCGACCGTTTCGAACTCGGCGTCAGCGAAGACCAGCTCGGGGAGCTCACCCATGTCTCGCGCGCGCTCGACGAGATGCTGAACCGCGCGCCGAACCGCCACGCGCCCTTCGTCGGCGCCTCGGCCTTCGCGACCAAGGCCGGCATCCACGCTTCTGCCGTGCTCAAGGATCCGCGCACCTATGAGCATGTCGCGCCGGAGGCGACCGGCAACATGCGCAAGGTCCTGATCTCCGATCAGGGCGGCAAGTCGAACCTCGTCGCTGAGCTGGAACGCATCGGCGTCACGCTCGGCCGCGACGATCCGCGGCTCAACCGCGTGCTGCAGGAGGTCAAGGACAAGGAAGCGCAGGGCTACGCCTTCGAGGGCGCCGATGCCTCCTTCTTCCTGCTGGTGAAGCGCATTCTCGGCGAGGTGCCGGACTACTTCGCGGTCGAGCGCTTCGCCGTGAATGTGGAACGCCGCTACAACGCGCTGGGCGAGCTCGTCACCTTCTCCGAGGCGATCGTCAAGGTGAAGGTCGGTGACGACCTGCTGATCTCGGCGGCGGAGGGCGATGCCGGCCCGGTCAACGCGCTCGATATCGCCTTGCGCAAGGATCTCGGCCGTTACCAGTCGCTGATCGAGGGGTTGCGCCTGGTCGACTACAAGGTGCGTGTCTTCCAGGGCGGCACCGACGCTGTGACCCGCGTGCTGATAGAGTCGGGCGACGAGACCGGCGAGCGCTGGACGACGGTCGGCGTCAGCGCCAACATCATCGACGCCTCGTTCCAGGCGCTGGTCGACTCGATCACCTACAAGCTGGTGAAGGCCGGCGCGACGGCTTGAAACCTCGCGCCGTCATGCTCGGGCTTGACCCGAGCATCTCTTACCGATGAAGGCGCTGGAACCTCCATTGTCCCGAGCTTCTCGGGTCTGCGCTTCGCTCCGCCCGAGAATGACGGGGTTCAGCCTCACTCCGTCAGGCGGATGACGCGATCCTTGCACAGGTCCATGTCGGCGTCGCTCGAGGCTTCGTCTTCGAACCGCGCCTGAACCGTATAGGAACAGCCCTGCGGCTTGTTGAGCTTGAGTGCGACGCTCTTGCCGGGCGCCAGCGGCTTGGCGAGCTTGGCGACGAGGCGTTGCTGGTCTCCGGGCGTCGCGATCTCGAAACTGTTGAGCGGAACGCTGCGCTGGTTGCTGATGGTGATCTGCGCATGCGGTTTGCCGGACTGCGCGGTGGCGGGCAGGATGGCGAGCATGAGCGCGGCGGCGGCGCCTAGCCCCTTGGCGACAAGATGTTGATCTCTCATGGTTGTTTCTGTCCCCGATCCCGAGCGTCGAACGCTCTGGCAGGATCAGACACCGGGCTTTCGACGAGAGCAAGGCGGCTTTCAGGCGAGACCGCAACGGATGGCGATGCGATCCCGCATGCATCGGCGCGCAATTGGGTCTATACGGGCGCGCCAACTGGAATCGTTTGAAAATGTCCGCGCCGTCAGCGCCCCCTCCGGCGTCGAGCTTCCACCGTTCTGCCGCCATCCAGCCGGGCTCCGGCTTCTTCGCGACCTTCCGCGCGCTCTGGCCCTATCTCTGGCCGGCGGAACGTGCCGACCTGCGCAGCCGCGTCGTCGCGGCCTTCGCCCTGATGTTGTGCGGGCGGCTGGTGCTGATGGGCGTGCCCTTCACCTTCAAATGGATAACGGACGCGCTCGCCGGCACCTATTCCAATCTTGAGAAATGGCTTCCCTGGCTGGTCGGCGCACCGCTGGCCTTGACGGTCCTCTATGGTCTGGCCCGCGTCGGCGCAGCCGCCTTCGTCCAGATGCGCGACGCCATTTTCGCGCCGGTCTTCATGCATGCGGTGCGGACGCTTGCATTGCAAACCTTCGGCCATCTCCACCATCTCTCGCTGCGCTTCCATCTGGAGCGCAAGACGGGCGGGCTCACCCGCGTGCTGGAGCGCGGCCGCAACGGCATCGAGGAGATGGTGCGCCTCGGCCTCAACCAACTCGTGCCGGTGATCATCGAGGTCGTGCTGATCATCGCCGTGCTGCTGTACCTGTTCGACTGGCGCTATGTCGTGGTGCTGGTGACGATGGTCACGGCCTACATGACCTACACCATCAAGGCGACGGAGTGGCGCATCGCCATCCGCTCGGCGATGAACGAGTCGGATACCGACGCCAATGCCAAGGCAATCGACTCGCTGCTCAACTACGAGACGGTGAAGTATTTCGGCGCCGAGGCGCGCGAGACCGCGCGCTACGACCAGTCGATGGCGCGCTACGAGCGTAATTCGATCAAGTCCTACACCTCGCTTGCCTGGCTCAATTTCGGCCAGGCCGCGATCTTCGCGGTGGGGCTGACGCTGTCGATGGTGATGGCGGTGCGCGGTTTTCAGGCCGGCACCAACACGGTCGGCGATCTCATCCTGATCAACGCGATGCTGATCCAACTCTATTTGCCGCTGAATTTCATGGGCACCGTCTATCGCGAGATCAAGCAGGCGACGCTCGACATCGCCCAGATGTTCTCGCTGATCGGCCGCGACCCCGAGATCCAGGACAAGCCCGGCGCGAAGCCGCTGCAGGTCCCTGCCGGCGAGGTCGCCTTCGAGGACGTGCATTTCGCCTATGTGCCGGAGCGGCCGATCCTGCGCGGCGTCTCGTTCAAGGTCCTGCCGGGGCAAACGGTTGCGATCGTTGGCCCGTCGGGCGCCGGCAAGTCGACGATCTCGCGCCTGCTCTTCCGCTTCTACGAGCCGCAGAAGGGCCGCATCCTGATCGACGGCCAGCCTATCGCCGATATCCAGCAGGTCTCCCTGCGCGCCGCCATCGGCATGGTCCCGCAGGACACGGTGCTGTTCAACGACACCATCGAATACAACATCCGCTATGGCCGCCCCGATGCGACGGCGGAGGAGGTCGAGGAGGCCGCTCGCCTCGCCCAGATCGACCGCTTCATCCGCCTCTTGCCGGAGGGCTATGCGACATCGGTCGGCGAGCGCGGCCTCAAGCTCTCGGGCGGCGAGAAGCAGCGCGTCGCCATCGCCAGGACGATCCTGAAGGGGCCGCCGGTGCTCGTCCTTGACGAGGCGACTTCGGCGCTCGATTCCTTCACGGAAAAGGAAATCCAGGACGCGCTCGACCGGGTCAGCGAGGGCCGCACGACCCTCGTCATCGCGCATCGGCTCTCGACCGTGGTGAATGCCGACGAGATCATCGTGCTCGACAAGGGCGTCATCGTCGAACGCGGCCATCATCGCGACCTGCTCGCCGCGGACGGCGTCTATGCCGCGATGTGGAACCGCCAGCGCGAGGTCGACGAGGCCAAGGCCACGCTCCAGCGCGCCACCGAGGCGGAAGGCGAGAGCGTCAGGGTGAGCCTGGCCACATAGCGGCGCGGTCGGCGCCCCGTCATGCCCGCTCTTGTGGCGAGCATCCACGTCTTGAACACTGGCCTCGCCAGAGGAGGACCTGGATGGTCGGGGACAAGCCCGACCATGACGGATATGCCGTCAGCCATG
Organism: Allobosea sp. 10L417; assembly: GCF_056395485.1. Lineage (NCBI taxonomy): Bacteria > Pseudomonadati > Pseudomonadota > Alphaproteobacteria > Hyphomicrobiales > Alloboseaceae > Allobosea > Allobosea sp. 10L417. Next base: position 342,104 of record NZ_JBFTJP010000002.1, read on the forward strand.
CGCCTCTCGCCAGTTTAAAACCGCTCGCAACTTCGGCGTGTTTCCTGCATGCTCCGGCCGCAGGGCAAAGGCATTGGGGGAGCGGCTGCCATGTTTGATCCGACGACATTCGTAGGCTTTCACACCTGGCTCAGCCTGATCGCGATCGTGGCCGGGATTCCGGTCGCGGCCGGATTGCTCCACGGACATACACGGCCGGGCTGGACAGGCGTTTTCCTGTCGACCGCCTTCGCCACCAGCGCGACCGGCTTCGGCTTTCCCTTCAGCGGCATCCTGCCATCCCACATCATCGGCGCGATCCATATCGCTCTGGTCGCAATTGCGGCCTTCGCGTTGTATGGACGGAGGCTGGAAGGAGGCTGGCGCCGTACCTATGCGATCACAGCGATGCTGTCGTTCTACTTGCTGGTCTTCGTGCTGGTGGCGCAAATGTTCGGCAAGATCCCGGCCCTGCGGGCGTTGGCCCCGACCCAGTCGGAACCTCCCTTCGCCATCGCCGAAACAATAGTGCTGTTCGCCTTCGGCTTCCTGACCTGGAGAGCGGCGGTTCGCTTCGTCCAGATGCCACGGATCGTCTAGGGGAGGGGTTGCGGCTTCTGAGGTCCGGTGTCCGCGGCGCGGCCTGCTTCCGGTCGCGCGGCTGGCGCCATACCTCTCCATCGGTTTCCACTCCGGTGCACGGGGGGACGACGTGGATTCCGGCCTGCAGCACGTTTGAGCGGTGAATCCGCCGCAATGTCGCAGCTTCCGGGCTTTCCCTGGCGGGCAGAAGGCCCTAAATCAGCGCAACGCCCGTGGCCGTGCATGCCAGGGCATCGTCGTTCACGCGCGCTCGATGCGCCGACAGGTTCAACGGATACCGCCTCATGTCTCTCGTCGATTCCGTCCGCAAGGTGATCGTGCCCATCCACAAGGAGGGCTATGTCTTCATCGCCATCGGGCTGGTGGCCACGATCATCCTCGCCAATCTCTGGTCGCCCTTTGGCTGGGTCGGCGCGATCATCACGGTCTGGATCTGCTACTTCTTCCGCGATCCCGTCCGCGTCACGCCGCAGCGAGAAGGGCTGGTGATCTCGCCCGCCGACGGCCGCATCAGCCAAATCGCCCAGTCCCTGCCGCCGCCGGAGCTCGAGCTGCCGGCCGAGCCGATGACGCGCATCTCGATCTTCATGAACGTCTTCGATTGCCACGTGAACCGCACGCCGGTGCCGGGCCGCATCGCCAAGATCGCCTATACGCCGGGCCTCTTCCTCAATGCCGAACTCGACAAGGCCAGCGACGACAACGAGCGCAACGCGCTGGCGATCGAGACCGCCTCCGGCATCGTCGGCGTCGTCCAGATCGCGGGCCTGGTGGCGCGCCGCATCGTTCCCTTCGTCAAGCAGGGCGATACGCTCGCGACGGGCGAGCGTTTCGGCCTCATCCGCTTCGGCTCGCGCGTCGACGTCTATCTGCCGACGCATGTCGTGCCGCTGGTCGGCGTCGGGCAGACCGCGATCGCCGGCGAGACCGTGCTGGCCGATATGAGCGGTAACGAGCCGGTCGCGCGTAGCTTCCGCGACCTCTGAGAGGGTAGGGTGGGGACGACGTGCCTCGCCACGTCCTCCGCTGCTAGCGCGGATTTGAGAAACCGCGTATTTCGGCAGGCATGAGCGACCTGTTTCCTCCTTTCGAGCCCGAGCGCGCCGAATCAAAGCGCGCTCGCTTCAAGCCGATCCCCTTCCGGCTGCTGGCGCCCAATGTCATTACGCTGCTGGCTCTTTGCCTCGGCCTGACGGCGATGCGCCTCGTCGTCGAGGGCAAGCTTGAAACGGCGACGATCTGCATTCTGATCGCTGCGGGGCTGGATGGCGTTGATGGCCGTCTGGCGCGCCTGCTCAAGGGCACGTCCCGCTTCGGAGCCGAGCTCGATTCGCTTTCGGATTTCGTCAATTTCGGCGTCGCCACGGGCTATGTGCTGTGGATCTTCGTCCTGCACGACCTCAAGTCCTTCGGCTGGATCATCGTGCTGACGCTGGCCTGCGCCATGGCGCTGCGCCTCGCGCGCTTCAACGTCATGATCGACGATCCGGACCGGCCGGACTGGCAGAAGGAGTTCTTCGTCGGCATGCCGGCGCCGGCTGGGGCGATCACGGCCATGCTGCCGGTCTATCTGCACATCATCGGCGTTCCCGTGCAGGAATATGGCGCGATCTTCGTCGGCATCTACATCCTGTTCATCGCCTTCCTGACGATCTCGCGCATCCCCTGCTATGCCGGCAAGACGCTGGGAACGCGCATCCCGCGAACCCAGGTGCTGCCGATCTTTGTCGCTGTCGTGATCGTGGCAGGGCTGCTCTTCGCCTACACTTTCGAGGTGCTGACCGTCGTGGTTCTGGCCTATCTCGCGCTCATCCCGGTGAGCGTGGCGCGCTACCGCAAGCTCGAGCGCGAGCATGGCTTGTCGTCACCCGCTGCCGCCGTGGGCAGTGACGCTCCGCAAGAACCAGTCTGAGATGTAAGCCAGAGACGGATTCGCCGATCGGTTCGCGGTGCAAGCCGATCGGTAAAACGGTCTCCAGGCGCGCGCTTTTAGCGCCGGCCGCCACTGAGCCGGGCGGCGTTGGCCCGGGTGCGCCGCGCAAAGGGCTCCAGCGTGCTGTCGGCGACGCGGACCGCCGCTGCCGCGAAGTCGAATTGGCCTGGCAGATGCAGCGCCAGTCCCCACCAGAACGCCGTGGCTGCCTGCGTCGCGGCCACGCTGCTCTCAACCACCGCGGAAACCTTCTCCATCACGGCCTTGGTCGCTTCGCGCTGGCCGTGGCTGTCGCCGAAGGCGCCCTTCATCAGGATCGGCATCCGCATCGCGATGGTGAGGCCGGCTTCGGCCTGCATGGTCAGCACGCGCGCGGCAAGCACTTGTGCATCTGCTCCCGTCGCGATGGCGGAGCGCGATGACTTGCGCGTGCTCGGCATGGACAAACTCCCAAAACGATGCGGCGTCATGCCGAGGGGAATCGATCCTGCCGTTGCTGGCTCGACTTGGCAACCAGTAGTATACCAGTTCTCCCGCCCTGCTTTATGCAGGAAGCGCGGGGCAGCGGGCTCCAACGACCGTTGACACAGACGGTTCGCGCCGCGGTTGCGGATTTATCGCTGCGCCGAAATACATTAAGGCTGGTCACGCGCCGGGCGTCTCCGGTGACGGAAAAGTGTCGGGCTGTCTTTTGAGTTTTTTCTCCTCCCCCAAACATCCCGGCTGGCGCCCGATGCTGGTGCTCGCCTCGGCTTCCCCGCGCCGCCTCGCATTGCTCGAGCAGGCCGGGCTGAAGCCCGATGCGCTGTTGCCGGCCGATCTCGACGAAACGCCGCACAAGGGTGAGCGCCCGCGCGATCTCGCCCGGCGGCTGGCGCGCGAAAAGGCGGAGGCTGCGCGAGAAGGGGCGAAGGCGCGCGCGGATCTGGAGGGCTGCTACATCGTCGCGGCCGATACGGTGGTCGCTGTCGGCCGGCGCATCCTGCCCAAGGCCGAGATCGTGGACGAGGCGGCGGCCTGCCTGCGCCTGCTCTCCGGGCGCGCGCATCGTGTCTATACGGGCGTTGCACTCGTAACACCCTCGGGAACGATTCGGGACCGCATCGTCGAGACCCGGCTGCGCTTCAAGCGGCTCTCGACTGAGGACATCGAGCACTACCTCGCCTCCGGAGAATGGCGCGGCAAGGCGGGCGGCTATGCCGTTCAGGGCATAGCCGGCTCCTTCGTCATCAAGCTGGTGGGCTCCTATACCGGCGTCGTCGGCCTTCCGCTCTATGAGACAGTCAATCTGCTGGGCGGAGAAGGCTTCCCGATCCGCTTCGGCTGGATGAACGCCGCCTGAGGGGGTTGCCCGCACACGACGTCGGGTCCCGGCACGATGAGTGCGCTGCTTTCGACTGAAAAGTGGGGCCGGCCGGTGCCATCACAGACGGGTGGATCGCCGCCGTTGCATCCGATAGGACGCATGGCGATCTATGGCACCGGGGTCGAACTGGCCGTGGATGGAGGCATCACGCTCAAATATGACTGAAACCGACAAGCCGGCGCCGGCTGCGAAGCCCTGCTCGATCTGCGGCAAGCCCGCGGTGGCGCGCTTCAAACCGTTTTGCTCGGCGCGCTGCGCCGATATCGACCTCGGCCGCTGGCTGAAGGGAAGCTATGTGATTCCCGGCGAACCGATCGAGGAGGCTGAAGAGGCTCCGCCCCAGCCTGATCGCGAGAATTGAGGCGCTGGCCCGTCCGGACGGCCTCGCTCCGGGCGTGAGAACCGCGGCGGCGGATGATGCGGCGATGTTTCTCGCGGCCACCGGCACGAGATCCGGTCGGCCTTTTTGCGACCAGAACTCGGCGCGGCGGGAATAGGCGGGTTGCGACCGCTGCCTGATCGCATGCTGCAAGCCGGACTGGGACCTGCTAGGCTGTGGAATGACCGATTTTCCCGACATCATCCGCTCGCCATTGTCACAGCGCTTCACCGAAGACGGCGTCACCGTCCAGGTCGAGATCTACCGGGTCGACGGGACAGAGGGCTGGACGCTCGAGCTCATCGACGAGGAGGGCGGCTCGACGGTCTGGCAGGACAGCTTCGCGACGGACGCCGAGGCCTTCGCGGAATTCACCGACGGCGTCGAGCAACTCGGCCTGGCGAAGCTGATCGACCCCGACGAGGACGATCTCGCGACTGTGCACTGAACGGCGATATCATGGCCTATACCGACGAGCTCGACGCGGTCATCGCCTGCGAGCAGCGGCTTCGCCGGCAGATCGCCATTCGCCTGGGGGAAGAGACCGGGATAGCGTCTGACCTCAACCTCACGGAAGAGGCCTTGGCCGCTGCCGATGCCGCCATCGCGGCATGGTGTGCGCAAGGCGAGGAGCAGCAGGATCTGGCGGCCTTCAGGCCCATCGGTCCGCTCCAGGAACTGCTAGCGGAGCATCGCGGCATCGTCGAGCGCATCGAGGATATGCGCGACCGGCGCCTGGGCTGAGGCTGCCTGCGACGCCTCGCGGCCCCGTCCGCTGGCGATGCCCGCAGCGTTTCGGGGCGGGCCTTCCCAACGCGATCGGGGTCGCGATTCGACATCGAATGGTCGATTGCCGCGGCGTCCCGCCTGTGTTCGTCTTCGGTCGACGAACGAGAAATGCAGGGAGGCCCAGGTGCTGTTCAACAGTCGTTTCCTCGCTGTTTGGATGAGAACGGCCATTGTCGCCGTCATCTTTGCTGCCGTCGTCGTGCCGATGGTGGTAGCGCATTAGCTTTGGCGCCTGACGCCGATTTAATCCGGCCGTAACCGCCGGGCGGGTTCCTCCCATTTAAGAGCATAGCCACTCGTCTTCGGAATGGGCCAGCCAGACATGGCCCTCGCAGGCGAGTCCGGCGCCGGCGCCTGCGGAGAGGGAGCGCGCCGTTGGGAGGCGGCATCGCTCCCTCTCCAACACATCGAAGTCTTGCAGCGCCGGCCGGCCGGGGCGCGGCGTTCTGACGCAATCATCCGATTGAAGGAGGAAGATGTCGTTCTCGCACGCTAGGTAGCGTCAAAGCCCGACCAGTCTGATGCCGCGCCAGATCTTTGGTTTGATTGTTCGGCGTGGCGGTCGGTCGTTCTCAAGCTGGCGAGGTCGACATGGATCGTCTGATTGGTTCGCTCTATCTGGCTGCCATCGCGCTGACGATGACCACCTGGATCGGACTGATCGGCTACGGCGCCTGGCACTTCCTGTTCTGAGAATCCCAAGGCTCTCGCGCGTGGCCGGGCAGCGACTGCTTGCCGCAAGCTGGCGCCGCCCAAAAACAGTCTTTCAAACCTTTTGGAAAAACGAATGGTGCCAGGGGCGGAGATGCGTTTTCGAGCTAAGTTGTTGACGCATTAGGGAGTTTGATTCCCGTTTAGCAACAAATCGGCCAACGCATCGGCCAACACGCCCCGCTACGCACGTGGTTCGGTTCCCAATTCCTGGACAGATTGTCGCACTGGATGATCGGTCAGCTCTTCTTGCGGCCCTTGGCCTTTGCCACCATTGCGGGTTCATCGGTCAGCGTGCCTCGACGATCGGCTTTCTCGCCGGCGCTGCCACCCATATCGCTCATCATCGCATCGGCGGCGTCAGCGGCTTGAGAACGCGCGTCATCGGCACTAGCGACCTGCTCGGCCTCAGATGATACCGGCCGCGCCTTGCGTAGACGCACGCCCGGGCCCTCGCCATTCTCAGCGACGAAAATGACGCCCGCATTTTCCAAGGCGATCCGCATTTTATCGATGCTGCTAAGCCGAGCGTCTTGCCCGGCCTCAAAACGGTTGACCGTGTTGGAGCCGACATCGGCCATTTTGGCCAAATCGGTGGTGCTCCAAGATAGGGCGGCTCGCGCCATACGACATTGAACTGGCTTCATATGGTGAAATTATCACCGAATGCGGTTGACATCAAACCGAACATAGAAATATCACTAATGGTGCGTTTATCACCATTAGAGGTCAACCATGACGACGAGCACCGACTCGGCGGCCGCTATCGGCTTGCCTGACCAGCCCTTCATAGACGGCGATTATCAGATCGCAGGGAATTCAGTGAACGGGCTCCCCGCCGGCGCCCACCTGGCGCATATCACGCTGGTGCCAGCACACGTTTTGTCGAAACCGCATCAAGAGCTTTTCGTCTCAGTCGACGAAGCGCCAGGGCTATGCGTGCCGCTTTATATGTCGGGTCCGCGCCAGCTCGTGGAGAGCTGGATCGTCGATCGCCGCATCTCTTGACTTGGCCGGGAGAAACAAAGCGGAACACCGGTCAACGACGACTCATTGCCGCTCATGAAAAGCCGTTACAAATCAAATACTTGATGGATAAAGGATTTACGAGCCGGGAATCGTTGCGATTTTCGCAACGAAAACAACGGGTTGTGTCCACAGCGCCTAAAAAAAAGATTCGGGGCAGATCAACAGCGCGAGCATGAACAAACCCCTTTTGTTCCCAGCGGGTTGCAAGGCACATCCCAGCCATTCGGAAAACCGCGCGCGTGCTTTTTCTAAACGAAAAGCCGAATTTCCTAAGCAGCTTCCTTGCGGGGGCCTGAGTGCCACAGGCATTCTGCGCGAGTCAGGACGACGGAGCGGCCGGGCATGGCCCCTGAGAAAGACATGCCCGGCGCTTTTCCCAGCGGGGAACCCTGACTGGCAGGGGCTAGGAGTTGAGGGGCGGCCGTCGCGCCCCTCAACTCCTCCCCATCATGACCACCGCTGCCAGGGATGGCAACAAGAGTCGTCGCGAAAATCGCTACAATGTCTACACCCCCGCGACAGCATCAGGTCCGCTTTCCGGTTGATCCGCGCATGGTGCCGGCCACGAAGGCCGTGCGCCGCCTGCACCTCACAGAGGGAGAGTTCGAGCGCGTTCTGCCCAAGCTCCTGGCGCGTGGATTTCCGCGACGGGACCCGGACATCGGCAATTTCGACTTGAAGGCGATCGACGCCTGGCTAGATAGCCAGATGGCGATGCAGCCCGGCGGGGGTGCTCGCAATGCGAACGAGTATTGGGCGCAGCGCTTGGCGAGCGGAGATGTCACCGTAGGGCGAGCGGATGCCATGGCTATCGATGCGTCCGTGGATCCATCCATTCGACAAGCAATTTTGGAGGCGAGATTGAAATCGCTGCCGAAGCGAGGGGAGCGCCGGAAGCGATGAACAATCAAGATGCGAGCCAGGCGGCGCCAGCAGGCGTGACCGCTGTCGATCAGGTCGACCGGGAAGCCCCGCTGACGCTCAAGGCGGCTGCGGGGCGCGCCTTCCCTGATGGCACTATGACGGTCCGCACGCTGCGAGCTGAGCGCGACAGAGGTCGCCTCGAGACTTGGATCATCGGGAAGCGTGAATACACGTCGCTCGCTGCCATCGCGAAGATGATCGAGCTGTGCCGCACTGCGCCGCGCGCCGCGTCCGCTAGCCGAGAAAAGGCCGCCAGCCCGTCTACGTCGTTCGACATCACGAAGACCCGACCGGGACCGGATTCGGCCCTTCGGAGCCTTGAAAGGCTCAAGGAGCGCTTGGAACGCGATCGCCCCAAAGGCAAGCGCCGACGGGCAGTGTGACTTGAAAGAGCCCAGCTTAATCGCCCGATGGTGGCTGCAGATCCCCATGGCGGCATGTGCGGCGCTTTGGTGGGTCGTAGGGCTCGACACCGGGCGCAGGCTGGCTCGGATATAGCCTCGCGCACCGTCCGCTCTTTGCAGCCGAGCCGGGCACCGATGAACTTCTGGCTCGGCCATGAGCCATTGTTGTCTGGGCCCATGCGATCGGAAATTTCGAAGGCTACGCAGCGGGCGGTCATCGAGAGTTTGGCGTCAGACCGGACCCATGACTGCCACGCGGCGCGGGCGGGGTAGAACTCCTGAACGGTCCAGTCGACCGTCCGAAGCTCAGCGATGGGCGCGATCGCCATATCAGCCAACCGCCTGCAGTCGCCGGCCGATCAGCGCGACCAGAAGCTCGGTGCGCTCCGGCTCGACCTCGTACAGCGCGGCCTGACCGCGGATGATCGCCGGCCGCGGCTCGAGGCCGAGGGTGCGAAGGATTCCGACCGTCTCGTCGACGTTCGCGAGCGTGTCGTGATCGGCGAGTAGCTCATCGAGCTCGGCAGCGGAGAAGCTGGACATTGCCGAGCCTCAAGCTGCCTTGCCAGGCTTGCCGCCAGGCGCTCGCATCTGGCTGACCATACGAGGCAGAGAAGACTGGAAGCGCGCAATCTCCTCATCGGAGATCAGCGTCTTCCCGTCCATCTTCACAGCGACGATGCGATCGGCGGCTACATAGTTGTAGATCTGCGAGACACTGCAGCTCAGAAGGTCAGCGGCAGCTTTCAGGGTATGATACTTGATTGCTTTGGTAGTCACCGGCCGTCTCCATGCATCGGTGTTGACGCATGGAAGATGCTCAGATGATCGTCGGCGATAAACTCCGGAAATTTAACCCCTAAAAGATTTGCTGTTACCCATTATCCTTGATGTGGGCAGGATTGCCGCTCGGTTCACCGTACCGTCCGACGAAACTGATCGCGCCGGCTTCTTGGAGGGGGTTCAGGCGCCCACATGCTGTCCGCCACACTTCCATGAAGAGCTTCGCCCGGCGATCTTTGACGAATCCGAGCAGCGATTTCGCTTCTTCCTTCTTCAACCGGCTCGGCGCCTTTGCGCGCATCGCATCCTCGAGCCGCGTCACCAGCAGCGTCGCTGCAGCGCGGCTGAAATCTTCGTCCAGTACCGTAAGGTCCTGCGCCTCTGCCTCCGATCGCAACTCGGGCTGAAGCTGCAGATGGACGTCGTAGTATGTCTTACCCGAAGGCAACGTTGCGCTGGCCTCGCGCATACTGGTGTGCTGCATTGCTGACCATACGAACGCCGGCACCTGCTGAAGGTCGGCATCGTGCTCGTGCTTCCTCGCGAAGACGACGGTTCGACCGTCACTGACCAGCGAGTTCAATGCTTCTGCCGCCACCCTCTCAGCGCGCCAAGCACATCGCTCGATGGCTCGGTATGCATCCTCTGAAGCGCTCCCGGGCGGTGGAGGGGGGGAATGCAGCCCAGAGCCATCAAAGATCACACAGAGTTCGTTATGAGTGACTTCGATGAAATCTATATCCAACACCGTGGCATTCGGCAGGGCATCCGCGAGCCCGTACTCAAGCCAGTCGACGAATTCTTCTCGGATCTCAGGAATCCCATCGATCGCTCTATTGAGCCTAATCCACCCGTGCTGCGGCAGATGATATTGGAGCGGGGGATCGACCAACATCAGTCTTTCCTCCGATCAGCACGCATCGCATTAAGCTCATCGGCCCACCACTGAGCCATCCGGACCCGCTCGTTCCAATGCTCGCCTCGGGCGTAGGCGCGCCTGACATCGTCGTCTTCCACATGCGCAAGGGCGCGCTCGATCGCGTCGGGGTTCCAGAGCCCCGACTCGTTGAGGAGGGTTGAAGCGCTGGCGCGAAAGCCGTGGGCTGTCGCTTCATCCGAACCATAGCCCAGGCGCCGCAGCGCGCCGTTCAGCGTGTTCTCTGAGATCGGGCGAGGCTCGACAGGAAGGCCGGCACGGCTGCCTCTCCCGACACCAGGGAAGCAGAGCTTGCCATAGCCGGTGAGCCGGTGGAGATCGGTGAGCACGTCGAGTGCTTGCCGGGGGAGCGGAACCTTGTGCGGCCGGCGCATCTTCGTGCGGGCGGCGGGGATGGTCCAGATCGCCTTTTCCCAATCGAACTCGCTCCAGTGCGCAAGTCGAAGCTCACCGGGCCGGGGGAAGAGCATGGCGAGGAGCTTCAGAGCATGCCGCGTCACGGGCTGGCCGTCGTACCCATCGATCGCGCCTAGCAGCGCGCCCAGAGCCTTCCTGTCGACCAGCGCGGCGCGATGTTTGGCTTTGGGGGTGAGGAGAGCGCCTTTCAGCGGTCCCGTCGGGTCATGCTCTGCGCGCGCGGTCGCGATGGCGTACCGGAACACCTCGCCGATGACCGAACGGAGGCGGCGAGCGGATTCCAACCGGCCGCGCGCCTCGACCTTGCGGAGCACGGCCAGGACATCGGCGGGTTTGATCTCCGTGATCGGGCGGTCACCGATATCGGGATAGGCGAAATCGAGAAGCCAGCGCGTTTTCACGATAGTGGATGCAGCTCGCTCTTCGCGCTCCTTCCGCTCGACGAGCTCGCCGGCGACCAGCCGGAAGGTGACGGCGGCGGCCTTCTCCTCTGCGGCCTTCTCCGTCTTCTCGTGGACGAGTGGGTCAATCCCGCGGGCCAGCAGCCGCTTCGCAACCTCTCGGCGATCACGGGCATCGGCCAACCCGATCTGGGGGTATGGACCGATCGGAAGTTTTTTCTGCTTCCCGTCGAATCGATAGGCCAGCTTCCAGTGTTTGCCGCCAGCGGGGGTCACCCAGAGCTGCAAACCGCCGCCGTCGGAGAGCTTCGAGATACGATCGGGAGACTTCGCCGAGCGAACTTTTACGTCCGTCAAACCCGCCATTGTTGGCCGCTCCAAATCGCCTGTTGGCCGATAGGGAGCAACGTGGCCAACACCCTGATTGGATGTCAATGGACGGCAGTTGAAGTCTGAAGGCTCAAGCTAGGCCAAAACCGCCGGAAATGCGGGCTTTTTGGAGGTCTGTGGAAGCGCTTGGAAGCGTGAATGGTGCCCAGGGGCGGAATCGAACCACCGACACTGCGATTTTCAGTCGCATGCTCTACCAACTGAGCTACCTGGGCGCCCCGGGGCGCGACGCGCCGTCCGTGTTGGTGGGGGCGATATAGAGGCTGTCGTCAGGCCTGTCCAGTCACTTCAGCCGGCTTTCTACAGTCCCTGTGCAAGTGTGGAGAAATCTGGCCCCGCGAGCTGGGAAATGGCGGGAATGGTGCCGGCCTCAGGCCGGCATCTGGGCTTCTTCCCGCCACGCGGCGCGGTCGATCACCGTCGCCAGGCGATCCACCGCCATCAGTGCTTCGCGTCGCGCCTGCTCCGATTCGAGGATCGCCGCCTGGCCGTAGAGGAGCCGGGCGAAGGCAATGACACGGTTCACCACGAGGAACGACGCATCCTGCAGAGCCTGGGATTCGCGGAGAACCTCATAGAGGTGCGCCACATGGTTTTCGGCACTCTCCTGCAACGCCTTCGCATTGAGGACGCCAGCCTTGAGCACATCGGCGCGCAGGGTCTCTATGTCGCGCGCCAGCAGCTCCTTCACCCTCTCAGCCATGGTTCCCCCTCAGAAGGAGATTGTTCTGTCGGCCAGATCGAAAATAGCACCGAAGGCAGCGCCGATCAGCGCCAAGCATGACGTTTGGTTACCTGCTTCTGTACGGCGGCCATTTCAGCTTGCGGCAAATTTGATCGGAGAGGAGATGTGCTCGGGTCCCAGCCGGCTCAATCCTCGGAATCCTGGGCGATCGGCGTTTCCGCAGGGCGAAAATACTTGCCATTGACGATGCGCACGAGCGTCCGGACCAGAGCGGCCACCACGATGACCAGCGGAGCGCCATCACGGCGTTTCCCTCCAGCGCCAGCTACAGCGCCAGGCCACAGCTCGCGGCGTTTCCGATGACAAGCAGGAGCTTCGAGCTTCATCATCGTGCCGGATGATCCTGCTTCGGGGTAGGGGAAAGGGGATGGTGCAATGCAGCTGACTTTTGGTTTCGGCGCCGCAGCGCGTGTCCGCATGAATCGCGGCGGCTGAGGCCCACCACCCACCAAAAGGCGCTATTGACGCTGGCAACCGCGCGGGAAAGGATGGCGCGTGCTTGCCGTCGCAGCTCCCGCGTGCCGGGGCGCTCATCGATCGGATCGACCGCGGAGGCGCTTTCTCCTGGCGCTGGCCGGTCTCCCCTTGTGCCTCGCAGCGGCGCGGGCATTTGCGGGAGATTTGCTGCCATGGCCCGACGAAGCGTCGCCGGCGCTTGCACTCGACCGTCTTGATGGCCCGGCGATCGATCTCGCCGATCTGCGCGGCCGCCCCGTCATCGTTCATTTCTTCGCGACATGGTGCGCGCCCTGCGTCGAGGAGTTGGCCTCGCTCGATGCGCTGGCGGCGCGGCTCGGCGCGGGTGCGAGCATCCTTGCCGTCGATGTCGGCGAGGTCGATGCGCGGGTCCGCAATTTCTTTCGGCAGCGCCCGGTGCGTTTCCCGATCCTGCTCGACCGCGACCGTGCGGCCATGAAACGCTGGCGGGTGGAGGGGCTGCCGACGAGTTTCGTGCTCGATCGCGATCTGCGCCCCGTCGCGCTCGCCGCCGAGCCGCTCGACTGGATCAGCCCGCCGGTGCTGGCCGCGCTCGAAGCCATGGTCGGAGCCAAATCAAGCCCATCCGACGCCAACGACGACAAGGGAAGGAGCACACCATGATCAGCCGTCGCGATATGCTCAGGACCGGTGCCGCCGCGGGGGCGGCACTTGTGCTGCCGCGCGCGGGCATCGCGCAGGCACCCGCCTTCGCTCCCAAGCCCGGCAAATGGCGCGATTTCGAGGTGGTGACGCGGCTCGATCTGGCTGGGCGGGGGAAGGCGCAGGCCTGGGTTCCGCTGCCCTCCGTCACCGAGGTCGACTGGATCAAGCCGGCTCGCAACGACTGGCAGACCAATGCGGCCTCCGCCGAGGTCGTCAGCGATCCGAAATACGGCGCACGGATGCTGCATGTCGTCTTCAAGGAGGGGGCGGCGGCCCCGGCCGTCGAGGTCCGCAGCCGTTTCGCCTTGCGCGACCGCGCCGAGGATTTCGCTGCGGGCACGGCGCCGGCGCTGGGCGCGGCCGAGCGCAGGCTCTATCTGGAGGCGACCGAGCTCATGCCGACGGACGGCATCGTCAAGGAAACCGCCGAGAAGGCCGCTGCCGGCAACGCCAGCGATATCGACAAGGCGCGCGCGATCTACCAATGGGTCGTCGCGAATACCTTCCGCGATGCGAAAACCCGCGGTTGCGGCACCGGCGACGTCGCCTCGATGCTGCGCAGCGGCAACCTCGGCGGCAAATGCGCCGATCTCAATGCGCTCTATGTCGCGCTCGTGCGCTCGGTCGGCATCCCCGCGCGCGATATCTACGGCATTCGCGTCGCGCCTTCTCAATTCGGCTACAAGAGCCTGGGCGCCGGTTCGGAAGTCATCACCAAGGCCCAGCACTGCCGCGCCGAAATCTGGCTCGAAGGCCATGGTTGGGTCGCGACCGATCCCGCCGACGTCCGCAAGGTCGTGCTCGAGGAGCCGCCCGGCAACAATGCCGTCGATAATCCGAAGGTCGTCGCCGCGCGCGAGGCCCTGTTCGGCGCCTGGGAGGGCAACTGGCTCGGCTACAACATGGCGCATGACCTCGAATTGCCGGGTTCGAAGCACAAGGTCGGCTTCCTGATGTATCCACAGGCGGAGGTGGCCGGGGCGCTGCTCGATTGCCTCGATCCCGACACCTTCAAATACACGATCAGGGCGGCCGAGATCACCGCCTGACGACGTCGTCCCCGGCCGGGGCCGCGTCGGCGCCCGGCCATGCCGCCCGGAGACCGATGATGAATGACACGATCGAGCTTGAAACGCCGGCGAAGCCTGCCGCCCCCCGGCTGACCAGCCTGGCGCATGGCGGCGGCTGCGGCTGCAAGCTGGCGCCCTCGGTGCTCCAGCGGCTCCTGGCCGAGCATCCGGCCGCGGGGCCTTACAAGCAGCTTCTCGTCGGCACCGAGACAGGTGACGATGCGGCCGTGTGGCAGGTCGATGAGAATACATGTGTGGTCGCCACCACGGATTTCTTCATGCCGATGGTCGACGACCCCCGTGATTTCGGCCGCATCGCCGCGGCCAATGCGATCTCGGATGTCTACGCCATGGGTGGCAAGCCGATCATGGCGCTGGCGATCCTCGGCATGCCGCTCGACAAGTTGCCGATCGAGACGACACGCGAGATTTTGATGGGCGGCGCCTCGATCTGCGCCGAGGCCGGCATCCCCGTCGCGGGCGGCCACTCGATCGATGCGCCCGAGCCGATCTACGGCCTGGCGGTGATCGGGCTTCTGAATCCACGGAATCTGCGCCGCAACAGCGGGGCAAGGCCCGGCGATGCGCTGATCCTGACCAAGGCGCTGGGCGTCGGCATCTATTCGGCCGCCTTCAAGAAGGAACAGCTCTCGCCGGCGGCCTATGACGAGATGATCGCATCTGTGACCTTGCTCAACCGCATCGGCGCCGAATTGGCGGAGGATGACGATGTCCACGCCATCACGGATGTCACCGGCTTCGGCATCCTCGGCCACGGGCTGGAAATGGCGCGCGGTTCCGGAGCCACGCTGCGGTTGAAACTGGCCGATCTGCCGTTCCTTTCGCAGGCAGAACGGCTGTCGCAGGAGGGCAGGGTGACCGGCGCCTCGCACCGCAACTGGGCAAGCTATGGCGAAGGCGCCGAGTTGCCGGCCGGGTTGCCGGACTGGCGGCGCCATTTGCTGACCGATCCGCAGACCTCCGGCGGGCTTCTGGTCTCCTGCAAGGCGGAGCGGGCGCAGGACATCCTCACGCGGATCAAGGCGGCGGGCTATCCGGCCGCGCGGATCATCGGCGCGGTCGAGGCGGGACCGGGGCGGGTCGTGGCGGCCTGACAAGAGAGACTCCGTCATTCTCGGGCCGAGGATAGCGAAGACCCGAGAATCTCTTCCCGAAGAGGGCGCCTTCTCCTGCCTGAGATGCTCGGATCAAGCCCGAGCATGGCGATGGAGGCTGCTCAGGCCTCCCTGATTTCCAGATTCCGCCCCCAGACGTCGAAGAAGGCGCCCTTGTTGAGAACCAACCGGTCTTCGCGCAGGGTGTCTTCCAGCTCGCGCAGCCGCTTGCGGGCCAGGTCATCGGGCACGAGGCCGCCGCCCTCGTCGCGCGTCGGAAAGAAGGCCGCTCCGTCCCAGCTCACGCCGGCACCGCGCAGCATCAGGACGATATCGCCCCAGTCGATCTCGTCGCCGACGACATGGACGAAGGTCGAGCGCAGCGGCTCCACCTTCGGCTCGGTGATCTTCACGAGCACGATCAGCGCGGTGAACGGGCCCTTGCGGAAGAGTTTTCCGAGCCAGCGGTCGAAATCGGTTCCAAGACCTTTAGATGTCGACACGCGGCGAACCCTCGGTCGGGCAGGCCGCATCGGCGGCGCACTCGAAATGCAAGATCGGGTCGAGGGCAGGGGCCGCGCTATCGATCATGCCGCCTCAGTGAATTGGCGGAAGAGAATGGGAGTCGAACCCACCAGAGACCGTCTGACGGCCCCTCCCGGATTTGAAGTCCGGACGCCCCACCGGGGACGCTTCTCCTCCATCGGGCATCCCCGGCTGCGGGCCGAACAGATCGAGCCTTTGCCGGTTGATGCGCCTGAGATCGCCGCGGCGGATGGTGAGGCCATGACGATCGAAGAATTCGAGTATCTGGATAGCCACCTTTCGGCCGTTGTCGAGCCTGTCGCGAAACTGCGCGGCGTTAAAGCCGGCCGGATCGGTGCCTGCAAGCTCCACGGCGATGCCGACCATCTCGGTCAAGGTCGCCCGCAGGAAGAAGTGGTCGAGCGCAACCTCGTGAACATCGCCGCGCCGGCCAGCTAGCCGGAACAAGCGGCGGATGTCCTCTTCGCGGTGGCCAAGCATCTGGCCGATATCGCGCACGCGCGGAGGCCGGAACCGCTCCTGCGCATCGATCAGCGGCGCGATCCGCGACCAGAGCGCCTCGTCCTCGGGCGAGAGCCTGACCTCGTGCTCAGGGCGCCGGACCCATGAACCGGCCATGACGAGCAAGCCGCTATCGGCAAATCGCCCCAGCACCATCCGGAAGAGCGGCGCAGGCAGGCGTGGCGCGACGGCAAGGCGCAAGCGCTCCAGGCCCATGCCGGGCAAATCGGGATGCTCGGCATGCCAGACGTCGAGCCGCTCGACCGTCGCCTGCGAGAGGTCCCGCCAGTTTTCGGGCAGCATCGCGAGCGAGCCGATCCGGACAAGACCAAGCCCGGCAGCCAGTTCGCCGTTCGCCGCGGCTCCGAGCGCGCGATCTCGGACGAAACCGTCGAGGTCGATGTGATGCGGCGGCAGGGACAGGAGCGCGCGCAGCGCCTCGGCCGGGTCGGACAGCCCGAGCGCCGCGAGCTGTGCCAGCCGCTCCGGGCTGCGGCGCCGGCGCTCCGGCGCGCGGAGGTCGAGAATGCGTCCGCCGCCGATGGTGCGCGAGGCGCTGGCGTCGCGCAGCACAAAGCGGTCGAGCGCCGAGGCGGCCAGAGGGGTGTCGAGGACGAGCTGAACGGGAGCCGTGGCGCCGGGGACGATCTCCTCCCCGAGCAGCACGATGCGCGCTCCGACCTCCGCCGCCGCATGGTGCAGCCGCACCGGCTGCCACATCGTCAGCGGCTTCGCCTCTGTGGGCAGCACCGTAACCTCTGCATCGAGCCGCAGTGTCGGTGCATGAAGGGAGGGTACCAGCACGATGTCGCCATGCCGGATGGCGTCCTTGGAAATGCCCGGCCCGGCGAGGTTGAGCGCACAGCGATCTCCCGCTGCGCCGCGCTCGGCCGGGCGGTTCTGGGCGTGGACCGAGCGCACACGTGCCACTGTCCCGGCCGGCGAAACGATGACGCTGTCGCCCACGGCGACATTGCCGGACAGCACGGTGCCGGTCACCACCGTGCCCGTGCCCTGGAGGGTGAAGCAGCGATCGACGGCGAGGCGGAAGGCGCCATCGCTATGCTGCGGCCGGCTCGCATGCGCTTTCTCGGCAAGCAATGTAGATAGCGCGGCGATGCCGTCACCGGTCACGGTCGAGACGGGCAGGATCGGCGCCTCCGCGAAGGGCGTCTTGGCGAGCAGGTTTGCGATCTCGTTTGTGGCAGCGGCCAACCGATCCGGATCGGCCAGATCCGCCTTGGTGAGCGCCACGACAGCCTGTCCGATGCCGAGCAGCCGGGCGATGGCGACATGCTCGCGCGTCTGCGGCATCACCCCGTCATCCGCCGCCACGACGAGCAGAAGCAGGTCGATGCCGGAGGCGCCGGCCAGCATCGTATGGACGAACTTCTCGTGGCCGGGCACGTCGATGAAGCCGATGATGCTGCCGTCCGCCTGCGGCCAATAGGCGAAGCCGAGCGCGATGCTGATGCCGCGCGCCTTCTCCTCCTTCAGCCGGTCGGTATCCACGCCGGTCAGTCGCCTGACCAGCGAAGTCTTGCCGTGGTCGATATGACCGGCCGTGCCGATGATCATGACCCGGCCTCCGCCGGGGCAGCGGCAACCCGTGCGGCTTTGATGAAGGGAGCCGCGAGCAGGCTGCCCTTCGCCTCGGCGGCGAGCAGGAGGGCGAGCGCGCGGCCGGCATCCTGCGGCACGCCCTGGCCGAGCAGGGTCGCGGCGCCGAGCATCGCTTCGGAGTCCGGGTCCCCTGCCGCCATCCCGCGCTGCCACCATTGCGAGGCCAGCGTCGCGTCGCGCTCAACGCCGAGCGCATCGTGATGCATCATGCCGAGCCTGGTCATGCTGGTGGCTATCCCGCTCTTGGCCGCGGCCTGCGCCCAGCGCAGAGCCTCGGCGCGATCGGTGACGCGCCCGCCTTCCAGCAACATCCACGACAGCATGTCCTGGGCGGGGGCGTCGCCCTGTTCGGCTGCGAGGCGGTAGAGGCGCAGCGCCTCGTCGTCGTTCTGCTCAACGCCATCGCCCTTGAAATGAAGGGCCGCAAGATTGCGCTGCCCGACCGGATCGCTGCCCTCGGCTGAAAGCGTCAGCCAGCGCAGGGCCAGCGCCGGGTCGCGGTCGACGCCGTAGCCTTCGGCGAAGCAGGCGCCGATATTGTTCTGGGCACGACTGAAGCCGGCATGGGCGAGCGGACCCCAGATCGCGAGCGCGGCCGCATGATCGCAGCGCTCGACAGCGGCGGCCGCCTCGGCCATGGCCGCCGCCACATCATGGCCGCTCTCGGGCACGCCCATGGAATCCTTGCGGAAGAAGCGCTCAAGCCAGCCCATTGCTCGGCTCCGCGTTTAGCGCAGCGAGCTGCGCGGCGAAAAGCGCCTCGTCCTCGAGACAGCGCAGGTCGAAGATCAGCGCTCCCTGCGCGATCCTTCCAATGATCGGCACCGGGACGGCCCGAAAGGCCGCAGCCAGCTTCTCGATGGCCGAACCGGTCGTCTTGCCGGCCGGGCGCAGCGCAAGACCAGCGCTCGGCAGCGTCTCCAGGGGCAGCGCGCCGGAGCCGATCTGGCTGGCGCAGTCGATGACCTCGACCTGCCAGCTTGGGCCGAGCGAGCCGATGAGGCCGGGCAGGAGACGCTCCGCTGCGGTTCGCAGTTCCGCCGCCGTCCGCGTGAACAGCCTGAGCGTCGGCAGGCGCTGCGACAGGCGGTCGGGATCGCGGTAGAGCCGTAGCGTGGCTTCGAGCGCCGCCAGCCTGAGCTTGTCGAGGCGCAGCGCCCGCTTCAGCGGGTTTTTCGCCAGCTTGGCGATCAGATCCCTGCGCCCGGCGACGATGCCGGCCTGCGGCCCACCCAGCAGCTTGTCGCCGGAGAAGGTGACGAGATCGGCGCCGCCCTTCAGCGCGTCCTGGACCGTCTTCTCCTTGCGCAAACCCCAGCGCGACAGATCGATCAGCGTGCCCGAGCCGAGATCGTCGACGAAGGGCAGGCCGTGCTGGTCTGCGAGCTTGGCCAGCGCCGCCGGCTCCACCTCGGCGGTGAAGCCTTGCACCACATAGTTCGAGGTGTGAACCTTCATCAGCAGCCCCGTCTCAGGGCCGATGGCTTCGGCATAGTCCCTGAGATGCGTGCGGTTCGTCGTGCCGACCTCGCGCAGCACGGCGCCGGCACGCGCCATGATGTCCGGCATGCGGAAGGCGCCGCCGATCTCGATCAGCTCGCCGCGCGAGACGATGGCCTCGCGGTTCCTTGAGAGGGTGTTGAGCACCAGCAGTACGGCCGAGGCGTTGTTGTTGACGAGGATCGCATCCTCGGCGCCTGTCAGTTCGCGGATCAGATCGCGCACATGGGCGTCGCGCTCGCCGCGCTGACCGGCTTCGATCTCGTATTCGAGATTGGTTGGCGCGCGCATGGCGGTGACCACGGCCTCGATCGCCTCCTCGGCGAGGAGGGCGCGGCCTAGATTGGTGTGCAGCACCGTGCCGGTCAGGTTGATGACCGGGCGCTGCGAGGGCCGCCCGCGCTCTTCCAGCCAATCCAGCGCCATGCGGCTGACCTGTTCGAGGGAGGCGGCGGGCGGCTGGCCGCCGGCACGCAACTGCTCCAGAACCTGCCGGATCGCATCGGTGGCCGCTGCCCGTCCATGGCGAGCGATGGCGAGTTCGCCGCCGGCACTGTGCAGCACGGTGTCAACCGATGGCGGGCGGAAGCGTTCGGGCTTGTTCATCAGGCTCCCTCCGGGAGACGCTTGATCAGTAGCCGAGCAGGAATGGGTTCACTCCCGCGCGCCGCCAGCCGGCCTCTTTCACCAGCAGGTCGAGGCCGAGGCTTGCGACATCGTCCGCTACGGGTTCCAACTCCATGTCCTTGCGCTGGTTCAGGATCTTCACATAGGTCCGGCACTCGTCGCAGATCTCGGCCTTGATCGTATCGGCGATGCCTTCGATCGCCTGATAGGCGATGCCTTTGGTCGACCCACACGAGACGCACTTGACCCGGACATGGTTCCATTGCGTCGCGCAGAGCGAGCACTGGACATAGCGCACGCCCTCGATATTGGCGTCGCCGACCACCGTGCTGCTGACGGGCGGTCCACCGCAGCAGGGGCAGACGCCGTCGGCGACAGGTTGCGGCAGGACAGGGTCGAGCTGCGCCGCGCGTTGCGCCGCGACGATCTGCACGGCCGCCGCGGCGAAGATGTGCTCGGCGAAGGCCTCGACCGGGACGGCATCCGCCAGAACCGCAGCGAACATCGCCCGCCGACCTTCGTCGTCGGCTTTGCCGGCACGATCGAGCGCGGCGCGGGCGAGATCGGGCATCGCGACATCGGCGAGCAGCGTCACGAGCCGCGCAAAGGCTTCCGAAGTGGTGGGATCGTCGGCCAACTCCTCACGCGGCAGGATCGGCATCGCGTGGCCGGCGCGTTGGCGCATCTGCGCCAGTGATGGCAGGGCAGGGGGCGGCAGCTCGCGCGCCAGCTTGTCCTGCACCTTCGAAAGCTCGGAGAGGAAGAGGAGATAGGCTTCGAGCTGATGGCCCGGAGCGAGCGCCGCGAAGCGCATCGCGCGCAGGCCGAACAGGCTTTCCGGCTTCGGCAATCTGACGAAAGGCGGCTTGTCGCGTTCGGCGATACCGACATCTTCGAAGGCGGCGAAGCCCGGATCGTCACTCATTCACTGTCCTCTCGAACCGCACCGGTCACGGGAGGCGGAGCGGCCGGAGCCGTCCCGCAATCGGATCTATTCGGCCGGGCCGGCGCTGTGGCCGCGCGGCGGTAGTTGACGTTCGTCGATCACGCCCTCCCGCGCCTCGTGCCGCAGCCAGAGTCGATGGTGCCGGAAGGCCCAGCCGCCCGTCACCTTGCCCTCGGTCATCGCGTTGATCGTACCGCGCACATAGAAGCCGGCATAGATATGGACGATGACGACGAGCAGCATCGCGATGGCTGCGAGCGCATGGATGATATGGCCGAAGCGCTGCTGCTCGATGGTGAAGCTGGCTCCGAAATACTCGTACCAGATCATCAGGCCCGTCCCGAACAGAACGAGGATCAGGAGCGTCATCAGCCAGAAGACGATCTTCTGGGCGCCATTGTACCTGCCGACTTCCGGGGCGCTTTCCTCCCGGCCCGACATCACCTCGCCGATATGGCCCATCCATCGGGTATCGGCCTTCGTCCAGAAATTGTAGCGGACCATCTGGATGAACAGGATGGCGAAGCTCGCCAGCAGCACGACGCCGATCCAGGGATGCAGGGCCCGCGTGTTGGAACCACCGCCGAACAGGCTCGACAGGAAGAACAGCGTGGGGTGGAACAGCGCGGCACCGCTGAACGCGAGCAGGATGAGCGAGATCGCGGTGATCCAGTGATTGACGCGCACGCGGCCGGGATAGCGGTCGACGGTCGTGCGCTCCTCTTCACGCCTCACGGCCACGGGCAGCCTCCTCGTCGATCAGATGCTCGGCCTCGCGATCCTCAGCGCGGCTGACATCGTTGCGTCGCGCCACCGTCGCATGGACGAAGGCGAAGGCGGCGGCGAAGCCCACCGCTGCCATGCCGGCATATTTGGTCAGCCCCTTCCAGAGCTCGACCACCTGGCTGATCCGCGGGTTCGCCGGCAGGTTGGCGTAGAGCTGCGGCTGGTCGGCATGATGCAGCACATACATCACATGGGTGCCGCCGACGCCCGGCGGATCGTAGATGCCGGCGTTCCTGAAGCCGCGGGACTTGAGATCCGTCAGCCGCGTCTGCGCATGGTCGAGCATCGCCTGCTTGGTGCCGAACACGATCGCGCCGGTGGGGCAGGCCTTGGCGCAGGCCGGGGCCTGGCCGACCGAGACCCGGTCTGAGCAGAGCGTGCATTTATAGGCCTTGTGGTCGGACTGGCTGATGCGCGGGATGTTGAAGGGGCAGCCCTTCACGCAATAGCCGCAGCCGATGCAGTTCTCCGAGACGAAGTCGACGATGCCGTTGTTGTACTGCACGATCGCGCCAGGGGCCGGGCAGGCCTTGAGGCAGCCCGGATCGGCGCAATGCATGCAGCCATCCTTGCGGATCAGCCATTCGAGATTGCCGCTCTCGGGGTTCTCCCACTCGGTGAACCGCATCAGCGTCCAGGTGTTCGGCGTCAGATCATGCGGGTTGTCGTAGACGCCCCGGTTGATGCCGATCTCCTCGCGCAGATTGTTCCACTCGAGGCAGGCCGCCTGGCACGCCTTGCAGCCGATGCATTTGGAGACGTCGATGAGCTTCGCCACCTCGAAATCATGGCGGACGTCCGGCGGCCTGAAAGTGGTCGCCGAGATGCGGGCGAAGTCCTGACTCTGCAATCCTGCCATCGGACCCTCCCTAGCTGACCGCTGGCCCGTTGGACGGCTCGACATTCACCAGGAACGCCTTGAACTCGGGCGTATCGGTGTTGGCGTCGCCGACGAACGGGGTGAGGCTGTTAGGGCCGAAGCCCTTCCTGGCCGCACCGGTAAAGCCCCAGTGGAGCGGGATGCCGACCACATGGATGGTCTTGCCATCGCAGATCAGCGGTTTGATGCGCTTGGTCACCACGGCTTTGGCATAGACCGAGCCGCGGTTGGAGGAAACCTTCACCCACCCGCCCTTCTGGATGTTCTTTTCCGCCGCCAGCTGTTCGCTGATTTCGACGAAGAACTCCGGCTGCAGCACCGCATTGACCCAGACATGCTTGGTCCAGAAGTGGAAGTGCTCGGTCAGGCGGTAGGACGTCGCCGCATACGGGAACTTGTCCGAGGTTCCGAGCGCGGCGAGGTCTTCCTTGAAGATGCGGGCGACCGGGTTGCCGCGGATCTTCGGCGCCGTCACGTTGACGACGGGGCTTTCGAAGGGCTCGTAATGCGCCGGGAAGGGGCCGTCCCGCATCATGCCGCGAACGAAGAGGCGGGCCGATCCCTCGGGGTTCATGATGAACGGGCCCACATCCTGCGGCTTGGCCGTCGGCGCGATGTCCGGCACGTCGTAGCCGGTCCAGGCCGTGCCGTTCCATTCGATCAGCTTGCGCTTGGGATCCCAGGGCTTGCCGTCGATATCGGCCGAGGCGCGATTGTAAAGGATGCGCCGGTTGGCCGGCCAGGAGAAGGCCCAGTTCGAATAGGCGCCGGTATTGCCGGGATCGTTGGTGTCGCGCCGGGCCATCATATTGCCCCGCTCGGTCCAACTGCCCGAATAGATCCAGCAGCCGCAGGCGGTCGAGCCGTCATCGCGCAACTGGCCGAAGGTATCGACCTGCTTGCCCTTCTCCAGCAGCACCTTGTTCGGATCGGCCGGGTCCGCGACGGTGGAGACGACGTAGCCGTTCAGCTCCTTGGCCATTTCGTCGGGCTGCGGGTCCTGCGGATCGCGATAGGGCCAGTGCAGATTGACGATCGGGTCGGGGAAGGCCCCGCCCTCCTTCTGGTAGAGCGCCCGCAGGCGCATGTGGAGCTGCGCCATGATCCAGGTGTCGGCCTTGGCCTCGCCCGGAGGTTCCTGACCCGGCCAGTGCCATTGCAGCCAGCGGCCGGAATTGACCAGCGAGCCCTCGTCCTCGGCGAAGCAGCTCGTCGGCAGTTCGAAGACCTCGGTCTGGATCGACTCCGGCTTGACGTCGTTATGGACGCCTTCGTCTTTCCAGAAGCGCGCTGTCTCCGTCTGCAGCGGATCCATCACCACGAGGAATTTCAGCTTCGACAGCGACGCCGTGATCTTGCCCCGGTTGGGCGCGGACAAGAGCGGATTGAAGCCCTGGCAGAAATAGCCGTTGACCTTGCCCTGATACATCAGGTCGAAGGTGCGCAGCATGTCGTAGCCGGGCACGTCGAGCTTAGGCAGCCACTGATAGGAGAAATCGTTCTCCGCCGTCGCGGCCGGGCCCCACATCGACTTCAGGAAGCTCACCATGAACTTCCTGTAGTTCTGCCAGTAGCTCATCTGGTTGGGGCGCAACGGCTTGAAGCCGCGCGTCGACATATAGGTCGCGAAATCGACCTCCCTGTCCTTCGGTATCGCCAGATAACCCGGGATCAGGTCCGACATCAGGCCGATATCGGTCAGACCCTGGATGTTGGAGTGGCCGCGCAGCGCATTCATGCCGCCGCCGCGCACGCCGATATTGCCGAGCAGCAGCTGCACCATCGCCATCGAGCGGATGTTCTGCGAGCCCTTCGAGTGTTGCGTCCAGCCGAGCGCATACATCGACGTCATCGTCTTGTCGCGCGCCGAGCACTCCGAGATCATCTTGCAGATTGCCAGGTATTTGTCCCTAGGCGTGCCGCAAATGCGCTCGACCATCTCCGGCGTATAGACGGCGGTATGCTTCTTCAGGAGCTGGTAAACGCAGCGCGGATGTTGCAGCGTCTCATCGACCTGCACATAGCCGTCCGCACCGAGCTCATACTCCCAGGTCGAGCGGTCATAGTCGCGCTTGGCCTCGTCATAGCCGGTGAAGAGGCCGTCCTGATAGCTGAAGCCCTCCTTCACGATATAGGGCGCATTGGTGAACATGCGCACGTAGTCGTGCTGGATCTTGTCGTTGTCGATCAGGTACTTCATCACCCCGAGCAGGAAGGCGATGTCAGTGCCTTGCCGGATCGGCGCATAGAAATCGGCGACCGAGGCCGTGCGCGTGAAGCGCGGATCGACGACGATCAGCTTGGCGCCACGCTGAGCCTTGGCCTCAGTGACCCATTTGAAGCCGCAAGGGTGCGCCTCGGCGGCGTTGCCGCCCATGACGATGATGAGGTCGGTGTTCTTGATGTCCGTCCAGGAGTTGGTCATCGCACCGCGACCGAATGTTGGGGCCAGACTGGCCACCGTCGGTCCGTGTCAAACACGCGCCTGGTTGTCGAACGCCAAGACTCCGAGGCTTCGCACGACCTTGTAGGTCAGGAAGGCCGTTTCGTTGGTGGTCGCCGAAGCGGCCAGGAAACCGGTGGTCAGCCAGCGGTTGACCGTCGCGCCGTCCTGGTTGGTGGCGACGAAGTTCTTGTCGCGGTCATCCTTCATCAGCCGCGCGATGCGGTCGAGCGCCTCGCCCCAGCTGATCTGCTTGAACTCGCGCTGGCCGGGCCCGCGATATTGCGGGAATTTGGTGCGCGTCTCGGAATGGACGAAGTCGAGGAGGGCGGACCCCTTCGGGCATAGCGTGCCGCGATTGGTCGGGTGGTCCGGGTCGCCCTCGATATGGATGATGGCCGGGTGAGCGTTCTTGGAGTTGTCACCCAGGCTGTACATGATCACGCCGCAGGCGACGGAACAGTACGGACAGGTATTTCGCGTTTCCGTGGTGCGCGCCAGCTTGAAGGGCCGCACGGCCTGGGCAAGCGCCTCTTCGGCACCCCCGAACCCCAGCGCGGCGACGGCAGAACCGCCCAGACCCGCGCCTGCGGCTTTCAGGAACTGGCGACGCGAGAGCTCATGCAGCATCTCAACCTCCCAGGCGAACAAGAGCGTCTTGTTCCTCTTTGGAATAGTGAAACTCTGCCCTGAGGGCGTCAAGCTGCCCATCCGCTGGGCAATGGCACGCGATGCTAGACTTTAGGCGTACGCCTCGGTTGCGGGAGAGCGCGAGGTGGAACGCTGCGCGCCGTCGTGGCTCCAGGGGCTCGCGGGTGTCGCTTCGCAAGATTGGAGCGTGATCCGCTATATCGAAGTTATACAGGTGTTTAGCAGCTCTTGTGAGCGCCCCTGCGGCTCCGAAGCGGCGAGCGTTGCGTGATGATCCGAGGCTGAAGAGATCGATAGGGCGCGCCGGCCGGAGCGCGCGCGGTACGCCACATGACGCGATCGTGACTTGCGGGGCGGCGGGCCGTTGCGGCCCCGCACCATGCGAGGCTGTTCCGTGGACGGAATCAGGCGCTGAGCCGTTCGATCATCGGTGGCGGGTCATGAGGCACATTGACTTCCTGCGTCGCTGCGCCGCTCCACAATGATCTGAGCTGCGCGACGACGTACTGGCCGAAATGCTCGTAGGGGATGCGGATCGAGGTCAGCCAGGGCGCGATCCAGCGATTGATCGCATTGCCGTCGATGCCGATCAGCGCGCAGCGCTCGGGAATGGCGACGGCGCTTTCGGCCGCCAGGCGATAGGCGCCGTAGGCGATCATGTCGCTGACGCAGAGGGCGCTGTCCGGCCAGCCGCCGGCCGCGACCATATTCCGCGCGGCGGCATAGCCGATCTCGATATGCGACAGGCCGGGCGCGCTCGCACGGCGGATACGATCGACCCCAAACCCGCGCGCGATCAGTCTGTCGACGAAGCCGTCGGCACGCTCGGCTGTGCTGGAGGCGTTCTCGGCCGCCATCAGCACGGCCGTGCTGTCGATGCCCCGCGCGAGCAGGTAATCGGCTGCGTCCGCTCCGGCGGCGCGGTTGTCGATGCCGACATACGCCCCACCGCCCAGCGGGTTGCGCCGCGCCACGAAGACCATCGGATCGCCGCGCTTCGATGCGTCGGCAAGGCCGGGGCTGCTTACTGCGCTAACCATGACATAGCCGGCGACGAACTGATCACGCATCGCGCGCAGATAGTCGTCCTGCAGATCGGCCCGGTCATGCGTGTCGCAGAGGATCATCACGAAGCCGGCGCCGCGCAGCGCGGCTTCGGTCGAGACTGCGATCGCGGCCATGGCGGGATTGTCGAGATTGGGCGCCAGCATCGCCACGACGCGGCTGGCCCGGCGCTTGAGTGCCCGCCCGACCGGGTTCGGACGGTAGCCCAGCCGGAGGATGGCTTCCTCGACCCGGGCGATCGTATCGGCGGAAGCCCGGCCGGCCTTGCCGTTGACGATCCGGGAAACGGTCGCGACCGAAACGCCGGTGTCGTGCGCGACGGTCGCCAGCGACGCCAGGCTCTGCTGCGGTCTTGCGGCCTTCGCCGTCATGATCCTCCCCGATCCCTTCGCACGGCATTGACGCCGGTGGGTGGGCATAAGCCGGCCGCACGCAGCAATGGCGTGCGCGTCGCCCGTTGACAAGCAAGGCAAACGTTTGCCTTAGTAGTTGTCAAGACGCTCGTTGAGGCGTCGTCATTCAGGGATGGAACGCAGATGCAGAGGAAGCAGTGGATTTCCGCGCTCGCGCTGACGGTTGGCCTCGTCGCCGGTAGCGGGGCCTTCGCCCAGACCACGGTGCGTATCGCCTGGTACTCCGACGGCAATGAGGGCGAGGTCGTTTCCGATCTGCTGAAGCGCTTCGAGGCTCAGAACAAGGACATCAAGGTCGTCCTCGATCAGGTGCCTTATAAGGCGATCACCGAAAATCTGCCGGTCCAGCTCGCCTCGGGGCAGGGCCCGGACATCGCCCGCGTCGTCGATCTCGGGGGCATCGCCCGCTATGCGCTCGACATGCGCCCCTATCTGAAGGACGCCTCCTACTGGGAGAAGAATTTCGGCCCGTTCCTGCCCTGGATGCGCCCTGAGGGTGATTCCAGCGCGATCACCGGCTTCATGACGCAGCTCACCGTCACCGGCCCCTTCGTCAACAAGACGCTGTTCGAGCAGGCCGGTATCGCCATGCCCGGTGCGAAGGCGACCTGGGAGGATTGGGGTAAGGCGGCCAAGGCCGTGGCCGACAAGGTCCAGGCGCCGTTCCCGCTGGCGATGGACCGTTCCGGCCACCGCTTCTTCTCGGTCGCTGTCTCCGAGGGCGCCAAGGTCTTCGACGACAAGGGCGAGCCCGCGGTGGTCGACGAGGGTTTCAAGCGCGCCGCCAAGCGGGTCTATGACTGGCACAATGACGGCGTGATGAAGAAGGAGCTCTGGGGCTCGGTCTCCGGCACCGCCTATCGCGGCGCCAATGACGAGTTCAAGAACGCCCAGGTGGTGATGTACCACTCCGGCTCCTGGCAGATCGCCCAGTTCGACAAGACGGTCGGCGATGCCTTCGACTGGGTCGCGGTTCCCTCGCCTTGCGGCGCGGGCAATTGCTCGGGCATGCCGGGTGGCGCCGGCCTCGTCGCGATCAAGACGACCAAGAGCCCGGAAGCCGTCGCCAAGGTGATGGATTATCTGGCGAGCGAGTCGGTGCTGAGCGAGTTCTATGCCCGCTCGCTCTTCGTTCCCGGCCATCTCGGCATCGCCGCCAAGGGCCTCGATTACAAGGATGCCAAGCCGCAGGCCAAGGCCGCGCTCAAGGTCTTCTCGGATCAGGTCGCGCAGCTCTCGCCGGTCGCCTACAAGCTGCAGGGCTACGTCAACAACCGCGTCATCTTCAACGCGACGATCAGCCGTCTCGGCCAGGCGATCTCGGGTGAAGGCACGCTCGACGAGGCCTTCAAGCGGATCGAATCCGACATCGCCCAGCAGATCGCCGAGCGTAAGAAGTAAGACGGATGGCCTCCGCCGACATGAACCCGCGCCGCGAGGGGGCGGGCGCCGCTGGCACTCTCGCCGCGCCGCTCGCGCTGCTCATGCGTCTCGTCGACTGGCCGATGCGGGCGCTCCAGCGCCTGATCGGCGAGCGGCGGATGGCCTATGTCTTCATTCTGCCCAACCTCGCCTTCTTCTCGCTCTTCGTCTTCCTGCCGCTCGTCATCAATTTCATCTTCTCGGTGACGGGCGGGGCAGGGCTCTTCCCGACCGAGCGGCCCTATGTCGGGGCGCAGCAATACGCCTATCTTTTCGACTGCGGCTCCTTCCTCGACCCATCGTCCTGCCGCGAGGATCATTTCTGGCGCGGCGTCTACAACACCGCCCGCTTCACCGCCTTTCAGGTCACGGCGATGGTGCTGTTCTCGCTCCTGACCGCCGTCGTTCTGAACATGAAGATCCGGGCGCGCGGCTTCTTCCGCGCCGTCTACTTCTTCCCGGTGCTGCTCTCGCCGGTGGTGGTGGCGCTGACCTGGAAATGGATTCTCCAGCGCGACGGCCTGCTCAACGCCGCCATCACCTCGCTCGGCGGCGAGCGCATCCTCTTCCTGGTCGATCCGAGCTGGGCGATGTTCTGGATCGTCTTCGTCTCGGTCTGGGCCCATATGGGCTTCTACACGCTGATCCTGCTCGCCGGCTTGCAGGCGATCCCGGCCGATCTCTATGAAGCCGCCGAGATGGACGCGACGCCGCGCTGGCGCATGTTCTGGCGCATCACTCTGCCGCTGCTCTGGCCGAACATGATCGTCGTGATCGTGCTGGCGCTGATCAAGGGCGTGCAGACCTTCGACGAGGTCTTCGTGCTCACCGGCGGCGGGCCGGGCACCGCGACGCTGCTGGTGGTGCATTACATCTACGAGACCGCCTTCGCCAATCAGGTCCAGAATTTCGGTCTGGCGGCGGCGGCCTCCGTGGTGCTCGGCGTCGTGCTCTTCGCGCTGACGCTGGCCCAGCTCGCGGCGAGTCGCCGCAAGGGGGCCGCATGAGCCAGGCTGTTCACGCCAACAAGGCCGTCGCCATGATGACCGCGCGCCGCAAACCCGGCCGCTGGCATTGGACCGACATCGCGGCTTACGCCTATCTCCTCGTCGGCGTCGTGCTGATGTTCGGGCCGGTGCTCTGGCTCGGAATGTCCTCGTTCAAGACCCAGGCCGGCCTGCTCGAATTCCCGCCTTCGCTGCTGCCGATGTCGCAGAAGGAAGTGGTCGTTCCCGGCCAGTCCCAGAAGCTGCCGCTCTTCGAGGTCGAGATGCCCGATGGCAGCAAGCGCGTGCTCGCACAGGTGCGCCGCATCGGCATCCAGGCACAGATGGTCGATCCGGCCAATCCGGGCGAGACGATCCGCGTCCCCATCGACAAGCGCACGCCCGTGCGCGAGTTCAAGCTCGCCACGGAGAATTACACCGAGCCGCTGGAGCGCTTCGCCTTCACCCGCTTCCTCTGGAACTCGGTCTTCGTCACGTTGGTCGCGACGATCATCACGCTGATCATCAACTCGATGGCCGCCTATGCCCTGTCGATCTACGAATTCAAAGGCAAGACGGCGGTAATGCTGATGGTTGTCGGCACGCTGATGATTCCGATCACCATCATCCTCGTGCCGGTCTATCTGGTCATCACCAAGCTTGGTCTCGTCAATTCGCTCTGGGCGGTGATCCTGCCGGGAGCCGCGACACCGACCGGCGTCTTCCTGCTGCGCCAGTACATGCTGACTCTGCCGCGCGATCTGATCGAGGCAGCGCGCATGGACAAGGCCTCGGAGTGGCAGATCTACTGGCGCATCGTCATGCCGCTCGCCATGCCGGCGCTGGCCGTGCTCGCGATCTTCTCGATCATGTGGCGCTGGAACGAGTTCCTCTGGCCGCTCGCCGTGCTGACCAAGACCGAGGCCTACACGCTGCAGATCGGCCTCAACGCCTTCCAGGGCGAGTTGCAGACGCAGTGGCACTACCTGCTCGCGATGACCGTGGTGACGCTGCTGCCGGTCGCGCTCGTCTTCGTCTTCCTGCAGCGCTTCATCACCACCGGCATTGCCAACACCGGCATGAAATGAGGGAAGTGAGTTCCGCATGGCCGAACTGAAGCTCTCCGCCGTCCGCAAGGCCTATGGCGCGACGACGGTGCTCCACGGCATCGACCTCGCTGTCGCCGACGGCGAGTTCGTCGTGTTCGTCGGCCCCTCCGGTTGCGGCAAGTCGACCCTGCTGCGCTCGATTGCGGGGCTGGAGGAGATCACCGGCGGCACGATCGCGATCGATGGCGCTGATGTCACCGGTCTGCCCGCCTCCGAGCGCGGACTCGCCATGGTGTTCCAGTCCTATGCGCTCTATCCGCATATGAGCGTCTACGCGAACATGGCCTTCGCGCTGGAGAACATGGGCTTCAAGCGCGACGAGATCGACAAGCGCGTGAAGCGCGCGGCTGAGATGCTGCGGCTGACCGATTATCTCGAGCGCAAGCCCAAGGCGCTCTCCGGCGGCCAGCGCCAGCGCGTCGCCATCGGCCGCGCCATCGTGCGCGACCCCAAGATCTTCCTCTTCGACGAGCCCCTCTCCAACCTCGACGCGGAGCTGCGCGTCGCCACCCGCAAGGAGCTCGCCGCGCTCCATGCCGAACTCGGCGGCACGATGATCTACGTCACCCACGATCAGGTCGAGGCGATGACGCTGGCCGACCGTATCGTCGTGCTGCAGGGCGGGCGGATCGAGCAAATCGGCACGCCACTCGAACTCTACAACCGCCCCGACAACCTCTTCGTCGCCGGCTTCATCGGTTCGCCGCGCATGAACCTCCTGCCCGGCCGCGTGACCGCAGCGGGTAAGGTCGCGCTGGGCGAGGGAGGCCATGAGGTCGCCTGCGCCACCGGCAGCCTTGCCGCTGGAGCCAAGATCACGCTCGGCATCCGGCCGGAGCATCTGGCGCTGGCGCCGGAAGGGCAGGGGCTGCCGCTTGCCGTCGATCTGGTCGAGCGCCTTGGCGGCGAGAGCTACCTCTACGGGGCTAGCGCCGGCCTGCCGCAGATCACACTCCGGCTCGACGGCCAGAGCGAGCATGAGCGCGGCCACGTGGTTCCACTCGCCTTCCCGCAACAGAGCCTGCACTTGTTCGACGAAGCCGGCCACGCGGTCCGACCCTGAGACTCCGAGAGAGATCCCTATGAAAGCCCTCACGCAAGGCCGCTATCTCGGCCGCGATGGCGAAGCCGCCCTGTTCGATGTCGGGCTCGGCCATACGCTCGCCGTGCGTATCCTCGAAGGAGATATCGGCCGGGTGACGCTGAAGCCGCAGGACGGCTACCGGCTCGATCGCGGCTGGTCGATCGCGCCCGGTGGGCTGGAGCCGCCCTATGAGGGCCGTCCGCGCGACAGCCTCGCCGGCTTCGCCTGCCCGAAGGCGAGCGTCAGCGAGGGGAGCGGCAAGGTCACATTGTCCGCCGGCGGCCTCACGGCCGAGATCGCACTTGAGCCGTTCAGCATCGCCTGGCGCCGCGACGGCGAGGACAAGCCCTTCCTCCAGGACCGCACGACCCAGGCCTATCTGGTTTCGCCGCGCACCGGCGCGCTCGCGCATTTCATGGCGCGCGACTACACTGAGCGGCATTACGGCCTCGGCGACAAGGCCGGCCCGCTCGACCGAACCGGCCGCCGCTTCGCCATCGACGCTGTCGACCCCTGCGGCTTCGACGCCGAACTCTCCGACCCGCTTTACAAGATGCTGCCGTTCTTCATCGTCGATGGGCCGACGGGCGCGCATGGTCTCTACTACGACAACCTCTCGACCGGCAGCGTCGATTTCGGCTGCACGCTCGACAATTACCACGGCCTGTTCCGCTCCTGGAAAGGCGACGACGGTGATCTCGACTACTACGTCATCGCCGGCCCGGCCGTGCCGGATGTCGTCAGGCGCTTCTCCTGGCTCACCGGCGGACAGGCTTTTGCACCGCTCTGGTCCTTCGGCTTCGGCGTCACCTCGATGGCGATCGCGGATGCGCCGGATGCCGATGCCCGCATCAGCGATTTCATCGGCAAGCTCGAGACGCATCGCATCCCTTGCGACAGCTTCCATTTCGGCTCGGGCTACACCCAGATCGGCCATCGCCGCTACGCCTTCAACTGGAACCGCGACAAGTTCCCCGACCCGAAGGCGACGATGCAGCGGCTGAACGATGCCGGCATCTTCACGGTCGCCAATCTCAAGCCCTGCCTGCTGGACGACCATCCGCGCCTGCAGGAAGCGCTCGACGACGGCTTCCTGGTCAAGGACGGCAAGACCGGCGCGCCGGCCGTTGCCCAATTCTGGGATGGGCTCGGCTTCCATCTCGACTACACCAACCCGAAGGGCCGTGCCTGGTGGCGGGGCGGCATCGAGACAGCGCTGCTCGATTACGGTTTCACCACGGTCTGGAACGACAACAACGAATACGAGATCTGGGACGAGGATGCCGTCTGCGATGGCGACGGCCGCCCCTTCCGGCAGGCGCTGGCGCGGCCCGCCCAGCCTTTGCTGATGACCAAGCTCTCTTATGAGGCGCAGGCCGATCGCCAGCCCGGCAAGCGGCAATATGCGATCACCCGCGGCGGCTGCGCCGGCATCTCGCGCTATGCGCAGACCTGGTCGGGCGACAACGAGACCGCCTGGAAGACGCTGCGCTACAACCTGACGCAAGGCCTCAATATGAGCCTGTCGGGCATGTTCAGCATCGGCCACGATGTCGGCGGCTTCCATGGCCCGACGCCTGGCCCCGAGCTTTTCGTACGCTTCAACGAATTCTGCGCCCTGTGGCCGCGCATGGTGATGAACTCTTGGAACGACGACGGCGTCGTCAACCTGCCCTGGATGTACCCGGAGATGGTGCCGCAGGTGCGCGAGGCGATCTCGCTGCGCTACCGGCTGATGCCCTATCTCTACACGCTGATGTGGCGCGCCAGCCGCGACGGCACCCCGGCGATCCGCCCGCTGCTCTGGGATTTCCCGAAAGACCAGCAAGCGGTGAAGACCGACGACGCGTTCATGCTCGGGCCGGATGTGCTGGTCGCGCCCGTGCTGGAGGAGGGTGCCCGTGAGCGCAGCGTCTACCTGCCGGAGCACGAGGGTGGCTGGTATGACTGGCACGAAGGCAAGCATTTCGCCGGTGGCGCGATTGCAACGGTCGCCGCGCCGCTCGGGCGCCTCCCGGTCTTCGTCCGCGCCGGCGCGCTGATCCCGCTCGGCAACGCCGAAGGCATCGACGACCAGCGCGAGCTCCTCGTCTGCGGGGTCGTCGAGGGCGCTTCCGGCGAACTCTACGAGGACGATGGCGAGACCAGCGACTGGCGCGGCGCCGGCGGGACAATCATCCGCTTCTGCGTCCGGGGGGGCGAGATCGAAATCCATCAGGAGGGCGAGACCGAGCCCCGGTTCGATCGGATCGCGATCCGGCACATCGGCGCGAACGGCGCCGTTTAAGGCGCCTGACGCCGCGGAAATGCCGAGCCTTCCAGCCCGATTCATGTCGGGTTGGAGGGCTCTCTTTTTCTGACCCGCCCGCAAAATCGGGCGGGACGACAGAGTTTGACGCCTCGTCGGTTTCAGCTAGCCTGCCCGTCGAGAGAGCTTGCCTGCGTCACGCCGCAAGCGCACGCCGGAAAACGATGTCACGAGGCTGAGATAAATCTCGTTTGATATCGGTCAATGGCGGCGCTGATACTTGCTGATATCCATGCGGACAACGCGATTGTCGGCGCTTATTTCTGACAAGTATTTGATGATTTCTCGATCGATTGGGCCGAAGCCGCGCTGAAGACACCGCATCCGCACTGTGCCGGCACCGAACAAGCCATTCGCTCGCAAGCAGGCCGTTCCTGCTTCAGGGGTGTTGCATCGAAGGAGACGACTGGTCATGGCAAAGACGATGAAGGCCGCCGTGGTGCGGATGTTCGGCAAGCCGCTGACGATCGAGGAGGTGCCCGTTCCTGAGCCCGGCCCCGGCGCCATCCAGGTTGCGATCCAGGCATCGGGCGTCTGCCACACCGATCTCCATGCCGCCGAAGGCGACTGGCCGGTCAAGCCGAACCCGCCATTCATTCCCGGCCATGAAGGCGTCGGCTATGTCTCGGCCGTCGGTGCAGGCGTGAAGCATGTGAAGGAGGGCGATCGCGTCGGCGTGCCCTGGCTCTACACCGCCTGCGGCCATTGCCGGCACTGCCTGGGCGGCTGGGAGACGCTCTGCGAAAGCCAGCAGAACACCGGCTACTCGGTCAATGGCGGCTTCGCGGACTATGTCATCGCCGATCCCAACTATGTCGGCCATCTGCCGGACAACATCTCCTTCAACGAGATCGCGCCGGTGCTCTGCGCGGGCGTCACGGTCTATAAGGGGCTCAAGGTCACCGACACCAAGCCCGGTGACTGGGTCGCGATTTCCGGCATCGGAGGGCTCGGCCATATGGCGGTCCAATACGCTAAGGCGATGGGGCTCAACGTCGCCGCGATCGACGTCGACGATGCCAAGCTCGATCTCGCGCGGCGCCTCGGCGCTACCGTCACCGTCAATGCGCGCAATGAGGATCCCGGCACCGTAATCCGCCGCGAGACCGGCGGCGGCGCCCAAGGGGTGCTGGTGACGGCCGTCAGCCCCAAGGCCTTCGAGCAGGCGATCGGAGCGGTGGCGCGTGGCGGCACTGTCTCGCTCAACGGCTTGCCGCCCGGCGGCTTCCCGCTCGACATTTTCGGAATGGTGCTGAACGGCATCACCGTGCGCGGCTCGATCGTCGGCACGCGGCTCGATCTGCAGGAATCGCTCGACTTCGCCGCCGAGGGCAAGGTGAAGGCCACGATCACCACGGCAAGGCTCGAGGAAATCAACGACATCTTCGATCGGATGCACAAGGGCCAGATCGAAGGGCGCATCGTGCTCGACATGACGAACTGATCACCGGGCGGCCCAATCTCAGGCCAGGGGTGAACGCCCGGCCTGACGTTATCGATCGAACGGCGCAGCGCGATCCTGGAGGTGCCGTTTGAGCGCAGTCCCGCCGCCGAAAAGACGAAATGTCTTGTCGGCGGAGGGATATATGTTGCCCGCTTAGCAAGAACAGCGCCAAGCAATTGCGGCCGCGACCGTTGCGAAGACGTGTTGCGCTAGATCAAGGTCCTGAGGCGGGCGCGTTTTCGGGCGACGACGACAGTAGACAAGGAACAGTATTTCAGTTTCTATTTCTTCGATCTCAAATCTGGTGACGGCGCGGTTTGTGAACGCCCCGCACGCGAAAGGACGAGAGATGACGATGGAGACCGCGGGGGCGAGTGGCCCGGAAACCGCTTCGGAAAGGCCGACAAGGCGAGCCGAACTTCTGGCTTTCCTCACGCTGGCGGTGCTCATTTGGCCGATTGTGGCGATCGGTGTCGTCGGCGGTTACGGCTTCCTGGTCTGGATGTTCCAGCTGATTGTCGGTCCGCCCGGACCTCCGCATTGAGGCCGGGCCATGGAACGCACCGCCATTGATCGCGGGCGCCGCAACTTCCTGACCGGCCGGCGCCTCTCATTGCCCGACAGGGTTCGCCCACCCTGGTCCCGCGCCGCGTCGATCGCTGCGGCCTGTACCGGTTGCGGCGCCTGCCTGCCCGCCTGCCCGCAGCACATCATCGCGCTCGACGAGTCCGGCCGGGCCGCCCTCGATTTCACGGGAGGCGAATGCAGCTTCTGCGGCGCCTGCTCCGATGCCTGCCCCGAGCCGGTCTTCGATCGCGCCATGTCCGCCTTTGAGCATGTCGCCGTGATCGGGGCGGAATGCTTCGCCAGCCGCGGCATCGTCTGCCAGAGCTGCGGCGATGCCTGTCCGGAGAGCGCGATCCGCTTTCGTCCGCGGCTCGGCGGGCCGGCCGTGCCGGAGCTGGCTGCCGATCTCTGCAGCGGCTGTGGCGCCTGCATCGCGGGCTGCCCGGCCGGGGCCATCAGCGCCGGAGCGCGCCCGTCGGAGACACCCCATGGCTGAGCCATCGCGCCCGCGCTTCCATCACATTTCGAGCGCCGTCGTCTCGGCCCTGCCGGCGCGTGTCGATGCGGTGCTCGCCCGCATCCGCGAGTTGCCGGAGACCGAGGTCCATCGCGTCGAGAACGGCAAGATCGTGATCGTGCTGGAGGGATCGAGCACCGGCGTGATCGGCGACCGGCTGGCCGCGATCAGCCTGATCGACGGCGTGCTCTCGGCCAACATGGTGTTCGAACAGATCGAAGACCTCGAAACCCTCGACGACCCCGGAGTAACCCCATGACCCTGTCCCGTCGCGAGATGCTGAAGGCGCAGGCGGCTGGCGTCGCCGCGCTTGCCGCCAATATGAGCGTTCCGGCTGATGCCCAGCCGGTCAGCGGCGGCGTCGACACCTTGCAGATCAAATGGTCGAAGGCGCCGTGCCGCTTCTGTGGCACCGGCTGCGGTGTGATGGTCGGCGTCAAGGAAGGCCGCGTCATCGCCACGCACGGCGACATGAAGGCCGACGTCAATCGTGGCCTCAACTGCATCAAGGGCTATTTCCTTTCCAAGATCATGTACGGCAGCGACCGGCTGACCCAGCCGCTGCTGCGCAAGAGGAACGGCGCCTACGCCAAGGACGGCGAGTTCACGCCGGTCTCCTGGGAGGAGGCCTTCGACACCATGGCCGCCAAGGCCAAGGCGACGCTTAAGGCCAAGGGGCCGACCGCGCTCGGCATGTTCGGCTCCGGGCAGTGGACGATCTTCGAGGGCTATGCCGCGACCAAGCTGATGCGGGCCGGCTTCCGCTCCAACAATCTCGACCCGAACGCCCGCCACTGCATGGCCTCGGCCGCCTACGCCTTCATGCGCACCTTCGGCATGGACGAGCCGATGGGCTGCTACGACGATTTCGAGCATGCCGACGCCTTCGTGCTCTGGGGCTCGAACATGGCGGAGATGCACCCGATCCTGTGGACGCGGGTGACGGACCGCCGGCTCGGCCAGCCGCATGTGAAAGTCGCGGTGCTCTCGACCTACACCCACCGCAGCTCGGACCTCGCCGACATTCCGATCGTGTTCAAGCCGGGCACCGATCTGGCGATCCTGAACTACATCGCCAACCACATCATCTCGACGGGCCGGGTGAACAAGGACTTCGTCGGCAAGCACACCACCTTCGTGAAGGGTGCGACCGACATCGGCTATGGCCTGCGGCCCGACGACCCGCGCGAGGTCAAGGCGAAGAAGGCTGCGGATCCCACCGCGACGACGCCGATCGATTTCGAGGCCTATGCCGCCTTCGTCAAGGACTACACGCTGGAGAAGGTCTCAGCCCTCACCGGGGTCGAGCCCGGCTTCCTGGAGCAGCTCGCCGAGCTCTACGCCGATCCCAAGCGCAAGGTCGTCTCGCTCTGGACCATGGGCTTCAACCAGCATGTGCGCGGCGTCTGGGCCAACCAGCTCGTCTACAACCTGCATCTGCTGACGGGGAAGATCTCCGAGCCCGGCAACAGCCCGTTCTCGCTCACCGGCCAGCCCTCGGCCTGCGGCACGGCGCGCGAGGTCGGCACCTTCGCCCATCGCCTGCCGGCCGACATGACCGTGGTCAATCCCGAGCATCGCAAACATGCCGAGGAAATCTGGCGCGTCCCGAACGGGATCATCCCCGAGAAGCCCGGCTATCACGCCGTCGAGCAGGACCGGATGCTCAAGGACGGCAAGCTGAATTTCTACTGGATCCAGGTCAACAACAACCTGCAGGCCGCGCCGAACAGCAGCAACGAAACCTATCCGGGCTACCGCAACCCCGAGAACTTCATCGTCGTCTCCGACGCCTATCCGACGGTGACGGCGCTGGCCGCCGACCTGATCCTGCCGGCGGCGATGTGGGTCGAGAAGGAGGGCGCCTACGGCAATGCCGAGCGGCGCACCCATGTCTGGCACCAGCTCGTGCAGGCGCCGGGCGAGGCGCGTTCGGACCTCTGGCAGCTCATGGAGTTCTCCAAGCGCTTCACCACCGAGGAGGTCTGGCCGGCGGAGATCCTCGACGCCAACCCGAACTATCGCGGCAAGACGCTGTTCGACGTGCTCTATCGCAACGGCAATGTCGACAAGTTCGCGCTCTCCGAGATCAGCCCGGATTACGACAATCAGGAGTCGAAGGATTTCGGCTTCTACGTCCACAAGGGTCTGTTCGAGGAATACGCTACCTTCGGCCGGGGCCACGGCCATGATCTCGGCCCCTATGAGCTCTATCACGAGGTCCGCGGCCTGCGCTGGCCGGTGGTCGACGGCAAGGAGACGCTCTGGCGCTACCGCGAGGGCCTCGACCCCTATGTGAAGCCCGGCAAGGGCATCGACTTCTACGGCAACAAGGACGGCAAGGCCCGCATCATCGCGGTGCCCTACGAGCCGCCGGCCGAGTCGCCCGATGCCGAGTACGATCTCTGGCTGGTCACCGGCCGCGTGCTGGAGCACTGGCATTCCGGCTCGATGACCATGCGCGTGCCGGAGCTCTACAAGGCCTTCCCCGGCGCGCGCTGCTTCATGCACCCGGAGGATGCCCGCAAGCGCGGACTCAACCAGGGCGCCGAGATCACGGTGATCTCGCGCCGCGGCGAGATGCGCACCCGTGTCGAGACGCGCGGGCGTAACCGTATGCCGCCCGGCGTGGTCTTCGTGCCCTGGTTCGACGCCAGCCAGCTCATCAACAAGACGACGCTCGACGCCACCGATCCCATCTCCAAGCAGACGGATTTCAAGAAATGCGCGGTCAAGATCGTACCGGTCTCGGGCTGATGCGCTCGCGGACCTTCCTCGGGGCCGCCATGGCGGCGGGCCTCGTCCTCGCCTTCGGCGCCGCCTTCTCGCAGGAGGGGGCGCCGGTGAAGATCGTGCCGCGGCTGACTGGAACGGCCGACCCGATGGCGCTCGAACGGGTGCCGGCGCTGGGCCGGCCGATCGTCGACGACGTCAGGCGCATGCGGAACTATCCGGAGCAGCCGCCGGTGATCCCGCATTCGATCGACGGCTACCAGCTTACTCTCAACACCAACCGCTGCATGGACTGCCACAAGCGTGAGTTCACCGAGGGCTCGGGCGCGCCGATGATCAGCATCACCCATTTCCAGGATCGCGACGGGCAGGTGCTCTCCGACGTGACGCCGCGGCGCTATTTCTGCACCGCTTGCCATGTCCAGCAGACCGATGTCGCGCCGCTCGTCCAGAACCGGTTCCAGGACGCCAAAGACGTCGGCCGGAAGCCTTAGGCGGGACGGATCATGGCCAGACTCAAATCCTTCTGTCTCTGGTGCTGGAGCGTCGTCGTGCGCTTCTGGCGCATCATCAGCCGGCCGAGCGCCTATCTGCCGCTCGGC
Source organism: Allobosea sp. 10L417 (assembly GCF_056395485.1). Lineage (NCBI taxonomy): Bacteria > Pseudomonadati > Pseudomonadota > Alphaproteobacteria > Hyphomicrobiales > Alloboseaceae > Allobosea > Allobosea sp. 10L417. The sequence goes on from NZ_JBFTJP010000002.1 coordinate 381,975, forward strand.
TTCCTGACCCTCGGCGGCTTTGTCGGGGGCGTGCTCTTCTGGGGTGGCTTCAACACCGCGCTGGAGATCACCAACACCGAGAAGTTCTGCACCTCCTGCCACGAGATGCGCGACAACGTCTATCAGGAGCTGCAATCGACGGTGCATTTCTCGAACCGCTCGGGCGTGCGCGCGACCTGCCCGGACTGCCATGTGCCGCATAACTGGACGGACAAGATCGCCCGCAAGATGCAGGCCTCCAAGGAGGTCTGGGGCAAGATCTTCGGCACGATCTCGACGCGCGAGAAGTTCCTCAATCACCGGCTCGAGCTCGCCAAGCACGAATGGGCGCGGCTCAAGGCGAACGACTCGCTCGAATGCCGCAACTGCCATTCCTCGGTCGCGATGGACTTCACCAAACAGACGCGCCGTGCGGCCGAGATCCACAGCCGCTTCCTGGTGACCGGCGAGAAGACCTGCATCGACTGCCACAAGGGCATCGCCCATCTGCTGCCGGACATGACCGGCATCGAGCCGGGCTGGAAGGACGCGCCCGAGCTGCAGGGCAAGGGCAGCGCCTCCTGGCACGGGCCTGAATGGGCCGTGCGGACCTATCTGGCGGAGATGGAGAAGCGCTGAATCGACCGGCGCATTCGCGGCAGCCCGCGCCGGGCGTGGCGGTCGCGCGTGTCATCGTCCGGCGCAACGCCGATTGCCATGGCGGCGGAGGCCGTCATGGCAACGCCACGAAAATCGCGCGGGGCGCGGGGCGCGCTCAGCCGCCGATGGCCACCTTGATGCCGCCGAAGGCACCGAGGCCCGGAAACAGGAAGCCGACGGGGTTCTCCCAGCGCTTATCGAAGAGATTGTCGATGCGGCCGAACACGGTGACCTTGTCGGTCGCCTTGTATTCGGCCGCGAGATTGACCAGCGTCGCGCCCTTCGCGTTCATTCGGGCGACCGAGAAGTCGCGATTGCCGTCCACCCAGGAGCCGACGTAGAGCAGCGTCGCCGAGAGCGTGAGCTTGTCGGTCGGCGTCCATGTCGCGGTTGCGCTCGCCTTGTGTCGCGGCCGGCGCAGCAGCTCCTGTCGCGCGATCTCGTCCTTGGCGAGGGTGAAGGTGTAGTCGGCGCGGATGCGGAATTGCGGCGAAATCTCCAGCGCGGCGAAGGCCTCGACGCCCTTGGTTCTGGCCTTTCCGACATTCGCATAGGAATCGAAGGTGGCGTTGGTGACGATCAGGTTGTCGATGTCGTTCTGGAACCACGTCGCACCGAACTGCAGCTTCCGGTCGAAAAGCGGCTGCTCGAAGCCGGCATCCCAGCCGCGGCTTTCTTCCGGATTCAGGTTCGGATTGCCATGGAAATTGAACCCGGGGCGATAGTCGACGAAGAGCTCGTTGAGCGTCGGCGCCTTGAAACCGGTGCCGTAGCTCGCCTTCAGCTTGGTCTCGGTGCCGGGGATGATCAGCGCCGGGGCGATGCGGTAGGTGGTGTGGCCGCCATAGCTGTCGTCGTCGTCGCGTCGGATATTGGCCACCAGAAAGAAGCGGTCCTGGATATTGCCCTGATATTCGAGGAAGCCAGCCTTGTTGCCGTTGGAGGCGACGAGGCCCGTATCCAGGCGCTCGCGCTCGTATTGCAGGCCCATGAGCAGGTTGTGGCCCTTGGCGATCTCGAAATTGCCGCGCCAGTCGAGCTTGGTGCGCTCGCCCAGATTCTCGTTGGGCAGGCCGAGGATGCCGGTCGTTCCGTTCGCCGTCCGCGTTGCCCGGTCCTGGTTGGTGTAGGAGACGCCGAAGGTGTTGACGAAGCGCCCGCCGAACGGGTCCCAGACGACCTCGCCGCGGGTGAAGGCCTGGGCGTAGTTCTGCAGCGAGCGATAGGGCGCAGGCCGGCTCGGGAAGCCGGTGTCGCTGGTGAAACGCAGCTGCCCGTCTTGATAGCGGCCGATCCAGTTGAGTGTCAGCGTGTCGCTGAGCGCAACGCCGACGCGGCCTGAATAGTTGTAATTGTCGAAGGCATTGGGGTTGATGCGCCGGCCCGGCGGGACAAGGTTCGGTGGCGTCACATCGGTCGCGTCCGAGCGGAAGTGGGCGGCGTTGAAGGCGTAGTTGAAGCGGTCGTCGCCGCCGCTGAAGCCCGCAGACTGGTTGAATGTGCCGTGAGAGCCGGCCTCGACGCGTGCCGTTGCCTTTGGTGGACCCTCGCCGCGCTTCGTCGTGATCGAGATCACGCCGCCGAGCGCGTTGGCCCCATAGAGGCCGCTCTGCGGGCCGCGCAGCACCTCGATGCGCTCGATATCGTCCGTCAGCATCGAGCCGAAATCGAAGGAGCGATTGGGAGTCGCGGGGTCGTTGGCCTCGATTCCGTCGATGAGCACCTTGACGTGGTTCGAGTTGGTGCCGCGCATGAAGACCGAGGTCTGCCCGCCCGGCCCGCCGGTCTGCACGATGTTCATGCCGGGCACCGTCGCGAGCGCCTGCGGCAGGGTGCGGCGCTGCTGCTGCTCGATCTCCTTCGCAGTGATGACGGTGACGGAGCTCGCGATCTCGCGCGCCGGGGTCGGCGTCCCCGTGGCGCTGACCACGATCTCGTCGAGCGCGACCGGGCCGGCGTCGCTTTGCGCCAGGGCAGGGGCAGAGCAGGCGAGGGCGAGAAGGGAGGCGGAAAGCAGCAGGCGGCCGCGTCCTGCGGCTGGAGAGAAGACGTTCACGATGGAGACCTCGGGCGGTTGACGTCAGTGGCACGTCACCGCGAACGCGATCTCCCATCGGCCGCGCGGGAGGCGGCAAACAGTCTAATCAGCGATCGGCGCACCCCGTCCGAACGTGTTCGCGTGTGACCACGGTTGACGGCAGGTCTCCTGGCTCGCGGGTCGGTGCCTTCACGCCGCCTTCCCAGGTCCGAGGTCCCAGTGGCGTCTGGCGAAAGGCTCGCCGCTTACAGTTGCGGGGGCAGCCGCGGCATGGGGCAGAAATTCGCCCGCACCGCGTTCCCTTTTGATCCCGTGAAGGAACCGTCGCGGCGACGATTAGGGCGGAAATGCGGCCGCGTCAAACCGGCTTGGCGCTGCAGCGACAGCAGACCACCATCTGCTACAGTCCCCGGCGAGACGGGATCGGGCCAGCCGACGTTCCGGCCGGGGCTGCGCATCTTTGGCCTGAATTCCGGGGAAAGATGGGGCACCGGGACCTCGCTGATGCAGTTGCATCGTTGGTCGCCGGATTGTCGCAAGACTCACTCAGTGTCGTAAGTTCACGCCAGCGGAGACGGCATGGATTATTTCAGGCGCTTCACCTTTCTGTTCGCGACGCCGAATTTCGATGCCGAGGATCTCGAAGGGATCCGCTTCAACCAAATCATCGAGGAGATCGAGCGCTCGGGCTTCGAGGTCGTCAAGGCGCGCAAGCTCGAAGATGCCGAGATCGCGGTCCAGACCGATGCCGCCATCGGCTGCATGGTGGTCGACTGGGGCAAGAAGGGTCTTGAGGGCAAGACTGCCGCGCTGATCAATCTGATGCGCCGGCGCGGCCTCGATTTTCCGATCATCCTGCTCATCCGCCGCAAGCGCTTCGAGGACGTACCGGTCGAGGTGCTCGATTTCATCGACGGCTATATCTTCCTCTCGGAGGAGACCCCGCCCTTCATCGCCAAGAGCCTGATCAGCCGTCTCAAGCAATATGCCGAGACGCTGAAGACGCCGTTCTTCGGCGCGCTCGTCGATTATGCCGAGGAAGGCAACCATCTCTGGACCTGCCCGGGACACAATGGCGGCGTCTTCTACAGCCGTAGCCCGATCGGACGCGTCTTCATGGAGCATCTCGGCGAGGCTGTGTTCCGCGACGACCTCGACAATTCCGTGCTCGATCTCGGCGACCTGCTGACCCATGAGGGGCCGGCCCTGAAGGCGCAGAAGGAAGCGGCGCAAATTTTCGGGGCGGAGAAGACCTATTTCGTCCTGAACGGCACCTCGACCTCCAACAAGGTCGCGCTCGCCGCGCTGGTTTCGGACGGCGACCTCGTGCTGTTCGACCGGAACAACCACAAGGCGGCTCATCACGGCGCGCTGCTGATCGCCGGGGGCATTCCGGTCTATATCCCGACCGCGCGCAACGCCTGGGGGCTGATCGGCCCGATGCTCTGGGAGAGCTTCGACGAGGAGGCGCTGCGCGAGCGCATCCGCACCAATCCGCTTATCAAGGACCCGGACGCCTGGAGGAAGCCGCGCCCGTTCCGGGTCGCAGTGGTGGAACAGTGCACCTATGACGGCACGATCCACAGCGCGCAGATGATCCTCGACCGGATCGGCCACCTCTGCGACTACATCCTCTTCGACGAAGCCTGGGCCGGCTTCATGAAGTTCCATCCGCTCTATGCGGGCCGCTTCGCCATGGGCCTCTCCGGCCTCGGCCCGGAGTCCCCCGGCATCATCGCGACCCAGTCGACGCACAAGCAGCTCGCGAGCTTCAGCCAGGCGTCCCAGATCCACATGAAGGATCGGCATATCAGGGGCCAGAAGCGGCGCGTCGAGCACCGGCGCTTCAACGAGAGCTTCATGCAATATGCCTCGACCTCGCCGTTCTATCCGCTGTTCGCCTCGCTCGACGTCGGCGCGCAGATGATGAAGGGCCGTTCCGGAGAGGTGCTCTGGGACGACACGATCCGGCTCGGCATCGAGCTCCGCAAGAAGATCCGGGCGGTCAGGCGCGAATTCGAGGAGAAGGAGACGAGGCCCGAGCGGCGCTGGTTCTTCGAGCCCTTCGTGCCGGATCGGGTCAGCATCGCCGACGCCTCGCGCGAGGGCGCCGTCCATGATGTCGCCTGGGAAATGGTCGCGACCGACCAGCTCGCAAGCAATCCGGCCTATTGGCAGCTCGCGCCCCATGCGAGTTGGCACGGCTTCACGCGGATGGAGTCGGGCTTCGCCATGACCGACCCCAACAAGCTGACCCTGTTGACGCCTGGCTTCGACCGCGAGAGCGGGACCTATGCCGAGCACGGCATTCCCGCACCGGTCGTCGCGCAGTTCCTGCGCGAGAACCGGATCGTCGCCGAGAAGAACGACCTGAATTCGCTCCTCTTTCTGCTGACGCCGGGCGTCGAGGCGAGCAAGGCCGGCACGCTGATCAGCGGTCTCGTCGCCTTCAAGAAGCTGCATGACGACAACGCGCTGCTCGAGGAGGCCATCCCCGAGTTCTCCCGCCGCCGGCCGGGCCGCTATGCCGGCGTGCGGCTGCGCGATCTCTGCGGCGAGATGCACCGCTTCTTCCGCGACCATGACGTCAGCGGGCTGCAGAACCGGCAGTTCTCGCCCGAGCATCTGCCGGAGATGGCGATGTCGCCGCATGACGCGGCGCGCTGCCTTGTGCGCAACGATGTCGACTACCTGCCGATCGGGGCCATCGAAAACCGCATCGCGGTGACGCCTTTCGTCGTCTATCCGCCGGGCATCGCCACCATCGTCCCGGGCGAAAGGCTTTGCGCGCGGGCCAAGCCGATGATCGACTACCTCAAGATGTTCGAGGCGAGCTTCAACGCCTTTCCCGGCTTCGATGTCGAGATTCAGGGCATCTATCGCGAGGTCGATGCCGCCGGCCAGGTGCGCCTCCACACCTATGTCGTCAGCGAGCAGGCCCAGGGCTGAGGTCGCGACAAACCATGGAGAGCGACCTCCCCATCCTCATCCGCCCGTCGCGCGATACCGATGTCGAGCCGATGCTGGCGATCTATCGCCGGCATATCCGCCGCGGCATCGAGGCCGGCGTCGAGGATACCGGCACGCCGGAGCCCGACGATCTGCGCGACCGGCGCAAGAACCTGCGCAACCGCCGGCTGCCGCATCTGGTGGCGACGCGGGGCGGCGACGTCGTCGGCTATGCCTATGTCGTGCTGTTTCGCAAACGCCCGGCCTACCGCTTCACGGTGAAGCATTCGATCTACGTCCATCACGAACATCTCGGCCGCGGCGTCGGGCGGCTGCTGATGCAGGCCCTTATCGACGCCTGCGCCGCCGCCGGGTTCCGCCAGATGATCGGCTATATCGACGCCGAGAACACGGCGTCGTTGACGCTGCACGAGCGCTTCGGCTTCGCCCGCGTCGGCCTGCTGCCGGCGGTCGCCTATCGCTATGGCAAATGGTCCGACAGCGTCATGGTTCAAAGGTCGCTCGGTGCGGGCGCTACGCAGCCTATCCCGCCGGGTTGAGCCTGCCGCTCGACACCGCGCAGGACCGAAGGCGCATCATCGAGACCTGGCAGCCGGTACGGAGCGTCCGCCTCGAGCGATTTTCCGGAGCATCCATATGAGACAGGTCAAATGTGCACCGCCGCAGCGCCGTGCGTCGCAGACGCGGATTGCGGTTCCCGGGAAAATCGGGACAAGAAGACGGTACGCTGAATCGCCAGATCGCCTGATCGCAGACTCCGATGATCTGGCGGAGAACCGGGCAATCTAGGCTCAGGACCTGCCAATTTGGATCGATCTGTGATTCACGGTGTCCGGGAGGATGCTGTGATGGATGATTTTTTTCTGCTGTGCGAGCGTCAGATGGCGCAGATGGAGGCGTATTTTCCGCTCTCGCATGGCGTGCCACGGGTGGATGACCGGCGCGTGGTGAGCGGCATCGTCTACGTGATCCGCAACGCCATTGACGCGGTTGTGCGCGAGGCGGTTGCCGGTGTGATCCTTTGCAGCCTCCTTGCTGCCGTTAGCGTCTCGATAGAGCTTGCAAGGAAGCGAGCCGACAGTTTCGGCAATCAGGCGCACGGCCTGAAGAACTGCGGGAACCTTGAGGGCGGTATGCGCAGTAACCGAAACACCAGAAGCAGTCGGCAGCGCGCCGAATAGCTCAGCCACGACGGGATCAGAAAGGGGAATCGACTTCCTCTCAAATCCGAAACGAAGCGACTTCTTTACGCTGCCGACTAACTCGCGGAACACAACTCGACCTTCACCAACTCAACGGCGAAGATTCTGACACATGAATGTCAGTTCATCAAGATCGAAAGCCTATAATAGGTATAATATCCTATATAATTTTCCGATGTGCGCATGCCGCTATAGAGCGCGATGAGCATCGCCCAACGCTTTTCAGTTAGCTTCGGCGACGGATCGAACAGGGGCGCGGCGAGTATCTTCTGGAGGTCGGCTTCGCGAAAATAGTCGCGGTCCTCGTCAGGATCGCGATTGCTCTGATCGACGCGGACGCCCTTCGCGGGGGTGTCGGGAATGACGCTGTTGTTGACGCACCACGTCAGCATGGCGCTGAGCCGGGATAGCCACTTGTCATTGATGGTTGTGGCGTTGAGCGTCGGGAAGGGCTCCTTGCGAGCCTTGTTCGACCGGATCGCTTCGGGGAGCGTCTTGTCGGGGAAGCGCTTCGTATAGTTCGCAGAGGTTTCGAGCAGGGCGTTCTTGTAGGCCAGCACGTCCTGCCGGGTGATCCGATAGGCCGGCTTCGCCTCGGCGACAGTCGAGGGGAGTTCCGTCGCCGGGATCAGCATTGGATGCTTGGCAGGACCATCCGGCTCGCCACGGTCGCGCCGGTTCTGGTTTTCGATCGTCTCGGCTTTCACGCCGGCGAGCATCCGCGCGAGCGTTCGCCATTCCTCGGTGCCCTTGACCGGAACGGGGCTGCCATCATTCGCGAACTCGTCAACGGCCCATTGGATTAGGGCGGCAAGCTCGTCATCTTCAGCGCCACCGCTCGCCGCCCTCTTAAGCGCGTAAAAGTAGGTCGGGCGGAACATCGCCGCGTGTGCCGGATCATAGCCGGTCGGCAGGCTCCGGGCCGCATCGTCCTGTTCAAGCTCCCGGCCATAGTGGGCGAGGGCCATCTGCCGAACGCTCATGGGGCGGCGGCGGGACGGTGCGGCAGGGTTGAGGGCTGTCACGCGGTCGCGGGCCTGATCAAGTTCCATCTGCATGCGATGGATCGCAGAAGAGAGCAGGCGAATCGCGACGGTGCGGTCGGCCCCCAAGGGCTCAGTCAGTTCCCGCTTACCTACGATCGGGCGAAGCGGAGCGGGCACCGTTAGCCGAGCATAGTATCGGCCATTCCGGGGGAGCAGGTTCCTGATTTTGCCGGCCATCGTGCCCTCTGCCAGAGCGATTTTGTAGCAAGATTTGTAGCAGAGGTATGTGAAAAGCCGTTGGGGAACAACGCTTTTTCAGGACACTCAAGGGCTTAGGGGAAATGGCGGAGACGGAGGGATTCGAACCCTCGATACCCTTGTGGGGTATGCTCATTTAGCAAACGAGTGCCTTCAGCCTCTCGGCCACGTCTCCGGCGAGAGGCTCTATGCCCGATTGCAGAGGCCTTTGACAAGTCTCGCCGACAACTTCCTTCGCGCGACCTGTGTATTCGCGCGGGCGCACCTCCCGATCACTCCCGTGCGAAGGGCGTGGTCGGGAGGTGCGAGGCCGCCGCAACGGAGCCTTGCGCCGGCTCCGCTTGCTCCCCGGCGGCGCTGCCATTAAATTGACGCTGTCCGTTGGGGTGCCGAAAGGCTGAGAGGCGTGGCTCGCGCCAACCCATCGCACCTGATCCGGGTAATGCCGGCGAAGGGAACGGTCTTCGGCTCGCAGACACCTCGCTCGCGCCTCAGGCCGCTGCCTTCCCGGAAGCAGGGAAAGCATGACGCCAGAACGTCCTCACTCAGTCCTGACAGCCGCTGTGGTCGGCGCTGGCGTCGTCGGTCTGGCCTGTGCCACCGAGTTGCTGGCGCGGGGTGTGCAGGTCGTCCTGCATGAACGCGGCCCGCGTATCGGCGCCGAAGCCTGTTCCTGGTATGCCGGCGGCATGCTCGCGCCCTGGTGCGAGGGCGAGAGCGCCGAAGAACCGGTGATTCGGCTCGGGCAGCAGGCGGCCGATTGGTGGGAGCGCCATGCCGGCGGCGTCGCTCGCAACGGCACGCTCGTGGTTGCGCCGAGCCGGGACCGTTCGGAGCTGCGCCGCTTCGGTCAGCGCACCGACCATTTCGAGGAGATCGACAGCGAGGCCATCGCCGGGCTGGAGCCCGATCTCGCCGGCCGCTTCTCGCGCGGCCTGTTCTTCTCCGCCGAGGCGCATCTCGATCCGCGCCAAGCCATAGCAGCCCTGGCCGAACGCCTCGTCGCAAATGGGGCCGCCCTTCATTTCGGCAGTACGGTCGAGCCGGCCGATCTCGATGCCGATATCGTCCTCGACTGCCGCGGGCTGGCGGCGCGCGATGTCCTGCCCGATTTGCGCGGAGTCAAGGGCGAGATGCTGCTCCTCCGGAGCGACGAGATCCAGCTGTCGCGGCCCGTCCGGCTGCTGCATCCGCGCATCCCGCTCTATATCGTGCCCCGCGCAGACGGCCTCTTCATGGTTGGCGCGACGATGATCGAGAGCAGCGAGCGCAGCCGCATCTCCGCCCGCGCCATGCTGGAGCTGCTCGGCGCGGCCTATGCGCTGCATCCCGCCTTCGGCGAAGCGGAGGTCGTCGAGATCGGCACCGATGCCCGCCCGGCCTTTCCCGACAACCTGCCGCGGCTGACGCGCCGCGGCCGCGTGATCCATGTCAACGGGCTCTATCGCCACGGTTTCCTGCTCAGCCCCGCCATGGCGCGGATGGCGGCGGAGGCCGTGCTGAACCCGCAAGCAACACCGGAGATGCTGCATGACCTTGCTGCTTAACGGCGCGCCGCAGGAGATCGCGGCGAAGACGCTGGCCGAGGCGCTGGCCGAGCTCGGCTTTGCCGACCGCATCGTTGCGACGGCGGTGAATGGAGACTTCGTGGCGGCGCGCAAGCGGGCTGACGTCGCCTTGAGCGAGGGCGACCGCATCGAGATCGTCGCACCGATGCAGGGAGGCTGAGATGGCATCCTTCTATGGCTTCGCGCCGCAGAACCCGCTTTTCCTCGGCACGGCGCAATATCCGTCGCCCGCCATCCTGGCCGAGGCGGTGAAGCGCTCGGGCGCCGAGGTCGTCACCGTCTCGCTGCGCCGGGAATCGGCCGGCGGTGCCGGTCAGGCCTTCTGGGCGCTGATCCGCGAGCTCGGCGTCAGGGTGCTGCCGAATACGGCGGGCTGCCACACCGTCAAGGAAGCCGTCACCACCGCGCAGATGGCGCGCGAGGTCTTCGGGACCGACTGGATCAAGCTCGAGGTGATCGGCGAGGACGACACGCTGCAGCCGGACGTGATCGCGCTGGTCCAGGCGGCCCGCATCCTTGCCGATGACGGTTTCAAGGTCTTTCCCTACACCACGGAGGACCTCGTCGTCGGCGGGCGCCTCCTCGATGCCGGCTGCGAGGTGCTGATGCCCTGGGGCGCGCCGATCGGATCGGGCAGGGGACTCAACAACCCCTACGGCCTGCGCAGCATGCGCCAGCACTTCCCCGACATTCCGCTCGTCGTCGATGCCGGCATCGGCCTGCCCTCCCACGCCGCGCAGGCGATGGAGATGGGCTATGACGGCATCCTGCTCAACACCGCCGTCGCGAAGGCGGGCGATCCGGCCGCGATGGCAGAGGCTTTCGCGCTTGCCATCCGTGCCGGCCGCCAGTCCTTCGCCGCGCAGCCGATCGAAGCGCGCGACATGGCCGCTCCTTCCACCCCCGTCATGGGCAAAGCCTTCCTGGCCTGAAAGTCTGCTCTCGCATGAAGCTCGATCCGTTCTACCCCATCTTCGAAAGCGCCGACTGGCTGGAGCGGATGCTGCCGCTCGGCGTCAAGCTGGTGCAACTGCGCGTCAAGGATCGTTCCGAGATCGAAGTCGCACGCGAGATCGCGCGGGCGAAGACGCTCTGCGCCGCGGCCGGCTGCGTGCTTGTCGTCAACGATTACTGGAAGCTCGCCATCGCCGAGGGCTGCGACTTCATCCATCTCGGCCAGGAGGATCTCGACGAGGCCGATCTCGATGCGATCCGTAAGGCGGGGCTCAGGCTCGGCATCAGCAGCCATGACGAGCCCGAGCTGGAACGCGCGCTGGCGGCAAAGCCCGATTATGTCGCGCTCGGTCCGGTTTATCCGACGATTCTGAAGCAGATGCGCTTCGGCCCGCAGGGGCTGGAGCGGCTGGGCGAATGGAAGCGCCGTATCGGCGATCTGCCGCTGGTCGGCATCGGCGGCATCTCGCTGGAGCGCGCGCCTGGGGTCTTCGAGGCCGGCGCCGACATCGTCGCAGCTGTGACCGACATCACGCTGAATGCCGATCCCGAGGGGCGCCTGAAGGCCTGGGTCGCGGCGACGCGCGGGCGCCTCGCCTGACAGGCGTCATTCTCGGGCGGAGCGAACCGCAGACCCGAGAATCGCATGACAAGAAGGCGCTGGTGTCCGAGATGGTTGGGTCAGGCCCGACCATGACGGCGAGGCAGCGCTTCAGCTCTCCGCCTCCGCCGACATCGTGTGGCCGTCGACATGGCCGAGGCTGCGCTCGGGGTCGAGCCGGTCGCGCACGCGCTGCTTCAGCACCTTGGAATCCGGGAAGCCGCCATCGGCCTTGCGGTCCCAGATCAATTCGCCGTCGTAATGAATCTGGAAGATCCCGCCGGTGCGCGGGATCAACGCAACCTCGCCGAGGTCCTGCCCGAAGGTCGAGAGCAGCTCCTGGCCGAGCCAGGCCGAGCGCAGCATCCAGTTGCACATCGAACAATAGGTGATGGCGATGCGGGGGGCGGGCTTGGTCTGGGTCATGACAGGCTACCATCCGAGAGGAGTTCGCCCCGACATCCCGCTTCCATCGCCGCGATGCAAGCCTGAAAGCCGCATGGCGGCCCGGCGCCGTCAGCCCGCCAGCGTGCTCAGGCTGCGTGAGGGATAGCGCAGTGCGACGTCGAAGGGATTGAGCTTGGCGCCCAGCGCCTCCGCCTCGCTGCGTAGCATGGCGATGACGTTCGGCAGCCGGTCCTCGCGCAGCCGCTCGGCGAGGGTGCCGACGCTGAGCGCCGCGACGACGCGCCCCCGCGCATCGAAGACCGGCACGGCAACGCCGGCCATGCCAGGGATGAGGCCGGTGTTGAGATTGACCGAGCCTTGCGCACGGGCCGTCGCGATGGCGTTCCGCAACGCGGCCTCATCGAAGAAGCCGCGATCGAGCAGGCGGGGCATGTTGAAGCGGATCACTGCCTCGCGCTCGTCCTCCGGCAGATGGGCCAGCATGGCGAGGCTGCCCTGGCCGATGCCGAGCGGCACCTTGCCTCCGATGTCCCCGGTGAAGGAGCGGATCGGGAAGGGGCCCTCGATCCGGTCGAGGCAAACCGCGTCATAGCCGTTGCGGACGAGCAGGAAGATCGTGTCGCTCAGCGTCGCCGAGAGCCGCAGCAGCGCGGGCCGGGCGAGCTCGCGCAGGCCACCGGCCTGTCCGGCGCGGGCGGCGATCACGAAGAAATCGAGCGCGAGCCGGTAGCGCTTGCCGCCCGCCGCCTGTTCGACGAAGCCCTCCGCCATCAGGTCGCGCAGCGCGCGATGCGCCGTCGGCTGGCCGCAGCCGGCAGCCTCCGCGATGTCCTTCAGCCGCATGCCGTCGCCAGCGCCCTTCGACAGGATGCGCAACAGCCCCAGCGCGCGGCGAAGCGAGGAAACGGGTTCGTCGACAGCTTGCATTTGAGAAAATCAGATGAGACATGGAGCAATAAAAATTCTACATAGAGAAATTTTGTCAACATAAATTCTCTAATGCGGAATTGAAGATTGACGAATTTGTGTCGTCTCCCTTTGCTTGGAGCCATCGCAGTCCGGCTTTTCCGGCGAACGGAAAGCCTGCCGATCGAGGTGTTCATGGGCTTCCTGACGCTGCAATCGCTGAGCAAGGTCTTCGGCGACTTCACCGCCGTCAGGGATGTCGATCTCAGCGTCGCCAAGGGCGAGTTCGTCTCGCTGCTTGGCCCTTCCGGCTGTGGCAAGACGACGACGCTGCAGATGATCGCGGGGCTGGTCGAGCCGACCAAGGGCGCGATCACCCTCGACGGACGCGACATCACCCGCGAGAAGCCGAGCCGCCGCGGTCTCGGAATCGTCTTCCAGAGCTATGCGCTCTTTCCGCATATGACGGTGGCTGAGAACGTCGCCTTCGGCTTGGAGATGCGCAAGGTCGCCAAGGCCGAGCGCGACCGGCGCGTCAAGGAGATCCTCGGCCTCGTCCATCTCGCGCCTTTTGCCGAGCGCTATCCGCGTCAGCTCTCGGGCGGCCAGCGCCAGCGCGTCGCCATCGCCCGCGCGCTCGTCATCGAGCCGCCGGTGCTGCTGCTCGACGAGCCGCTCTCCAATCTCGATGCCAAGTTGCGCGAGGAGATGCAGTTCGAATTGCGCCGCATCCAGCGCAGCGTCGGCACGACCACGATCATGGTCACGCACGACCAGGCCGAGGCGCTCTCGATCAGCGACCGCGTCGTGGTGATGGAGCAGGGGCGCATGACGCAGATCGACGCGCCCTATCGCCTCTACGAGCGCCCGGCGACGGCCTTCATCTCCTCCTTCGTCGGCAAGATGAACCGCATCGATGCGGTCTGGCGCGCGGGCAGGGCCGAGGCCGGCGGCGTCGCGCTGCCCAGCGAGGCGGCGAGCCTGCCCGATGGTTCTGCGGCTATCCTGACGCTGCGGCCCGAGAAGATCCTGCTCAAGCCGGCCGGCCAGGGTTTATTGGACGGGAGGGTCACCAGCCGCTTCTTCCTCGGCAGCTATTGGCTCCTCAATGTCGAGACGCCGGTCGGGCCGATCCTGGTCTCGGCGCCGAACCAGGGTGGCGAGCCGGCTGGCGAAGGCGAAAGCGTTGCGCTCCACTGGCAGCCGGACAGTGCCGTCGTCGCGACTGCGGGAGCGGCGGCATGACCGGGCAGCGCGGTCTGGCACCATGGCTGCTCGTCTCGCCGGCGACGCTGCTGTTCCTCGGATTGGTGGTCCTGCCGCTCATCCTGACTGTGATCCTGTCCTTCCATGCCTATGATCACACCACGGGCATCCAGGACAGCTTCACCCTCAAGCATTACCTGACCGTCGCATCCGACGATTATTACCTCACGATCTTCTGGCGCACGCTTCGCCTGGCTGCGCTGACGACGCTGATCTGCGCCGTGATCGGCGCACCCGAGGCCTATGTGTTGGCGCGCATGGGCGATCCCTGGCGCTCGATCTTCCTGCTCGTCATCATCGGCCCACTGCTCGTCTCGGTGGTGGTCCGCGCCTTCGGCTGGAGCATGCTGCTCGGTTCCGCCGGCCTGCTGAACCAGGCGCTACAGTCGCTGGGCCTGAATCCCGTCCGGCTGCTCTACACCGAGACCGCGATCGTGATCGCGCTCGTCCACGTCATGCTGCCGTTCATGGTCATCCCGGTCTGGACGTCTCTGCAGAAGCTCGACCCGATGGTCGAGGCCGCGGCCTGGAGCCTCGGCGCCTCGCGCTTCACGGCGCTGCGCCGGATCGTGCTGCCGCAGGTCTCGCTCGGCATGCTCTCCGGCAGCCTGATCGTTTTTGGTCTCTCGGCCAGCGCCTTCGCCATTCCCGGCCTGCTCGGCGGCCGGCGCCTCAAGATGGCGGCGACGCTGGTCTATGACGAATACATGTCCGAGCTGAACTGGCCGCTGGGCGCCGCGATCGCGATCATCGTGCTCGCCGCCAACCTCGTCATCATGCTGGGCTACAACCGTCTCGTCGAGACGCGCGCCCGCCGGGCTCTGGGCTGAGGGGACGCGCCATGCATCGCAACGGTCCCGTCGCGCTTCTCTTCCACGGCCTCGTCGTCTCCTTCGTGCTGGCGCCGCTCGTCGTCGTCTGCCTCGTCGCCTTCACACCGGAGAACACGCTCTCGATCCCGACCACGAGCTTCTCGCTGCGCTGGTTCGAGGCGATCTTCAAACACCCCGATTTCGTGCCGTCCTTCCACAACAGCTTGTGGCTGGCGACGCTGGCCGCGACGCTCTCCGTCGCGCTCGCGGTGCCCGCCGCGCTCGCCATCGACCGCTACCATTTCCCCGGCCGCGATGCGTTGAACGGGCTCTTCCTCTCGCCGCTGATCATTCCGCATCTGGTGTTGGGCGTCGCCTTCCTGCGTCTCTTCGCCCTGATCGGCGCGACTGGCTCCTTCGCCTGGCTAGTCGTCACCCATGTCATCGTGGTCACGCCCTATGTGATGCGCCTGGTCATGGCGGGGCTGTCGGGCATGGACCGCAGCGCCGAGCAGGCGGCGATGACGCTTGGCGCCTCGCATTGGACGGTGTTCCGGCGCATCACCGCGCCGATGATCCTGCCCGGCATCACCGGTGGCTGGCTGCTCGCCTTCATCAACAGCTTCGACGAACTGACCATGTCGATCTTCGTCACCTCGCCGCAGACGGTAACGCTGCCGGTGCGGATGTACATGTACGCGACGGAGTCGATCGACCCGATGATGGCGGCGGTTTCGGCCCTGATGATCGCGCTGACGGCTGGCGCCATGTTGATCCTCGACCGCGCCTTCGGGCTCGACAAGATCCTCGTCGGTCAGAAGTGATCGCCATGTCTTCGAACCAGAAGCAGCCGCTGCTCCATCGCATCACCCGCAAGGATCATGCAGCCATCGCCTTCACCCTTGATGGCGAGCCCTGCGAGGGCCGGGCCGGCGACACCCTGCTGAGTGCGATCCTGAACCGCGTCGACAGCCTGCGCCGCACCGAGTTCAGCGGTGAGCCGCGCGCCGGCTTCTGTCAGATGGGCGCCTGCCAGGATTGCTGGGTCACCACCGAGACGGGCGAGCGCCTGCGCGCCTGCACGACGCCGTTGCAGCCGGGAATGCGGATCGTGACCGGCGTCGGGAGGGCGGCATGAGCACGCGTCCGCAACCCCTGATCATCGGCGCTGGGCCAGCCGGCATTCGGGCCGCCGAGGCGCTGGTCGCCGCCGGCCTGCGCCCGCTGGTGGTGGACGAGGCGCCTGCCTGCGGCGGCCAGATCTATCGGCAGCGCCTTGTGCAGGATGGCCGCTCGACCAAGGACCTTTACGGCTCCGAGGCAGGCAAGGCCGGGCGGCTTCACGCCGCCTTCGCCGCGCTCGACGGCAAAATCGACTACTGGCCGCAGGCACTGCTCTGGAACCTGCGCGACGGCACCGCCGACATCGCAGTTGCCGGCGTGACCCGCCGGGCCACCTATGACGGACTGGTCCTCGCGACCGGCGCCACCGACCGTGTCCTCCCGATCCCCGGCTGGACGCTGCCCGGCGTCTTCACACTCGGCGGCTCGCAGGTCGCACTCAAGGCGCAGGGTTGCGCGATTGGCAGCCGCATCGTCTTCGCCGGCTCCGGCCCGCTGCTCTACCTCGTCGCCTGGCAGTATATGAAGGCCGGTGTGGAGGTCGCGGCGGTGCTCGACGCCGCCCCCAGCTCTGCCAAGCTCAACCTGCTCAAGGCCCTGCCGCTCGATCCCGGTATCGTGCTGCGTGGAATGCGCTTCGTCGCTGAGCTGCGTCTGCGGGGCGTCGCCATCCGCACCGGCATCGAGGGCTTGCGCATCGAGGGCGAGGGCAGGGTCTCCGGTGTCGCCTGGCGCGAAGGCGGCCGCGAGCGGCGCCTTGCTTGCGACGGCGTCGGCTACGGCCTTGCGCTCCGTTCCGAGGCGCAACTCGCCGATCTCGCTGGTTGCGCCTTCCGCTTCAATGAGCGCGATCGTGCCTGGCTGCCGACACGGGATGCCGCCGGCCGCGCCTCGGTCCCGGGCGTCTATCTCGCGGGTGATGGCGCCGGCATCGCCGGAGCCGATGCGGCGGAACGGGCCGGCGAGCGTGCTGCGCTGGCACTGCTGGAAGACAGCGGCCTGGCGTTCGATAAGACGCGTGCTTCTGCGCTCGAAGCCGAGCTTGCCCGCATCGGCCGGCTGCGCGACGTGCTCGAAGCTGCCTTTCCCTTCCCGGCCCATTGGGCGGGGGCGATCGACGACGCCACCACGCTCTGCCGCTGCGAGGAGATCACCGCCGGGACGGTGCGAGAGGCCGCGAGCCGACTGGACATCAGCGAGATCAATCGGCTGAAGGCGGTGAGCCGTGTCGGCATGGGCCGTTGCCAGGGGCGGATGTGCGCTGCGGCTTCCGCCGAGGTGCTGGCCGCCGCGACGGGCAAGCCCATCGCTGCCATCGGCAGGCTGAGGGCGCAGGCTCCGGTAAAGCCGATCCCGCTCGCCCTGCAGTTGGCGGCCGAGCTGCCGGAGGCGGCAGAATGAACCGGCATCTCGACATCGACGTCGCCATTGTCGGCGGCGGTCTGGTCGGCTCTTCGGCGGCGCTGGCCCTGCGCAATATGGGCTTCAGCGTCGCCCTGCTCGACAAGGGCTTCTGCGGCGCGCAGGCCAGCGGCGTGAATTATGGCGGCGTTCGCCGGCAGGGCCGCCCGCGCGAGCAGCTGCCGCTGTCGCAACGTGCCCATGCCGTCTGGCCACGCCTCAAGGAACTGATCGGCATCGACGGCGAGTTCCTGCGTTCCGGCCATCTCAAGCTCGCATGCAGCGAGGGCGACATGGCGTCCCTTGAAGCCTATGCGGCCGAGGTTGCCGATCAGGGCCTCGGCCTCGAACTCATCGGCCATAACGGCCTGCGCGAGCGCTTCCCCTGGATCGACGGCAGCATCCTCGGTGCCTCGCTCTGTGCCGGCGACGGCCATGCCAATCCGCGTCTCGTCTCGGCGGCCTTCGCCAGCGCCGCCCGGCGTGCCGGTGCGCATGTGCTGGAGAACACGCCGGTCACCGGCATCGCGCGCAACGGCGAGGGCTTCGCGCTGGAGGCCGGCGAGGGCGTCAGCCTGACGGCCAGCATCGTCATCAATAGCGCTGGTGCCTGGGCCGATCGCTTCGCTGCCGATTTCGGCGAGCCGGTGCCGCTCTCGCGCATCTACCCTTCGATGATCGTCACCGAGCCGCTGGCGCCGGTGATGACTGTCAATATCGGCATGGAGGGCGGCGGCATCTATGCCCGGCAGGTCGAGCGCGGCAATTGCGTCGTCGGCGGCGAACGCGCCCTGCCGCTCGACGATGCCGATTTCTCGCGTCCGCGCGGCGCTGGGGCGCTGGCGATCATGAACCGCACGGCCGAGATCTTCCCGGTGCTGCGCCATGCCCAGGCGATCCGCTTCTGGTCGGGGACCGAGGCGTCGATGCCGGACCGGAATCCCGTGATCGGCTTCAGCGGCACCACGCCCGGCCTGATCCACGCCTTCGGCTTCACCGGCGCTGGATTCCAGATCGCGCCCGGCGTCGGCGAGGTGCTGGCCGAGCTTGTCCGCGATGGCCGCACCTCCACGCCGATCGAAGCCTTTTCCATCGCCCGTTTCAGCCGGCCTTCCGGGCCGGCGGGTCAGGACCGCATCAGCCACGGCTCGGATGCGCGTTCGCAATCAGAGCCGCAAAGCAGGGGAGCCCACTCATGATCACTCGTCGCACCGCCTTGGCCGGTACCGTCGCCGCGCTCGCGCTGACCGCTGCCGGCAGCGCCTTCGCCCAGACCAAGACGCTCTATGTCGGCATGAACGGCGGCAATTTCGAGCGAACCTTCACCCAGGCCGTCTTCCCGGATTTCGAGAAGGCCAACAACGTCAAGATCGTGGTGGTGCCCGGCACCTCCTCGGACATCCTCGCCAAGGCGACCGCGGCCAAGGACAAGCCGCAGATGCACATCATGTTCCTCGATGACGGTGTCATGGTCCGCGCCATCGGCGCCGGCCTCTGCGAGAAGATGAAGGACAGCCCCGGGCTGGCTCAGCTCGACAAGGGCGCCCGCATGAAGGACGACATGGCGGTTGGCATCGACATGGGCATGACCGGCCTCGCCTATAACAAGAAGATGTTCGACGAGAAGGGCTGGGCGGCGCCGACCTCCTGGATGGACCTCGCCGATCCCAAGTTCAAGGACAAGGTCGTCTTCCAGTCGGCCTCGGCCTCGTCCTTCGGCCTGCACGCCTTCCTGATGTTCAACCGCATCCAGGGCGGCACCGAGGCCAATGTCGAGCCGGGCTTCGGCAAATTCCGCGACACCATCGGCAAGAACGTGCTCGAGTTCATCCCCAACTCGGCCAAGATCTCCGAGATGGTCCAGACTGGCGAGGCCGCGATCTTCCCGCTGACGCCGACCGCCGTCGCCACCCTCAAGGAAAAGGGCATCCCGGTCGAATACGCCCAGCCGAAAGAAGGCTCGGTCGTGCTGATGGTCGCGCAGTGCGTCATCGCGAACAATTCGGAGCAGGAGCTGGCGCAGAAGCTCGCCGCCTACCTGCTCTCGCCCGAGGCGCAGTCGAAGGCGCTGGCGGCCGGCAATGTCGTGCCCTCGAACCCGCAGGCCAAGGCCGAAACGGCGGACGCCGAGAAGAAGCTCGAGGCCTTCCACACCAACATGAAGACTGCCGTGGTGCTGGATTGGGACGCGATCAACGCCAAGCGCCCGGAGTGGAACAGCCGCTGGAACAAGATGATCGAGCGCTGAGCCGACACTCTTCCGATAAAGCATCGGCCGGTCCGTAAGGACCGGCCGTTCTGGTTTAAGGGATTCGCGTTTCGTCGCAGCCGACTTGCTCAAACCGCTGAGGAGAATCGAGAAACGGCCATCCTTTCAACGGGCGTCATTCTCGGGCGGAGCGAAGCGCAGACCCGGGGATCTCTTGCCGGAGGAGGCCAGGGACCCCGCATATCACGAGATGCTCGGGGCAAGCCCGAGCATGACGGGAAACGTCGCGGCCGTCACACCTCCTCGACATAGCGACGGCGCAGATGCGCCTTGAAGACCGAGGCGTCGAGCGGCCGGCCTGTCGCTTCGGTGAGCAGATCGTCGGTCGAGAGCAACGAGCCCTTGCCGTGGATATTGGCGCGCAGCCACCCGACGAGCGGGCTGAAATCGCCCTTGCCGATGCCGGGCAGGATAGCGGGCTCGGCCCGGCAGGCTGCGTCGAAGATCTGGGCCGCGGTCATCGCGCCGAGCGTATAGGTCGGGAAATAACCCCAGCCGCCAGACGGCCAGTGGATGTCCTGCAGGCAGCCGACGCGGTCGTCCGGGACGGTGACGCCGAGCAGGGATTTCATCCCGGCGTTCCAGGCGGCGGGCATTTCGGCCAGCGGCATCTCGTCGGCGATCAGCGCCTTCTCCAGCCTGTAGCGCAGGATGACATGGGCGGGATAGGTGACCTCGTCGGCATCGACGCGGATGAAGCCGGGCTCGACGCGGGTATAGCGGCGCCACATCGCCTCGGTTTCCCATGCCGGGCCATGACCCCCAAAACTCTCCCGCATCAGCGGGGCGGCGAAGGCGAGGAACTGACGTGAGCGGCAGGCCTGCATTTCCATCAGCAACGACTGGCTCTCATGGACGCTCATGCCGCGCGCCGCGCCGACCGGCTGGTTCATGTAGCCCTGCGGCCGGCCCTGCTCGTAGAGCGCGTGGCCGGTCTCGTGCAGGACGCCCATCAGAGCCTTGGTGAAGTCGGCCTCGTCGTAGCGCGTGGTGATGCGGACATCGTTGTCGGCGCCGCCGCAGAACGGGTGTGTCGAGATATCGAGGCGCCCGCGCTCGAAATCATAGCCCAAAGCCGACATCAGCCTCAGGCCGAGCGCCCGCTGTGTCTCGGTGGGGAAGGGGCCTTCGAGGGCCGGCAGGGCCGGCCGGCGCGCCTGCACCGCCATCACGTCCTGGGTGAAGCCGGGCAGGAAGGCAGCGAGGTCGTCGAACAGCGCGTCGATCTTCGCAGAGCTGCCGCCGGGCTCGTAGTCGTTGAGCAGCGCGTCATAGGGCGAGACGCCGAGCTTCTCGCCCTTCGCCTTGCCGATCTGGCGCTGCAGGTTCAGTACCTCTCCGAGATAGGGCAGCAGGCCGCCGAAGTCGGAATCCGCCCGCGCCTGGCGCCAGCGCATCTCGCAGGCCGAGATCGCCTTGCTCGATGCCTCGACGAGATCGGTGGGCAGCGCGGTGTCGACCGTCCAGACGCGCCGGACCTCGCGCAGATTGGCGTTCTCCCAGGCGCTGAGGCTGTCGTCGCTTTCGGCATCCGCGAGCCAGCCGCCGATGCGGGCGTCGGTCGCCAGTCCGTGGCGCATGACATGCAGCAGCGCCATGCTCTCGGCCCGCGTTTCGGCGGCGCCCTTGGGCATCATCGTGTCGTTGTCCCATTGCAGGATGCCGATGGCGTTGGAGAGCGCGGCGATGCGGCCGAAATGGGCGGCGAGGTCGGAATAGGCGGTCATGGGCGTCCTTGAACGGGGGATCGTTCTGCATGGAAATGCGCCGTTATTCCGGGGCAAGCCCGGAATGACGAGGGGGATGCTGGTCAGGCGAACAGCTTGGAATACTGCCGGGGCTGCGAGCGCAGATACTGGTCGGGCGCCTTGACGCTGGCGCCCAGCTCCGCCGCGGCGTGCCAGGGCCAGCGCGGGTCATAGAGGATGCCGCGCGCCAGCCCGACGAGATCGGCCTCGCCAGTGCCTATGATCGCCTCGGCCTGCTCCGGCTCCGTGATCAGGCCGACGGCGATCGTGGGAAGCCCGGTCGCCTGCTTCACGGCCCGTGCCAGCGGGACCTGATAGCTCGGGCCGAGCGGGATCTTCTGGGCCGTGGACAGGCCGCCGCTGGAGACGTGGATGAAGTCGGCGCCCCGTGCCTTGGCTGCCATGGAAAAGGCGATGCTCTGTTCGACATCCCAGCCGCCCTCGACCCAGTCGGTCCCCGAAATGCGGAAGCCCAAAGGGAAGCCAGCCGGCACCACCGAGCGCACAGCGTCGAGGACCTCCAGCGGGAAGCGCATGCGATTTTCGAGAGAGCCGCCATACTCGTCCTCGCGTTTGTTCGAGAGCGGCGAGAGGAATTGATGCATCAGATAGCCATGGGCGCCGTGCAGTTCGATCGCCGCGAGTCCAAGCCGGACGCTCCGCCGCGCCGAATCCGCGAATGCCTCGATGAGACGGGCGATGTCATCGCGGGTGAGGGCGCGCGGCGGGCGCGGATAGCTTTCGAAGCCGACCGCCGAAGGCCCATGCACATGCCAGCCGCCCTCGTCGAGGCCGAGCTGGCCGCCGCCCTTCCAGGGCTGCGCCACCGAGGCCTTGCGGCCGGCATGGCCGAGCTGGATCGCGATCGGCATGTCGGACCAGGAGCGGGCGGCTTCCAGTGCCTTGCCCAGCGCTGCTTCCGTTTCGTCCGACCACAAGCCGACATCGAACGGGCTGATGCGCCCGTCCGGCTCCACGGCGGTGGCTTCGATGATGAGCAGCGCCGCGCCGGAAAGCGCGAGATGCCCGAGATGGATGGTGTGCCAGTCCGTCGCGCAGCCGTTCTTCGCTGAATACTGGCACATGGGCGCGATGACGATGCGGTTGGCGAGCGTGAGGCTGCCGAGCTGATAGGGGCTGAAGAGCTGGCTCATGTCGGAAAGGCTTCTCAAAGAGGGAAGGTTGGAACGCAGTCTAGAAGCGCTTTCCCCCGTGAGGCCAGAGCAAGCCTTGCAAATCGGATGCGCGCCACGCTGCGGCACTGCTCACGATTCCGCGTTCGACATTGTGCGACCGCGAAACCGCCGTAATCTGGCATACGATAAGCAGGCTTACGTTCCGGAGATTCTGTATGAAGCGACCACTGCGGCGGGAATTCATGTTCCAGCTTGTCGAAACCTCCCGCCTGCTGCGGACCTATGTCGATCAGCGTGCGCGCCAGCACGGTACGACGCGGGCGCAATGGGGCGTGATGTCCCGCTTGCGGCGGCAGGAAGGCTTGAACCAGGCGGCACTGGCCGAGCAGATGGATCTGCAGCCGATTTCGCTCGCAAGGTTGCTCGACCGGCTTCAGGGGCAGAGCCTGATCGAGCGCCGCGAGGACCCGGCCGACCGCCGCGCCTATCGCCTTTACCTGACGCCGGAGGGCCGGGCGCTGGTCGACGACCTCGATGAGGTGCGCACCGCGATTGCTCAGGAGGTTCTTGGCGGGGTGGAGGAAAGATCGATCCTTTCCGCGCTGGATACGCTGGCCACGATCCGTGAACAGACCCGCCCCCAGCGGGAAGACAAGATGCAGATGCCGGCTTCCGCCGGCCAGACCGCCTGAACGAGTGGGGCGAACATGAAGCGTTCAGGTTTTGTCACCGGGCTGATGCTCGTCGCGGCCGCGGCCGCGGGCGTCTGGTATTGGCGCTCGCACGGCTCGGAAAACGCGCAGGCGGCGCGCGGGCGTGCAGATGGCGCGCCCGTCGCGATCGCCTCCGCCGCGGCAGTCCAGGTCGATTTCCCGGTGCGAAAGCGCGCCATCGGCTTCGTCGAGACGCCTGCGAGCGTGCTCGTGCGCTCGCGGATCGACAGCCAGATCATGCAGCAGCACGTCACAGACGGGCAGTTCGTCAAGACCGGCGATCTGCTCTTCACCCTCGATGATCGCGACATCAAGGCTCAGATCGCCAAGGACGAGGCGATGCTGGCGCGCGACGAGGCGACCCATACGCGCAACCTCGCCGATCTCGAGCGCTATAAGCAGCTCCTGGCGCGCAATGCCGGCACGCAGGTGCAGGTCGACCAGGCAATCGCCGACGAGCGCAGCTCCGCCGCCAGCATCCAGGGCGACCATGCAACGCTCGACGCGGACCGGTTGAAGCTGAGCTATACGCGGATCACGGCCCCCATCGACGGACGTATCGGCGCCGTCCAGGTCACGCCGGGCAATCTCGTCAACGCCAGCAACAACAATAGCGGCACGGGCCTGCTGACCATCACCCAGATGAAGCCGCTGCGCGTGACCTTCGCCATGCCGGAGCATGAGCTGCCGACCCTGCAGGCCGCGCTCGCGGCCGCCAAACCGATAGCGGTGACGGCCCGCGTGCCGAATACCGGCCGTCCGCCGGCGGAAGGCAAGCTCAACTTCGTCGATTCGACCGTCGACATGACATCGGGAACGATCACGGCCAAGGCAGCCTTCGCCAATGACGATCTCACGCTCTGGCCCGGCCAGTATGTCGATGTCGAGATCGTCCCGGAAACGCTGATGGGCATCGCCGTGATTCCGACGGTGGCGGTTCAGACCGGGCAGAAGGGCCCCTATGCCTTCGTGGTGAAGCCTGACTCGACCGTCGATCTGCGTCAGATCAAGGTCGCGCTGAGCGATGGCGACAAGACGGCGGTGTCCGAGGGGATCGCTCCGGGGGAGCGGGTCGTCATTGACGGCCAGATGCGGCTGAAGCAGGGGACGCGGGTGCGCGAGCGCGCCGCAACGAGCGAGAAGCCGCCGGCCAGCACGCCGGTGGCCGAGGGCGCGCGCTCATGAACATTTCCTCCTTCTGCATCAGGCATCCGGTCGCCACCATCCTGATGTCGGTCTCGCTGGTGCTGGCGGGCCTGTTCGCCTGGCGTTTCCTGCCGGTCGCAGCGCTGCCGCGCGCCGAATTTCCGGTCATCAACGTCTCCGCCCAGCTTCCCGGCGCCTCGCCGGACACCATGGCGACCTCGATCGCGACGCCGCTGGTCAAGCAGTTCGGCACCATCGCCGGCATCGACTCGATCTCGACCACGAACTCGCAGGGCGCGACCTCGATCGCCATCCAGTTCGTGCTGAACCGCGACATCGACGCCGCCGCCGCCGACGTGCAGGCCGCGATCACCCGCACCCTCCGGCAATTGCCGATCGAGATGACGACGCCGCCGAGCTATCGCAAGGTGAACCCGGCTGACGCGCCGATCATCCTGATGGCGCTGAAGAGCGATGTCGTGCCGCTGTCGCAGCTGGACGCCTTCGCCCAGCAGGTCATCTCGCCGGCGCTGTCCACCGTGGAAGGCGTTGCCCAGGTGCTGATCTGGGGCAGCCAGAAATACGCGGTCCGCATCCAGATCGACCCGACCGCGCTGGCGGCGCGCGGCATCGGCCTCGACGAATTGCAACTTGCGATCACGGCCGCGAATGCCAACACGCCGGTCGGCACCCTCCAGAACACGGCCCAGCAGCTCACCATCCAGGCGCAGACCCAGCTCGCCAATGCCGCCCAGTTTTCCAACGTCATCATCGCGACGCGCTCCGGCAAGCCGGTCCGGCTGGGCGACGTCGCCAAGGTGATCGACTCCGTCGAGAACACCCAGACCCGCAGCACCTATGACGGCATGCCGGCGATTGTCCTGGCGGTGCAACGCCAGCCCGACGCGAACACCGTCGAAGTCGTCGATCGCGTCAAGGCGATGATCCCGACCTTCCAGGAACAGCTGCCGGCCGCAGCCGGGCTCTCCCTGCTCAACGACCGCTCGACCTCGATCCGCCAGGCGGTGGAGGATGTGCAGTTCACGCTGCTGCTCACCATCGCGCTCGTGATCATGGTGATCTTCGTTTTCCTGCGCCGGATCGCCGCGACCTTCATCCCCGCCGTGGCGGTGCCGATCTCGATCATCGCGACGCTGGCCGCGATGTACATGCTGGATTTTTCGATCGACAACATCTCGCTGCTCGGGCTGACCCTCTCGGTCGGCCTGGTGGTCGACGACGCCATCGTCATGCTGGAGAACATCGTCCGGCACATGGAGGAGGATGGGCTTTCGGCCTATGAGGCGTCCCTGAAGGGCGCCGGCGAGATCGGCTTCACCATTATCTCCATCTCGCTGTCGCTGGTCGCCGTCTTCATCCCTGTGCTGCTCATGGGCGGCGTCATCGGCCGCATCTTCAACGAATTCGCGGTGGTGGTGACGGTCGCGATCCTCGCCTCCGCCTTCGTCTCGCTGACGCTGACCCCGATGCTGTGCTCGCGGCTGCTCTCGGGCTACTCCGAGCACCATGAAGAGAACATGCTGGGCCGCTGGCTGGAGAAGGGCTTCGATGCAGTGCTGGCGGGCTATGACCGTGGGCTGAAATTCTGCCTGCGCTTTCAGCCGCTGATGCTGCTCGCGTTCTTTCTCACGATGGCCGGCACCGTCTGGCTGCTGCAGACGACGCCGAAAGGCTTCTTTCCGCAGGAGGATATCGGCCAGCTCCAGGTTTCGACCGAAGCCCGTCAGGACATTTCGTTCGATGCGATGCTGAAGTTGCAGTCTGAGGTTGCGGACATCTTTCGCAAGTCGCCCTATGTCGCGCATGTCGCCTCGTCGGTCGGCGGCAATGGCGGTGGCGGCAGCGCGCTGAACGCCGGGCGTCTCTTCGTCGAGCTGAAACCGCTGGACGAGCGCCCCAAGCTGCAGGAGGTGCTCGCCTCGCTGCGGCGCGATCTCGGACAGGTGGCGGGCATCAACACCTATATGGTGCCGGTCCAGAACCTGAACATCGGCGCACGCGCCTCGAAGAGCCAGTACCAGCTCGTCATTCAGGGGCTCGACCAGGCGCTGATGAATGATTGGGCTCTGCGGCTCGCCGATGCGATGAGCCGCGATCGTGCAATCTTCGCCGACGTCACGACCGATCTCCAGAACAACGCCCTGCAGGCGACGCTGACGATCGACCGCGACAAGGCCAACGCGCTGGGTATCGGTGCCGACATCCTGCGTTCGACCCTCTATTCGGGCTTCGGCGTCCGGCAGGTCTCGACGATCTACACCACCGGCGACAACTACAACGTCGTCGTCGAGTTCAATCCCAACGAGCACTGGACGCCCGAGCATCTGAACGCCATTCGGGTGCGCGCCAAGAACGGCACGTTGGTCCCGCTCGGTGCCGTCGCCCGGGTCGAGCGGACGGCCGGCCCGCTCACGGTCAACCAGCTCGGCCAGCTCCCCGCCGTGACGATTTCCTACAATCTGCCGGCCGGCGTGGCGCTCGGCGACAGCGTCAACCGCATCAACACGCTCAAGGAGCAGATTGGCTTGCCGAAGTCGCTCTCGACCACGCTCGCCGGCACTGCCAAGACCTTCCAGGATTCCTTGGCCAACCAGGGGCTGCTGATCGCGGGCGCGATCCTGACGATCTACATCGTGCTCGGCATCCTCTACGAGAGCTTCATCCACCCGCTGACGATCCTGACCGGCCTGCCTTCGGCCGCGATCGGCGCGCTCGGGGCGCTCAGGCTCTTCGACATGGACCTCTCGGTCATCGCCATCATCGGCCTCCTGATGCTGATCGGCATCGTCAAGAAGAACGCGATCATGATGATCGACGTAGCCCTCGTGCTGTTGCGCGAAGGCGCGTCGGCGCAGGAGGCGATCCACCGGGCCTGCCTCATGCGGTTCCGGCCGATCCTGATGACGACGCTGGCGGCGCTGATGGGCACGCTGCCGATCGCGCTGGGCGCCGGCGCGAGCGCCGAGTTGCGCCAGCCGCTCGGCATCGCCGTTGTCGGCGGCCTGATGATCTCGCAGGTCTTGACGCTGTTCATCACGCCCGTCCTGTTCCTCTACATGAACAGGCTTTCGGACGGGCTGACCCGGCTGTTCTTCGGCAAGCGCGAGCCGGAACACGCAGCGCATCCGGCGGAGTAAGGTCGGATCAAAACGCAAACGCCGCCGGCTTCGCGTGAAGCCGGCGGCGTCTTTTTTAGGTCGTCGTCCGGAATGCTCAGGCGGCGTCGAGGCCGTAGAGCGAGTGCAGGGTGCGGACCGCGAGCTCGGTATAGGCCGCGTCGATCAACACCGAGAACTTGATCTCGGAGGTGGTGATGGCGCGGATGTTGATGCCCTTCTCGGCCAGCGCGCGGAAGGCGCGGGCCGCGACGCCCGCATGGCTGCGCATGCCGACGCCGATCGCCGAGATCTTCACGACGTCGATCGCGCCCTGGATCTCCTGGTAGGAGATCACATCGTGCTTGCTCTCGAGCAGCGTCTTGGCGCGCTCGTAATCGGCAGTCGGCACGGTGAAGGTGATGTCGGTCGTCGCCTGATCGTCGGAGACGACCTGGATGATCATGTCGACATTGATGTTGGCATCGGCGAGCGGGCCGAAGATCGCCGCGGCGACGCCGGGCTTGTCGGCCACGCGCCGGAGGGTGATCTGGGCTTCGTCCCGGGAGAAGGCGATGCCGGTGACGATCTGCTGTTCCACGATGTCGTCCTCGTCGCAGATGAGGGTGCCAGGATTGGGGTTTTCGGGGTCGTCGAAGGAGGAGCGCACATAGGTCGGCACGCGCTGCGTCATGGCGATCTCGACCGAGCGCACCTGCAGAACCTTGGAGCCGAGCGAGGCCATTTCGAGCATTTCCTCGAAGGAGACCTTGTCCATGCGCTTGGCCTTCGGGACGATGCGCGGATCGGTCGTGTAGACGCCGTCGACATCGGTGTAGATATCGCAGCGATCAGCCTTGAGGCCGGCCGCGAGCGCGACCGCGCTGGTGTCCGAGCCGCCGCGGCCGAGCGTGACGATGCGGTGCGTGCGCGGGTTGACGCCCTGGAAGCCGGAGCAGACGGCGATCTCGCGATTGCGGTCGAAGCCGGCGAGGATGCCGGCGCCGTCGACGCCTTCGATGCGGGCCGAGCCATGCGCGTCCGAGCCATAGAGCGGGATCTGCCAGCCCTGCCAGGAGCGGGCCGGCAGCCCCATCTCCTGCAGCACGATCGCCATCAGGCCGGAGGTGACCTGCTCGCCGGAGGCGACGACGGTGTCGTACTCGGCCGGGTCATAGAGCGGCGCGGCTTCCTTGCACCAGGCGACGAGCTCGTTGGTCTTGCCTGACATCGCCGAGACGACGATCGCGACCTCGTTGCCGGCGTCGAACTCGCGTTTGACGTGCCGCGCCGCGTTCTTGATGCGCTCGACAGTGGCGACTGAGGTGCCGCCGAATTTCATCACCAGACGGGCCATGACGGTATTCGGGCTCTCGATAGCTGTCCCCGGCTGGAAAAGCCGGGTCGAAACGTCGCCCTCGCACTGGCGGCGGGGCGGGTGTAGATGACGGGCGTCAGGCGCGGTGTCAATGTGGCATCGCATAAACGAGGGACGGGTTCATGGCGGCTGCGGCTGAGCGAAAGGGATCGACGATCGATCCGGCCGAAGTCGCGCGCTTCGATGCGATCGCGCGCGACTGGTGGGACCCGAAAGGGCCCATGGCTGTCCTGCACAAGTTCAATCCCGTGCGCCTCGCCTATGTCCGCGACGAAGCCTGCGCGCATTTCGGCCGTGATCCGAAGCGGATGCGGGCGCTTGAAGGCCTGACTCTGGTCGATATCGGTTGCGGCGGCGGCGTGCTGTCGGAGCCGCTCGCTCGGCTCGGCGCGGAGGTGACCGGGCTCGACCCGGCGCCGACCAATGTCAGCGTCGCGCGCGCCCATGCCGAGAAGAGCGGCCTGACCATCGACTATCGCGAGGAGACGATCGAGGCGGTCGTCGCCTCCGGCAAGCGCTTCGACATCGTGCTGGCGATGGAAGTCGTCGAGCATGTCGCCGATGTCGAGGCTTTCATCGCCGCCTGCTGCGCGGCGGTGAAGCCTGATGGTCTGCTGATCATGGCGACGATCAACCGCACGCTGAAATCCTATGCGCTGGCCATCGTCGGTGCCGAATATGTGCTGCGCTGGCTGCCGAAGGGCACGCATGACTGGGAGAAGTTCGTGAGCCCGGCCGAACTTGGCGGCGCCATCGAAGGCAACGGCTTCACGCTGGGCACGCAGACTGGCGTGGTCTTCAATCCGCTGACCGGCCGCTGGAGCGCCGCCCGCGACATGGACGTGAATTACATGCTCGCCGCCAGCCGCAGCGGCCAGGCCTGACGTTTAGCTCTGACGTTAGTCTTCCGGCGCTGCCATCGCGGCGCTGGCCGCTGCAAGCCGCTGGAGGAGATCGGGAGGCAGCGTCGCCGTCACGCGAGCCTGTGCGCCTCGCCAGGCCGGAAGAGCTGCCTTTAGCCGCCTGACTCCTTCTTCCGTCAGCCAGACCGCACGGCGGCGCAGATCCTGCTCGACAGTCGCGATCTCGATCAGCCCGTCGCGCTCCAAAGCGCGGAGGTTTCGCGAGAGTGTCGAGGGATCGAGCCCGGCTTGCTCCGCCAATGCCGCCATCCGGTCGTCTTCGTTCGTCGCTATCACCGCCATCAGGCCGAGCTGGGCGACGCTCAGCCCGCTATCCTTCAACGCCTCGTCATAGATCCGCGTCACGCGCCGCGCGGCCTGCCGGATTGTCAGCCCGGCGCAGCTCGCCGCCAACTGGCGCACCTCTTCCCGCAATCCGTGCAGTCTTCGCATGCCAGCAATTTACATGCAGATACAATAATTGCATATACATCTAACTGCCTGCCGATCGCGAGGTTTCCGATGCCTGCCATGCCCGCCGATATTCTGAGCCGCATCGGCGGCACCACCTTGCTCCCGCTACGCCGCATCCTTCCCGAGAACGGCGCCCGCATTCTGCTGAAGCTTGAATGCGAGAATCCGACCGGCTCGATGAAGGATCGCATGGCACTCGCCATGATCGAGGCCGCCGAAGCAGATGGGCGGCTCCAACCCGGTGGCAGCGTCGTCGAATATACCGGCGGCAGCACGGGCGTTTCGCTCGCCCAAGTCTGCGCGGTGAAAGGCTATCGGCTGCACATCGTGACCTCCGACGCTTTCGCCCGCGAGAAGCTCACCCATATGCGTCTGCTCGGCGCAGAATTGACGATCATCCCGAGCGAATCCGGCCGGATGACCGAGAAGCTGACGCGGGACATGATCGAAGCCGCACGCGTCATCGCGGCCGAGACCGGGGCCTTTTGGACCGACCAGATGCGCAACACCGACCAGCTCGCCGCTTATAACAGGCTGGCTGGGGAGATCTGGGAGCAGACCGGCGGCCGGATCGATGGCTTCGTCCAGAGCGTCGGCACCGCCGCCTCGCTGCGTGGGACCGGGGAGGCGCTTCGCCGGCTGACGCCGTCGGTCGCGCTGGTCGCGGTCGAGCCGGCTGAATCGGCCGTGCTCTCGGGCGGCCCGACCGGCGCGCACAAGATCGATGGCGTCGGCGCGGGCTATGTCGTGCCGCTCTGGCGGCCCGATCTCGTCGATGCGATCGAGCCGGTTTCGACCGAAGAGGCGAGGGCTATGGCGCTGCGGCTGGCGCGGGAGGAGGGGTTGTTCTGCGGGACGTCCACCGGCGGAAACTTCGTCGCGGCGCTGCGCCTTGCGGAACGGCTCGGGGCCGGCGCGACGATCGTCTCCGTCCTGTGCGACACCGGCATGAAGTATCTGAACAGCTTCGCCGCCGCGCTGCCGGACTGACGTCTAGGGCCTGAATACGGCCGCGACCACGAGCAGGAACAGGCCCGATGCGAGCGCGATCGCTGCCCGCAAGGCGTCGGGGTCCAGGCGCGTCGGAACGCCGAAGCGATGCCACAGCCACGCCCCGGCAAAGCCGCCGATCAGGATGAGCCCGGCGTTAAAGAGCGTCCCGAAGCCGGCATTCCCGAGCAGCAGGTCGGAAATCCAGCCGAACAGGAGTACGGTCAGAACGATCATCGTGACGATGAGGATGACGGAAAGCATCGGCAGATCAGGCAGGCCGACCATCATCAGCAGACTGCGCATGGGTTCTTCTCCTGGCCGCGCCGGCACCGAAGATCGCCTGGAAGCGTGAAGAAAACGCAAGCGCTCCGGCTGGCTGAGGCAGGGAATTTTGCGCCGCGGTGTAATTCCTTAGATCAATGGCGCAGCGCAGCATATGGTGCATGATCGGCACCCACATCCGCAGGACGCGCCCAGGCTCAGTCAAGGACGGATGAGAGCAGGGAGGACGACCATGTCGCAGTCGCAGGCCGCCGTTAATCCGCTCAAGGATCTCTACGAACTCGACGAACTGCCGCCGCTGGGCCATGTCCCGGAAAAGATGTACGCCTGGGCCATCCGGCGCGAGCGCCACGGGCCGCCGCAGGAGAGCTTCCAGGTCGAGGTCGTGCCGACCTGGACGATTGGCGAGGAGGAGGTGCTGCTCCTCGTGATGGCGGGCGGCGTCAATTACAACGGCATCTGGGCCGGCCTCGGCCAGCCGATCTCACCCTTCGACGTCCACAAGGCTCCCTTCCACGTCGCAGGTTCGGATTGCGCCGGCATCGTCTGGGCCGTCGGTTCCAAGGTGAAGCGCTGGAAGGTCGGCGACGAGGTCATCGTTCACTGCAACCAGGACGATGGCGACGACGAGGAGTGCAATGGCGGCGACCCGATGTTCTCGCCCTCCCAACGCATCTGGGGCTATGAGACGCCGGACGGCTCCTTCGCCCAGTTCTGCCGGGTGCAGTCGCGCCAGCTCATGCAGAAGCCGCGGCACCTCGCCTGGGAGGAGGCTGCCTGCTACACGCTGACGCTGGCGACAGCCTATCGCATGCTCTTCGGCCATGCCCCGCACGCCATCAAGCCGGGCGATAACGTCCTGGTCTGGGGCGCCTCGGGCGGCCTCGGCGTCTTCGGCGTCCAGCTCTGCGCGGCCTCCGGCGCCAACGCCATCGGCGTGATCTCGGACGAGACCAAGCGCGACTACGTGCTCGGCCTCGGCGCCAAGGGCGTGATCAACCGCAAGGACTTCAACTGCTGGGGCCAGATGCCCAAGGTCAATTCGCCCGAATACGCCGAATGGACCAAGGAAGCCCGCAAGTTCGGCAAGGCGATCTGGGACATTACCGGCAAGAAGGATGTCGACATCGTCTTCGAGCATCCGGGCGAGGCGACGTTCCCGGTCTCCTGCCTCGTCGCCAAGCGCGGCGGCATGGTGGTGTTCTGCGCGGGAACCTCCGGCTTCAACATCACCTTCGATGCCCGCTATGTCTGGATGCGGCAGAAGCGCGTCCAGGGCTCGCATTTCGCCCATCTCAAGCAGGCCAGCGCCGCCAACCAGTTCGTGATCGACCGGCGCATCGACCCCTGCATGTCCGAGGTCTTCCCCTGGGACAAGATTCCGCTCGCCCACCACAAGATGTGGAAGAACGAGCATGCGCCCGGCAACATGTCCGTGCTGGTCTATGCTCCGCGCACGGGGCTGCGCACTTATGAGGATGTCGCCGAGGCGCTGGGAGGCTAGGCGCGCGTATCCGGTTGCAAAGCGAAATCGGTTTGGCTACAGACTGCTTGCGAAAAACAAGCGGTCGGAGGAAGCCATGACATTGACGCTCTACGCCCATCCCTTCTCGTCCTACAGCCAGAAGGTGCTGATCGCGCTTTACGAAAACGGGACGCCCTTCACCTATCGGGTGCTCGGTCCGGATGATCCGGAGGCCGGGGCGGAATGGGTTGGCCTCTGGCCGCTGAAGCGCTTCCCCGTTCTCGTTGATCGCGGCGCGACCATCGCGGAATCGAGCGTCATCATCGAGCATCTCGACCTCCATCATCCGGGGCCGGTTCGGCTCCTGCCGGATGATCCCAAGGCCGCGCTTGGGGCGCGCATGATGGATCGCTTTTTCGACAACTATGTGATGACGCCGATGCAGAAGATCGTCCTCGACCATCTGCGGCCGGACGGCGAGCGCGATCCCTACGGCATGGCGCAGGCGCGCGAGCAGCTCGACGATGCCTATCGCTGGCTCGACGAGGCGATGGCCGAGCGCGAATGGGCTTGCGGTGAGGCTTTCACCCTGGCCGACTGCGCGGCTGCTCCGTCACTGTTCTATGCCGACTGGGTTCATGAGATCGACACGGCCTTCGGCCACGCCCGCGCCTATCGGGGCCGCCTCCTGGCCCGGCCTTCCGTCGCTCGTGCGGTCGACGAGGCGCGGCCCTACCGCAAGCTCTTCCCGCCGGGCGCTCCGGACCGGGATTGACAGGCGGCTCCGGCATGGCCTGGCGGCGCTGACGGCCTGTCGCGTCCGGCGGAACCGGGCTAGAGACGGCCGTTTCCGTTTGCCTCGCGGGTTCCCATGCCGCCCCTGCTTCTGCGCGCGATGCCGCTGCTCTTCACCTTCCTGTGGTCCACGGGCTGGGTGGTGGCCGGCTATTCGGCGCGCTATGCCGATGCCCTGACCTTCCTCGTCGTCCGTTTTGCCTGCGCTGCCGCCCTCCTGACCGCGATAGCGCTCGCGACCAGCGCGCCCTGGCCGCGCGGGCGGCGCGCCGTGCTGGACATCGCCGTCACCGGCATCCTGCTGCACGGCATCTATCTTGCCGGTGTCTGGTGGGCCGTGCGCCACGGGTTGCCGGCGGCCATCTCCGGGCTGATCGCGGGATTGCAGCCGATCCTGACGGCGCTGTTTGCGCCGGCCCTGGTCGGAGAGCGGATTTCCGGAATCCGCTGGCTCGGTATCGCCTGCGGCTTCCTCGGCATTGCGCTGGTGCTGGAGCCGCAGCTCGCCGGCGTCGAACCGGCCGCGCTCTGGGGCGTGCTCGCACCGATGCTCATTAATATCGGTGGCATGTTCGCGGTGACTTTCGGGTCCTTCTATCAGAAGGCGCGGATCGTCTCCGGGGATCTGCGCACGATGACCGCGATCCAATACACGGCGGCGGCGCTGATCGTCGTGCCCTTCGCCTTTCTGTTCGAGCCTATGCGGATCGAATGGAACCTGACCATGCTGCTGGTCCTCGCCTGGTCGGTCATCGTGCTGTCGATCGGCAGCATCTGGCTTTATCTGTTCATGATCCGCCGCGGCGAGGTCTCGCGCATCGCGACCTTTCTCTATCTGGTGCCGGCATTGGTCGCCGTGGAAGCCTGGATGCTCTTCGGCGAGACGCTGACGCCGTTTCAGATCGGCGGCATGGCGGTGACCGTGCTCGGCGTGGCGCTCGCCAGCCGCAAATAGGCTGGCGGTCATTGCCGGCTCCTCCGCAAAAAGGAGGATTTCGGTTTCACCGGAACTCCTCTTATGCTGCGTCGCAACAAAGGGAGGCCGAAACGATGAGCGCCAACACCGCCGCTAAAACCGAGGCTCGAGCCGATGCGGTCGCGCTGATTGCCGCTGCGCTGCCGGGCTTCGAGGGGCTGTTCGAGGATGCTGTCGCCGCTGTGCGGCAGAAAGTGCTCGTCGACGGCCGGATTTCCTCGGCTCGGCTCGAGGCGGAGCAGCATGCCGCCCATGGGCTGTCCTGGCTTGCGACCTATGTCACGGCGCTGCGCGAACTCAAGGCCTATGGCGAGCGCCTTCAGGCCGAGGAGCGCTACGGCGCCGTCGAGGACTATGCTCTGCGGATCGGCGCCGGCGAATACGCCGCCCAGATATTTGGCGGCATCCCGATGAGCCAGGGCGAGATCGTGCGCCTGTCGGCGCTCGGCCTCTCGCAGAAGGCTGTTTCAGCCGCCCGCTCGGATGCGGCCGAGGCGCTGATCGCCGAGGGCAACACCCCGGAGAACCGCGCCCGCTTCGTCGCCCTGTTCAGCCAGAGCGACGGTTCCCACAGCGTCGGCGATCCCGGCCTCGACGAGACGCTGGAGGCGATCCGCTCCGAGATGCGCCGCTTCTGCGCCGCGGAGGTCACGCCCCACGCCCATGAATGGCACCTCGCCAACGAATACATCCCCCTGCCGGTCGTCGAGAAGATGGCCGAGCTCGGCGTCTTCGGCCTGACCATCCCCGAGCAGTTCGGCGGCATGGGGCTGTCGAAGGTCTCGATGTGCGTCGTCTCGGAGGAGCTGTCGCGCGGCTATATCGGCGTCGGTTCGCTCGGCACCCGCTCGGAGATCGCGGCCGAGCTCATCCTCTGCGGCGGAACTGACGCGCAAAAGGAGCATTGGCTGCCGAAGATCGCTTCCGGCGAAGTCCTGCCGACGGCCGTCTTCACGGAGCCCAATACCGGTTCGGATCTCGCGTCGCTGCGCACCAAAGCAGTGCAGGAAGGCGAGGGGGCGGATGCTGTCTGGAAGGTCAGCGGCAACAAGACCTGGATCACTCATCCCGTCCGCGCCGACATCATGACGCTGCTTGTCCGCACCGATCCCTCGGAACCCGGCTACAAGGGCCTGTCGATGCTGATCGCCGAGAAGCCGCGCGGCAACGACGAGGATCCGTTTCCCGTCGCCGGCCTAACCGGCGGTGAGATCGAGGTGCTCGGCTATCGCGGCATGAAGGAATACGAGCTCGCCTTCGACGGCTTCGCGGTCAAGCGCGAGAACCTGCTCGGCGGCGTGCCGGGGCAGGGCTTCAAGCAGCTCATGCAGACTTTCGAGGCGGCGCGCATCCAGACGGCGGCCCGCGCCATCGGCGTGGGGCAGTGCGCCTTCGATCTCGGCTTGCGCTATGCG
The DNA here is from genome assembly GCF_056395485.1 of Allobosea sp. 10L417. Taxonomy (NCBI): domain Bacteria; kingdom Pseudomonadati; phylum Pseudomonadota; class Alphaproteobacteria; order Hyphomicrobiales; family Alloboseaceae; genus Allobosea; species Allobosea sp. 10L417. The sequence continues at coordinate 417,914 of NZ_JBFTJP010000002.1, forward strand.
CAGGAGCGCATCCAGTTCGGCAAGAAGCTGATCGCCTTCCCGCGCGTCGCCGACAAGCTCGCCATGATGGCGGCCGAGATCCTGATCGCGCGCCAGCTCACCTATTTCGCCGCCCGCGAGAAGGATGCCGAGCGGCGTTGCGACCTCGAGGCCGGCATGGCCAAGCTCTTGGGCGCCCGCGTCGCCTGGGCGGCGGCCGACAACGCCCTGCAGATCCATGGCGGCAACGGCTTCGCGCTGGAATATCCGGTGAGCCGCGTGCTCTGCGACGCCCGCATCCTCAACATCTTCGAGGGCGCCGCCGAGATCCAGGCGCAGGTCATCGCGCGCCGGCTGGTGGAAGGGTGACGTCAGAGCATCGGACTGAAAAGTGGAAGCCACTGTTCGGAAAATCCGATGCCCGGACGACGGGATAGATCGGCGCTTTATGTCGATAGGGCGCGCGGGGGGGCGGGGGGCTCCTTACCGAAGCGGCAACATGCGGCGAAGCGTATCGTCCCGGCGGACCGTATGATGCCAGAGCGCGGCGACCGCATGCAGCACCGCCAGCGCGATGAGCGTATATGATGCCCATTCATGCCATTCGCGAATGGGCCGCGTCTCGGCGCGCGGTGCGGGCGCAGCCAGGGGCGGGATGCTGAACAGGCCGAGATCGAGCCCTTGCCCGCGTTTGATCGCATAGACGAGGCCGATCACCGGGACGACGAGCATCAGCACGTACAAGCCGGCATGACCGAGGCGCGCCGCGACCGCGAGGAGAGGCGACGACGCTTCCGGTTCGGGCGGGCGATGTGTCAGACGCCACCCGCAGCGCGCGACCAGCAAGACGATCAGCAGGATGCCGATGGCCTTGTGACTCTCGATCGCTGCCCGTTTCCAGGTGCTGGGGAAGGCATCGATCGTCAGTCCGAGCAGGAAGGCCAGGACGATCAGGAGCGCCATCGACCAGTGGAGAAACCGCGCGATTGGGTCATAGGATTCTCGAGCGGCGATCGGGACGGAGGTCAAAGGCACTCTCTCCTAGATTAGAATCGCTACAATGTAGGAGAGCTGCGTATCAGATCAAAGTTACAATTCGTCCATCTTCGCGCTTCGTCATCCCGGCCCTCCCGGACGCTCCATCCGCGGGGTTTGCGGGCCTCGTCGTGATAATTTCGACAAGATGTCCCTGCTCGGATGATGCGCCCGGCCACGGAGGCCGGGCGTGAACGAGGAGTCATCATGTCGAACCGCCTTGCCTTCGCTCTGGCCGGGACCGTGCTTGTCGGCGCAGCCGCATTGCTCTCCGCCCCTGCGATGGCCCAGCAGAACCCGCCCGGCCAGCAGCCTGCGCGCATCAGCGTGACGGGTGAGGGCGAGGTCAGCGTTGCGCCCGACATGGCGATCCTCAACCTGACGGTGCTGCGTGAGGGCGAGACGGCGCGCGCCGCGCTCACCGCCAGCAGCGAGGCGATGAAGCAGGTGCTGGCGGCGCTGAAGGAGGCTGGTATCGCCGAGCGCGACCTGCAGACTTCGGGCCTGAGCATCCAGCCGCGCTTCGCCCAGCCGGGCAAGGATCGGAATGTCGAGCCTAAGATCACCGGCTACGCCGTCAGCAATGGTCTGACCGTTCGCGTTCGCAAGCTGGCGGATGCCGGCGCCATCCTCGACAAGGCGGTGACGCTGGGCGTCAACCAGGGCGGCGGCATCGTCTTCGTGAAGGACGATCTCAAGCCGACGCTGACGGAAGCGCGCAAGCTCGCGGTCGCCGACGCCGTCGCCCGGGCCAGGACGCTGGCGGAAGCGGCCGACATCAAGCTCGGCCGGATCCTGACGATCGAGGAGCAGTCGAGCCTGCCGCGTCCGATGCCCTATGGCGGGCCGATGAAGATGGCGGCAAGCGATGCCTTCGTGCCGCTGGCGGCCGGCGAGAACGCCTATCGCACGCAGGTCAACGTGGTCTTCGAGATCGCGAACTGACCCGCGAGAGCCGGCCGGGCATATCGTTCAGACCACGGCGCACCCGGGAGCCAGCCTGCTGCGGCAGGCTGGCGACGATGACGCCGCACAGGACCACAAGTCCCGGCAGAAGCAGATCTTTCGGCGGCAGCTCCGCCAGAATCAAATAGGCTGCCAGCGTGATCAGCGGCACGCGCAACGTGTCGGCGCTGCACAGCTGGAGCGGAGTGCCGTGGCGCGATGCATTGGCCAGCGCAGCCTGCGAGACGAAGCCGCCGACGATCAATGCCAGCACGGCCCCGCCGATCACCGCCAGTTCCGGCGCTGGGAAGGCGAGTCGATAGGGCTGCGGCGGCGGCGACCACAGCTCCGGGACGAAGAGCCAGAGGAGCAGGTAGAGCGGCAGCTGGATCGCATGCATCAGGAACACGATCGACAAGGTGCTGCGATTGGCGGCGAGGCTGGCCAGCATGAGGTTGGTGGTGGTCAGGACGGCGACGGCTGCGATTGCGATCGCGATGTCGCTGTTGGGAACGGCATTCAGCTTCAGCAGCAACAGGCTGATGCCGCTCGCGAGGAGCGCCAGGCCCAGCGCGGGGACCGTACCCGGTCGCCGGCGAAGCGTCAGGAACAGCAGCACTCCCGCGAAAAGCGGCCCGGTGAACTCGATGGTGGTGACCAGCGCCAGCGGCAGATGCGACAGGCTCCAGATCAGCGCCAGCGAGCCGGCCAGATGCAGCACGCTGCGGAGGATGTCGTCGCGCGGCTTCGCGGGCAGAAAGCCGTGCTGCCGGCCGCTGCCGCTCGCCCAGACGATCGAGCCGGCGATGGCCAGGCTGCCGATCGAGCGCAGCAGGCCGATTTCGATGATGGTGAGATAGCCCGCGAGAAGGCGGATCGACACGGCGATGGCGAGGTAGGAGGCGAGATAGGCGCTCATCCACCCGAAGAACGCCGGAAATTGTCGGCCTGGCCGGTCCAGGGAATGCCCAGCAGCATGCGCTCCAGGATGGCCATCCGCATCGGCACCGAAAGCTGAACCTGGCGGAAATAGCCTGCGTTCGGAAGGCTGTCGCATGAGGGGTCGAGCTCCGAGAAGCGCGGGAGAGGGTTGAGGATCAGAGTGTCAGAGCGGGCATCCAGGATCTTGCGGGCGGTGAGGGTGAAGGGCTCGCTCTCTTTTTCCTTATCGACGGCCTCAGTGCCGAGCGAGGCATGCGCGAATTTGCTCATATCCTGCATCTGGATGCTGAGAACGTCATGATCGAGCGTGTGGCGGATGTCGTGAACGGTGCCGACCGCGGTACCGAGGTCGGAGAGCACGGTCATCGCCTCGCGCATCGCCGGATTGATCGGCACGTCGGGCAGGCAGCACAGGGTGAAGCGCCTGGGCGGGCAGATCCGCAGCATCTTGACGAAGGAGACGGCGAAGCGCGCCCGCGTATCGCTCGACAGGGCGATGCTCAGCGTCTCGATGTCGCCGCGCATCTGCCGGATGGAAAAGATGTCGACGAGGGCCTGGCTCGGATGCTCGTCGGCGCCGTTGCCGGCGTTGATGACGGGCAGGTAGCTCAGCCGCCCGACGCGATAGGGCATGTCCTCCAGATGCGAGCGGACCACGAGCAGGTCGCTATAGAGCTCGACGGTGCGGATATGGTCCTCGATGGATTCGCCGGTGGTGTTGCCGATGCGGCTGCGATCGGTGTCGTAGGCGTCGATCGACTGGTGGCCGAGCCGGGCGGCCGCTGCCTGGAAGCCGAGCCGCGTGCGCGTGCTGCGCTGGTCGAACAGGGTGGCGATCACCTTCGGGCGTCTCCGCGGCGCCGGTGGCTGCTCTGGAAGCGGAAGCCCTCCCTTTTCCATCTCCTCCTCGCGCAGATGCCGCTCGGCGCGTTCGATGATGTCGTCGAGGTCGAAGCGCGAAACGGCGTCGGCGCTCAGCAGATCCTTCCCGCTCGGATAGTTCGGGCGCTGCATCCAAGGCCTCCGGCTCGCGCGGGCGTCTGCAGCCGGAGCGTTTCAGGCAAACTGGCTGAAGCGATCCGGCTTGCGCCAGCCGGAGCGTGAGCGTCCTGCCCTCGTCCGTCCCGTCGCTACACGAGTGCCGATCATGGGCAGCAATTCCTCCGCTGTCATCGGCCGAGCGAAAACAAACCCCTGAATGCCATGGACGGCATGCTTTTTGATGATTTCGAGCTGCTCCTGCGTTTCCACGCCCTCGACGATCAGGCGCAGTTCGAGGTCGTGTGCGAGCTGGGTGATCGCGTTCATCAGCGAATCGGCCTTGCGCGAGGTGCCTACTTCCTGCGTGAAGGCCTGGTCGATCTTGATGGTGTCGATCGGCAGATGCGCCAGATAGCTCAGCGAGGAGTAGCCGGTGCCGAAATCGTCGAGCGCGATCCGCACACCGAGCTTCCGCAGCGCGATCAGGCGGGAGACGACATGGGCGGGGTCGTCGATCAGCGAGCTCTCGGTGATCTCGATGGTCAGGCGCGCCGGCTCGATGCCGTTCATCCGGATCAGCGCCTCGACCGTGCCGACGAGATCGTGGCCATGATCGAACTGACGCGCCGAGACGTTGACGCTGACCCCGACGCTGCGCGGCCATGACTGGGCGGTCCGCATGGCTTCTCCGAGCGCCCAGGAACCGAGCACGGTGATAAGGCCCGTCCGTTCGGCCAACGGAATGAAGATATCGGGGCGCACCATGCCGCGGTGAGGATGGTTCCAGCGCAGCAGCGCCTCGACCAGCGTCGCCGAGCCGGAGCGCGGATTGTAGATCGGCTGGAATTGCAGCTCGAACTCGCCGCGGCGCAGCCCCTCCCGCAGTTCGGTTTCGAGCGCCAGGCTGTCCTCATGCTCGTCGCGAATGGCGGCGGTATACACGACGAAGCGGTTCCTGCCGTCGAGCTTGGCGCGATAGAGCGCGATATCGACGCATTTCAGCGCCTCCTCGATCGAGGGCGCGCAACCGGCGGGCGCAATCCCCATGCTGGCCGTCGCCGTGATGTAGCGCCCGCCGATGAAGCGTTGGCTCGCGAGCAGCATGACGAGCCTGGCCGCCAGCGCCGTCGCGCCGTCGATGCTGCGCGTGGTCGCGACCATGAATTCGTCGCCCCCGGTGCGGGCTGCGATGTCGCAGGGTTCGAATTCCGCGATCAGCGTCTCGCTGACCGCCTTCAGCAGCGCGTCGCCGACATCGTGGCCAAGGCTGTCGTTGATGCCCTTGAAGCGATCTATATCGATCGAGATCAACGTCACGGGACCGCCGGCCGCCGCCATGGTCCGGATCTCGCGCATGAAGCCGCGGCGATTGTAGAGGCTGGTGATCGTGTCGTTGACGGCGAGATGCTCCAGCTCGCGCATCGAGCGCAGCCGGGCAAGGAAGATCCGATGGATCACTTGCGCGCTGGAGAACGTCAGCACGGCGGTCAGCGCCACCGATAGCGCGATGACCAGATAGGCCGGGTCCTTCGTCCAGAGCAGGGCCAGCGTGAACGGCACTGCAACCGCGAGAACCTGAACGCGGGGGATCATCGGCCGTGAGCTGTTCCGCCCCGATATGCCGGCGAGATAACCGATGGTTTGTGCGATCGCTAGCACCGCGACGGGATCATGGGTGTAGCGCAGGATCGCGTAGGCACCGAAGGCTGCGATCAAGGCGGCCGTCGACCAGGCACCGGCCATCGCGAGCTTCTCGAGGCGGTCGATATCGCCGACGCTCGCAGATGCGAGGTGGATGGATTTGTAGTGGTGGTGCGAAATGTGGCGGAAGCAGCCGATACCAACCATGGCGGCGGCCATCGCATAGAAGGTGGGGTCGTTGCCGGTCAAAAGCCCGGCCGCGATCATGACCGCCGTGACGGTCACGGTGCCGATGAGAATCGTGCCCGGTGTCGCGTAAAGCGCTGCCACCAGTTCGGATTTCATCGCGATGTCGTTTTCATGAACATCAACGATCATGGGAGCGCCCTGTCATCAGGTCCGAATTGACCCGACGAACGCTCCATTCTCGATAAAAACCTATTAAGGAACGGTATGTGATTTCTGCGGGTTCGCCGATAATTTATGCAAATTACGCTTAGTATTCAGGCTTTTGCTTCCAGTCGGTACTTCATGAAACCTTCCGCACTTTCACCCGCGGGCTCGGCCTTCAGGCTCGCCGGCAGTTTGCCGGCGGCTGCCGGCGAGGTCGTGAATGTGACGTTGACGCCCGCCGGCAGCGGCGCCAGCGACCAGTTGCCGTCCGCCTTCGGCTCGATCGCCTTCTGCCCGACGATGTGGCGGACGATGACGTCGCGGTTGAGGTCCGGCGCTTCCAGAACGACCGTTGTCCTTGTGCCCGGGAAATTGCCGCCGCCCGAGGCGCGGTAATTGTTGGTGACGACGAGGAAACTGGCCTGCTCGTCGATCGGCTGACCCGCGAAGGCGAGATCGATGATGCGGTGCGCATTCGGTGCGACGAGCTTGCCGTCATTGTCGTAGCGGGAGGGCTGCGTGACGTCGATCCGATAGGCGACGCCGTCGATGACATCGAAGTTGAAGGCCGGGAAGGCCGGGTTGATCAGCGGTTGTTCCTCGGTCTTCGCAGGATCGACGCGGTTGAAGATTCCGGCCGAGCGTTCCAGCCATTCCCTGATCTCGGTGCCGGTGACTTTCACGATCTGCACCGTATTCGGGTAGAGGTAGATGTCGGCGATGTTCTTCAGGGCCAGCGGCCCGACTGGGATGTCGGTGTAGAAGGACGGACCGGCGCGCCCGCCCGATTTGAACGGAGCCGCCGCCGAAAGGATCGGCAGGTCCTTCCAACGCGTCTGCGCCATCAATGGCTTGGCATAGGCGATCTGCGCCTCGGCGACGATCTGGATCGACGGGTCGTCCGTCACCAGGGCGAAGTAGGAGTTGATCGGGGAGGCGGTGCTGCCGACCGGTTCGCGCATATAGGCGAGCGTCGCCTCGTGGTCGGCCTTCACCGTCGCCAGGATCGCCGGCTCCGCACTGGCCTTGGGCACGATCTTGCGGTCCGGCGTGCGCTCGTAGATCGGCTTTGCCTCGACCTTGAAATCCGCGATTCTCCAGCGCTCGCCGCGCTTCTCCAGTTCGAGATCGACGATGCCGAGATGCGAGCCCCAGAAGCCCGGCTGGCATGCCGGCTTGCCGTTCAGCGCGCCCTTGACGTTATCCACGCCCGCAATGTCGTCGAAGGCCTTGCCGCCGGGGAAGACCAGATGCTGATGGCCGGTCAGGATGACGTCGATGCCCTCGACCTTCGAAAGATGCAGCGCCGCGTTCTCCTCCATGCCGCGCCGCTCGCCACCGGCGATGCCGGAGTGGCAGAGGGCGATGACGAGGTCGGGCTGGGCATCGAGCAGGTCCGGCATATGCTTCTCGGCCGCATCGACGATGTCGGTCGCGACGAGCTTGCCGTCGATATTCGCCTTGTCCCATTGCATGATCTGCGGCGGCACGAAGCCGATCACGCCGATCTGCAGCACATGCCGGTTTCCGGCCTCGTCCTCGAAGCTCTGCTCGAACAGGCGCCAGGCATCGGCCAGTGTCCCGCCGCCGACCCGCTCGACATTGGCACAGACCAGCGGGAATTCGGCCTTGGCGAGGCCGTGATCGAGGAACTCCAGCCCGTAGTTGAATTCGTGGTTGCCGAGGGTGCCGCAGAGATAGGGCAGGGCGTTCATCGCGGCGAGCATCGGATGGGTCTCGCCGGCCTTCAGCCCCTTCTTGTAGGCGACATAGTCGCCGAGCGAGGAGCCTTGTAGGAAATCCCCGTTGTCGAAGAGCAGGCTGTTCTTGGCCTCGCCCTGCGCCACCTTGATCAGGCTCGCGGTCTTGGCGAGGCCGACGGTGTCGTCCGGCCCGTCGCGAAAATAGTCGTAGGGCACGACATTGACGTGGAGATCGGTGGTTTCAAGCACCCGCAGTTTGAGCCGCGCCGGCGTCTGGGCGGAAGCGGGCAGGGCGGCGCTCGCGACGATTGCGGCTCCGGCCTTCAGCGTCTCGCGCCGGTTGAGATAGTGACCTCGCGCCCGACGACCTTGTGCCATGCCCTGCTCCCGCTTCGCGCAACGGAGCAGGACGGTAGCATTGCGGCAAGCCCATGACAGGGGAAAGATGCAGGCCCCGTCGTCGTTTCGGAACATGATGAACGAGGCCCGCCATGATCCTGATCGGCCAGTACGACTCGCCTTTCGTTCGCCGTGTCGGCATCACGCTGGCGCTCTATGGCCTCGCCTTCGAGCATCGGCCCTGGTCCGTTTTCGGCGAAGGCGACCGGGTCCGCGCCTTCAACCCGCTGATGCGGGTGCCCACGCTGGCGCTCGATGATGGCGAGGTCCTGTTCGACAGCGTCAGCATCATCGACTGCCTCGATGAGCTGGCCGGGGAGGAACGCGCGCTTTGCCCGCGTGCCGGTCCGAGGCGCCGCCACATTCTCGGCGTCGTCGCGCTCGCCATGGGCGCAGCCGAGAAGGCCGTCAGCCTGTTCTATGAGTTGCGGCTTCACGAGGAGGTCTCGGCCGTCTGGGCGGATCGTTGCCGCGGCCAGATCCTCTCGACGCTCGCTGCGCTCGAGCGTGACCGGGCGAGCCGCACTTCTCCCTGTTGGTTCGGCGGTTCGATGAGCCATGCCGACATCGCCGTCGCTGTCTCGTTGCGCTTCATCAGGGAGGCGCATCCGGGCTTGGTCGCGGAGGAGGATATCCCGGCACTGGCGGCGCATGCCGCCGCGCTCGAAGTGTTGCCGGTGTTGCGGGACGTTTCGCAGCCTTTCGTCCCGCCCGCTTGAAAGCGGCGGATCAGATGGCGGTCGCCGTCACGGCGCCGGCGAATTCCGCCCGCAGCGCCGCATCATGCTCGCCGAGCGCGGGAACCCGCCGCATCGCGATGCGCCGGCCGTCGACGATGACCGGCGGTGCCAGCATCTCGATGGAGCCGTTCGGGGTCGGAACCGGCACAGCCGTGGCTGCCGGATGCGCGATCAGACCGCCGACCGTCGAGACCGTGCCATAGGCGATCGCATGCCGGTCGAGCGCGGCGGTGACGTCCGCGAAACGGCGCTGGCCGAGGCGTATCTGAACCTCGCCGTCGAGCGCGGCGCGAGCCCCGACCCGCAGGACGTTGGAAGCATAGCGCGGATCACTCGCAAGCTCCGGGCTCTCCAGCACGTCGCGGGCGAAGACGCGCCATTCCCGCTCGCTCTGGATCGAAATCAGCACCTCCCCATCGAGCAGCGAAAAGACGCCGTACGGCGCAATGGAGGGATGGGCGAGGCCGATGCGCGCAGGCTCGATCCCGCCATGCCGGCGCGTGATGTAGGGCACGTTCATCAGCTCCGCGAGCGTGTCGAAGAGTGACAGCGCGATCGCGGAACCCTCGCCGGTGCGGGCCCGCCGCAGCAGCGCCTCCAGGATGGCGGCATAGGCCGCCTGGCCGGTGGCGATGTCGGCGATCGAGATGCCGATCCTTGAGGGACCGGAATCGGCCGTGCCGGTGATCGCAGCGAGCCCCGATTCGGCCTGTATCAGCAGGTCGTAGGCCTTGCGAAGCTCGTGCGGCGTGCCCGGCGCATAGCCGGAGATGTCGCAAGTGATCAGCCGCGGGTGACGCTGGCGGAGCGTCGCGCTGCCGAGGCCAAGACGCTCCGCAGCGCCGGGAGCAAGGTTCTGGATGAAGACGTCGGCGCCGGCGATCATCGCCCCCACCAGCGCCAGATCCTCTGGTCGTCGCAGGTCGACGCGGCACGATTCCTTGCCGCGGTTGATCCAGACGAAATAGGAGGATTGCCCCTTGGCGAAGCCGTCATAGCCGCGCGCGAAATCGCCCTCGGGGCGTTCGAGCTTGATCACGCGCGCCCCGGCATCGGCGAGCTTGCAGGTCGCCGTGGGGGCGGCCACCGCCTGCTCCAGCGCGACCACCACGATACCTTCGAGCGCCTGTGTCATGGTCGATCCGGACCTCATCCTTCGATTGCGCGCAGAGGAGAACGATGCCCTGCGGCGCTGTCAAATCTGCCTTGGCAGCCCGGCCCTGCGCCTGTCGCGGGGGAGCCCGGATCGCTACCGCCTTGCGTCGGAGGCCGCCAGCCGGCAGCTTGCCTGCCGATTCCGCCGGGGCTGCGCCTTCGGCCAGAGCGATCGGGAACGAACATGAATCAACATTTCATCAATGGCCGCTATGTGCCTGGCCAGACTGGCGAAACCATCGCCAAGCTGAACCCCGCGACCGGCGAGGAGTTCGCCCGCATCGCCTGCGGAAACGCCGCGGATATTGACGCCGCGGTCACGGCGGCGCGCGCCGCCTTCGACGGCGCCTGGGGCAAGCTGACGGCAGCCGAGCGTGGGCGCCTGATCTCGAAGCTTGCGCTCAAGGTGCAGGATCATTTCGACGAGCTCGCCAAGCTGGAAGCACGCGATACCGGCAAGCCGATGAGCCAGGCCCGTGCCGATATCGACGCCACCATTCGCTATTTCGAGTTCTATGGCGGCGCCGCCGACAAGGTACACGGCCACGTCATTCCCTTCCTGAACGGATATCATGTCAGCGTCATCCATGAGCCGCATGGTGTTACCGGCCACATCCTGCCCTGGAACTATCCGGCGCAGATGATCGGCCGCTCGCTCACCGCCTCGCTCGCCATGGGCAATGCGGTGGTTCTGAAGCCGGCCGAGGATGCCTGTGCCACCGCCTTCCGCCTCGCGGAGCTGGCGAGCGAGGTCGGCTTCCCCGACGGCGCCATCAACATCGTTGCGGGCCGCGGCCATGAGGCGGGTGCGGCGCTCTCCGCCCATCACGGCATCGGCTTCATGTCCTTCACCGGGTCGCCCGAGGTCGGCAAGATGGTGCAGCATGCCTGCGCCGAGCATCTCATCCCCTGCACGCTGGAACTCGGCGGCAAGTCGCCTCAGATCGTCTTCGAGGATGCCGATCTCGACGCGCTGGTGCCGATCGCCTGCAAGGCGATCGTCCAGAACACCGGGCAGACCTGCTCGGCCGGTAGCCGCCTGCTGGTGCAGAAGTCGATCTATGACGACGTCATCTCCGCGGTCGCCAAGGAATTTTCCAAACTCCGGGCCGGCACGCCGGAGATGGACCTCGACTGTGGCCCGGTGATCAACGCCAAGCAGCGCGGCCGCGTCCAGAGCTTCATCGACCAGAGCCGCGAGGCCGGCATCCCGGTGATCGCGCAGGGCCAGATCGCGCAGGGCGTGCCGAATGGCGGCTTCTATGTGCAGCCGACCCTGTTCGGCCCGGTGCCGCGCGGCAACCGGCTTGAGCAGGACGAGGTCTTCGGCCCCGTGCTCGCGGCCTTCCCCTTCGATGACGAGGAAGATGCGATCAAGGCCGCCAACGGCACCGATTACGGCCTCGTCGCCGCGGTCTGGACCAAGGATGGCGGGCGCCAGCAGCGCGTTTCGAAGCGCGTCCGCGCTGGTCAGGTCTTCATCAACGGCTATGGCGCCGGCGGCGGCATCGAACTGCCCTTCGGCGGCACCGGCAAGAGCGGGCACGGTCGCGAGAAGGGCTTCATCGCGCTCGAGGAGTTCGCGGTGACCAAGACCATCGTGCACAAGCACGGCTGAGGCTAGCCGTCATTCTCGGGCGAAGCGCAGCTTCGACCCGAGAATCTCAGGCCGAGGACGGCGCGGGAGCCTCCTCCTTCAAGAGATGCTCGGGTCCAGCCCGAGCATGACGGCAGTGACCCGTTACATCCTCACAATGTGCCGGATCGTCCGGCCTTCGTTCAGCGCGTCGAAACCCTCGTTGATCTCGTCGAGACTGCCCGAACTGGTCCAGAGCTTGTCCACCGGCAGCCTTCCGCGCTGGTAGAGCTCGATGAAGCGCGGGATGTCGCGCGAAGGTACGCAGGAGCCGACATAGGAGCCCTTCAGCGTCCGCTCCTCCGCAACCAGCCGCACCGGCGAGAGCGCGAGCGTATGGGCGGGATTGGCGAGGCCAGCGGTCGTGGTCGTGCCGCCGCGCCGCGTGATCTGGTAGGCGAGGTCGAGCGCCCTGACCGAGCCCGCCATCTCCAGCCCGTGATCCACGCCGCCCTTGGTCGCTTGTTTGATCGCCTCGACCACATCCGGCGTATCGGCCTTGAAGGCATCGGTTGCGCCCAGCGCCAGTGCGAGATCGAGCTTGTCCTGCGCGAGATCGATGGCGACGACGCGCGAGGCGCCGCAGGCGATGGCGCCGAGCAGCGCGGAGAGCCCGACGCCGCCGAGACCGACAACCGCAACCGTCTCGCCCGCCTTGATCCGCGCCGTATTCACGGCGGCGCCGACCCCGGTCAAAACGGCGCAGCCGAACAGCGCGGCGATCTCATGCGGGATATCGGCCTCGACCTTGACCAGCGAACGGCGCGAGATCACCGCATGCTCTGCGAAGGCGGAAACGCCGATATGGTGATGCACCGGCTGGCCATGAGCCGAGAGCCGGCGCCCGCCGCCGAGCATCTCGCCGCGCCCATTGGCGGCATTGCCGGGCTCGCAGAGGGCAGGGCGGCCTTCGGCGCAGGGCGCGCAATGGCCACAGGAAGGCACGAACACCATCACCACCCGGTCGCCGGGTTTGAGGTCATCGACGCCTTCGCCGGTCTCGACGACCTCGCCTGCGGCCTCATGGCCGAGCACCATCGGCACCGGGCGCGGGCGGTTGCCGTTGATGACCGAGAGATCAGAATGGCAGAGCCCGGCAGCACGGACCCTGACCAGCACCTCGTCGCGGCCGGGCGGGGCGAGGTCGAGCTCCTCGATGCCAAGCGGGCGGCTTTGCGCATAAGGCGCCGCAACCGGGCTCGCGTTCAGGACGGCGGCGCGAATCTTCATGGCGCAAGCTCCGGTCTCGTGATCCGGCGCCATCCCGACAGGAGAGGGCGCCGCTGTCAAAGTGCCGCTTTCGCTCCCCCTGGATTGCTTCGCTGCGCTCGCAATGACGAGGAGGATATTCGGGCGCCGTTCAGGCCACTTCGCTCAGCGTGCCGCCGAGGAAGAGCTGGCCAATACGTGGATCCGCCAGGATTTCGGCCGCTGGTCCCTGCATGCGCGTGCGACCGAGTTCGAGCACCAACCCCTCGTCGGAAATCTCCAGCGCCGAGCGGGCGTTCTGCTCGACCATGAGGATCGAGACGCCCTTGGCGCGCAACTCCCTGAGGATGCCGAAGGTCTCCTGCACCATCAGCGGGGAGAGGCCGATCGAGGGCTCGTCGATCAGCACGAGCTGGGGGTCGAGCAGCAGGCCGCGCACGATTTCCAGCTGCTTCTGCTCGCCGCCGGAGAGCGTCGAGGCCTGCGCATCGGCCTTGCGCCTGAGCGCCGGAAAGCGGTCGAGCGCTGCCTCCAGCCGTTGCGGCATATCGATGATGCCGGAGCCGGCGGCGACCGCGCCGAGCTCGATATTGTGGCGCACCGACAGCTCCGGGAAGATATTGCGGCCCTGCGGAACATAGCAGATGCCGGCTTCGAGCAGCTTGCGCTGGTTCCAGCCGGTGATGTCGCGGCCGCCGAAGCGGATGTGGCCCTCGCGCAGCTTGAGCAGCCCGAAGATCGCCTTGAACACGGTCGACTTACCGGCACCGTTCGGCCCGATCACGGTCGTGATCGCGCCCCGCTTCACCGCGAAGCTGGTGCCGTTCAGGATGGTCATGGCGCCATAGCCGCCGACTACGCCGTCGAGTTCGAGGATGGGGGTGGTCATTCCTTGTCGCCCTCTTCCGCGTCATTCTCGGGTGAAGCGCAGCGCAGACCCGAGCATCTCTTGCAGGAGATGCTCGGATCAAGCCCGAGCATGACGTTCCCTAGTGTCCCAGATAGGCTTCGATCACGGCCGGGTTGGCTCGCACCTCGGCCGGGGTGCCCTCCGCCAGCACCTTGCCTTCGGCCAGCACGATCACGCGCGAGCACAGGCTCATCACGAAATCCATGTTGTGCTCGATCACCACGAAGGTCGCGCCTTGTTCGGCATTGATCGCGCGCAGGCGCTCCTTGAGGTCGCCCAGCATGGTGAGGTTGACGCCGCCGGCGGGCTCGTCGAGCAGCACGAGGCGCGGTCCCGCCATGAAGGCCATCGCCGCGTCGAGCAGCTTCTGCTGGCCATAGGATAGTCCGCCCGCCTTGGCCTCGGCGAGATGCCCGAGCTTGAAGAAGCCGATCATCTGCTGGGCCTTGTCGGAGAGACCTGCATCGTGCGCACCGAACAGGCGGCCGAGCATCGAGCCCTGATGCTCCTGCCCGGCGAGGATCAGGTTCTCGCGCACCGACAATTCGGGGAAGACCTGCAGCAGCTGGAAGGTGCGGCTGACGCCGAGCCGGTTGAGCGCGGACGGGCGCATGTTGGTGACGTCCAGACCGTCGAGCTTCACGGCGCCTTGCGTCGGTTCGAGCTGGCCGAGGATGCAGTTGAACAGGGTCGACTTGCCGCAGCCATTCGGCCCGATGATGCCGAGGATTTCGCCTTCCCTGACCGAGAAGGAGACGCCGTTCACGGCCTTGATGCCGCCGAAGGCCTTGTGCAGGTCGCGGACTTCGAGGACCGGGCTCATTGGGCGCCTCCCGTATTGCGCCGCAATGCGAGCCAGCCGCGCTCGATGAGGCCGCAGACGCCCTGCGGGCAGATGACCAGCAATGCGAGCACGATCGTCGCGAAGATGATGAGGTAGAGCGAGCCGGCGAAGCGCAGCCATTCCGGCAGCACGACGCCGAGCAGCGCACCCACGAAGGGCCCGAACAGATAGCCGGAGCCGCCCGCAACGACCATCAGCAGCAGGAACAGGCTCTGCGACAGCGAGAAGGGCGAGGGGTCGATGAACTCGACCAGCGGCGCATAGAGCGAACCGGCGAAGCCGCCATAGGCCGAGCCGATGGCGAAGGCGAGCAGCGTATAGGCGCGCGTATCGATGCCCAGACTCGCGGCGCGGACCGGATTCTCGCGGAGCGCCGTGAAGGCGCGGCCCCACGGCGAGCGCACCAGCCACCACAGCTTCAGCGACAAGATCAGCGTGACGACCACGACGAAGCGGTGGAATTCCAGCGCGCCGAACAGCTTGATGCCGAAGAAATCAGGCCGGTTGATGTTGGAGATGCCGTAGACGCCGCCGGTCAGCCACTGTTCGTTGCGGATGAGCAGCCAGATCAGCGTCGAGAAGGCGAGCGTCACGAAGGCGAGGTAATGTGTCCGCACCCGCAGCGCCGGGAAGCCGAGCAGGAGGCCGACCGCGAAGGTCAGCAGGCCCGACAACGCGAAGGCGGCGTACCAGCTCACGCCGTATTTCGTGGTCAGGATCGCTGTGGCATAGGCGCCGAGCCCCATGAAGGCGGCCTGCGCCAGTGAGCTCTGCCCGGCATAGCCGAGCGTCAGGTTGAGCCCCATCACGCCGATGCTCATCACCAGCCAGAGCGAGAGCACATAGGTGCCGTAGCGGCCCATCCCGACCGGGGCGAACCAGAGGATGACGGCGCCGAGGACGAGCGCGATCAGCGCGGCATCGATCCGGCGGGCCGGGCGACGCGAAGCCGCGGAATTCTGGACGGCGGGGGCGCTCATACGCGGCGCTCCTCCTTGCGGCCCATCAATCCTTCCGGCTTCACCAGGATGATGATGACGAGCAGTACGAGCGGCACGGCCAGCCGATACTGCGTCGAGATGTAGGCTGCCGCGAGCGAATCCGCGACGCCGATCAGCAGCCCGCCGACCAGCGCGCCGCGCACCTGGTTGAAGCCGCCGACGATGGCCGCGATGAAGGCGAAGAGGCCGATGGTCTCGCCATTCGAGAACTTCGCCAGATAAATCGGCGAGATCAGCAGCGAGGCGACGACGGCCAGCCCTGCGTTGAGGAGGAAGGTGAGCAGCACCATCCGCTCGACGGGAATGCCGAGAATGCGCGCGACGGTCGGGTTCTGCGCCGTCGCCTGCATCTGCCGGCCGAGCTTCGTGCTGCCGACGAACCATTGCAGCAGGCCGATGGCGGCGAAGGCGACGACGATGATCGCGAGATGCTGCAGCGAGATCGATACGCTGAGCAGGTTGATCATGTCCGTGGGGACCAGCGAGGGGAAGCTCTGCGCCTCCGCCGAGAAACCATCCTTGGCGCCTTCCTTCATGATGATCGAGAGCGCCATGGTGGCGATGGCGAGCGGCAGCACGCCATGCTTGATCATCGGATCGACGACGACGAGCTTGAAGCCCGCACCGAAGACCAGCAGGAAGACTGCGATGCCGATGAGGCCGCCGGCCCAGAGCGGCAGGCCGAAGAGCTTGACCGCGAGCAGGATCAGAACGGCCGGCAGCATGACGAACTCGCCCTGCGCGAAGTTGATCGTCTGCGAGGTCTGCCAGACCAGCGTGAAGCCGATCGCGGCGAGCGCGTAGATCGAGCCCGTGGCGATGCCGGCGATGAGATAGGCGATGAATTCGGCCATGGCTGATCTGGGTTCGGGTCTGCAACGTCATGGCCGGGCTTGACCCGGCCATCTCGGAAACCAGTCTTCTCGTCACGAGATTCCCGGGTCGGCGTAGCGCGCCGCCCGGGAATGACGTTCGGTGGCTACGGCTTGATCCGCGGCAGGGTGGTGTTGATCACCTGCTTGCCGTTCACGACTTCGGCGAGGAAGCTCTCGCGGTCGAGGTCGCCGTTCTGCTCGATGACGGTATCCATCAGGATGCCCGGCTCCTCGCTCGCCTTGATGGTCGCGCCACGCAGCGTGTCGGCTACGCCCTTCTTGTCGAGCTTCTTCTGCTTCTCGGTAGCCCATTTCACCATGAACACGGCCATGTAGCCCTTCACGCCGTTATGGTCGGAGGAGAAGCCGTATTTCTCGCGGTAGCGCTTGCCGAATTCCTGCAATGCGGGGATCGGCGCGTCGGTGGAAAGGCCGACATGGCCCTTCGCGCCGTTGGCGGCGTCACCCGCCAGCTCCAGCACCTTCGCGCCGAGCAGGGTGGTCTCGCCGATCATCGGCTTGGTGATGCCCTGTTGTTTGGCGGCGCGCAGGAAGCGGGCGCTCTCCTCTTCGTTCAGATAGACGAAGACGGCATCGGCATTGGCGTTCTTCACCTTGATCGCGTCGGCGGTGAAATCGGCCTGGCCCTGCTCGGTCGAGACGTCGACGGCGACCTTGATGCCGGCCTTTTCCAGCTCGGGCAGGATGGTGTCGCGCCCGCCCTTGCCGAAGTCATTATTGACCCAGACCACGGCGATCGAGCCCGCCTTGACGGTGTCCTTCAGGTATTTGGCGATCTTCGGCATCGCCGCCGCCTGGCTGATCGAGGTGCGGAAGATGTAGGGGTTGCCCTGGCGGGTGAACCCAGCCGCCTCGCCGCCGACGATCTGGGCGATCTCGGCGCGCTGCGAGATCTGCATGGAGGCGCCGATCGGGCCCGAGAAGATCGGGCCGAGGATGGCATAGGCGTTCTCGTCGATGGCGCGCTGCACGGCGGCGCGGGTATTCCCCGGATTGGTCTGCGTGTCGTAATGGACGATCTCGACCTGCTTGCCGAGGATGCCGCCCTTGGCGTTGATGTCGGCGGCGGCCATGTCGGCGCCGTTCTTCCAGTTGGTGCCGGCGGCGGCGCCCGCGCCCGACAATTCGATGACGTCGACCAGCTTGACCTTGTCCTGCGCCTGCGCGGGCAGGCTGAGGGCGGCGCCGAGTGCGGCCATGACCCAGAGCGATTTCATTGTCTGCTTCTCCCGAACGTTTCTCATCACACGCGCGATCTTCAAGCCGCGGCGTCCGCTCGCTTCTTGCAGGGCTTTGGGCCGGGATGTCCAGAGGCGAAGAGGCCGGGTGGGGCAGGCGTTTCCGCTTTGCCGGGGATGGTGTCAGGAGGGCCGCTGACGCTGGTTGTCAGCAGGGGGCGCCGGCGGCCTGTCGCCTCGGGTCGATGGTGCTAAACAGGAATGGCTGTGCCGGAGGAACCCGCATGAAACAGGACCCGTTGTTCGAGCGCCTCTGGGACGGCTCCGCCGCGATGGAAGAGTGGACCGCTGCGGTTTCGCATGGCGCGATCACGCAGGTGGACGACAACATCATCACCGTCCACACCACCTATTTCTGCGGTAGCGTCACGGCTATCCGCACGGCGGAGGGCCTCGTGCTGATCGACACCGCCAAGCCCGACACCGCCAAACAGACCTTGGATGTCATCCGCTCCTGGGACGATGGCCCAATCCATACCGTGATCTTCACCCACGGCCATATCGATCATACCAGCGGCATCAAGGTCATCGATGAGGAGGCGGATGCGCGAGGATGGCCGCGCCCGCGGATCGTCGCCCACCGCAACGTCGCGCGGCGCATGCAGCGTTACGAGGACACTCACGGCTTCAACAGCCTCGTTCAGGGCCAGCAATTCGACAAGCCCGGCTACGTCTATCCGATCGGCCAGCGCCGTCCCGACGAGGTCTATGACGACAGGCTGTCCCTCGCGATCGGCGGAGAGCGGATCGAGCTCTTCCACGGCCGGGGGGAGACGGACGACGCCACCTTCGTCTGGCTGCCCGAGCGCCGGGTTCTGGCGAGCGGCGATTTCGTGATCTGGGTTTTCCCCAATGCCGGCAATCCGCGAAAGGTCCAGCGCTATGCGGCAGAATGGGCCTCGGCCTTGCGGCGGATGGAGCAGCTCGAGCCCGACATCCTGATCCCCGGGCACGGGCCGGTGGTCTTCGGCGCGGAGCGGGCCAGGCAGATGCTCCAGGACGGTGCCGAAGCGCTTGAGCACCTGGTGCGCGAAACGCTCGCGCTGCTGAACCGGGGGGCCACGCTCGACGAGATCCTGCATGGCGTGAAGGTTCCTGCGGAATATCTCACGAAGCCCTATCTCCTCGCGAAATACGACGATCCCGAGTTCCTCGTCCGGGGCATCTATCACTTCTATGCAGGCTGGTTTGACGGGAGCGCGGCGCATCTCAAACCCGCCCCCGCGGCGGAACTGGCAGCCGAACTGGCCGGTCTCGCTGGAGGCGCGGACAAATTGGCCGCGCGAGCCCAAGTTCTTGCGGGGCAAGGGCAGACACGGCTGGCCGTCGAACTGGCTGAACTTGCCGGCGCTGCCGCGCCGGACAACGGGCGGATTCAGGCGATCCGGGCCGAGGTGCTTCGGACTCTGATCGGGACGGAAAGCTCCTTGATGGGCAAGGCCTTCCTCGCGGTCTACGAACGCGATGCGGCCCAACGATCCAAGGCCTGACGGATACGCCGGGCCATTCTATGGCGCCGGAAGTTCTCTCGCCTTTCGTTCAAGTTCGCGGAACACCGGCAGCGTCTGGGCGGCGAAGCTCTTCAGTTCCGGGTCGGCACCCTCGCCGGCGTAGCGTTCCATCAAGACGGTCGATTCACGGTGCGCGCTGCGTTGGGCATCGACATAGGCCCTGTCGAAATCGGCGCCCTGTTTGTCGGAGAGGTCACGCAACAGGTCGAGATGCTTGCCGTCGGGGCGATCGGGCAGGGCGATGTCGGAACGCTTGGAAATGATGCGGCGCAGGCTGCTCGTCGCCGCGGCATGATCGTCGGCGAGGCGATGGGCGAAATCCTTGATAGCCGCGGAATTGGTTTTGTGCAGGGCGAGCGTCGCGGACTCCATGCCGAACATGTTGGCGACCGCCGTCTGCGTGACGAAGTCCTGCGCGGGAATCGGCTGCTGAGCGCGGACGATTCCACTGGAGACCAGCGCCAGTCCGGCAAGGCCGAGCGCAAACGCTCCCGGAAAACGGTGATGCTTCAAGGTCATATTTCGGCAACCGGGAAGAAGGCCGGAGGTTCCATCGCATAGGCCCCTTTTCGCAGCGCGCCTTGTCGCGTTCTGGGTGCTGCGTTAGCAGGGCGAAGGCGCTCCGCCTTGCCCGATGCTGAGGGAATTCAATGCCGACCACTGTCGAGACCGTGCGCGATGCGCTCGTCCGGGCCCGCCGCGACCGCTCCCTGATCGAGACGGCAGCCCTGCCGGTGCCGGATTCGATCGCTGATGGACACGTGACGCAGGCGGCCGTCATTCGGGCGCTCAACCTGCCGGATGCCGGGTGGAAGGTCGGCATCGCCGAGGACGGCACGGCGATCGCGGGCCTGATGCCCGGCCCCTATCTCGCGCCGGGCGACGTCTACGAGGGCGCCATCGGGGCGGAGCTTCGCGTCGAGATCGAACTGGCGCTCCGGCTCGTGCGTGACGTGCCTTTCCGCCCGGCCCAGCCCTATTCGCGGGCGGAGCTGCTCGCCTGCTGCGACAAGGCCTTTCTCGGCATCGAGATCGTCGAGAGCCGCCTCGCCAACTGGCACGGCAAGGTCGCCTTTCCGCTCTGGCTCGCCGACGCGATGGGCCATGGCGGCTATTTCCTCGGCCCGGAGGTCGACATCAAGACGCTCGATGACCTCACCGGTCTCGGCTGCTTCATCTCGCTCAACGGGGTGACGATCTATGACCAGCCCGCCGTCCACGGCAACGGCGATCCGATGGTGCCCTTCCTGGCCTGGGCCAATCGCCAGCACGATAACCTCGGCAGTCTGCGCGCCGGGCAGATCATCACCACCGGCAGCCTCTGCGGCGGCGTGCTCTCGCCCGGAAAGGGCGAGGTCGTGACGAAGCTCTCGCCGCTGGCGACGGTTTCTTTGACGCTCCGATAAGAAACGGGGGCGGCGGGCATACGCGCTGCCGCCGCCTTCTTTTCCGCAGGCGCTAGGCGCTCAGCTCCTGTGGCGGCGTCTCGTTGCCGACCACGCGGTCGCGTCCCTGCCGCTTGGCTTCGTAGAGATGCGCATCGGCATGGGCGACGAGGCCGCGAATATCCTTGGCGTCGTCGGGGAAGGTGGCGACGCCGACGCTGATCGTCGGGGCGCCTGCGAATTCCTGCGCCAAGGTGCGGTGGACGGCGATCCGCATCCGCTCGGCTGACACCATCGCTGCGGGATGCGACATGTTCTCGCAAAGCACGACGAATTCCTCGCCGCCATAGCGGAAGATGAGATCGTCGCTGCGGATTTCCGCGCGCAGGCACTCCACGACGCGCCGGAGTACCTCGTCGCCAACGACATGGCCGTAGCGATCGTTGATGCTCTTGAAGTGATCGACATCGAGGATCGCCAAGCTGACGGGCCGCTGCGTTGCGATGCCTCGCGCCAGAATGGTCTGGCCGAGCGTCTCGAAGCGTTCACGGGTCAGCGCGCCTGTGAGGGCATCGCGGCCGCTTTTGCCGAGCAGCTCCTCATATTTGTGCCGGTAGGTCAGCTTGTGGAAGACGTCTGAAAGCGGCTGCGGCGCGAGTTCCGGTGTCCGGCGTTCGAACAGGTTGAGATAGAGGCCCATCAGCATCGCATAGGTCGCGGCTGCGCCCATCTTTGCCACCCAGCCGCCGAACAGCGCGCCGAGCGGCGTGCCGGTCACCATATGCAGCCCTATGAAGAATCCGACCTGATCGAAGGTCAGGATGATCGCGAGGCTCAGGCAGGAGCGCAGAACCAGCGATCGCGGCAGCAGCAGGCGCAACCTCTCATAGAGCAGGATCAGCGCGATGGAATCGATGAAGAGCAGCGTCGTGCCCCAGACCATCAGCGCGCCCATCTGATCGATCAGCACGAGGTCCGGATTGTAGCCGGGCAGCGTGACCGGCGGGCCGTAGAGCCTGAGGGTCGCCACCAGCGCGACCATCAGGAAATTGCCGATCAGCAGTCCGTAGATCGGCTGCCGCACCGTCTCGGCGTCTTCCCGGATATAGAAGAGCAGGATGATCGCGAGCTTGCCCGAGAACAGCACTGTCGAGCCCGGCGAGAGCAGGCCGAAGGGCAGTTCGATGAAGAAGACGGCGGCGAGATAGGTCTCCAGAAAGTGCATCACGCCGAGCGCGCAGAGGAAGGCGCCGAGCCCCATCACGTGCCGCAGCCGGAACAGCGCGGCCATGACGCCGAAATAGATCAGGGCTTGCGTGAGCAGCAGGAGGGTGCCGGGCATGCTGAGTGTCTATCACGGTTGGTTCTAACGAGGGATCAACGGTGTTCAGCCCGATAGCGCACCCGGCAACGGTGGTGACTTTCAGCTATTAACCTTCGTGCTCTTGAAAACCAATGCTTAGTCTTTTCACGACAGGCTCTTTCGAATCCGGTGGGCAGGCCGAAGGATTACAGGTCCTTGAGCATTGCGCATGCTCGCTCCCGCCTTATGATGACGGCGGGTATCGGACACGGTTTCGATTGCGTGGCGGGGTGGCTTGGAGGGCGGATGCGGTTGTGGCGTAGGGCAGGGCGTGCTGTCGCGCTGAGCGGCGGCTGTGCGTTTGCCACACTGCTGGGCCTGCAGGCTGAATCCGCCCGGGCTTTCGATCTTTCGTCGCTGGACGTGTTTGGTCTCTTTACCGAGAAGGACGAGCCACCGGCGGCGAGCGCGTCGAGCCTGCCCTACAAGCTCGACTTCGATCTTGGCGATGCCGAAGACGCCAAGGCGCTGACCCGTACCCTGCAGGACGCTTCTCTGCTCTACCGGCTGCGCCAGGATGCGCCGCCGGACGGCGAGACGCTGGCGCGGCGCATGGCCGCCGATTTCAACCCGCTCGTCGATGCGCTCTGGTCGCAGGGCTATTTCAACGCCGAACTCTCCATGGTCGTCGACGGCGTTTCGCTCACGCTCGGGGTAGAGCCGAACGCGGCGTTGATCCGGGCGCTGGAGGCGCATCGCAATCGCGATGCGGTGCCGATCACCATCAGGGTCCGACCGGGCAAGGTCTTCGGCCTGCGCAAGATCGACGTGGTCGAGCGCGACGAGGCGGGAGGAGCCGTGATCTCCGATCCGCTCAAGGTCGCGAAGCTGAAAGAGGGTGAGGCGGCGACCTCGGCTGCGCTGCGCGGCGCGCAGGCGGCGCTGGTCGATTACATGCGCGCCCAGTCGCACCCGCTCGCCAAAATGGTCGAGCTTAGGCCGGTCGTCGATCACGCCACCGGCATCATGGACGTCACCTACGTCCTCGATCCCGGCCCGCTCGCGGGCTTCGGCGACATCACGCTTGGCCAGACCGACGAGATTCCGCCCGAGGTGGTCCGCTCCTTCATTTATCTCGAGCCCGGCGATCCCTACTCGCCCAAGGCGCTGGCCGATATGCGCCGCTCGATCGCGAGGATCCCTGCTGTCGGTTCCGTCCGCATCCGCGAGGGCGACAAGCTCGACCGCGCCGGCAACCTGCCGATCTTCGTCGACGTCACCGAGCGGCCGAAGCGCCTGCTCGGTTTCTCCGCCCGCTATTCGACCATCGATGGCCCGACGGTGAAAACCTACTGGGAGCACCGCAACCTGTTCGGAGGCGCCGAGCGGCTGCGGCTCGAGGGCAGCATCTTTCTGGCGCCGCGCATTGACGGCACGAAGATCAAGAGCTTCGGCGATTTCGAGGAATCCGACATCGGCGGGCGCTTTGGCTTCAGTTTCCTGAAGCCGGCATTGGGCGGCAGCCGTTACGACTGGCTCATCGACGGCGTCGCAACGCGCGAGCGCGTCGGCACCGAGCGCTATGGCGGCTACACGGCCCGCTACGCCAATGTGACCACCGCGATCATGCGCCGTTTCAGCGACACCTTCTCGGTCCAGGCCGGTCTCGAGGTCGAGCGCGGCCAGACCAGCGACGTGCTCGGCCAGATAACCTACACATTGGTCGGCATTCCGCTCTCGGTGAAATACGATTCGACCGACAGCCTGCTCGATCCGACGCGCGGCTTTCGCGTGAACGCGTCCTTCGCGCCCTATCCGACCTTCCTCGGCTCGACGGTCGGCATCTACCAGACCAAGGCGACCGTCTCCGCCTACTACGCACTCGACGAGGACGCGCGCTATGTCCTGGCCGGCCGCGTCGGCTTCGGCTCGATCTCGGGCGCGAGCCTGAACGAGATCCCGCCCACGCGGCTCTTCTTTGCCGGCGGCGGCGGCTCCGTGCGCGGCTATGCCTATCGCAGCATTGCGCCGCTGGGGCCGTTCAATCAGGTCGTGGGTGGGCGCAGCCTGCTGGAGCTCTCGGCAGAGGCGCGCATCAAGATCACCGAGACCATCGGCATCGTGCCCTTTTTCGACGCCGGAACCGCTTTCGAATCGAGCTTCCCGGACGGCAAGCAGCAGCTGCAGATGGCCGCCGGCCTTGGCCTGCGCTACTACACCGGGATCGGGCCGATCCGGGTCGACGTCGCGGCGCCGCTCAACCCGCGCAAGGGTGACAAGCCGGTCGCGCTCTATGTCAGCATCGGGCAGGCCTTCTGATGCGCCGCCTTCTCACCATGCCGCGTCTGGCGCTCTTCGCCCTGCTGCTGACGGCGGGGTTCCTGGCCTCCGCCCATTTCGGCGGCTTCGCCCAGAACGCACAGACCGATCGCGGCATCGTCGCCGATCTCATCTCAAAGGCGCTGTCCAGCGACACCAGTCAGGTCTCGATCGGCGAGGTCAATGGCGCGCTTTCTTCCGATGTGGAGATCCGCGACATCGTCCTGTCGGATCGCGATGGCGTCTGGCTGCGGCTCGATCGCGTCCGCCTGATCTGGACTCGCAGCGCGCTGCTTCTGCGCAGGCTCGATGTCGACCGCCTCGAAATCGGCAAGCTGGAGATGCTGCGCAGGCCCGCGCCGCAGCCGGCCGGCACCGCGCCTGCGAGCAATGAGCCGATCCTGCCGGAGCTGCCGCTCAAGGTGATCTTGCGCGCCTTCCAACTCAATGAACTGGCTTTGGGTGAGCCGGTTCTCGGCGTCGCCGCGCGCCTTGGCGCGACCGGCTCGGCTTCGCTCGGTCCGCCGAGCGAAGGGCTCGACCTCAAATTCGAGGCGCGCCGCCTCGACATGGGCGGCACCTTCAACGTCGATCTTGCCTTCGTCCCGCAGACGACACGTCTTCGGCTCGCCGCCAAGCTCGACGAGCCGGCCGGCGGGTTGATCTCGAAGGTCGCTGGCCTTCCAGGCGAGCCACCGGTGAAGCTCGATCTCAACGGCGACGGGCCGCTCGACTCCTTCCGCTCGAACCTGACCTTCACCGCAGGGCCGACCATCGGTGCCGAAGGCTCGGCGACGCTCAACCGCGCCGGCGTCGAGCGTCAGCTCGCGCTTGCGCTCGAGGCGCGCATCGAGGGGCTGATGCCGCCGCCGGTTGCTCCGGTCTTCGCGGGCTCGACCCGCCTCGACGGCGCGGTCGGCCTTCGGGACGATGGCGGCGTCGATATCCGCAATCTCGCTTTGGTCTCCGCGCTGGCGCGTCTCGACGTGCTCGGCCGCTATAACGCCGACAAGACGCTCGATATCCGCGTCAGCGCGGCTTCGCGCCCGAATGCCAATGGCCGTACCGTCGCCTCCGGCGCCGAGATCGGAAAGCTCGCCTTCGATGCGACGATCCGCGGGCCCGTTGCGGGCCCGACCGTGGTCGCGACCCTCGACGCGCAGGATGCCAAGATGCCGGCCGGCCGGTTCGGAAAGGTCGCGCTCGCCTTCAACGCGACACCGACCGGGACCATCGGCGAGCCGGGCACCCGGATCACGCTGACCTCCGACGGCGAGGCCAGCGGGGTCGCGCTGACCGACAAGGCGCTCGCGCGCGCGGTTGGCGACAAGGTCACCTTTACCCTGCGTGGCGTCGGCCAGGACGATGGCACAGCCGATTTCGAAACGTTGAAGCTCGCCCTCTCCGGCGTCGAGCTCGACTATAAGGGCAAGCTCGGACAGGCGCGTGTGCTCGGCAAGCTCAAGGCCGTCCTGCCAGATCTTTCGCGCCTTAGCGGACTTGCCGAGCGCCCGCTCGGGGGCAGGGCGGAGGTCACGGCCGATCTCGACGCGACACCGCGTCTCAACAACTACGCCGCGACGCTCGATGGCAAGGCCGAGCACCTCGCCACCGGCACCGCCGTCGTGGACCGATTGCTGGCGGGCAACCTCACCCTGGCCGGGCGTGTCAATGCGCTTGCCGGAGATTACACGGTGGACGGCCTGCGTGTGGCCGGGCAGCATGCGGCCTTCACCGCCGATGGCTCGCTCGGCCGGCAGCAATCCAGCCTGAAGCTGGCGCTTGCGCTGCCTGATCTCAAGCGCGCTGACCCGCGTCTCTCTGGCCGCGGCGACATCACCGCCGAGATCACCGGCCCGCAGAACAAGCTCGACGCGACCGCCCGCATCGCCATTGCCAATGCGACTGCGCTCGCCCGGCCGATCCCGCGGCTGACCGTCGATGCGGTCGCGAAGGATCTGCAGGGCGCACTGAGCGCCAGCGTCAACCTGACTGGCGAAGTGGATGCCAAGCCGGCGTCCGGCCATATCCAGCTGGCGCGCCAGCCCGACGACGGCTGGAACCTCTCGACCCTCGATCTGTCGATCGGCTCGGTCCGGCTGAACGGAGGTCTCACGCTGGATCCGGCGAGCCGCGCGGCCGGGCGGCTGACCCTGGCCGCGCGCAATCTCGATGACCTGTCGGCGCTGGCGCTGACCAAGCTTGGCGGCCAGCTCGACGCGGACATCGTCCTCGCCACGCCGGATGGGCGGCAGGATATCGACCTGACCGCACGGGGCTCGCGCCTCGCCGGGCCGTCAGTTTCGATCGAAAAGCTCGATGCGAAGATCGGCGCCCGCGACATATACGGCCGGCCGATGCTCGATGCGGCCGTGGCCATCGATCGCGCCATCGCCGCCGGCGAGACGATCAGCGCCATTCGCTTCGACTCGAAAGGCGCGCCCGACGCCAGCGCCTTCACGCTGAGCGCCAATGCGCGTGGCTTTGCCCTGAAAGGCGCCGGCCGGCTCGTGCCCGGCGAGCCTCTCAAGCTGGAACTCGCCTCCTTCGATGCCCGCCGCGACGGCCGGGCGATCACGCTCGCGAATCCCGCGACCTTCAGCTTCCCGGCGTCCGGGGTCGAGATCGCCGGCCTCGCCCTGACGATCGACAAGGGCAAGGTGACGCTCGATGGCCGGGCCGGTGAGACGCTCGATCTGCGCTTCACGGCCCGCGACGTGCCGCTCGCAGCCGCCCGCATCGCATCGCCCAGTCTGAATTTCTCCGGCACCCTGAACGCCGAGGCGCAGGTCAAGGGCAAGCCGGGCGATCTCGCCGGCCCCTGGAAGGTGAGGATCGCCCAGCTCGTGACGCCCGAGACGCGTCAGGCAGGCTTGCCTCCAGTCGAGATCGCGGGTGAGGGGGCCTTCAAAGGCGATGCGACCAGCGTTTCCGCCACTGTGAATGCCGGCCGGGGCGCGAGCCTGACATTGCGCGGAACCGCGCCTCTCAACGCGACGGGGCCGCTCGATCTTGCCGCGCAGGGCCGCGTCGATGCCGGGCTCGCCAATCCGCTGCTGGCCGTGAACGGGCAACGCGTGACCGGCAGCGTCGCCGTCGACATGCGCGCCGGAGGCACGGCGTCCGCGCCACGGTTGAGCGGTAACGCGACCCTGTCGAACGGCAGCTTCACGGATGCGCTGCAGGGGATCCGGCTTAACGCCATCGAAGCCCGCGTCGCGGCGAATGGCGATAATCTGACCGTCGAACGCGCTTCGGCGCGTGCGCCGAATGGTGGCACGATCACGGCCAGCGGGCAGGTCAAGGTGGACCCCGCCGCGGGATTCCCCGGCAACATTCGCATCCGCGGCGATCGTGCCCAACTTGTCTCGAGCGGGCTCGTCACCGCGGTTGCCGGGTTGGATCTCGAGATCAGCGGTCCGCTGGCGCAGCGTCCGCGGCTCGGCGGGCGCATCGACATCGTCTCGCTCGAGGTCACGGTTCCCGATCGGTTGCCGGCTTCGCTTCGTCCGGTCGACGGCATCAGGCACATCCATGCGCGTGGGACCGCTGCCGCAAGGCTCGCGGCAGAACGCAAGGCACGGGAGGCGCGCGGCCGCGGACGAGCAGCGCCCCCCTTCGACGCCACGCTGGCATTGACGGTCTCGGCGCCCAGCCGGGTCTTCATCCGTGGCCGCGGCATCGATGCCGAACTTGGCGGCGAGATCCGCGTGGCCGGGACCTCTTCGGCGCCGGTCTTGAACGGCGGCTTCGAATTGCGCCGAGGCCGCATCAGCGTGCTCACGCAACGCCTCGACTTCAGCCGTGGCAGGCTCACTTTCGCCGGAGGGCTGATTCCGGAACTGGACTTTGTAGCTGAAACCAGCGCGGGCGACGTGACGGCAAGGATCACCGTCAGCGGCCCGGCCGACCAGCCGAGCTTCGCCTTCACCTCCCAACCTGAATTGCCGCAGGACGAGGTGCTGTCCCGGCTGCTTTTCGCCCGCGCCTCCGGCTCGCTCTCGCCCTTCCAGGCGCTGCAGCTTGCCCAGGCTGCAGCCCAGTTCGCCGGCGGAGGCGGGGATGACACCTTCGAACGGCTGCGCAAGTCGCTCGGCGTCGACAATCTCGATATCCAGATGGGCGCAGGCGGCCCGACCCTCGGGGCCTCGCGCTACATCAGCGACAATGTCTCCATCGGTGTGAAGGTGGGGACGAAGCCCGAGGATAGCGGTGTCTCAGTCGGCATCGACGTGACGAAGCGCCTGAAGCTCCAGGCGGAGACGGGGGCGGACGGCAGCGCGGCCGTCGGAATCGGCGCCGAGTGGGAATACTGAGCAGCCGGCGCGGCGGGGAATCACGCACCGCGAGATTCGCCGCCCGGAAGGCTCGCCGGCTTCATGTTTCCCCTTTGGATCGCTTCAAAACCAGCCCGTCGGGCCGTCGAGCGTTAATGCTTCGTAAATTTCGGGCTTCAAAGCGTGGCTCGACTGCAACACCGGATTTCAAAGCACCCCATGCACAGCCCTTGGCGGCGGATCATGGTTGATCGGCGAGGGCGCATTCGTATGGTGGAAATGCGTCGGGACGTTCCCGGTCGCTGTTTTTCGTCCTCGCCTCCGAAATAGGTCGGTGACGCGGGCGAAAGACCGGGAATAGGCAGGTTCTGCGATCAGGCTGAAAGTCTGGGGCGGGGGGCAGGCT
Organism: Allobosea sp. 10L417; assembly: GCF_056395485.1. Taxonomy (NCBI): domain Bacteria; kingdom Pseudomonadati; phylum Pseudomonadota; class Alphaproteobacteria; order Hyphomicrobiales; family Alloboseaceae; genus Allobosea; species Allobosea sp. 10L417. The sequence continues at coordinate 446,762 of NZ_JBFTJP010000002.1, forward strand.
GAAGCCCGAGGGTCTCGAAACTCTTTTGGAGGTTACCAAATGAAGCTCGTTAAGAGCCTCCTCCTCGGTTCCGCCGCCGGCATCGCCGCGGTCGCCGGGGCTCAGGCCGCCGACCTTCCCTCGCGGAAGGCCGCTCCGGTCGAATACGTTCGCGTCTGCACTGCCTACGGTGCCGGCTTCTTCTACATCCCGGGCACTGACTCCTGCCTGCGCATCTCGGGCCGCGTCCGCGCCGAGTACGCCATCGGCACGCGTTACAGCGACTTCCAGGATGCCTACGGCACCCGCGCCCGTGGCCGTCTGAACGTCGACGTCCGCACGCAGACCGCTTACGGCACCCTGCGTACCTTCATCCGCTACGAGCTGACCAACAACACCGGCATCTACAATGCTGGCGGCGTGACTCCGTTCAACGTTGGTTCGACCGTCCCCGGCCTCGTCCGCGGTCCGTCGTCCACCTCGACCGGCTCGCTGGTTGACCTGGCCTTCGTGCAGTTCGGCCCGATCACCGCTGGTCGCGCTCAGTCGTTCTTCGACTTCTACGCTTCGGACCTGAACTTCGCTTCGATCCGTACGGCTGACTCGCGCGTCAACCTGCTGGCCTACACCGCGACCTTCGGTTCGGGCTTCTCGGCTACGATCTCGGCTGAAGATCGTACCTCGGGCACCTCGGGCCGCGAGCTCGCGGGCGCAATCTTCAACCCGCTCACCCCCGGCGTCGGCGGTATTGCGGTTACCGCTCAGGGTCAGAACTTCCCCGATCTCGTCGCCTCGCTGCGCGTCGATCAGGGCTGGGGCTCCGCTCAGCTGTCCGGTATGGTCGGTCAGCGTAGCTACGCCACCGCGACCAACATCACTGCGGTCAACGGCGATGAGATGGTCTGGGCCATCCAGGGCGGCGTGAAGATCAACCTGCCGATGCTCGCCGCTGGCGACGCTCTGTGGTTGCAGGCTGCCTATGCTGACGGCGCCCTCGGCTACCTCGGCTGGTCGCCGAACAGCCTCGGTCTCGGCCGCGTTGGTGCCCTGACGCTCGCCGACGCCGCGATCAACCCGATCACCGGCAACATCAACAACTCGACCGGTTGGTCGCTTGTTGCGGCGTTCCGCCACTTCTTCACCCCGACGATCCGCACCGAGATCAGCGCTTCGTACTCTGAGCTGAAGTTCAAGTACAACGACGCAGCCTCGGCAGCCTTCAACGGCGTCTTCGCCCGTTCGGCAGACCCGAAGGAGTTCCTGCTCGCTGGCGCTCTGATCTGGTCGCCGGTCTCCGGTCTCGATATCGGTGTCGAAGTGCTCTACTCGCATCTCGACGTCAATTCGCCGGTCGGTGTCATCAGCAACAACAACGTCCGCAGCGGCGTGCTCGGCATCAAGTCCGACGACACCGTTGCTGGCCGCTTCCGCATCCAGCGCGACTTCTGATCGGTCTCCGATCTCAGTCGGAAGCCCCGGGGAAACCCGGGGCTTTTTTATTGCCTGTGGATTGAAGCACGCCGCGGCCGAGGGGCTTTCACGATCCGGTTGAATCGGGACGATCCATCGTTCGCGTTGGCGGCTTGGATCGGGTGAATCTTGGCGGCGCTTAAAACAAAGCCTGCGGATCGTCAGGCGAATTATTGTTAGAATGGAACGGTCGCGGTTGTCGGATGCCTGGGCCTGAGCATTGGCCGGAACGGGTGAATAGGGGCGTGACATGTCGCAGCCGACGCGCTGGTTCTGGGGTCTGATCCCACTGGTCCTGCTGTGGGGAGCCGGGAATGTCGGGCTGGACGCAGCTATCGAGCAGGATGTCGGCGCGCGCGCGGTGAGGGCCGTTGCGGCAGTGGCCGGCCGGACCCCAGGGGCCCGTCCTGTCGTGGCGCAGGTCGAGGGACGCGACGTCACGATTGCAGGCGAGGTTCTGTCGACCGACGGCGCAACCCGCGCGATGGCGCATCTGCGTGCCGAATTCGGCGTGCGGCGGGCATTGGGCGGTCTGTCGCAGGTCGTTGCGCAGAAGCCCTATTCATGGTTCGCCGGGCGGCTATCGGATAGCGTTACGCTCGGCGGCTTCGTCCCGGATGTCCAGACGGCCGAAGCCAATCTCGTTGCGGCAGGCGCGGCGCTGCCCGGCCTGCATGTCGACGATCGCCAGACCATCGCGTTCGGCGCGCCGGACGGCTTCGGGGCCATGACCGCCGCGATGATCGCCGAACTGCCGAAACTGGCTTCCGGACGGATCGCGCTCGACGACAGTCGCTTCTGCATCGAAGGGAGGGCCGTGAGCCCCGTTTCGTTCCGGGCCCTCGAGGCTGCTATCGTGCAGCTGGCGCGGCCTGGCTTCCAGGCCGTGAAATGCGATCTTGAGCCCCCGATCGTGGCACCATATCGATGGAGCGCCGAGCACCGCGCCGATGATGAACTCGTCCTGCGGGGCTACTACCCGAACGACGAGGTCCACAGGCAGCTCCTGCAGGCGGTGCAACGCGCCTTCGGGGCGGCGATCATGTTGCGTGACGAATTGCAGCCGGGGGATGGCGCACCGTCTGCATTTCTGGAGAAGATCGCTCGCGCCGCGGCCGACCTCGCTCGGCTTCGGGAAGGCAGGGCCGAGCTCGACGGCGACATCTATACGCTCTCCGGCAAGGGACCGGACAGCTATGAGGCATGCCAGTCGCTACGCCTGCAGATTGCGCAGCAGGACGGTCCCGATTCGGTCGCGCGTGTCGAGATCGATTGTCCTCCGGAACCGCCGCCGGCGCCTGTCGTCGTGCCACCGCCCGAGGTGCCGGGCCTGATCCTGAAGGACGTACTTCCGGCAAATCCCGCGGCCGATCGCCCCACCTCGGCTTCCGCTGCCCCTCTCGCTTCCGGAGCTGGTGAGCAATCGGGCGCGCCTCCCGTGTCAGCCGCCAGGCAGACAGACGCGCCGGTAGCGGCAGCCCCGGTGCCGCTCGACTGGAACGCTGGACGCGCTGATGGGCGCGTCTCACTGGGCGGCGTGGTGGCGAGCGAGGCGCAGCGCGACAACGCAATGGCCGCGGCGCGGCGTCTGTTCGGGGAGGCAGCGCTCGAGGACCGCATGAGCATCGAATCTGCGTTGCGCTCCGAGCTCGATATTCCCGCATCGCTGTCTTTCGCACTTCAGGCCTTGTCGCGGCTGAAGTCGGGATCTGTGACGATCCGCGACAAGGACTTCGCCGTAGTCGGGGAGGTTGCAGATGCGGCGGGCCTGGCGGCGCTGCATGATTTGCTTGCTCGCGGCGCTCCGGCAGGGCTTGCCGTCGCGTCTCTGCCGGAAGGCATCGTGGTGCGGCCTTATGGGCTGACGTTGTCGATGGATCGCACCGGCTTGCGGCTCAGCGGTTATGTTCCTGATGAAATAACGCGCGCCAATCTCCGTTCCGTCGTAGCCGATTCTCCCCTGAAGGATCGGCTCGACGACGGGTTGGTCGTCGTGCCGGGAGCGCCGTCCGATTTCGGCTCTGCCGCGAGAGTGATGCTCGCGGATCTGCTCAGGTTGGATCTGGGCTCTGCTTCGATCGAGGATGATCGCGTCAGCATCCGCGGATTGACCTGTCGCGAACTGATCAGGAGCGAAATCGAGACGAGCGCGGCGTCCGGCCTGCCGGCGGGGTTCAAGGCCGATGCCGCAATCAGCCTGCGCCAGACCGGCTGCGTCGTCGACCCGCCGGCGAGCTGCCAGAACGATCTCGATGGCTTGACCCGGCGCAACGCCGTGTTGTTCGGGCAGGGCACCTCGGTCGTCGAACTCGATGCGACGACCGAGCGAGTAATCGGCGAGGCGGCGGCCATTCTCAAGAGGTGCCCCGACGCTTCGGTGACCATCGAAGGGCATGCCAACCGCGACGGCGAACGGCGCGGCTTCGACAATGTGGACCTGTCCTTGCGCCGGGCCACGCGTGTCCGTGAGGAGCTCGCGCACCGCGGCATCGACCCCGCGAAGCTCACGGTCAAAGCCTATGGCAGCGCCCGCCCGATCCTGCCCTACGACATGCAGGAAGCCAAAGCGATGAACCGCCGCGTGCAGTTCACCGTGGCGAAGTAGGAGGCGGTCATGCTCTATCTCGCCAGCCAGTTCGTTTGGTTCCTGCTCGGCGCCTTCGGCCTTGGGCTCGCTATGGGCCGGATCAGCCAAGGTGGCGGCAGAGTCCGGCTGTGGAACGGTGCCTGGACGGTTGTCGCTGCGTTCTGGGCCCTTGGTGCAGCCCTGGCCTGGTTCCAATGGCTCAACGGGGCCGTTGCGACATGGTTGGAGACCGCGCTGCTATTCATCGCTGCGTACTGGGCAGGTTGCGCCTGTGCTAGTTTGTTTCACAGGCCGACAGCGGTGAGCGTAACCCGGGTGACGGCCGATGTGCTTCCGCCCGTCGAGAACGAGGCCGATCTGCCCGGCCGTCGGCCCGCGGGTCAGGCGGTGGCTCGCGATGGAAAAGCCGACGATCTGAAGCTGATCAAGGGTGTCGGCCGGCAGAATGAAGGTCGCCTGCACGGCCTCGGCATCTGGCATTTCGAGCAGATCGCCGCCTGGGCGCCCGACAACGTCGAATGGGTCGGCAGTTACCTTGCTTTTCCCGGTCGCATCGAGCGTGAAGACTGGGTCGGCCAGGCGAAGGTTCTGGCGACGGGCGTCGTGACGGAGTTTGCCGCTCGCGCCCAGGCGGGGCTGGTCGAGACGTCCCGCGACGACGGCTCCGCCGGACAGGGCAATGTCGCAGCCATCTCCAGCGAGGCCACGAAGGAGCCGTCGAAACCCTAAAGTCAGGCCGCTCGACGCTCGGCCCGCGCGATCAGCTTGCCGATGCGCCGGGCCATGTCTCTCGAGCCCAATAGAGGGGCGTGGCCTTGTCCGGCGACGGTGAAGATTTCGCAGTCGGGATGGCGCTCGGCCATCTCCTGCAGGGTCTTTTCGGCCAGCAGATCGGAGTTCGCTCCGCGGATCGCCAGCAGCGGCACCGCTTTGAGCCCGTCGAAATAGGTCCAGAGCACCGGCAGGGGCGCTTCGAGGTCGAGCTCCTCCAGCACCTTCATCAGCTTCGTGTCGTAATCCGGCTTGAGCGGCCCGTCCCGATCCGTCCAGGTGCGGCGGGCCATGATCTCCCACTCCGCTTGGCTGAGCGCCGGGAAATGCTGGTCGGAGAGCCGCTTCAGAATCTCGGCGCCTTCCGAGAAGCTGCGCGGCACCGGCAATTTCCCGACATAGCCGCGGATGCGCAACAGGCCGCGCGCGTCGATCACCGGGCCGACATCGTTGAGGACCGCTCCGCTGATCACGGCCGGCCGGGCCGCCGCGAGCGCCATTGTGAGAAGCCCGCCTCGCGAGGTGCCGACGAAAACGGCCTGTTCTATGCCCATCGCGACCAGAACCTGCATGAGGTCGTCGAGCTCGATGCGGATGTCGTAGTTCTTCCAGTTGCGGTCGTAATCCGAGAGCCCGCGGCCGCGATAATCGAGCGCCAGCACGCGGCGCGGCTTGGTCTCGTCCTGCGCGAGAGCCATTGCCAGTTCGTGGAAATCGGCGGCCGTGCGCGCGAAACCCGGCAGGCAGACGACCGGAAGTGCGGTCCCTTCGAGCGGACCATAGTCACGCAGATGGAGTTTCAGACCGTCGCGAGCGCTGACGAAGCGGGAGGTAAAGGCGGAAGCCGGGATCATGCGGAACTCGAGGAAGCTATCTCCCGCGCACCTAATCATGCTCCGGCCGAGGGCGGAAGCCGGCTTTCGCAGCTCGACGCCGATGTGGAATCCGTTGAAGGCCGCTGCGACTGCGATGGGTTGCAGGTCCTCGCTTGGCCCGCGCCCGGGATGGCGGGGCAGGTGAGGGGCCAGCGGCTAATCGCGCTTGCCGCCGCGCTTCAGATCGTAGTCGATCAGATAGGCGGTGCGCTGGTTCAGCCGCTCGCGATAGACCTGCAGATTCTCCATCACGCGCTGGACGTAGTTGCGCGTCTCGGAGAAGGGGATGCGCTCGACCCAATCGACGGCATCCACCTCCGGGTCGCGCGGGTCGCCATAGGCGGCGATCCATTTCTTCACATTCGGCGAGCCGGCATTATAGGCCGCGAAGGTCAGGATGTAGGAGCCGCGCCACTCTTTCAGCAGGTCGTTGAGATGGGCTGCACCCATCTGCGCCGCATAGAGCGGGTCTTGGCCCAGCTTCTGCCAGTCGAAGGGCAGCCCGGCACGACGTGCCGTCTCGCGTGCCGTCGCCGGCATCATCTGCATCAGCCCGCGTGCCCCGGCACCGGACATCGCGGCCGGGTCGAAGGCACTCTCCTGCCGGGCGATGGCGTGGACGATGGCGCGCTCCATCGGGTCGCCGAGCACGTCGAATTCCGGGATGCCGTTGACCGGATAGGCAGCCATGTCGAGCGGGAAGCCGCGCTGCAGCGCCGCCTTGCCGATGCCGACGAGCGCACGGGCATCAGCTTCGCGCTGCGCGATTGCCGCGATCGCCTCCAGCGCTTCGGTGGTGTGCAGGCGCTGTGCCAGATCGTTCAGCATCAGCGTGGCGAGGTCGCGCTCGCCGATGCGATAGAGCAGCCGCACGCCGCGATGGCCCGGCAATCCCTCGAGGGCGGCGGCCGAAGTGCTTCGGAGCGGCAGGCGGTCCAGCCCCAGCTTCGCACGCGCGAGTTGACCGTAATAGGCGACAGGTTGCTCTGCCGCCTTGCCGAAGGCGGCCTTGGCCTCATCGGCTTGCCCCATCTCCTCAAAGGCGCGGCCCCGCCAATAGGCCGCGCGGGCGACCGAGATGGGCGTTTCGCTGATGGCGGCAGCGGCGTCGAAATGCTTCAGCGCGACTTCCGGCTTCTTCAGGAAGCGCAGTGCGATGAAGCCGGCATGCCATTCCGCCTCGATACGCTCCGCTGCGTCCTCGGCGCCGTGGCCAGCCGAGACCTCATAGGCCTTCGCTGGCTGGCCGGCATCGAGGAGCTTGCGCGAGATGATGCGCCGCTCTTCCCACCAGCCGTCGCCATCGCCCAGCATGGCTGCGTCGCGCGGAACACTGGCGAGCGCCTTGACGGCATCGTCGAGCTTGTCGGCCCGGCGGGCCTGCTGCGCCCGCAGGAAGGCGAAGGAAACGTCGCTGCGGACGGAGGCTGGCACTGCCGCGATCTGCTTTTCGGGGATCGGCTGGCGCGCTCCGGCGCTGGCGAGCCGCGCCCTGGCCAGCACGACATAGTCGGCCGAGACCCGGGCGGCATTGCGCAAGGCTGCCCCGTCATTGTCCTTGAACAGGAAGCGCTCGGTACGCTGCCGATGGTCGTCCTTCGTCAGCACGGCGTCGAATTCCTTGAGGACGATCTTCTCCAGCGCTTGCCCGAACGGGTCCTTGCGCCACGTCCGGCGCACGAGGGCGGCAGCCTCTTCGGCTCGCCCCTCGTCCTTGAGCGCGAGCGCGAGCGCGATCCGCCCGGCCGGCGACACCGGCTGCTGGCCGTGGAAGAAGGCGCGGACGATCAGCGGACTCTTCTTCTCGGCGATCAGCGCCTCTTCGGCGCGGCGTCGAAAACGGGTCGTCGCGGGATAGTTCGGATGCTCGCGCAGGAAGGCGTCGATCCGCGTGAACGACACGGTGCCGGCATTGGCGTGGATCGCCACCCATTCGAGCAGCGTGCGAACGGCGCGGTCGTCGATCCGCGCCGCAAGCTCATCACCCTCGCCGAGTGCGCCGCGTCTATAGGCGGCGACGGCAGATTTCACGGCGTCCAGATTGGTTGCATCATCGCCCCGCAGGGTGGAGGACGGATAGGGCAGCAGCGCGCCCGTGGTCTCGACGTCGCCGATCATGGCGAGCTTGCGCTGGCTCGCCAGCATGCCGTCGTCACCCGCCTGTGTGGTCGAGGCGGAGAGCACGGCAGGCAACAGCAGGCCGATCAATCTCCTCGCGGCAGCAGGCGAGGCCATGGCGGGTCTCCATCCTGGGGCAGGCATTCGGGAACGATGGTCGGGGAAGGGGGTTGATGAAGGCTTAACTATGAGGCTACGCATTTTCATGCATTGCCGGCTTTGCCTTGACCAAACGACGGTTTATGTGTGGCGGCCCGACAACCCGCGTTTCGCTTCAGGATCAGCCCGATGACCAAGCACATTGCCCTTACCGGCTCGATGCCAGCTCTGGTCACTCCCTTCAAATCCGGCAAGGTCGATGAGGAGACGCTGCGCGCGCTGGTCGAATGGCAGATCGCCAGCGGTTCGACCGGCCTGGTCCCGGTCGGCACCACCGGCGAGAGCCCGACGCTCTCCCATGACGAGCACAAGAGCGTCGTCGAAATCGTCGTCGATCAGGCCAAGGGCCGCGTTCCGGTGATCGCAGGGGCTGGTTCCAACAACACGATCGAGGCTATCGATCTCGCCGTTCATGCCGGGAAGGCCGGCGCCGACGCCGTTCTCGTGGTCACGCCCTATTATAATAAGCCCACCCAGGAGGGCATGTACCAGCACTTCAAGGCGGTGAACGATGCAATCGGGATTCCGATCATCATCTACAACATCCCGCCGCGTTCGGTGGTGGATATGTCCGTCGAGACGATGACGCGGCTCTATGAGCTCAAGAACATCGTCGGCGTGAAGGATGCCACCGCCAATCTCGCCCGCGTCTCGCAGCAGCGCCACGCCATGGGCCCGGATTTCATCCAGCTCTCCGGCGAGGACATGACCGCACTGGCCTATATGGCTGCCGGCGGTCATGGCTGCATCTCGGTCGTCGCCAATGTCGCGCCGCGCCTCTGCGCCGATCTGATGGAGGCCGCGCTCAAGGGCGATTACGCTGGGGCGTTGAAGGTGCAGGACCGGCTGGTGCCGCTCCATGACGCGACCTTCAAGGAGCCCGGCCTCGCCGGCGCCAAGCATGGCCTGAAGCTGCTCGGCCGCATCGAGGAGGAAATCCGCCTGCCCTTGATGCCGGTGACACCGGCCACCGGCAAGGTGATCCGAGACGCCATGGTTTTCGCCGGGCTGTTGAATGCTTAGATAGGGATTGCGTTCGTCCGGTCGCCCCGGCGACGCCAGGGAAATCCGGAATGTACGAGCCCAGTCACTTCAAGGTCGAGGACCGCGCGCAGCTCCACGCCGTCATTCGCCAGCACCCGCTCGCCTCGCTGGTGACAGTGGGCGAGGGCGGCCTTATCGCCAATCTGGTTCCCTTTATCCTTCACGAGGATGAGGGAGAGAACGGTGTGCTGCGCGCCCATGTCGCGCGGCCCAACGCGCAGTGGAAGGCGATCGCGGCGGGTGCCGAGACGCTGGTGATCTTCACTGGCGTCGAGCGCTACGTCACGCCGGCCTGGTACGCGACCAAGCGCGAGACCGGGAAGGTCGTGCCGACCTGGAACTACGTCACCGTCCAGGTGCGCGGCCCCGCCCGGGCAATCGAAGAGCCGGCATGGCTGCGTGCCCAGCTCGAGTCGCTGACGCAGCAGCAGGAGGCGCCCCGCACCGAGCCCTGGGCGGTCTCGGACGCGCCGGAGCCCTTCATCGTCGCGCAGGCGCGTGGCATCGTCGGTGTCGAGATCGAGATCGCCTCGATCATCGGCAAGTTCAAACTCAGCCAGAACCGGCGCGAGGACGACAAGCTCGGCGTCCTCGACGGCCTGAGCGCCGATCCCGCAACGGATTCGCAGGCGATGGCCTCGCTGGTGAAAAAGCACGGATTCAGTGAAACTGCATGAAGAAGCCTGATCCCGCCCGCTATCGGCTCGCCGCCGACAACCGCAAGGCGCGCTTCAACTACGAGATCAAGGAAACCCTGGAGGCGGGCATCGCGCTGCAGGGCACCGAGATCAAGTCGCTGCGCGGCGGCAAGGCGACGATCGGTGAGAGCTATGCCGGCCCGATGGGCGAGGAGCTCTTCCTGTTCAACGCCCATATCCCGGAATATCTGGAGGCGAACCGCTTCAACCATGAGGTTCGCAGGCCGCGCAAGCTGCTTCTCCATCGTCGCGAGATCAACAAGCTGATGGGCGCAGTCCAGCGCGAGGGCATGGCTCTGATCCCGCTCAAGGTCTATTTCAACGACAAGGGCAGGGCGAAGGTCGAGCTCGGTCTCGGCAAGGGCAAGAAGCTCCACGACAAGCGCGAGACCGAGAAGACCCGCGACTGGAACCGCGACAAGCAGCGGATCTTGAAAACAGGCGGGTAGGCTTGGATCAGGGCCGTGCTTCTCCTTCTCCCGCAGGGGGAGAAGGGAAGAGGCGGCAGCTCTCCAAAAGGAGCCTCACCCTTCCACCGGCTCGTCGCCCTGGCGGATACCGTAGCGCCGTTCGAGCGCGGGATTGCCGGGTGCGGCCGGGGCGCCGGGCGTGGCGCTGCGGGGGCTGCGCTCGGACGGATCGCGCCCGATCTTCTGCATGAGCTGGGCAAGATCGACGAACTCGTCGCATTGCCGGCGCAAATCGTCCGAGACCATCGGCGGGTTGGTCGAGATCGTCGAGACGACCGAGATTTTGACGCCCTTGCGCTGCACTGCCTCGACCAGCGGGCGGAAGTCGCCATCGCCGGAGAACAGGTAGATCTGGTCGAGATGCGGCGCGAGCTCGAGCATCTCGATCGCCAGCTCGATGTCCATGTTGCCTTTGACGCGCCGCCGGCCCGTGGCGTCGGTGAATTCCTTGGCTGCCTTGGTGATGACGCGGTAGCCATTGTAGTCGAGCCAGTCGACGAGCGGGCGGATCGAGGAGTATTCCTCGCTCTCGACGAGCGTGGTGAAGTAGAAGGCGCGGATCAGATTGCCGCGGCTCTGGAACTCACGCAGCAGGCGACGATAATCCATGTCGAAGCCGAGCTGCTTCGAGGTCGCGTAGAGATTGGCGCCGTCGATGAAAAGCGCGATGCGCGGTGCGCCGTTCATGGCAATGACTCCTGCTCAAATGACTTCAAGCAATAAAGATGGAAGCAAAAGGCGTTCGAACAATGTCGTTCATGAAGGAAATTTGACAAGGTTCAAGCAGGAACCGTGGCTTCTTGACGCAGTGCGGCCATGCGGCTGCGGCAGTGTCGCGCCGTTCGATCGCGCCGACGACCGGGCTCAACTCTCGGGTTCGACTGTTCGGGAGATCAGGGCCGCAGCCGTGCGGGATTGCCGAGCGCCGTCCGCCCCTTGGGCACGTCGCGCGTGACCACGCTGCCCGCGCCGATGATCGCATCGTCACCGATCGTGACGCCGGGGAGGACGATCGCCCCGCCACCGATCCAGACATTGCTCCCGATGCTGACCGGGCGGCCGAACTCCAGCATCTGCCGGCGCTGAGCGGGATCACGCGGATGATCCGCGGTGAGGATCTGGACGCCCGGGCCGATCTGCGTGTCGTCGCCGATGGTCACGGCGACGACATCGAGGATGACGCAGCCAAAGTTGAGGAAGACGCCGTCGCCCAGGCTGATGTTGTAGCCATAGTCGCAATGGAAGGGCGGGCGGATGGTGACGCTCCGCCCGACATGGCGAAACGCCTCCTGCATCAATGCGGGCCTTTGCTCAGGCGTGGCCGTGGTTGCGTTGAAACGCTCCATCCAGTCGCTAATGCGGCGATTATCGGCGATAAGCTCCGGGCAGTCCGCACGGTACAGTTCGCCCGCGAGCATCTTGTCCCTCTCGCTGCGCATCGCCGTCCTCCGCGTAGCTCAGGCTTTGCCCTTGGGGAACTCCAATCCCATCTCGCGATAGCGTTCAGGGTCGTCGCTCCAGTTCTCGCGAACCTTCACGAACAGGAAGAGGTGAACTTTGGCCTCGGCCGCTTCGGCGATCTCGGCGCGGGCCTTCTGGCCGATCGCCTTGATCGTCTGGCCGCCTTCGCCGAGCACGATCTTCCGCTGGCCCTCGCGCTCGACATAGATCGTCTGCTCGATACGGACTGAGCCGTCCGGCTTCTGCTGCCAGCTCTCGGTCTCGACCGTGGAGCGGTAGGGGAGTTCATCGTGCAGCCGCTCGAAGATCTTCTCGCGGGTGATCTCTGCGGCGAGGAAGCGCAAGGGCGCATCCGAGATCTGGTCCTCGGGGTAGAGCCAGGGTCCGAGCGGCAGGCGCTTTTCGAGCCAGGCCAGGATGTCCTTCACGCCATAGCCGGTGAGCGCAGCGACCATGAAAGTCGCCTCGAACTGCCCGCGCTCGTTCACCTTGGTGGTGATCTCGAGCAGCTTTTCCTTCGCCACCGTGTCGATCTTGTTGAGGATCAGGAATTTCGGCTGCTTCAGCTCGGCGAGCTTCTCCAGCAGCGCGGTGTTCTCCTCGTGCTCGAAGCGGCCAACGTCGATCAGCACGCCGATCAGGTCGGCGTCGGTCGCGCCGCCCCAGGCACTCGTCACCATCGCGCGGTCAAGCCGGCGCTTCGGCGCGAAGATGCCGGGCGTATCGACGAAGATGATCTGCGCCGGGCCGGACAGGGCAATGCCGCGCACCTGCGTCCGCGTCGTCTGCACCTTGCGCGAGACGATCGAGACCTTGGCGCCGACGAGTTGGTTGAGCAGCGTCGACTTGCCGGCGTTCGGCGCGCCGATCAGCGCGACGAAGCCGCAGCGCGTGGGTTGATCGGTTTTAGACATGCTCGCCTTCCGGGTTTTCGTTCCACAGGCCTTCGCGTCGCAGGAAGGCTTCGGCCGCGGCCTGCTCGGCGAGCCGCTTGGAGGGGCCGCGCGCCTCGGAGTCCGCGAGCCCGGTGATCTTTGCAGCAACGACGAAGACCGGCGCATGGTCCGGCCCCGAACGGCCGCGCTCGCTGTAGGTCGGCGTCGGATAGCCCTTGCCTTGAGCCCATTCCTGCAGCGCGGTTTTGGCGTCGCGCAGCGGGCGCACCGGCTTCATCAGCCGCTCGCCGAAGGCGCGTTCGACCAGCGCGCGGGCCGCCTCGTAGCCGCCGTCGATGAAGACCGCTCCGATGATCGCCTCGCAGGCATCGGCCAGGATCGCCTTGTTCTTGCGGGCGCCGCCGAGGATCTCGCCATCGCCCAGCCGCATGAAATGGCCGAGATTCCAGCCCTGCGCCACCTCGGCGCAGGTCTCCTTGCGCACGAGATCGGCGAGGCGGCGTGAAAGATTGCCTTCCTCGGATTGCGGGTAGCGCCGGAACAGCATGTCGGCGACCGATAGGCCGAGCACACGGTCGCCGAGGAATTCGAGGCGCTGATAGCTAGCCAGCCGCGATTCCTCGGCGCTCATATGGGTAAGCGCCGTGATCAGCAGGGATTTGTCGCTGAAGTTGTGCTCCAGCGCGGCTTCCAGCCGCGCTGTGTCCGGCGCCTTGCGCGCGGCTTCGCTGCTCTTGCTCACTTGATGGTGCTGAACAGACGGTTCCAGCGAACCGTATAGGGCCATTCCCAGATCTTCCAGGCCGAGGCGCCGTCCTCGATCGAGAAGAAGATGATCTCGGCCCGACCGACGAAGTTCTCGAACGGCACATAGCCGACGCTGCGGTCGCGCGAGTCGAGCGAGTTGTCGCGATTGTCGCCCATCATGAAGAAGTGGCCGGGCGGCACGACGAAGACTTGAGTGTTGTCGAAGGTGCCGGTGTCGCCCTCGCGCTCGATGATCTCGTGGCGGACGCCGTTCGGCAGCGTTTCGATGTAGCGGATCACCGGAACGCTGCGGCCCCAATTGTCGCTGGTCACATAGTCGGCGATGCGCTCGCGCTTCACCGGCTGGTTGTTGATGTGCAGGATGCCGTCGATCATCTGGATGCGGTCGCCGGGCAGGCCGATGACGCGTTTGATGTAATCCGTCGAATTGTCGCTCGGCAGCTTGAACACGGCGATGTCGCCGCGCTTGGGCTCGGCCGCCCAGACGCGCCCTGAGAACAGCGGCGGGCTGAACGGGATCGAGTGCTTGGAATAGCCGTAGGTGTACTTGGACACGAAGAGATAGTCGCCGATCAGCAGGGTCGGGATCAACGAGCCCGAAGGGATGTTGAAGGGCTGGAACAGCAGGGTGCGGATGACCAACGCGATGAGGAGCGCCTGGACGACGACCTTGATCGTCTCGAAGACGCCGCCCTCTTCCTTGGTCGTCTTGTTCTTGCTTTCGACTTCGTTGGCCACGCGGGGCGCTCCTGGGACTGCAATCCAGCGCGCGGTCTAGCCGACTATCGCGCCTGCGACAACGCGCAAGAGCAGTCTGGTGAGATGATACTGGCGGATGGCGAATACATGGTGAGAACAATTACAATGCGAGAAAACGGCGGGAGATGGGCCAAATTCGCAGAGCGAATACCCACTTAGATGCGTTGACGATATCGTGTTTCACGAACAGCATTCCCGCGTTTCCGACCTTTGGGGGAATCACCATGAGCACGAAGAAATATGTCGCCGAAGCCATCGGCACGTTCTGGTTGACTTTTGCGGGTTGCGGCAGTGCGGTCATCGCTGCAGGTTTTCCAAATGTCGGCATCGGATTGCTCGGCGTTTCGCTCGCTTTCGGCCTCACCGTCGTGACGATGGCTTACGCCATCGGCCATATTTCCGGTTGCCACCTCAATCCGGCCGTGACGGTCGGGCTCGCTGCAGGCGGTCGTTTTCCGGTGGGGCAGATCGTTCCCTACATTGTCGCGCAAGTCGTCGGCGCGATCGTGGCCGCGGCCGTTCTCTATCAGATCGCCCGCGGCGCGCCGGGCTTCGATCTCGCCAACGGCTTCGCCTCGAACGGCTTTGGCGAGCATTCACCGGGAAAATACAATCTGGCCTCGGCCTTCCTCATGGAAGTCGTGATGACGATGATGTTCCTCTTCATCATCATGGGGGCGACCCACGGCAGGGCTCCGGCCGGCTTTGCGCCGCTCGCCATCGGCCTCGGCCTGTGCCTGATCCACCTCGTCAGCATCCCCGTGACGAACACCTCGGTGAACCCGGCGCGCAGCACGGGGCCGGCGCTGTTCGTCGGCGGCTGGGCCATTCAGCAGCTCTGGCTGTTCTGGGTCGCGCCGCTCATCGGCGGCGTGCTCGGCGGCGCAATCTATCGTTGGCTGAGCGACGAGCCGCAGGGTGTCGTCAGCGGTACCCAGCCGGCCGAGTAGGCCAGCTCGACATTTGCTGAGGGAAGGCTGGTGCCGCCGCACCGGCCTTCCCTGTTCCATGGCTGCGGAACTAGGCCGGGCGATCGCCGATGATCGGACGGGCCTCGATCACGACGAAGGCCTGTGCCAGTGGCGGGTCGTCGGTCAGCGAGACATGGACGACCGGCTCGAAACCTGCCGGCGTCATGGCTTTCACACGCTCAAGCGCGCCGCCCGTCAGGCGCATGGTCGGGCGCCCGCCCGGCAGATTGACCACCTCCATGTCACGCCAGAACACGCCCAGCCGCATGCCGGTGCCGAGCGCCTTCGAGCAAGCCTCCTTGGCGGCGAAGCGGCGGGCATAGGAGGCGGCGCGCGTCGCGCGGCGGTCGGACTTCGCCCGCTCCCCGTCAGTGAAGACGCGTTGGGTGAAGCGCTCGCCGAAGCGCTCGAGGGAGCGCTCGATGCGGCGGATGTCGCAGAGGTCGGAGCCGATGCCGAGGATCATGCTCCGCGTTTAGAGCATTGGCCGGGAAAGTGGAAACCGGTTTCCGGAACGGTCAGCCTCCGGTGCCGCGCCCATCATCCATCGCCTGCCGCATCCGGCGGATCGCCGCGTCCAGCCCAACGAAGATCGCCTCGCCGATCAGGAAGTGGCCGATGTTGAACTCGACGAAGGCCGGTATGCCGGCAAGCCTGCGCGCGGTGTCGTAGTCGAGCCCATGGCCGGCATGGACCTCAAGCCCGAGCTTGGCCGCATAAACCGCGCCATCGGCAAGTCGCTGGAACTCGGCCTCCGCCTTGGCCGTTCTGCCATCCGCAACCGCATGGCACCAACTGCCGGTATGGAGCTCGACGACGGGGGCGCCGAGCTTGGCCGCCATAGCGATCGGCGCCTTGTCGGGCTCGATGAAGAGCGAAACGCGGCAGCCGGCGGCCTTCAGGCGGGCGATGCGTGGCGCAAGCTGTTCTTCTTGCCCGACGACGTCGAGCCCGCCCTCGGTGGTACGCTCCTCCCGCTTTTCCGGCACGAGGCAGGCCGCGTGCGGCTTCAGGCGCTCCGCCAGCGCGATCATCTCGTCGGTGGCGGCCATCTCGAAATTGAGCGGCTTCGTCAGCTCGGCGGCGAGCCGTTCCATGTCGGCGTCGCGGATATGGCGGCGGTCCTCGCGCAGATGGGCGGTGATTCCGTCAGCGCCTGCGGCGATGGCGAGATGGGCGGCGCGGACCGGATCGGGCAGGGCACCGCCGCGCGCATTCCTCACCGTGGCGACATGGTCGATGTTGACGCCGAGACGCAGCCCTTCGGCCATTGTGCAAGCCCTCTTTGAAGCTACCCGTGCTTAGACGAAAGCACGGCATCGGCTCAATGCAGGGATTGTGATGGCGGCCTCACGATTTGTGATCTGTGCGACCATCCGCAGGCGCGATTGCTGATTTGACAACAGCGAATGGTTGTTC
The DNA here is from genome assembly GCF_056395485.1 of Allobosea sp. 10L417. Taxonomy (NCBI): domain Bacteria; kingdom Pseudomonadati; phylum Pseudomonadota; class Alphaproteobacteria; order Hyphomicrobiales; family Alloboseaceae; genus Allobosea; species Allobosea sp. 10L417. The sequence goes on from NZ_JBFTJP010000002.1 coordinate 463,207, forward strand.
GGTCTCCGTGAAGGTAATCGTAACCGGCGCGCTGCAATATCAAGACATAAATCAACTAAACCTTTGGTTGAGCTAGTTGAGATATGCAACTAACCGTAAATAACGCGGCCTTCCATGCAGACATTACGCCGGACCGACGCAATGCCGGTCAGCCGCCCGAGCGTGCGCTTGGGCGGGTGATCGCCTGCGACGGATCGCGTGCCACGATCCTGAGCGCGGTCTCGACAGGCAGCTGGCAGGCAAGCGACGCCTGGGCGATCGGCCGCATGATCTCGATCAATCTCGGTCCAAGCCGCATCGTGGCCTTGGTCTACAAGCTGCACGCGGTCGAGCCAGCCTGGACGGACGGCGAGAACCCGATTCAGGTCGAGGTCGAGTTTCTGGGCGAGGTTCTCGAGAAGCCGGATGGCTCGGCGCGCTTCCAGAGCGGCATTACCACCTATCCGCCGATCGGCGCCATAGCTCACCGCATCCGCGCCGGCGATCTTGCGCTCGTTCACGACCTTGGTGACCGGACGGGTGCCGAGATCGGCCATGTCACGCAGGATGCCAGCATCGCCGCGACCGTCAGCATCCAGGACATGCTCTCGCGTCATTTCGCCCTCGTCGGCACCACGGGTGTCGGCAAGTCGAGCGCCGTCTCGCTCCTGCTGCGCCGTGCCGTCGCGGCGCGCCCGCGCCTGCGCGTTCTGATCCTCGATCCGCACAACGAATATTCCGTCGCCTTTCCGGATCTCGCCCTGACCATCGATGGCGATGCGCTCGACCTGCCGTTCTGGATGTTCAAGCAGGAGGAGTTTGCCGATATCGTCTTTCGCGGCCGGCCTGCGCTGGACGACGAGCCGGACATTCTGCGGGAGGTCGTCGCAGCAGCCCGAACCCGCTACCGTGTTCCCAGTGGTCAGGAACTGGCGCGCGACCTCGGATCGAGCCTGCTCAAGCGTCCGCTCGATCTCGGCACGGGGCGCAGCGGCTCGGAGCCGGCGCCGTCGACGGGCGGTGTCGACGCATCGACGCCTTACCGTCTGAAGGACGCCTTTGCCGTTATCGACGAAATGATCGGCCTGCACGAGCAGCGCTGGCCGAGGGCGGCGCTGCGCTCGCTGAAGGTGCGGCTGGAATCGCTCCACGCCGATCCGCGCTACCGCTTCATGTTCGGGCGCGCCAATATGTACGAGACGGTGGCGCCGATACTGGGTCAGATCTTCCGCATTCCGATGCATGGCCGGCCGATCACCGCCTTCCAGCTCGGTGGCCTGCCGGGCGAGGTGGTCAATGCCGTCGCCTCGGTGCTGTCGCGGCTTGCCTTCGACATCGCAATGGCGAGCCAGGGCGCCTGCGAGGTCCTGGTGCTCTGCGAAGAGGCACATCGCTATGTGCCGTCCGACCGGGCGCTCGGCTTCGCGCCAACCCGCCAGGCGATCGCGCGCATCGCCAAGGAAGGGCGCAAATACGGCGCCTATCTCGGCGTGGTCACGCAGCGCCCGGGCGAACTCGACCCGACCATCCTGTCGCAGTGCTCGACCGTCTTCGCCATGCGGCTGGCCAACGAGCGCGACCAGCAGATCATTCGCTCGGCGATTTCCGACGCTTCGGCCAGCACGATCAATTTCCTCTCCTCGATCGGCAACCGCGAGGCGATCGCCTTCGGCGAGGGGGTCGCCACCACGATGCGGATGCGTTTCGCCGAGCTCAAGCCGCATGAGCTGCCGGCGATGGGCGGACGCGCGGGCGAGGGCGGCGGCCGGCTGGAGCCGACCCTGGACGACATGGTCCGGCGCATGCGGGCCTGAGCGCGAATTTCTTGCATCCCGGCGGCTTTGGCTGTAAGGGCCTGCTCAACCTATCCCCTGCATCGCTGAGATCGGAAGAAGCCGCCCATGGCTCGCGTTACCGTTGAAGACTGCATCGACAAGGTCGAGAACCGCTTCGAGCTGGTGCTGCTCGCCAGCCACCGCGCGCGGATGATCCAGTCGGGCTCGTCGATCCTCGTCACGCGCGACAACGACAAGAATCCCGTCGTCGCGCTTCGCGAAATCGCCGACGAGAAGCTGAAGCCCGAGGATCTCAAGGAAGACCTGATCCACTCGCTGCAGAAGCATGTCGAGGTCGACGAGCCGGAGCAGGAGACCGTTCCGCTGCTCGCCAGCCCCGCCAGCGCAACGACGCCCGACAGCGAAGTCCAGTTCGACCGGATGAGCGAAGAGGACCTGCTGCGCGGCCTCGACGGCCTCGTGCCGCCGACCGAGAGCGCCGACGACGAGGACTGATCCTCGGCCCGCGTGAATCGATTGTTCATAGTTTGAAGTTAAAGCCCGGCACCGCCGGGCTTTTTCATGCCCGCCATCCGGAAAACGCCTTGCTGCCGTCCATGCCTGCGCAAATAATCATGAGTTGCAACAAGAGAATGTCGAGGCAGGGGCCCGCATGGGCATAATGCGGCAGTATGAGCTCGTTGACCGGGTCAGGAGCTACAATCCGAATACCGACGAGGACCTGCTCAACCGGGCCTATGTCTATGCCATGCGCGCACACGGCACCCAGAAGCGCGCCTCCGGCGATCCCTTCTTCGCGCATCCGCTCGAAGTTGCAGCGATTCTGACCGATCTCAAGCTGGACGATGCCACCATCGTCGCAGCGGTGCTGCACGATACGGTCGAGGACACCGCCGCGACGCTCGAGGAGATCGAGAGCATGTTCGGGCCGGATATCCGCCGGCTCGTCGACGGCCTCACCAAGATCAAGAAGCTCGACCTCGTCTCCAAGAAGGCGGCTCAGGGCGAGAATTTCCGCAAGCTGCTGCTCGCCATCGCCGACGATGTCCGCGTGCTGCTGGTCAAGCTCGCCGACCGGCTGCACAACATGCGCACCCTGCATTTCGTCCCTCCCGAGAAGCGGCTGCGCATCGCCGAGGAGACGATCGAGATCTATGCTCCGCTCGCCGGGCGCATGGGCATGCAGGAGCTGCGCGAGGAGCTGGAGGAGCTTTCCTTCCGCCACATCAAGCCGGAAGCCCATGCCACCGTGACCAAGCGGCTGGAGGAGGTCACCGCGCGCGAGGGCAAGGTGATCGGCGAGATCGAGCGCGATCTGAAGGAGAAGCTTGCCGCCAGCGGTATCCAGGCCCAGGTCTCGGGGCGGCGCAAGCGCCCCTATTCGATCTGGAAGAAGATGGAGCGGAAGTCAGTCTCCTTCGAGCAGCTCTCGGATATCTTCGGCTTCCGCGTCATCGTCGAGAAGCCGGAGGATTGCTACCGCGTCCTCGGCATCGTCCATATGACTTGGCCGATGGTGCCTGGGCGCTACAAGGATTACATCTCGACGCCCAAGCAGAACGACTATCGCTCGATCCACACCACCGTGGTCGGCCCCGGCCATAGCCGCGTCGAGCTGCAGATCCGCACCGACACCATGGACCGCATCGCCGAATACGGCATCGCCGCGCATGCGCACTACAAGGATGGCCGCCCCGGCGCGCCGATCCGGCTCGGCGACGAGAGCCGCGCCTATCAGTGGCTGCGCCGCACCGTCGACTTGCTGAACGAGGGCGACAGCCCCGAGGAGTTTCTCGAACACACCAAACTCGAGCTCTTCCACGATCAGGTTTTCTGCTTCACGCCGAAGGGCCGGCTGATCGCCCTGCCGCGCGGGGCGACGCCGATCGATTTCGCCTATGCCGTCCATACCGATGTCGGCAACAGCGCCGTCGGCGCCAAGATCAACGGACGCATCGCGCCGCTCCTGACCGAACTGCAGAACGGCGACGAGGTCGAGATCACCCGCGCCGAGGGCCAGGCGCCGCCGGCTGCCTGGGAGTCGCTCGTCGTCACCGGCAAGGCCCGTGCCGCGATCCGCCGTGCCACGCGCGCTGCCGTGCGCCGGCAATATGCGGGCCTGGGCCGCCAGATCCTTGAACGTGCCTTCTCCCGCGCCGAGCGGGCTTTCTCCGACGACAAGCTCAAGGCTGCGCTCAGGCGCCTCGCCCGCAGCACGGTCGATGACGTGCTCGCCGCCGTCGGTCGTGGCGAGATGTATTCCGGCGACGTCGTGAAGGCGGTCTATCCCGATCTCGAGCCGGAGAAGCGCGCTTCGGCCGAGACCAAGCCCGGCGCCGCGGCCAGCGGAAAAGGCTGGTTCGAGTTGCGTCAGGGCGAAAACCTGAAGTTCAAACTGCCGGGCGAGGAGCCCTCCGACGACAGCGCCATCCCGATCCGCGGCCTCGGCCGTGACCTGCCGGTGCGCTTCGCTCCGCAGGGGGGCGCGGTGCCGGGCGATCGCATCGTCGGGATCCTGACGCCGGGCGAGGGCGTGACGATCTATCCGATCCAGTCGCCGGCGCTCGCCGCCTTCGACAACGAGCCCGAACGCTGGCTCGATGTGCGTTGGGATCTCGACGACAAGGTGCCGCAGCGTTTCCCGGCTCGCATTGCGCTGAAGTCGCTGAACGAGCCAGGTTCGCTCGCCCAGATTACCACGACGATCGCCGAGCATGACGGCAATATCGACTCGGTTTCGATGAACCGTCCGAACCCGGATTTCACCGATGTCACGATCGATCTCACCGTCTGGGATCTGAAGCACCTCTCCGCGATCATCAGCGAGCTGCGTGAGAAGCGCGTGATAAGCCGCGTCGAGCGGGTGGTCGGCTAGTTCCGGAACGCGGCTGCCAGCTCGCGGACGAAGGCCCGGCCGCGTGGCGTGGCCGCGTTGCTGCGCAGCACGACATGCGAGCGCCCGAGCGGCGGCAGCCCCCAATCCGCGCCGATATCGACGGCGCCCGGCGGGGCGACCCGGGTTGCCAGCGCAGCGACCCCGAAGCCGCCGGCAAGCGCGGCCTGCACAGCGGCCATTCCGCCGCCGATGAAGGCTTCGCGCCAGCCTATGGCGCGCCGGTCGAGCGCGGCGATGGCGTGCTGCCGCAGGCGGCACTCGGAGACGAGGCTGATCAGCGGCAGCGGCGAGTCGCCCCGGCGCGGCAAGTCTGGAGAGGCGAACCAGCCGAGATTGTCCTCGCGCAGAACCTCTCCGGTCTTGCCGGCGCCGATCCTGCGCACGAGCACCGCATCAAGATCGCCCGCCTCATAAGCCGCCTCCAATTGGCTCGACGGCTCGATGCGCAGATTGACGATGAGGTCGGGGTCGCGCGCGGCCAGTCGGGCGAGCAGGGCCGGCACATCGGCGCCGGCCGCCTGTTCGCTGATGCCGATGGCGATCCGCTCGGGCGCCTCGCTGAAGGCAGCGAGCGCCCGGCTGTGGGCGGCGAGGAATGCGCGGGCGGCCGGCAGGAAGCGCTCGCCTTCGGAGGTGAGCCGAACCAGCCGCGGATGCCGCTGCAAAAGAAGCTTCCCGAGCGTGGTCTCCAGCCGCTTGATCCGCGTGCTGACCAGCGACTGCGTCGAGCCGAGCGCTTCGGCAGCGCGGGTGAAGCTCGACAATTCGGCGGCCTGAAGAAAGGCGGCAACCGCTTCGACATCGAGGGCAGGAGTGCTCATAAATCAGAAATCCGTATTTATGATATCTCGTACGATACGGTTTATTGCTTTATGATTCAAGGCTAGCTTCTGGCCATCGACCGGCAGCCATCCGGCTACCGCAGATGGAGAGAACCATGCCTCTGATCCGGATTTCCATGCGTCGCGGCCGGCCCGCTTCCGAACCTGCGGCGATCATCGACGGTGTCTACAAGGCGCTGCGCGAGACGTTCGAGGTGCCGGAGAAGGATCTCTTCGCCGTCGTGCATCAGCATGACGCCGACGAATTCGTCTTCGATGCCAATTATTTCGGCTTCAACCGCAGTGCGGGTCTGGTCATCATCCAAATCACGGTGGCCAACACACGTGGCGTGACGCAGAAGAAGAAGCTTTATGCGGCGATCGCGGCGAACCTTGCTCGCGACCCCGGGCTGAAGCCGGACGACATCTTCATCAACCTTGTCGAGGTCAAGCGCGAGGACTGGTCGTTTGGGGGCGGAATCGCCCAGTACGTGGCCTGAGAGCGACCTTGCTTGGCGGAAGCGTCGCGTCGATCCGGAAGTGCCGGGCGGGAGGGCGCCGGTTTCCGCGATGGTCGGGGCGAGCCCGGCCATGACGCGGTTTCTTCCTGCGCCCGCCTGTCCTAAATCCTGTCCATGGAATGGACGGATGAAGGCACGATCATCGGCCTCAAGGCTCATGGCGAGAGCGCCGTGATCCTCGAGGTGATGACCCGCGACCATGGCCGTCACCTCGGCCTCGTCAGGGGCGGGCGTTCGCGGAAGGCGCAGCCGCAGCTCCAGCCGGGCAATCATGTCGCTGTGACATGGCGCGCCCGGCTCGACGAACACCTCGGCGAGTACAGGGTGGAACTGCTGACCTCGCATGCCGCCCGTTTGATGGCGGTCCCGGTCGCGCTCTACGGGCTGGGGACGATCGCTGCGCTTCTTCGCCTGCTGCCTGAGCGGGACCCGCATCCGGGCCTCTACGAGGGCTTCGCCGTCCTCATCGCTCATCTCGACGAACAGCGCTTCACGCCGGCGCTGGTTGTGCGCTTCGAACTCGCCATGCTCTCGGAACTCGGCTTCGGGCTCGATCTTGCGCGCTGCGCCGTGACCGGCTCCCCCGACGATCTCAGCCATGTCTCGCCGAAATCGGGCAAGGCCGTCAGCCGCCGGGCGGCGCAACCCTATCTCGACCGGCTGCTGGCGCTGCCGGCCTTCCTGGTCGAGGGGCAGGGCGGGCGTGAACCGTCCGCGGCCGAGCTTCTGGCGGGCTTCGCCCTGACCGGGCATTTCCTGCGCCGTCACCTCTACGAGCCTCGGGGGCTTCGCGAACCGCCGGAGCGGGCGCGATTGATCGAACTGGCGACGCGCATCGCAGCGAATTCACCCGCTGCGGATTCATCCACTGATTGAGCGCAAAATGCCGGCGCCGGCGTTTGCACGCATGGCGGCGTACCTGCATTGTTCTGGCGGGCTGATTCGCGCTGTGCCATAGAAGCCGCGCGAATTTTCGACGAGACGAGGGCTGAAGACGCATGGGCAAACCGGTCGATCCGCCGCCGGAGGACGAATCCGAGCGCATCGATCTGAAATCGGCGCTCGAAGAGCGCTATCTTGCCTATGCGCTCTCCACCATCATGCACCGCGCTTTGCCGGATGCGCGCGACGGTTTGAAGCCCGTCCATCGCCGCATCCTGCACGCCATGCGGCTGCTGCGGCTCGATCCGGGCCAGGTCCACAAGAAATGCGCCCGCATCGTCGGCGACGTCATCGGTAAGTTCCATCCGCATGGCGACCAGTCGGTCTACGACGCGCTGGTGCGCCTCGCGCAGGATTTCGCCCAGCGCTATCCGCTCGTCGACGGGCAGGGCAATTTCGGCAATATCGACGGCGATAACGCCGCCGCCTACCGTTATACCGAAGCGCGCATGACCGAGGTCGCGCGCCTGCTCCTCGACGGCATCGACGAGGACGCGGTCGACTTCCGCGAGACCTACAACGGCGAGGACGAAGAGCCCATCGTCCTGCCGGCCGCCTTCCCGAACCTGCTCGCCAATGGCTCGCAGGGCATCGCTGTGGGCATGGCGACCTCGATCCCGCCGCACAACGCCGCCGAGCTCTGCGACGCCGCGCTCTACCTGATCCAGCACCCGGAGACCTCCTCCGAGCAGCTCATGACCTTCGTGCCCGGCCCGGATTTTCCGACCGGCGGCATCATCGTCGAGAGCCGCGCCTCGATGGCGGAGACCTATCGCACCGGTCGCGGCGCCTTTCGCACCCGCGCGCGCTGGGTGAAGGAGGATCTTGAGCGGGGTGCCTGGCAGGTCGTCGTCACCGAGATCCCCTACATGGTTTCGAAGGGCCGGCTGATCGAGAAGATCGCCGAGCTGCTCAACGACAAGAAACTGCCTTTGGTCGCGGATCTGCGCGACGAATCGGCGGAGGATATCCGCGTCGTCATCGAGCCGCGCGCCCGCAATGTCGATCCCAACCTGATGATGGAATCGCTGTTCCGGCTCTCTGAGTTGGAAGCGCGCATTTCGATGAACATGAACGTGCTGACCGGCGGCCTCGTGCCGCGCGTGCTCGGCCTTTCGGAGGCCCTGCGCGCCTGGCTCGACCATCGCCGCGAGGTGCTGCAGCGGCGTTCGCGCTTCCGGCTCGGCCAGATCGAGAAGCGGCTGGAGATCCTGCGCGGCCTGTTGATCGTCTATCTCGATCTCGACCGGGTCATCAAAATCATCCGCGAGGAGGATGAGCCGAAGATCGAGCTGATGAAGGTCTTCGATCTCACGGAGGTTCAGGCCAATGCCATTCTCGACACGCGCCTGCGCGCATTGCGCAAGCTTGAGGAGATGCAGCTCAAGACCGAGCTTGACGAACTGACCAAGGAAAAGGGGCAGATCGAGGAGCTGCTCGGCTCCGAGGCGACACAGTGGAAGACGATCGCCTGGGACATCCGCCAGGTGAAGAAGACCTTCGGCCCGGAGACGGCGATCGGCAAGCGCCGCACCGACTTCGCCGACATGCCCGACACCGCCGATATCGACCTGACCCAGGCCATGGTCGAGCGCGAGCCCATCACCGTCGTCATCTCGAAGAAGGGCTGGATCCGCGCTCTGAAGGGCCATGTGCAGGATCGCTCCAGCTTCTCCTTCAAGGGCGACGATGCGCTCCAGACGGCGTTCTTCACCGAGACGACCGCGAAAGTGCTTGTGCTCGCCTCGAACGGCAAGGTCTTCACGCTCGACGCCTCGAAGCTGCCGGGCGGGCGCGGCTTCGGCGATCCGATCAGGCTGATGATCGAACTGGAGGAGACGGCCGAGATCGTCTCCGCTTTCCCCTACAGGCCGGGCTCCAAGCTGCTGATGGCGACGAGCGAGGGCAGGGGCTTCGTAGCTCCCGCCGACGATGTCGTCGCCAACACCCGCAAGGGGCGGCAGGTTCTGAATGTCGATGGCACGCACGTCGCCGTGCTAGCGGTGCCGGCTGATGGCGACCATGTCGCGATCATCGGCGAGAACCGCAAGCTGCTCTGCTTCCCGATCTCGGAAGTGGCGGAGATGGGCCGTGGCAAGGGCGTGCGCCTGCAGCGCTACAAGGATGGCGGCCTCTCCGACGCCAAGACCTTCAACCTCGCTGACGGCCTGACCTGGCTCGACACCTCCGGCCGGACCTGGACGGTGACGCAGGCCGATCTGCTGGAATGGCTCGGCCATCGCGCCGAGGCCGGGCGCCTGCCACCCAAGGGCTTCCCGAAGAGCAATACCTTCGGGGGGTGAGGGCGCCTAGCCAGTAGGACGTCCTCATGCTCGCAGAGAAGTCGCGAGAACCGCAACGCAGAACCGCCGTTGGCGCTTTAGCCGTGACCTGACGGTTGCCGCGGTGAGGGCTCGTCTCGCTTGTCCAACGGCCTACACTCACCCCTGCGCCTGTCTTCGGGCTTGCCCGAGATCGGCGCTTGAAGTGTCGAGGCCGTCAACAGCCGACTTCGATGCAGCAGAGGGGTTCCCTGCGCCTTCATTGTCAAATGTCAATGCTGTCAGGAACTTACGCAGACTTCCTGAATCAACCCAGCAGCCGCCTGAATCAAATCCTCAGCGGATCGGCCGGCCGAGGATCCCGGCTTCGAGGCTGAGCGTGATCTTGTCGGTGACGGCCCATTCCACGCCGGCGCGAGCCTCGGGCCGCACGGCGATTTCGCTCTGGTTGAAGGGCGCCGAGAATGGCGTTGCGCCATAGCGCCAGGTTTCGTTGGCGGCCGACATCCCGACCTTGGTGTAGAGCAGCACGTCAGGCGCTACCAGCACGCCGGTCTTGACCTGGAAGGCGCCGGCGAAGTCGCGCGTGTAGGCCACGTTGCCGAAGCTCGGATAGCCATAGCCGCCGATCGCGGGGGCGTAGTCGATCGCGCCCACGATGCCGTAAACGAAGTTGCCCTCGCGTCGCATCGTCCCGGCCTCGAGCCCGAAGGTCGGCCCGGCGTTCGTGCGCATATGCTTCGAGCTTGTGACCTGGAAGCCTGACGAGATGCGGGCGTAGGAGCCCTCCCAACGCGGCGAGATCATCGGCTCGTCCCAGGCGAAGGACGGCAAGGCGGCGAAACCGGTGAGGGGCAGGAGGGTCTCTGCCTGCGCTGCGCCCGCGAAAAGAACCGAAAGCGCCGCAGCCGAAAGAAGCGGAAATCTCACGTCGAAGCCATCCTCGCGCAGAAGCGCCCTGCGGGAAGCTAGCATGAGGCGGGGTGAATGTCGCGGTTTTGTGGCGCGGCCACGGTCGCTCAGGCGATCTTCGTCCGGAGCTTGAGGAAACGCAGCGTCCGCTCGGCGGTCGCAAGGTCCAGCTTGGCGTAGGCATCGACATCGTCGTCGATGTCGCGCGAGGAGAAGTAGAGCCGCCGCGCGCGCAATTGCAGGATGGCGCGGAAGGCCGTGGTGCCGATCCCGAGCGAGCGGCAGGTGACGGCGATGCCGCTGGCATCGCGCTGCATCAGCACGCGCAGCGCCTGGTCGATCGTGATGTCGGCGATCTGCGCGAGGACCTGCGCGAGATGATAGGCGCGGTCTTCGTCGGCCAGCATGGTCAGCACATCGTCGACCTCCCGGACCTTCGCAACGAGATCGGAGAGCAGGAGCTTGACCTCGAGCCTTTGCTGGCGCGCCTGGCGGGCGAGGGAGGCGGCCTCCTGCGTTGCGCTCGCGCCGGGAGCGGCCCCTTCCGCGAACTGCTCGACGATCCGCAGGACGCGCTGGGCGCGGTTCGGCGCAAGGTCCGAGCGGCGGGCCAGTGCGTCGGTGATATCGGCGTCGCCGTGGCCGCGCTCGAGCAGCCGATCGAAGCCCCGGTCGGAGAAGGCTGCGCCCTCATTGGCGCTGACCGTGTGCAGCACCTTCTGGTCGCCACGCTCGACCAGGATGTCGGTGACGCTTTCGGAGAGGCGCGCGCGCTCGGCGATGGCGACGAGATGCTGCTGCGACTGGCTGACGGCGATGGCGGCGAGGTCGGTGTCGGTGAGAACCGGTGAAAGGGTCAGGACAAGCCGCGCGACGTCGGCATTGCCATCGCTGCCGAGAGTAACGGCGACATTGTTCGGCAGGGTCGGCATGCTCGCCACGCGGTCCGCATAGCCCTTGCGCTCATCGTCGCCGAGCTGGCCGAGCGAAGTCGTCGCGATCTCCCCGTAGTGTTCCTTGACGGTCTCGCTCGGTTCCTGATCGAGGAGGAACAGATCCGTGACCGCATGAAGCAACTGCCGGCGCGAATCCGACGACATGTCGGCCGGCATCCGGGTCAGGTTACGCAACATGAAGGCCCCCACGGCAAAGCAGCGGCGCCATCATGCCCGGCCGAGCTTGATTTACTCTTAAGGCGTCTCGCTCTTTTTCTGGAGGGCGGGCAGGTTTTCTCGGGGGGCTGGCTACGTCGGCCTTCATCCTGCCGGCAGGCAGGCAGGGCCGAGCGGCTCGAAGCTCTTATAGGTCAGGATGAATTCCTGATGGCCGAGCTCCTCGGATTTCGTCTTGCCGCCCTGGCCGAGCGAGACCACGAGATCGCGGATCTCCTGGCCGATCGCGTCGAGGCCTGCGCGGCCTTCGAGGATGCGCCCGGCATCGACGTCCATATCCTCGGACATCCGGCGATAGGTTTCCGGGTTGGCACAGATCTTCACCACGGGCGAGATCGCCGAGCCCACGACCGAGCCTCTGCCCGTCACGAACAGCACGCAATGCGCGCCGCAGGCGATCAGCTCCGCGATCTCGGCATTGTCGTTGATGTTGGGGAAGCCGAAGCGCACCTCGCCATCCGGCACGACGTCGAGCAGGTAGAGCCCGCCATGCGGTGGCACGTCGCCGGGCTTGATCAGGCCGGAGATCGGCGATGCCCCGGATTTCGCATAGGCGCCCATCGACTTCTCCTCGATGGTCGAGAGCCCGCCCTCGGCGTTGCCGGCGGCGAAGGAGCCATAGCCCAGCGTCGCATAGTAGCGCGCTGCCTTGGCGACGGACTTCTCCAGCTCCACGCCGAGCTCCGTCGTGACCGCGCGCGCCGCCATGATGTGCTCGCAGCCGATCAGCTCACCGGTTTCCTCGAAGATGCAGGCGGCGCCTTCCGAGATCAGCTTGTCGAAGGCGCGACCCGCAGCCGGATTGCCGGTGATGCCGGAGGTGCCGTCAGAGCCGCCGCAGACCGTGCCGACGACCAGCTCGGAGACCGCCATCGGCACCGTCTCCTGCGCGTCGAGCGCGATGCGCTGCTCCTCGACCCAGGCTCGGCCCTCGCGGATAGACGAGCGGGTGCCGCCCGTGCCCTGGATGATGATGGTCGTCACCGGCCGGCCGCTGGCGTGGATCGCCCGCTCCAGCGCGTATTTGTTGAAGCTCTCGCAGCCCAGCGAAACTAGGAGCACGGCGCCCACATTCGGATGCGTGCAAAGCTGCTCCATCATCCGCTCGGCGTAGGAATTCGGATAGCAACCGGGAAAGCCGATGGCATGGACGCCTTCTTCGCGCCAGGGCAGGGCGATCTCGCGTGCGACATGGTGGGCGCATTCGACGAGATAGGCGACCGCGACGGTGTTGCGGATGCCCTTGCGCCCGTCGGACCGGAGATAGCCGCGCATCTCGCTCATGCCGAGGCTCCCGCCTTGCGTTCATCTTCCAGATGGTAGGTCGGCGTGTAGTCGCTGCGCATGTTGTGGACATGGACATGCGCGGCCGGCGCGATCGCCTCGGTCGCGACGCCGATCGGCGCGCCGTATTTCAGGATCTTTTCTCCGGCCGCGATGGCGCGGCGCGCGATCTTGTGGGCGAGCGCGATGTCGCGGTCCAGCGCTGCGGGACCTGAGCCAGTCTCGACGCTCTCGCCGGCTTTCAGCCGCACCCGCGCGACCAGGACGTTGTCGCGCGGATCGAGCAGGATGAGGCGCGGATCGTGGGACATGACATCGAGTCCTCCTGGGAGGGAGCCCTCATCCTGAGGAGCCATTCCCTTGGAATGGCGTCTCGAAGGATGCTCGCGGAGGCTCCTGAACCATCTGGATCATCCTTCGAGGCGCGGCTGCCCGGCTTCTCGGGATGAGGGCTGCAACTCTCTCAGAACTTGCCGAACTGCAGGTAGGCCTGCTGAGGGTCCGTGCCGGCGAGGATCGCGGTACGGACCTTGTTCTCGGCCGAGATCGCGGTTTCCGACTTCTCCAGAACGTCCTCGATGATCTCGGCGGGGATGCGGACGACGCCGTCGCGATCGGCGAGGATGTAGTCGCCGGGCCGGATCCAGACATCGCCGATCTTGATTGGCTCGTCGACGGCCTTCGGCAGCCAGGCGCCGACGATGTCGCGCGGCGTGTAGGCCTTGAAATAGGCCTGGAAGCCCATCTCGACCAGGAATTCGGTGTCGCGCGAGAGCCCGTCGATGACGCAGCCGCGCACGCCCTTGTTCTTCAACGTTTCGGCCGAGAGCTCGCCCATCAGCGCGATCTCGTTGGTGTTGGGCTGGCAGACCCAGACATGGCCGGACTTGGCGGCGGAGAGCAGGCCGGTCCAGCCGAGCAGCGTCTCATGCGCGTCGAATTCGCCGGTCTTGCCTTCGACGGTGAAGGCGGGTCCTGCAAGCTTCTGGCCGGGCAGGAGCGGACGCAGTTCCGGCGGCAGCACGAAGTCCCTCAGGCCCATCGCCCGCATCGTGTCGTGGATGATGCCGGTGTAGCAACGCTCCAGCCGCTGCGTCAGGTCTTCGCTCATGTTTCCTCCGGTCGGCATTTGTCGCGGCGGGTTTGCCGCGCTGGCCGTTGGCGGCACAGTGCCGGGAGGGGCTGGGCGTCGCAAGCGCGTTCTGCGCGCGTCGCTGATGCGTTTCAATCGGTTGAATCAGTGCGGTCGACGCGTTCCCAACCCTGCGGCAGCAAGCGCTCCTGCGGCAGGAAGCGCGCCTTGTAGGCCATTTTGGGCGAACCTTCGACCCAGTAACCGAGATAGACGTAGGGCAGGCCGAGCCGCCGCGCCCGGGCGATGTGCTCAAGCACCATGAAGGTGCCAAGCGAGCGCGGCTCCAGCCCGGGATCATAGACCGAGTAGACCATGGACAGCCCGTCCTTGAGCGTATCGGTCAGGGCCATGGCGAAGAGATCGCCCTCGCCGCGGCCGGTGAAACCCGAATCGGGGCCGCGCCGGCGGTATTCGATGAGATGCGTCTCGACATGGGTGTCCTCGACCATCATCGCAAAGTCGAGGGCCGACATCGTCGCCATGCCGCCATCGGGATGGCGCTCGTCGAGATAGGCGCGGAAGAGCGAATAATGCTCGGAGCGCGGTTGCGGCGGCCGCGCCTCGCCGATCAGGTCGCTGTTGCGCGCCAGCACCCGGCGGAAGCTGCGCGAATAGCGGAAATCGTCGACGCAGATCCGGACGGAGATGCAGGCCCGGCAGATCTCGCATGCCGGGCGGTAGGCGATGCTCTGCGAACGGCGGAAGCCGCCTTGCGACAGCACATCGTTGAGCTCGCGCGCCCGGGAGCCGACCAGATGCGTGAATACCTTCCGCTCCTCGCGTCCTGGCAGATAGGGACACGCGGTTGGGGAAGTGAGGTAGAATTGCGGGGCGTCCCGCAATGGGCGCGTCACGTCGGCGGGCTCCGAAAAAGCTGCGCGCCTTCAATGTAGCATCGGTGGCGGCGGCAACAAGCGCGAGGCGGCATGTGCGGCGATCTTGCTGCCGACAACTTCCCGGCGTCGACTGGGCTGCGAACGGATTGGCCTCGGGAGTTGAAATGCCCGGCGAGAAAGTGGCGCTCAGAGGAGCGAAGGAAACGCTCCTGATCACGCTCTGCGCGAAGGCAGGCGAGAGCCGTTTGCCCGACTCGCTCCTGAAGGATCGCTTCGCCGCGGAGGCGATGGGGTGGGTCGACTACGACTTCGCGCGGCTCGGAATCGATCGGGATTTGATGATCGGCGTCGCCTTGCGGGCGCATGTGATCGATGGCTGGACGCGGGATTTCATTGCCCGGCACCCCGAAGCTACCGTGCTGCATCTCGGCTGCGGGCTCGACTCGCGCGTTCTCAGGCTTGAGCCCCCCGCCAGCATCCGCTGGTTCGAGGTCGACTACCCCGATGTCATCGCTTTGCGGCAGCGCCTCTATGCGGACCGAGAAAACTGCACCTTGCTGGGATCGTCGGTGATCGAGTCGGGATGGCTCGAGGCGGTGCCGCGGGATCGGCCAGCTCTTATCATCGCCGAGGGCCTGTTGCCCTATCTGCCCGAGGAAGAGGTGGTGCTTCTGCTGGCGCGGGTGATGGGGCACGTCCCCGGCGGCGAATTTGCCTTCGATGCCTATAGCCGGGTGGGCCTCACGCTGATCGCCTGGCAGCCCGCCATCCGCTCGACCGGCGCGGCGCTGCACTGGGCGCTCGATGATCCCCGGGAGCTGATGCGACAACTCCCCCGACTCAAGCTCGTTCAGGAGCTCACGGGCTATGGCGCGAACGGGTACGATCTACGACAGGTCGCGCGGATGTCGCTCACGGCGCGGGCGACCATCCAGATGTTCGGATGGATTCCCGCGCTGTCGCAGATGGCGCGCCTGCTGCGCTTTCGCTTCTGATCAGGCCCGGACGACGACCAGCCCGGTCAGGAGGTCATGGCCCATGCGCCGGTCTTCGCGAGCGAAGCCGCAGGCGACGTCGACAAGCCAGAGCAGGAAAGTGCCAGCGGCGACGTAGAACAGCAGCGCATGCACAGCGGCGGTCAGCCCGTCCGGGCGGCCGCCATTAGCGGTCTCGACCCTCAGGCCCGCGACGCGCATGCCCCAGGTGGACTGACGCCGCCCGCCGATCGTCAGCGCGGCATAGCCCAGCGCCGTCGCGAACGCCGCGATCGGGAGAAGCAGCCAGGTCGCGCCGAAGGTGACGATGCCGAGCACGAACAGCAGGAAGACGACCAGCCAGCCAAGGAAGAACAGCACGACGATATCGACGAGCCAGGCGAACAGGCGCGATCCGAGAACGCCGCTGACGTTCTGGTAGGGGCGCTGCTCCAGAGCCGTGATCGGCTGGCTGTAGCGGGTATCGCTCATCGAGACTTCAATCCTTCATCGGCGCGCGGGATGCGTAGCCCGAGCGGATATGTTTGATCAGCGCATCGGTTCCGCAAGGCCGCGTGGCAGGATTCGCCTTGGCGCGAAGCCGTTTTTTGCAAGCATGTTCTCGATCGCGCGCGAATGCGCTTCGCCCCGCGTCTCCACGGTGACGTCGAGCGAGACGCCCTTGGCAGGCACGTCGAGAAACAAGCGGCCATGGCTGACCTCGAGGATATTGGCGCCTTCATCGCCGAGCAGGCTGGCGATCTTGCCGAGCAGGCCCGGCCGGTCGTTGCTGGTCAGGCGGAAGGCGACGATGCGATCCTCGCGTTCGAGTTCGCGCACCATGATCGCGGCGAGCAGGCGCGTGTCGATATTGCCGCCGCAGAGCACGAGCCCGACCTTACGCCCGGCATAGCGCTGCGGGTCCTTCAGCATCGCGGCGAGGCCGGCGGCGCCCGCGCCTTCCGCGAGGCTGTGCTGCAGGCTGGCATAGGCGTTGACCGCACGCTCGATCAGGTCTTCGCCGACAAGGACGATATCGCTGACCAGGCTGGAGACCACCGGCAGGGTGAGTTGGCCCACCGTCTTGACCGCGATGCCTTCGGCCAGGGTCGGCCCGCCGATCGGCCGGTTCTGCGCATGCACGACATTGAAGAAGGAGGGATAGAGATCGGCCTCCACGCCGATGAGTTCGATCCCGGGCTTGATCGCCTTGGCGGCAACGGCGTTGCCGGCCATCAGCCCGCCGCCGCCGATCGGGATGATCAGCACGTCCAGATCGGGTTCGTCGGCCAGCATCTCGCGCGCCACCGTGCCCTGGCCCGCCATGACCGCTGCATCGTCATAGGGGTGGACGAAGACGAGTTGCTCGGCGCCGGCAAGCTCATGCGCCTTCTGGCTGGATTCGAAGAGCGTCTCGCCGTGGAGCACGACACGGGCGCCATGGGCGCGGGTGTTCTCGACCTTCACCAGCGGTGTCGTCTCGGGCATCACGATCGTCGCGGGAATGCCGAAGCGCTTGGCATGATAGGCCACCGCCTGGGCGTGGTTGCCGGCCGACATGGCGATGACGCCGCGCGCCCGCTCGCTCTCGCTGAGCGTCAGCAACTTGTTGACGGCGCCGCGTTCCTTGAACGAGGCCGTCGCCTGCATGTTCTCGTGCTTCACCAGAACGGTCGCGCCCGTCAGCTCGGACAGGCGCGGCGCCGGCACGAGCGGCGTGCGCAGCACATGCCCTTCGATGCGGTTCGCCGCCGCGTCGATATCCTCGGGGGTGATGGCGAAGGCTTCGCTCATGATGCGCTCCATCCCGGTGTCATGTCGTCAAGCTCGTGCGTGTCAGACTTGCCGCGGTGTCAGGTCTGCATCGCCGAAGAAGCCGCCGGGGCGCAAGATCAATACAACGGCCAGCAGGGAGTAGACGGCGAGATCACGCTGTTCGATCGGCAGCGTCGCCGACCACGCGGCTTCGAATATGGCGATGCACAGGCCGCCCAGCGCCGCGCCGCTGACCGAGCCGATACCGCCGAGAATGGCGGCGACGAGTGCCTTGAGACCCAGGGAGAAACCGCCGGCGAAACCCATGCCGCCATAGATCGCGGTCACGATGACGCCGGCCATGCCGCAGACGGCGCAGGCGATGATGACGGCGACGTCATGCACGGCGCGGGCGTCGACGCCGAACAGGGCCGCAGTGCGCGCATCGTCGGAGACGGCCCGCCAGGCCCGGCCATAGGCCGTGCGGCGGATCAGCGCGACGAGGCCGAGCGTGACGGCGAGGCCGATGACGGCGAGCGCCAGCGCCAGCGGGTTCAAGGTGACGATGAAGGTCCCGGAATGGGCCAGGGGAATCGGGCTGTTGAACACCGGCGGCAGCCAGCGCAGTTCCGGACCCTGCACCAGCCTGAGATATTCGGACAGCGCGATCGCGAGCCCGATCGTGGCGATCAGCATCTGCTGGCCGCTGGCGCGTTCGAGGTGACGCAGCACGAAGCGGCCCATGGCGAAGCCGTGCAGGGCGCAAACGAGGATCGCAACGGCGAAGGCCACCACGAGCCCTGAAAGCGGCGTCGAGATCGCGAGCGAGAGCAGCAGCGCCACGCCGACGACGGAGGAAAGCGCGCCGAGCGCCGCGAATTCGCCGAAACACAGGATGATCCGCCCGGTCAGCCCGTAGACGAGGGCATAGGCCGCGGCGAGCAGACTGTAGATCGCCGCCGACGGCAGGGCGCTCAGCCCCTGCTGAAAACCGTAGGCGACCGAGATCGGGATCGCCGGCAGGTTCTCGGCGGAGGGGGCGGCCGGATCAGGCGGCGGCTCGGCCCTGTCCTCGAGATAAAAGCGGCGCAGCAGATAGAAGCTGGCATCGGCCATCGGGCGCCCGTCCGAGGCGATACCGACCAGCGCGCCGCGACCGGGGCCGCCGCCTTCCCCGGCGAACAGGCAATCGATGCTGCGGTGGCGCGAGATGTCGTCGCCCAGTTGCACCCTGTAGAGCAGCCTCAGCGCCCGCGGCACGGGCCCTTTCGTGGCGCGCTCGATCTCGATGCGGGCATTCGGCGGATTGAGCGGTGGGATCGCCTGGCGGCAGAGCCGCATCTGATCGGTGTCGAAATCCGCGCCGCACCCCGCAAGGGCGAGCAGGACAACGGCCAGAATCGGCAAGATGAGCGGACGCATGCCGCGCGACGGTAGCGCTTGCGCGGTTGGTTTGAAACACACGCATCTCGGAGCTTGCCGCGAGCCGAACGAGTCGCTGGCCAATCGAGCCGGATTCTGGAAAACGTCGCCGGTCCCTGCCTAGAATAGCATCCTATCTCCGCTCCCTTGCCGGTTCAGCCATGCTCCATCTCGATCATCTTACGGTCATCGCGCCGACCTTGTCGGAAGGCGTCGCGCATGTTCGGGATTGTCTGGAGCTCGACGTCCCCTTCGGCCAGCGCCACGCCTATATGGGCACCCATAACCATCTGCTGCGGCTGGGGGAGGGGATCTATCTGGAGATCGTGGCGTTGGATCCCGATGGCGTCAGGCCGGCTCGCGCGCGGTGGTTCGGCCTGGACGATCAGAAATCGGTCAGGGCCGATTGGGATGCGGGCCGCCGTCTGCGTGGTTGGGTGGCGAGGACGGATGCGATCGATCTGATGCTCGCCGGCCGCGAAGATGTCTTCGGCAAGAAGGTCTCGCTCCCCTGGTCCGAACCTGCCTTCGATTTTGCGATCCCGGATGACGGCTCCCTGCCCCTTGGCGGTGCGGCCCCTTCGCTGATCGACAGGCGTGGCAAGCCGCGTTCGATGGCGACGATCGCGGATATGGGCGCGCGGCTGGAGGGCTTTTCGCTCGAACACCCCGACGCCGCCGCACTCATGGAGTTCTATCGCGAGCTCGCGCTCGACCGCGGGCCTACCATCACGGGAGGCGATAGCCTGCGCTACCGCGCCCGGATCAATACGCCTGCCGGCCTGAAGGAGCTGTTCTAGCAGCTGCGACGGGCGTGTTCAGCCCGCCTTGAGCTTCTTCGCCACGCGCGGCGCGAAATAGGTCAGCACGCCGTCGGCGCCGGCACGCTTGAAGGCGAGCAGGCTCTCCAGCATCGCCTTGTCGCCGTCGAGCCAGCCATTGTTCGCCGCCGCCATGATCATCGCGTACTCGCCGGAGACCTGATAGGCGAAGGTCGGCACGCGGAAATGGTCCTTCACCCGCGCGACCACGTCGAGATAGGGCATGCCGGGCTTGATCATCACCATGTCGGCGCCTTCCTCGAGATCGAGCATCACCTCGGCGATCGCCTCGTCGGTATTGGCCGGGTCCATCTGGTAAGTGCGCTTGTCGCCGACCAGCGTGGCGTTGGTGCCGATCGCGTCGCGGAACGGGCCGTAGAATGCCGAAGCGTATTTCGCCGCATAGGCCATGATCTGCACATCCTCATGGCCGTCGCCGTCGAGCGCGGCACGGATCGCGCCGACGCGCCCGTCCATCATGTCGGAGGGCGCGATCACGTCGGCCCCGGCATCCGCGAGCGCTTGAGCCTGTCCGACGAGGATTGCGACCGAGGCATCGTTCAGGATGCGCTCGCCATCCATCACGCCGTCATGGCCATGCGAGGTATAGGGGTCGAGCGCTGCGTCGCAGATGATGCCGATCTGCGGCACCGCCGACTTGATGGCGCGCACTGCGCGGCACATCAGGTTGTTCGTGTTGAGTGCTTCCGAGCCGGTGGGATCGCGCAGCGCCTTGTCGACATAGGGGAAGGGCGCGATCGCCGGAATGCCGAGCGCCGCAGCCTCCGCCGCCTGCCGCACGGCTTCCTCGATGTTCAGCCGGTCGACGCCCGGCATCCATTCGACCGGCAAGCGGGCCTCGGCCGAGTCCATCAGGAAGATCGGCCAGATCAGGTCGTCGGTCGTGAGCTGCGACTCGCGCACCAGCCGGCGCGACCAGTCGGCCTTGCGGTTGCGGCGCATCCGGCGGGTGAGCCCGAGCGACGGCGCGCCGTGCGCCTCGTCCTGATGCGACTGCGGAGCGGGGAAAGGCCGCACGACCCGGGATTCCATGGACTTTGCCTCAAGCGATGAACGAAAACGGCCCGGCATTCGTCGAAGGGGCGATGTCGGCAAGCCGTTTACATATCACATCGGAACCATTCCAAAACAGGGCGCTTGGTCGCAAGGCTGCTGCCAGCCGGGCGCAGGGCGCGCCGAGCCGAGCGGTGCGGCGGGGCCAAGCCGCACTTGCCGTTCCGTCGCGTTGACAAGCCTGCCCCCGCCTTCCAGAACCGCTGCCCACGGAAGCAGGATCGGACCATGACGCAGGACCAGGAGATCATCTGCGAGATCCGCGGCGCCGCCGGCGTCGTGGTGCTCAACCGGCCGAATGCGCTGAATGCCCTGAGCCTCGGCATGGTCCGCGAGCTCGCACGCGCGCTCGACGCCTGGGAGAACGATCCGCAGGTCACCCGCATCGTCGTCATCAGCACGAGCGAGAAGGCCTTCTCGGCAGGGGGCGACATCCGCTGGCTGCATGATTGCGGCAAGGCCGGGCGACGTGACGAGATGCTCGCCTTCTGGGGCGAGGAGTACATCCTCAATCACCGCATCAAGACTTATCCCAAGCCTTATGTCGCGCTGATCGACGGCATCGTCATGGGCGGCGGCGTCGGCATATCGCTGCATGGCAGCCACCGCATCGCGGGCGATCGCTATCTCTTCGCCATGCCCGAGGTCGGCATCGGCTTCTTCCCCGATGTCGGCGCGACTTATGCGCTGCCGCGTCTCGACGACGGCTTCGGCCGCTTCCTGGCGTTGACGGGTGAGCGTGTCGGCGCCGCCGATGCGCTCACGGTCGGGCTTGCCACCCATGGCGTGCCGAGCGAGCGGATGGCGGAACTGGCCGATGCGCTGACGGGTCGTGGCGCGCTCGACGAGATCCTCGCCGCCTTCAGTCTCCAGCGAGGGCCGGGCCCCCTGCAGGCTGAGCGCGCGGTGATCGCAGATGCCTTCGGCGGGGAGACCTTGCCGGTGGTGATCGCAGGCCTGAACAAGGCCGCCGCCAGCGGCAGCGCCTTCGCAGCCAAGCTGCTGCAGACCATCGCCACCAAATCGCCGACCAGCGTCGCCATCGCCTTCGAGCAGATGCGGCGTGGCGCCGGCCTCGATTTCGCCGAGGCGATGCGTACCGAGTTCCGCATCGTGTCGCGCATTGCGCGCGGCCATGACTTCTATGAGGGCGTGCGCGCTGTCGTGATCGACAAGGATCAGGC
Source organism: Allobosea sp. 10L417 (assembly GCF_056395485.1). Taxonomy (NCBI): domain Bacteria; kingdom Pseudomonadati; phylum Pseudomonadota; class Alphaproteobacteria; order Hyphomicrobiales; family Alloboseaceae; genus Allobosea; species Allobosea sp. 10L417. The sequence goes on from NZ_JBFTJP010000002.1 coordinate 485,013, forward strand.
GCCGCGCTGGCAGCCGGCGACGCTCGATGCCGTCAGGCAGGCCGATATCGACGCCTATTTTGCGCCGCTCGGCGCCGACGAACTCGAGCTGGAGGATTGAGCTTGGGTCTGGGTGGCGATGGCGAGGCTCTGCGCGGTGCGAGGTCCGGCGAGGATGGCGAGAAGCGGCGAGGCCGGTGGCAGCTCCTGCTCGTCTGGTTCCTGCGCCTGCTCTCGGCCTTCTGGCTCGCCAAGGGGCTCACCGCCTGGGCCGTGATCTTTGGCCTGCCCGGCAATCCGCAGCCGCCCTTCGAAAACCGGCTGCTGAGCTATCAGGCCATCATCGTCTACTTCGCCGTGATCGACCTCGTCGCTGCTGTCGGCCTCTGGCTGACTTCCACCTGGGGTGGCGTGCTCTGGCTTCTGGCGGCGATCAGCCAGATGTTGCTGGGCTTCTTCTTCCCGCGCTTCGTGCCGATGACGGCATGGCTCGTAGTGCTCTATGTCGGGCTGATGGCCGTCTATTTCCTCGCCACCTGGGCGGCGGAGAACGAGGCGGAGTAGCGATCGATCGCCGCTACGATCTTCCCCTCGCACGGCGTTCTCGCAGCGCTCCAAACGCGGCGGCCAGCGCTTCGATTGCGTCGAGTCATGGTAAGAATCGCTTTAGCTTAAGCGTTTCTAGCTTCACTTACGATTCACCCAAAGGGGTAAATCCCTGATTCATCCTGATATTTAAACTCGTTTTCATCCGCCCCTGCTTATGGTGTTTTTCAGAAGCGGACCGGGAGACAAATCCTGGCCGACACACAACAGGCAGGATATACCATGAAAGCGAGCGTCAAGACTTTGGATGTTGCCAAGACTAAAGAGGCCGAACTCAACGTGAAGCCTCTTTATCTTGAGTCGCTCACCCTGGTGGAGCGGCTGCATCGCCGGCTTCTCGATGTCATCAAGGACGAGTTCGAGCGCCGCGGCCGTGACGACGTCAACAGCGTGCAGGCCCTGCTGCTGTACAACATCGGCGATGCCGAGCTGTCCGCCAGCGAGCTGCGCACCCGCGGCTACTATCTCGGCTCGAACGTGTCCTACAATGTGAAGAAGCTGGTCGAACTCGGCTATCTCCACCACGCCCGTTCGCGCATCGACCGTCGCTCGGTCCGGATCAGCCTGACCGACAAGGGCACCGAAGTGCACGATATCGTGAAGGGCGTGTACGACAAGCATGTCCGCACCGTCGAGCAGATCGGCGGCATCGCGGCGGATGACTTCGAGCGCATGAACAACGCGCTGCTGCGCCTGGAGCGCTTCTGGACCGACCAGATCCGCTACAAGCTCTGACGTCTCCGTCGCTTAACGACGGCTTCGCCGATCTGCCTGCCTGTTGCGCGGCTGGGACCTGTCTCGGCCGCGTCGGCGCGATTCCCGCAGGGCTTCGGGATCGACTGTGACTTTGTTGCCATGCATGGGGCAAAACCATGCCATGCCCTAAATTCGCCTCTGTCATCACGCCTCGTTAACCGTGCTAGGACACCGTCATCGGCCATGAGGTTGTTGTGGCAGTCCGGCGCCAGCGTCGCCTTCTTGGCGACGTTTTTATGCGGCCTGCCTGCATGCGTGAAGTCTTGAAGAGGGATGAGATGTCGCAACTGAGCCTGACTCGCCGCGAAACCGTGTTGGCCCTGCTCTCGGGCGCCGCCACGGCCGCCGCAGCCCCGGCGCTCGCCCAGCAGGCGGAGTGGCGGCAGAGCTACGATGCGGGTCCGCGCAACGCCGTCCTCCGCTCCTCCACGCCGATGCTTTCGCCGGAATCGCTGCAGGCTACCGAGCAGGCGATCGCCGCCTATCGGGATCTCGCCGCCCGTGGCGGCTGGCCGCAGGTCCAGCTGCCGGAGCGCATGGGCGTCGGCGCCAGGGGGCCGGGCGTTGTGGCTCTGCGCCAGCGCCTGATCGTCACCGGCGACCTCGATGCGGCCGCAGGCGACAGCGCAGTCTATGACTCCTATGTCGAGGCAGGTGTGCGCCGCTTCCAGTCGCGCGTCGGCCTGTCCACCACCGGCACGATCAACCGCGCCACGGTGGTCGCGCTCAACGTCCCGATCGACCGCCGCATCCGCCAGCTCGAGACCAATGTCGTGCGCCTGCGCACCTGGTCCGGCAATCTCGGCGGCCGCTATGTCGTCGCCAACATCCCCGCGGCGATGGTGGAGACCGTCGAGAACGGCCATGTCGCGACGCGTCACGCCGCCGGCGTCGGCAAGATCGACCGCCAGTCGCCGCTGCTGCAGACCCGGATTCCCGAAGTCAATTTCAACCCGACCTGGACGGTTCCCGCTTCGATCATCCGCAAGGATCTGATCCCGAAGATGCGCAAGGAGCCGGGTTATCTTGCCGAGAACAAGATCCGCATCATCTCGCCGAGCGGCGGCGAGATTTCGCCCGCCAGCGTGAACTGGAACTCGGACGAGGCGACGCGCTATACCTTCCGGCAGGATCCGGGCGGCGACTTCAACTCGCTCGGCTTCGTGCGCATCAACATCCCCAGCCCGCACGGTGTCTACATGCATGACACGCCGTCGAAGGGCATCTTCGGCGACGATTACCGTTTCGTCTCCTCAGGCTGCATGCGCGTCCAGAACGTGCGCGACTATGTCGCCTGGCTGTTGAAGAACACCCCCGGCTGGGACCGCGCCAAGATCGACGAGGTCATTCAGTCGGGGCAGCGCGTCAACGCCCGCATTTCCGACCCGGTGGCCTGCTACTGGGTCTATGTCACGGCGTGGGCGACGGCCGATGGCGGCGTGCAGTTCCGCGACGACATCTACAACAAGGACGGCCTCGGCCCGGCGCCGGTAGCGGCCCTTCAGGGCGATCAGGACATCTGAACGGCCGAGAGGCTCTCGAGAGCGATGAAGCCCGCCGGAGACGGCGGGCTTTTTGCTGGCCGGAGCCAGTGCGGCGCACTGCGATCGAGGTGACAGAAAGCACCCGGCGCTTCCGCGGCCCTAACCGAAGCCATGCGTTGTCGGCCTAGGCGCCGGCCACTGGTTCGCGTTGACCCTCCGGCCGCCTGTGGGCAGGTTCTTAGCCGGCGCGTCCGGATGGAGCCTTGCGCCGATGTCTCGGGGGCTGCGTGAATTTCCTGGCTAAGCCTACCGTTGCAGCCTTTCTGGTGTCGACGGCTCTCACGAATGTCGCCGCGGCTCAGTCGCGCGGCCCGCTCACCGATCCCCAGAGCTGGCGCACACCCGAATACTTGGCCCAGTGGGGGCTCGACTATATCAACGCCGCGAATGCCTATGCGCGCGGCGTCGATGGTACGGGGGTGCTGATCGGAGTCATCGATTCCGGGATCTTTGCCGCACATCCTGAATTCATCGGCCGATATGCCGGGGGTTACGACTATCCCACCGAAACGGCGCAGCCGATCGATCGCAGCGGGCACGGCACGAGCGTTTCATCAGTCATCGCCGCCAACCGTGACGGCAAGGGCGTGCACGGGGTCGCGCCCGGCGCCTCGCTCGTCGTCGCTGGAACGGAAGTCGAGTTGGGATATACGGAAGTGGCTTTCACGATGAGAGCCTATGCCGATCTGCAGGCGCGCGGCGTCCGCATCATCAATAACAGCTACGGCGATGAACGCCCGATTACGGCATTCACGAGCGGCAGCTACCAGTCGGAGTACCCGGCAGGCATCCCCGCCTATCGACGCGCTGTTGCCGCAGGAATTCTCAGCATCTGGGGCACGGCGAATGAAGGCCGGAATCAACCGAGCGCCGAGGCCGGGCTGCCCTATCTCTTCCCGGAGTTGGAGCGCGGCTGGCTGGCGGTTATGGCCCTCGGCCCCGATTATGAGCCGTTCTACACCAACCGCTGCGGTGTGGCGAAGAACTGGTGCCTCGCGGCCCCCGGCGGCGGCGACTGGTGGTATCCCGACCCTTATCCCAACGATCCCATTGTCGTGGCCAACAACAGCGGCGGCTATTCCAGGGTCTACGGGACTTCCTTCGCCGCTCCCCATGTATCGGGCGCAGCGGCGCTGGTCTGGCAGATGTTTCCCTTCTTCAGCGCCGACCAGGTGCGCCAGACCCTGCTCGGCACAGCCAAGGACATTGGCCCGCCGGGCGTCGACGAAATCTTCGGATACGGCCTGCTCGATGTCGGCAAGGCTGTGCTCGGCCCCGGCCGCTTCGACTGGGGCGACTTCGTCGTCGAACAGCCCGGCGGCGTCGCCTTCTTCGAGAACGATATTGTCGGCGCAGGCGGCCTCGTCAAACGCGGCGACGGCGAACTCGTCCTGACCGGCCACAGCGCCTATGCCGGCGCGACGCGGGTCGAGGGCGGCTTTCTCACCGTCATGGGCAGCATCGCCTCGGCCACCAGCGTCGCGCCGGCGGGCACGCTTGCCGGCACCGGCGTCGTCAACGGCTATGTCGACAATGCCGGCGCGGTCTGGGCCGGCAACAACCGCGGCGTCGGGACGCTGACCGTCAACGGCAGCTATGTGCAGCAGGCCGGCGGATTCCTGGTCCAGCAGCTCGACGCGACGGGCGGGCAGAATCGTCTCGCCGTGACGGGAACGGCTAGCCTTGCCGGTCAGGTAGCGCTGGCCGGCGGCCCGCAACTGCTGCCGCGCTTCCTGACCATGCCGGTGATCACCGCCGGGCAGGGCCTCATCGGCCGCTTCGAAGGCGTCGAAGGTCCCTTCGGAGACGGCTCGGCACCCTTCGTCCAGGCCAGCCTGCGCTACGAGCCGAACACGGCGCATCTCGACATCCGTACGCTCCCCTTCGACGCGCCCGGCGTCTGCGCCTCGGCCAATCAATGCGCTGCCGGCTCCGCTCTGGAGCGCGGCCTTGTCGGTGCCGATGCCGATCTGCGCGGCGTGGCCACCCTGCTCCAGGCCGCCGGCACGCGCGACGGCGCCCGCGCGGCGCTGTCCGGCCTCTCGGGCGCGGCGCATGCCAGCCTCAGTACGATCGCACTCGGCGGCTTCGCGCCCTTCGGCGGAATGATCGCGCAACGCCTGACCGATCTGCGCTCCGGCCAGGTCGAGCCGACGGCGGGGCATACGGCGATGGCCTATGCGTCGGGTGGGGCAATCAGCCCGGCTGCGGCGCTGCTGGCGCGGCTGCCCTCCGGCCAGGCTGCACCCTGGGGCGAGGCTGGGGCCTCCCAAAATGCCTGGCTGCGTGGCTATGGCCTCGCCGGCAGGGTCGGCGGCGATGCCAATGCCGGCGGCGCCGATTACCGCGGCGGCGGCGTGGCCGGCGGCTTCGATCGGCAGGTCACGCCCGCTCTGCTGCTCGGCTTCAGCCTCGGCCTGTCCAGCACCGATATCGATTTCCGGCAGTTCGCCGGCAAGGGCAGCATCAAGGCCTATGACGGCGCGTTCTATGGCAGCTATGCGAGCGGGCCGCTGCGCCTCGACGGTGTCCTCGGCTATGCCCGCCTCGATCTCGAGAGCCAGCGCAGCATCAGCTTCGGCGGCATCTCGCGTCGAGCCGACGCTGATTACGGCGGCGACCGCTTCACCGGCGCTCTCGAGGCGGCCTATGCCGTCGAACTCGGCTGGTCGACGATCGAGCCGCTGGCCGGGCTGCGCTATACCTACGTGCGGCAGGATGGCTTTGCCGAGACCGGCGCCGGCAGCATCGGCCTGACCAGCGGCTGGCAATCGGCATCGAGCCTGCTCGGCAGCCTCGGCGCCCGTCTCACCCGGCAGTTCGACCTTGGTGCGAACCGGATCGCGATCGAGGCGCGCGGCCGCTGGCAGCACGAATTCCTCGACGATGCCGTCGTCCTCGACACCGCCTTCATCGGGGCGTCGGCGGCAAGCTTCGCCGTGCAGGGCGCGCGGGTGGCGCGCGATAGCGCGATCCTGGGCATCGGCCTGTCGACGCGGGCCGGCCGCAATGTGACGCTCATCGCCGATTACGATGTCCGTCTCAACGCGGATGACACCGCCCATGCCGTGACGGCGGGATTGCGCGCGACCTGGTAGCGGGCCACCGCGCGGCATCATGTGTTCGGCACGATCGGCGGTGCTGGCGATCCTTGCCGTCCCTTTTCGCCCGGCTGCGAATGTCAGTCCCCCGGCGCCGATAGAAGCGAGCCGGCCAGCAGGCGAAGCCCGGTTGCCTCATCCGATTCGGGGTTGTCGGCGAAAGCCGGCGCGCCCGAGAGCAGACTCGTGGTGAAACCGCTGCAGCCGAGCAGGCGATGCCCTAAATTTGCGGAGCGTTCGTCTTCACCGGCATGGTTCCGGGCCGGCCGTCATCGCGACCCGGGGCCGTGCTCCTTGGTCGGTCGGGGAGGCGCCTTGGATTTTTTGAGCTGCTTGCGCTCGTGTCATCCGCTTCACGCTTGGAAAGGCGCGCCCCGAGTGCTACGGGACCCGCGACAGCGGGATCGCGCGCGCGGATTCCGCAAAGCCTTCGCACCGCATGCCGCGCAGGGTCGCACGCCGTTGGTGGGCGATGATACAGCGCCGATGGAGCCCCGCCATGAGCCATGACGCCGCCGCCGACAAGCACCTCTCGAACTCCTTCTTCGGCGCTTCGCTGCATGACGCCGATCCCGAGATCGCCCGCGCCATCGATCTGGAGCTCGGCCGCCAGCGCGACGAGATCGAGCTGATCGCCTCCGAGAACATCGTCTCCCGCGCGGTGCTCGAGGCGCAGGGCTCGGTGATGACCAACAAATACGCCGAAGGCTATCCGGGCCGGCGCTACTATGGCGGCTGCCAGTTCGTCGACATCGCCGAGAAGCTCGCCATCGAGCGCGCCTGCCGGCTGTTCGACTGCAACTTCGCCAATGTCCAGCCGAACTCCGGCTCGCAGGCCAACCAGGGCGTCTTCATGGCGCTGATGCAGCCCGGCGACACCTTCATGGGCCTTGATCTCGCCGCCGGCGGGCACCTGACCCATGGCGCGCCGGTCAACCAGTCCGGCAAGTGGTTCAACGTCGTCTCTTACGGCGTCTGCGTCGTCGACCAGACCATCGACTATGACGCGATGGAGCGCCTCGCCATCGAGCACAAGCCGAAAGTCATCGTCGCCGGCGGCTCGGCCTATGCCCGCCACTGGGACTTTGCCCGTTTCCGCGAGATCTGCGACAAGGTCGGCGCCTATTTCATGGTCGACATCGCCCATTTCGCCGGGCTCGTCGCCGGCGGCGCGCATCCCTCGCCATTCCCGCACGCCCATGTCGTCACCACCACGACGCACAAGACCCTGCGCGGCCCCCGCGGCGGCATGATCCTGACCAATGACGAGGCGCTGGCGAAGAAGATCAACTCGGCGATCTTCCCCGGCATTCAGGGCGGGCCGCTGATGCATGTCATCGCCGCCAAGGCGGTCTCGTTCCAGGAGGCGCTGCAGCCGGAGTTCAAGACCTATGCCCACGCTGTCGTCGCCAACGCCAAGGCGCTGGCCGAGACGCTGAAGGCGAAGGGCTTCGACCTCGTCACCGGCGGCACCGACAACCACCTGATGCTGGTCGATCTCCGCTCGAAGAAGCTGACCGGCAAGGCGGCCGAGGCCGCGCTCGGCCGCGCCCACATCACCTGCAACAAGAACGGCATCCCCTTCGACCCGGAGAAGCCGATGACCACCTCGGGCATCCGCCTCGGCACCCCGGCTGCGACCTCGCGCGGCTTCGGCATCGCCGAGTTCAAGCAGGTCGGCGAGCTCATCGCCGAGGTGCTCGACGGTCTTGCCGCCCATGGCGAGGAAGGCAATGCCGCGGTCGAGCAGGCCGTGACGGTCAAGGTCAAGGCGCTGACGGCGCGCTTCCCGATCTATTGAGGGCGGTTTCGAAGGGGCTCTGAGAAAAGCTGGCGAACCGGAATGCGCTGTCCCTATTGCGGCTCCCTCGATACGCAGGTGAAGGACTCCCGTCCCACCGACGACCACGCCTCGATCCGCCGCCGCCGGGTCTGCCCCGATTGCGGCGGCCGCTTTACCACCTTCGAGCGCGTGCAACTGCGCGAATTGACGGTGGTCAAGCGCTCGGGCCGGCGTGCGCCGTTCGATCGGGATAAGCTGGAGACCTCGATTGCGCATGCTCTGCGCAAGCGCCCCGTCGCGCCGGAGCGCATCGAACGCATGGTCAACGGCATCGTCCGCCAGCTTGAGAGCTCGGGCGAGACGGAGATTCCGAGTTCGACCATCGGCGAATTGGTGATGGAGGGGCTGAAGGGCCTCGACGACGTCGCCTATGTCCGCTTCGCTTCGGTCTACAAGAATTTCCGCGAGGCGAAGGACTTCGAGGAACTGCTCGGCCAGCTCGGCACCGTCGAGGAGGAGGGCGTCTCCGCCCCACCGCGCCGCGCCGATGACTGACCGCAGCGCGGTCGATCGCGCCTTCATGGCGCAGGCGCTCGCCTATGGCGCCCGCAATCTCGGCGCGACCTGGCCGAATCCCTCCGTCGGCGCCCTCATCACCCGCGACACCCCCGATGGGCCGATCGTCGTTGCTCGCGGCCTGACCCAGCCCGGTGGGCGGCCGCATGGCGAGGCGCATGCCTTTTCGCGGGCCGGTGCTGCGTCGATGGGTGGCACGCTCTATGTCACGCTCGAACCCTGCTCGCATCGTTCGGTGCGCGGCGGCATTCCCTGTGTCGAACACACCATCCTGTCGGGCGTGAAGCGGGTCGTTTCGGCGATGTCGGACCCCAACCCCTTCATCGCGGGTCTCGGGCATGCGCTGCTGCGCACGGCGGGTATCGAGGTCACCGTCGGCGTGCTTGAGGACGAGGCGCAGCGCGCCCATCGCGGCCATGTCCTGCGCATCACGCAGGGACGGCCCATGGTGACCTTCAAGATCGCCCGCACGGCAGATGGCTATGCCGGGGGGGCAGGGGGCACGCCCATCGCAGTCTCCAGCCCGGTGGCCGGCGGCTGGGTGCATCTGCAGCGCGCCCATCACGATGCGATCATGCTCGGCGTCAACTCGGTGCTCTCGGACGACCCGCAGCTCACCGTGCGCCTGCCCGGTCTGGCCGCGCGCTCGCCGATCCGCGTCATCCTCGACACGCATCTGCGCCTGCCGCTTGACTCGAAGCTCGTGCGCACGGCGCGCGAGGTGCCCGTCTGGATCATCGCGGCAGAGACCGCGCCGGTCGAGCCCGAAGAGGCCCTGGTCGCCGCCGGCGTCGAGGTCATGCGCGTCTCGGCCGGTAGCGACGGCCATCTCGATCTGCGCGAAGCGCTGACGCTGCTGGGCACGCGCGGAATCACCCGCGTCTTCTCGGAGGGCGGCCCGCGCATAGGCGAGAAGCTGGCGCTGGCTGGTCTTGCCGACGAGGTGATCGTCTCCACTTCGCCAAAAACGCTGGGGCAGCCCGGCATCGTTGCCGTGCGTCCGGGGCTTGCCGGGCTGTTGGCCGCGCCCGATCTATACGCCCTTGCCGAGACCGGGCTGATCGGTCAGGACCGTTTCGAGCATTTCGTGAGGAGAGGCTGATGTTCACCGGCATCGTCACCGCCATCGGCGAGGTCGTGGAGGCTGAGCGCAAGGGGCCGAGCCTCAAGCGCTTCGCCATCGCCTGCCCCTATGAGGCGCAAGGCATCGCAATCGGCGCCTCGATCGCCTGCGCTGGCGTCTGCCTGACGGTCACGGCGCTGAGGCCCCGCACGGACGGCGCGATGGGTTGCCTGTTCCAGGTCGAGGCCGCGGCGGAGACGCTGGCGAAGACGACCGTCGGCGATTGGGAGCCGGGCACGCAGGTCAATCTGGAGCGCTCGCTCAAGGTCGGCGAGGAGCTTGGCGGCCATCTCGTCACCGGCCATGTCGACGGTATCGCCCGCATCCTGAAGATCGATGCGATCGAGGCCGACCCGGACGAGCCCTGGGGCGCGACCGCGCGTTTCCACATCCGCGCGCCGCAGGAGCTCGCCCGCTTTATCGCGACCAAGGGCTCGATCTGCCTTGATGGCACCTCGCTGACGGTCAATTCGGTGGAGGACGATGTCTTCACTGTTCTGCTGATTCCGCACTCCTTCGCCGTCACCACCTGGGGACAGCGCAAGGAGGGCGACCCCGTTCATCTCGAGGTCGATCTGATGGCACGGTATGCCGCGCGGCTTGCGGAGGCGCGCCCGCAGGGGTAAGAGCCTGCTTCAACTCAAGAATTCGAGCCCTCATCCTGAGGAACCGCGAAGCGGCGTCTCGACGGATGTTCCAGCCCGCTCTGGATCATCCTTCGAGACGCCATTTCTGTCGAAATGGCTCCTCGTGACGAGCGCTGTGCGGCCCGATCGCGTCGACTGGACCGTGTGCAAGAAGGATAGAAGAAATGGCCGGACCCCGGCAGACCTCGGCCGATAAGGCCGCAACTTCCGCCGTCGAGATCGACGGCGCCCGCGTCCTCGTCGTCGAGGCGCGATTCTATGACAAGCTCGCCGATGAGCTGCTGGCCGGCGCCGTMGCCGTGCTGGAAGAAGCCGGCTGCCGCGTCGATGTCGTCACCGTCCCCGGCGCGCTGGAAATCCCCTCCGCCATCGTCATCGGCCTGCGCGCCGCCGACGAGGCCGTCGATCCCTATGAAGCCGTCGTCGCGCTCGGGACGGTGATCCGCGGCGAGACCGGCCATTACGACATCGTCGCCGGCGAAAGCTCGCGCGCGTTGATGGATCTCTCGGTCGCCTTCGCTCTGCCGCTCGGCAACGGCATTCTGACCGTCGAGAACGACGCTCAGGCCTGGGCCCGTGCCAACCGCTCGGACATGAACAAGGGCGGTGGCGCGGCGGAAGCCGCGCTCGCCGTGCTGCGCTACAAGCGCTCCCTGGTGGAGCAATCGCAATGAGCCGCGCCGAGAAGCGGCGCGGGGCGCGGCTCTCGGTCGTGCAGGCGCTCTACGAGATGGAAATCGGCGGCCGTGGCGTCGTCGAGGCGATGGCCGAGTTCGAGCATTTCTGGATCGGCAAGGAGGTCGAGGAGATCGAGTTGCCGGAGGCGGAGATCGCCTTCTTCCGCGACATTCTCGGCGGCGTCGTCCGTGAGCAGCGCCTGGTTGATCGCACTGTCGACGATTTGCTGGCCAAGGACTGGCCGCTGAAGCGGGTCGAGGCCGTGGTCCGCGCGATCTTGCGCGCCGGCGCCTATGAGCTTGCCTTCCGCAAGGACGTGCCGGCTCGCGCCGTCATTTCCGAATATGTCGCGGTCGCCCGCGCCTTCTACGAGGGCGACGAGATCGGCATGGTCAACGCCGTGCTCGACCGCATGGCCCGCGACTTCCGCGCCGACGAGTTCGACGCACCGGCGGCCTGATGTCCGAAACCTCCCGCCCGGGTGAATTCGAGCTGATCGCCCGCTATTTCGCGCCGATCGCCGGGCCGGGCGGGCTTGGGCTGCTCGATGATGCCGGCCTGCTGCGGCCGGGCCGCGGCTATGAGGTCGTCGTCACGGCCGATGCGCTGGTCGCCGGCGTGCACTTCTTTGCCGACGATCCACCGGAGGCGATTGGCTGGAAGGCACTGGCCGTCAATCTCTCCGATCTCGCGGCCAAGGGCGCGAAGCCCGAGGGCTTCGTCCTCACGCTCGCCTTGCCGCGCGGCTGGACCGAAGCCTGGCTCGCCGGTTTCGTGGCAGGCCTCGCCCGCATCGCCGAAGCCGCCGCCTGCCCGCTGATTGGCGGTGACACCGTCTCGACGGCGGGGCCGCTCACCCTGTCGATCACCGCCTTCGGCACCGTTCCGGCAGGGCGGATGGTCCGGCGCTCCGGCGCGAAGCCGGGGGATGTGGTGCTCGTCTCCGGCACTATGGGAGACGGCGCGCTTGGGCTGAAGGTGCACGGCCCGGACAAACCGGGCTGGGTCGCTGCACTCGTCTCCGAGGACCGCGCCTTCCTCATCGATCGCTATCTGCATCCGCAGTCCCGCCATGCGCTTGCGACGGCGTTGCAGCGCCACGCCTCGGCCGCGATGGACGTCTCGGACGGTCTTGTCGGTGATCTCGCCAAGCTGCTGAGGGCCTCGGGGGTGGGCGCCGAGATCACTCTCGATGCCGTCCCGCTCTCGTCGGCGGTCCGCGCGGCGGTCATGGCCGATCCCGCACTGGCGGAACTGGCCTGGACCGGCGGAGACGACTACGAAATTCTCTGTACGGCCTCAGAAGGGGAATATCCTGCTCTGATCGCGGCGGCAAAGGAGGCAATGCTTCCGCTGACGCCGATCGGGCGGATCACCGCAGAGGCCGGCGTGGTTGAATATCGCGAGAAGGGTGGATTGCGCAGTTTCGCGCAAGGCTCCTTCTCTCACTTCTGACAGCGGCGCGTCACTGCGACCGCGAGGCGGCATTGTGATGAACCAGCATGTTCCGGTCCTCGATGGCGACAGGCTCGCGAAGCGCAATGCTCTGGTGCTGGCCGGCGCACAGGCGCTCGGCGGTGCCAATCCCGCGATCATCGTTTCTCTCGGCGGCATCGTCGGCGCGCAGCTCGTCGCCGACCAGGCCTTCGCGACGGTGCCGGTCAGCCTGCTTCAGCTCGGCATCGCCGTCGGAGTAATTCCGGCTGCGATGGTGATGCGAAGCATCGGGCGGCGCAGCGGCTATCTGATCGGCGCGCTCGTCGGCGCAACGGGAGCGAGCCTCGCCGCCGGCGGTGCGACGCTGCGCCTGTTCTGGCTGTTCTGCATCGGCACATTTGTCTGCGGGCTCTACGGCTCCTTCGTCCAGAGCTATCGCTTCGCCGCGGCCGATACGGCGAGCGAGGAATTTCGGCCCCGCGCCATTTCCTGGGTGATGTTCGGCGGTCTTGCCGCCGGCATCATCGGGCCGCAATCGGTCTATTGGACACGCGATCTCACGCCTTCGGCCCCGTTCGCGGCGAGCTTCCTCGCGCAGGGCGTCTTGGCGCTGATCGCCATCCTGATCGTCTCCCGCCTCCGTGCACCGCGGGTTGCGGCCGTCCGTTCCGGTGGCGGGCGCCCGCTCGGCGAAATCATGCGTCAACCGAAGTTCATCGCCTCCGTCACCGCCTCGCTGGTTGCGTATGGGTTGATGAGCTTCGTGATGACGGCTGCGCCGATGGCGATGGTTGCCTGCGGTCATTCGGTCGGCGATGCCGCCCTCGGCATCCAATGGCATGTGCTCTCGATGTTCGGGCCGAGCTTCTTCACCGGCCGGCTGATCGCCCGCTTCGGCAAGGGCACGATCACATCCGTCGGTCTCGTGCTGACGGCACTGGCTGCCGTCGTCGGCCTCACCGGTCTCAGTGTCGGTCATTTCTGGCTGGCCCTGATCCTCCTCGGCCTCGGCTGGAATTTCGGCTTCATCGGCGCGACTGCCCTGGTGACCGATTGCTACCGGCCGGAGGAGCGGGTGAAGGTGCAGGCGGCCAACGACTTCCTCGTCTTCGGCTCGGTCGCCATCGCCTCCTTCTCGGCTGGCGGGCTGCTCAGCCATGGCGGCTGGGACAGCGTGAACTGGCTCGTCTTCCCGCCTGTTGCAATCGCGCTGGCGATGGTGGCCTGGGCGCGTCTCCAGCGTCCGGCCGTCGCCTGAGGGGCGAGGCGCTTTCTTCCGGGAGTTTCCGATGAGCAACCGCGCGTTTCCCCCCGCGACCGGCCGCGTGCCGCCGGGAGCGATTGGCCATAATCGCGGCGTCGTACGCCCCAACTATGCGTTCATGCCGCCGGAAGGCGTGCTGATCAGCCGCCTGCCGCAATATAAGGACACCATCGTCCGCGTGCTCGCCGCCCCGGTCCTTGGCGCAGCCTTCGCCCAATATGTTCTCGAAATCGCGCCGGGCGGCGGCACGCCGGCTTCTTTCGGCGAGGATGGCGTCCAGCACTTCTTCTACGTCCTGTCCGGCGAGGTCGCCTTGTCCATCGACGGCGCGGCGGCAGGGGGGCTGGCACCGGGCGGCTTCGCCTATCTCCCGCCGGCGACGCTATTCACGCTGCGCAACGAGAGCGGGGGACCGGCGCGCGTTCTTGCGCTCCGCAAGCGCTACGAGCCGGCCCCCGGCCTCGCCGTGCCCGAGCCGATCCTGTCGCATCAGGACGCCGTGCCGATGACGAATCACACCGGCAAGGAAGGGCGCGGCTTCCAGTTCCTGCTGCCCTATGGCGACATGCGATTCGACTTCGAGATGAACCTGATGTGGTTCAAGCCTGGAGTCTGCTTCCCGGCAGTCGAGACGCATGTGATGGAGCACGGCCTCTACATGCTGGAAGGGCAGGGGCTCTACTTGCTCGGCGAAGAATGGCACGAGATCTGGGCGCAGGATTTCATCTGGATGGGCGGCTATTGCCCCCAGCAATTCTATCCGACCGGCCAAGACGACGCCTGCTATCTGCTCTACAAGAACGTCAACCGCGACGTCGCACTCTGAGGCGCGACAAGGCTCGCCTGACATTCGACGAAATTTGTAAGCGTGGCCGTTTGCGCTCTTCGCCGAAACTTGCCACAAATTCGCCTGACACTGGCGACGCGGAGCGGGCCTTGTAGTCTTCAGGGCCCGTTTTTCGTTGCCTGACGTCCAACGCTGCAAAAGAGGAGCGGCAGCGCTCCCGACGGCTCGGAAGCTCAAGGTCAGGAAAACGAATGTCAGCTCTGCTTCTCATCATCATATTGAGTGCGCTGTCGATAGCCTACGGCATCTGGGCCTATGGCGACGTGATGAAGCGCGATGCCGGCAACCAGCGCATGCAGGAGATTTCCGGCGCGGTGGCCGAGGGCGCGCAAGCCTATCTCAAGCGCCAATATCTCACGATTTCCATGGTCGGAATCGTGCTTTTTCTCGTTCTCGCGTGGCTGCTCGGCAAATGGGTGGCGATCGGTTTCCTGATCGGTTCGGTGCTTTCGGGCACGGCCGGCTTCATCGGCATGAACGTTTCGGTGCGCGCCAACGTCCGCACGGCCCAGGCCGCGATGAAGTCGCTGGGCGAGGGCCTCGACGTCGCCTTCAAGGCCGGCGCGGTCACCGGCATGCTGGTGGCTGGCCTCGCGCTGCTCGGCGTTGCCGTCTATTACGGCGTCCTGACATCCTATCTCGGTTTCGAGCCCTCCAGCCGCACGGTGATCGATTCGCTGGTGGCGCTCGGCTTCGGCGCCTCGTTGATCTCGATCTTCGCCCGTCTCGGCGGCGGCATCTTCACCAAGGGCGCTGACGTCGGCGCCGACCTCGTCGGCAAGGTCGAGGCCGGTATCCCCGAAGATGACCCGCGCAACCCTGCGACCATCGCGGACAATGTCGGCGACAATGTCGGCGACTGCGCCGGCATGGCCGCCGACCTGTTCGAGACCTATGCGGTGACGCTGGTCGCGACCATGGTGCTCGCCGCGATCTTCTTCGCCGGCCAGCCAGTGTTGGGCACAATGATGCTCTATCCGATGGCGATCGGTGCGGCCTGCATCGTCACCTCGATCATCGGCACCTTCTTCGTGAAGCTCGGTGCCAACCAGTCGATCATGGGCGCGCTCTACAAGGGCTTCATCGCCGCGGGCGTGCTCTCCGTCGGTGCGATCGCGGTGGTCAACTATCTGATGTTCGGCGGCTTCTCGGCCTCCTTCACCACCGTGCAGGGCGTCAGCTTCACTTCAGGCAATCTCTTCGGCTGCGCGCTGGTCGGCCTCGCCGTGACGCTCTGCATCGTCATCATCACCGAATACTATACCGGCACCGGCAAGCGCCCGGTCGTCTCGATCGCCCAGGCATCGGTCACCGGCCATGGCACCAACGTCATCCAGGGTCTCGCGGTCTCGCTGGAATCGACCGCTGCGCCGGTCATCGTCATCGTCGCCGGCATCATCGTCGCCTACAGCCTGGCCGGCCTGTTCGGCATCGCCATCGCCACGACCGCCATGCTCGCGCTGGCCGGCGTGGTCGTGGCGCTCGATGCCTTCGGCCCGGTCACCGACAATGCCGGCGGCATTGCCGAGATGGCGGGCCTGCCCAAGGAAGTCCGCCACTCCACCGACGCGCTCGATGCGGTCGGCAACACCACCAAGGCCGTCACCAAGGGCTACGCGATCGGCTCCGCCGGCCTCGGCGCCCTCGTGCTGTTCGCCGCCTATACCTCGGACCTGAATTTCTTCGTGGCCGAGGCCAACAAGGCGGGCTCGACCACCTTCCAGTACTTCAAGGGCGTCACAGTCGATTTCTCGCTGTCGAACCCCTTCGTCGTCGTCGGGCTGCTCCTCGGCGGACTCATCCCCTTCCTCTTCGGCGGCATGGGCATGACTGCCGTCGGACGTGCCGCCGGTTCGGTGGTGGAGGAGGTGCGCAGGCAGTTCCGCGAGAAGCCCGGCATCATGGAGGGCAAGGACCGGCCGGATTACGGCCGCGCCGTCGACATGCTGACCCGGGCCGCGATCAGGGAGATGATCATCCCCTCGCTGCTGCCGGTCCTGGCGCCGGTCGTGACCTTCTTCGTCATCAACGCCATCGCCGGCAAGAACCAGGCCTTCGCTGCCGTCGGTGCCATGCTGCTGGGCGTCATTGTCACCGGCATCTTCGTCGCGATCTCGATGACCTCGGGCGGCGGCGCCTGGGACAACGCCAAGAAGAGCTTCGAGGACGGCTTCGTCGACAAGGACGGCGTGCGCCATATGAAGGGCTCGGAGGCGCATAAGGCCTCGGTCACAGGCGACACCGTCGGCGACCCCTACAAGGACACGGCGGGCCCCGCCGTGAACCCGGCGATCAAGATCACGAACATCATCGCCCTGCTGCTGCTGGCGATCCTGGCGCATTCCTGACCGAAGGCGTCGTCGTGACGACCGAACCCGCGGCGAAAGCCGCGGGTTCTTCTTTTCTAGCAAAGGCTTATCGGGTGCGATTGATTCAATCCCATAGGCCGTTGAATCACGCTCTGAAGCTACGGCCGAAACCGTAGTGTTGCCGCATGCTGTCGCGCAGAGTTGCTGGCATGGTCTCGCCAACCCGAGGAGAGATCATGTCCACGCAAGCGCTCGATAGCCCGGCCGCCGTGCCGAACCGCTCCACCGAACTTGCCCTGCTGCTCGTGCTCGCCACGCTCTGGGGCGGTTCCTACACCTTCATCAAAATCGGCGTGGAGACGATTCCGCCGTTGACCCTGATCGCCGCGCGCACCTTGATAGCAGGCCTGATCCTGCTTGCCGTCATTCGCTGGCGTGGCTTGCGGATGCCGCGGGATGCGGCGTCATGGCAGCGCTTTCTGACGCAGGCCCTGCTCAACAGCGTCGTGCCATTCACCCTGATCGCCTGGGCCGAGCGCAGCGTCGATGCTGGCCTCGCTTCGATTCTCAACGGCACCACGCCGGTTTTCGTCTTCCTGATCTCGCTGGTGTTGAAGCCGGGCCAGCGCCCGGATTGGCGCAAGGGAATCGGGGTCGTCGCCGGCATTGCCGGCGTCAGCTTGATCGTCGGCGTCGACGCCTTCTCCGGCCTCGGCCATGCCGTCCTGCCGCAACTTGCCATCGTCGCGGCGACCGTCGCCTATGCCTGCGCGGCCCTGTTCGGGCGCAATTTCGCCGGCATGGACCCGCTGCTGCCGGCTGCGGGCTCGATGCTGGCTGGCACGGCTCTGCTCATCCCGGCGGCGCTGGTCGTGGATCGGCCCTGGACGCTGGCGCCATCGCAGGAATCGATCCTGGCGCTGCTGGCGCTCTCGGTCTTCTCGACGGCGCTCGCCTTCGCGATCTATTTCCGCCTGATCCGCTCGCTCGGCTCGGTCGGGACGACGGCCGTGTCCTATCTGCGCGTGCCGATCGGCGTGGCCATCGGCATAGGCTTCCTGGGGGAGAGGCTGAGCTCGACGGCCTGGACCGGCCTCGGCCTCGTCGTGCTCGGAGTGGTGGCGATGACATTGCCCGAACGGCGCGCGGACACGCCGCGCTGAGCCCGGCTTGTGCCGTTCGTTGGGGATACCTCATGCGGAGAGGCCTTGCCGCAGGTGACCGCAACCCTTCGGTTAACCTTGGATTAAGGCTAGGATTGCAGGCGTCTTAGGGCAGGGCCATTTTACATGCCGAAGCGTGGGCACACGGAGGCGAAGGCAAGCATGTCCCTGGCAAGCACGGCACCGGCTCGCTTGCAGCCGGCCTCGCAAGCGTCCGGTCCCGCAACGGGCTCGATGGCCGAGTACTTTGACCGCATTGCGCCGGACTGGCACTCGCAATGGGCATGGGACAATTACGAGCCGACGATCCTCGCCTTGGCGCGCCAGTTCGGCCTGCGCCGCATCTGCGAGATCGGCGGCGGGCGCGATCCGCTGTTCACGAGGGAGCAGGCGGGAGCTGCCGGCATCGAATTCATCGTCAATGATATCGACGCCGGCGAGCTCGCCTTGACGCCCCCGGGCCTGAAGACGGCCTGCTTCGATATCTCCGGCGATCTTTCGGAGCCGGATGTCGCGCGCGGAAGCTACGACATGATGGTCTCGCGCATGGTCTTCGAGCATATCGACGGCGTCGAGCAGGCCTGGCGCAACATCCACGCGCTGCTAGCGCCAGGCGGTGTCGCGCTCGCCTTCTTCCCGACATTGTGGGCGCCGGTCTTCGCTCTGAACCATATCCTGCCGGAGACGGCCTCACGGGCCATTGTTCACGCGCTCTTTCCGGCGCGGCGCGACGGCGGAGGCGACCCGAAATTTCCGGCTCTCTATGATTGGTGCCGCGGCAATCCGGCACTGCTCACACCCATGCTGAACCGGGCGGGCTTCACCGATGTCCACATCCAGCGCTTCTGGGGGCATGGCTATTTCGATCGCATGCCCGGCCTGAAGCAGCTCGACCATGCCTTCAATGCGCTGGCGGCTCGGACAGGCTGGAGCTTCGTCACGACCTACGCCTATGCCGTCGTGCGCAAGGACAGGGGTTGAAGCAGCCGCAGATAGGCCTTTTGACGATGAAACCGGCCTGAAAGCGTGGTTGTCCACGCTTAACGGGGCGATACTGCTTGCCAACTAACCTAACGCTAGGTCACCATCGGCCGTTGTCGCGTTGATGGGAGTCGGTCATGCACGCTCTATCGCGTACGTCGGATATTCCACTTTCGAGCCACCGCGCCATGTTGCTGCGCGCGCTTGTCGTCGTTGCCGTGGCCTTGGCGATCATCGTTCCGCTCACGGGCTGACGATACCAGCCGAAGCGGCGGCGGGAAAACCCGCCGCCTTCTCAGACCCGCGCCAGCCAGTCGCGCAGCAAGCCGAGATCGGCCTGTCCGAGGCCATGCCCGGCCGGCAGCACGCGATGCTCGACCTGCGCGCCGCTGTCCTCGAGCTGGCAGGCCAGGCCATCGGCATTGGCCGCCGGCACGATCGGATCGAGCGCTCCGGAGAGGATCAGCACGGGCTTGCCGTTGAGGCTGCCGCGTGGTGCATCCGCGAAGGGCATCATCGCGCGTAGCAGCGCCGCGCCGGCCAGAGCTTCCGGACGCTGCAGCAACATCGCCGCCGCGATATTGGCGCCGTTCGAGAAGCCAAGCGCGATCGGGGCGGGAAGGCCGTAACGCTCCCGCGCCTGCAGCACGAAATCCGCCAGCTCGTCCGTGCGGCGACGCAGATCGACCTCGTCGAAGACACCTTCCGCGAGTCGGCGAAAGAAGCGCGGGGCCGCGCCTTCCAACACCTTGCCGCGTGGCGAAAGCAGGCTCGCGCCCGGCGCGACCGTGCGGCCGAGCGAGAGGAGATCGCGTTCGTCGCCGCCGGTGCCGTGCAGCAACAGCAGCGGTTTGCGGGTGGGATCACTGCCCTCCTCGAAGACATGGATGAAGTCCGTATCGGTCTTCGTATCGCTCATGGTCATTCTCCCTTCGGAAAGCGGAGCCGTCCTGCCCCCGACAAGGGCGGGCAGGGCGGTGGGATTGCGGGCCGGGCCATCCGCCTCGCATGATCGCCTGCCGCCCGCCGATTGCGGCCGGGCGGCAGGATGTCGTCAGGCAAGCTCCGGCAGAACCGCTTCGATCTGCTTGCGATGGGCCTCGAGGCCGGCAGGCAGCTTCAGCGACCGCCCGAGCTCGGCAGCCGGCTCGTCGACCGCGAAGCCGGGGATGTCGGTCGCGATTTCGAACAGGACATGGCCGGGCTCACGGAAGTAGACCGAGCGGAAGTAGTTCCGGTCGCGCTGCTCCGTGGTGCGGATGCCGTGGTTCTCGCCGAGGCGACGCACCATCTCCTCCTGTACGGCGTCGTCGCCGGCCCGGAAGGCGATGTGGTGCACCGAGCCTGCGCCCTGGCGGGCCGGCAGGAATCCGCCGGCAACGCGCAGGTCGATCACGCCGCCGATCGCGGTCCCCTTGGCCTCGTAGCGGATCAGCGTGCCCTCGCGAGCCGCTTCGGTGAAGCCGAAGACGTCGCTCAGGATTGCACCCGTCGGGGCCGCATCGGCCAGCAGCAGGCTGACGCTGTGGAAGCCGCGGATGGCGTTCTCCGGCGCGATGTTGCCCTCGGACCAGGCCGGCTCCTTTTCGACGCCGGGCAGGCCGACGAGGGCGAGCCTCATCCCGTCCGGATCGCGGAAGCTGAGCACACTTTCGCCGAAGCGCTTGGCGGGCGCTTCATGCGGCACGCCCAGCTCGACGAAGCGGTGAGCCCAGAAGCCGATCGAGCCTTCGGGAACCCGGAAGACGGTCTCCTGGGTCTCGCCGACGCCGAGCCGGCCCGGAGCGGCATGCTCCCACGGAAAGAAGGTCAGGATCGAGCCCGGCGCCGCATCGGCATCACCGAAGTAGAGGTGATAGGTGCCGGGATCATCGAAATTCACCGTCTTCTTGACGAGGCGCAGGCCGAGCACGCGGGTGTAGAAGTCGAGATTGCGGCGGGCGGGGCCGGAAATGGCGGTGACGTGGTGAAGACCGTTGGTCTGCATGGTGAATGTCCTCCGGATAATGCGGGGCGGCTGCCCTGTTGGCCGAAAGATTGGCCCGGAACCGCAAAAGCGCCAGAGGTAATTCATTGCATTGTTGCAATGTAAGATGCATCGATTTACAATTTGATTTGCGTGCGTGCTCATCCAAAATCCTGACCCGAGACCAACCGGTCCCGTTCTCAGGAGACACCACCATGATCGACTCTCGTCTTGCTCCTTACGGCGCCCTCAGCCTGCGCGTCGCGCTCGGCCTGATGTTCATCGCCCACGCCTATCTGAAGCTCGTGATCTTCACCCCTGCGGGCTTCACCGGTTTCCTCGGCCAGGTCGGCCTGCCGGGCGCTCTCGCCTGGCCGATCATGCTCGCGGAGCTGCTCGGCGGCATCGCCATCCTCCTCGGCTTCTACGGCCGCTATGTCTCGCTGGCGCTCATCCCGATCCTGCTCGGCGCCCTCTCGGTGCACGCCCCGAACGGCTGGGTCTTCAACGCTCCGAATGGCGGTTGGGAATACCCCGCTTTCCTGGCGCTCACCGCTTTCGCCCATGCCCTCATCGGCGACGGCGCGCTGGCGCTGAAGTCCGGTCGCAGCGATTGGCAGGCGAAGCCCGCCATTGCCTGAGCCGACGGCACTTGCTGGGATCGAAACCTTGGCCAAGAGTGCGCGGATGAATCAATCCGCGACACCCTTGGCCTGGGACGATTTTCGCCTGATCAAGGCCATCGCCGAGAAGCGAGCGCTGCCGGCAGCCGCCGCGGCGCTCGGCGTCAATCACTCCACCGTCTTCCGCCGCCTCGGCCAGATCGAGGAGGCGCTTGGCGTCAGGCTGTTCGAGCGCCACCGCAGCGGCTATGTCGCGACGCCGACCGGCGAGGAGATGGTCCAGCTCGCGGGGCGCGTCGACGACGACATCACCGCCTTCGCCCGCAAGCTCGCCGGGCAGGAGATCAAGCCCGCTGGCGAGTTGCGCGTTGCCACCAACGATTCCCTGTTGGTCGACCTGCTGACGCCGCTCTTCGCGCAGTTTCTCCGGCAATGCCCGGATATCCGGCTGGACATGCTGATCGGCAATCAGGCGGCCAATCTGTCCAAGCGCGACGCCGATGTCGCGATCCGCGCCACCGACAATCCGCCGGAGACGCTGGTCGGCCGCAAGCCTGCCCGCATCGCCTGGGCGCTCTATGGCCGTGCCGCCGATTTTTCCGATACCGAGCTGCCGGGCGTGGAAAGCCTGTGGGAGCGCAGCTGGATTTCGCTCGGCGAGCAGTTCACCATGCTGAGCGCCGTCCGCTACCTTGCCCGCCATGTCGCGCCCGAACGCGTGGTCTACAAGCTCAACACGGTGCTGGGGCTCGCGGAGGCGGTCGAAGCCGGCATCGGGGTGGGCTTCCTGCCCTGCTTTATCGGCGACACCCGCCCGGGCCTGACCCGGCTGGCGCCGCCCGATCCCGAACTATCGGCCGATCTGTGGCTGCTGACCCATCCGGATCTGCGGCACACGCCCAGGGTTCGGCTGTTCCTCGATTTTCTTGCCGCCGAGGTCGCGAAGCTGCGGCCGCTGATCGAGGGCGCACTCCCGATCGGGCGCAACCCGCCGCCGAAGGAACTGCCTGCAGAGTAAGGCGCCTGATCGGAGGGGCAGGGCGGCGCTTCGAAGCGGCGGGCGGATTGCCGTGCGACCAATGCGCGGGCTACGATCCCGTCATGGAGATCCTGGTCCCTCTCGTCATCGGCCTGAGCCTGATCTGGTTGATCGGCCGGGGCGTGCCGTGGAATGCGAAGCTGATGACGATCGTGGTTACGCTCGCGATCGTCATCCTGATCGTCGCGCTGGATCGCGGGGGCTACTGGCCCGAGGCTTGGCGCCGCTGAGCCGGCGCCCTCAGGGCGAAACCAGCTTGAGCCCGGCGATGCCGGCGACGATCAGGCCGATGCAGAGGAGCCGCAGGACGGTCGCAGGCTCGCCGAGCAGGATGATGCCGAGGATTGCCGTTCCGATCGTGCCGATGCCCGTCCACACCGCATAGGCGGTGCCGACCGGCAGAGACTTCAGCGCCAGGCCGAGAAGTCCGAGGCTGACGACCATGCTGATCGCGGTGAACAGCGTCGGCACGAGCCGGGTGAAGCCTTGCGTGTATTTCAGGCCGATCGCCCAGCCGACCTCGAACAGACCCGCGACAAAGAGATAGAGCCAAGGCATTCCGGCACTCCCAAGCGATGTGGCGCTGCCGTCCGCGCCCGATGGGAGCGAGCGAGCCGATTTTCGGACTTGAGCTATGTTGCAGGCCGATGACGTCAACCGGGAGAAACTGGCGTGTGTGCAAGTTGTGCACAGCTGGCTTGCACGCAAGGCTTGCACGTCTCCTTGTGCCCCACCTAGCTGTCATGTGGGGTTGAAGGGGGCTAACATGCTGAAAATAAATGTTCTTGTAGCGGCCGCCGCAGCGGCCGCGCTGGGCGGTTGCGCGACGGTTACGCGGGGAACGACGAGCCAGGTGACGATCACGAGCGAGCCGGCGGGAGCTGAGGCGCGGTCGTCCCTCGGGCACGCTTGCACGGCCACGCCCTGTACCTGGGAGGTGAGCCGCAAATCGGAATTCGTCGTCAATTTTACGAAGAATGGCTATGAAGACGTTCAGGTTCCGGTTTCGACGCGCATCGCAGAGGCAGGTGCCGTGGGCTTCGCCGGGAATGTTCTCGTCGGCGGCCTCGTCGGCATGGGCGTCGATGCCGCAACCGGCTCTACCTTGGAGCATTATCCAAACCCGGTGTTGGCGAGCCTGGTGCCGCAAAAGAAGGCCGCAACTGCCCGGCATCGGAAACACAAGCCGGTCGCCCGCCGCGAGCGCACCGAAACGCCGGGTGCCGATGACGGAACGCCGCAAAGCTGACTGACGGGCTCAGGAAGCGTCGGCTGCCGGCTCCAGGGCGCGTTCCAGGATGCGCCGGCATTCACCGAGCTCATCCATCACCGCTGTCAGCACGGTGATGTCGTCGAGCCCTTCCGGCACGATCTGCGTACGCGGCGGCACCCAGCCGGCCGCCTCGTCGGCCTGCATGGCGGACGGGGACTCGGCTGCAGCCGCAGCAAGTGCTCCGCTGGCGGCGCCAATGGGGGCGCCGCGGCCGATCGCCTGGACGTGGCGTGGCCCCTGTTCCTTCAGGATGCGCTGAAGGCCCTTGATCGTATAGCCTTCGCCATAGAGCAGGCGCCTTATGCCCTTGAGCAGGGCGACGTCGTCAGGCCGATAGTAGCGGCGTCCGCCACCGCGCTTCAGCGGCTTGATCTGGCTGAAGCGGGTTTCCCAGAAACGGAGCACATGTTGGGGAATGTCGAGGTCTTCGGCGACCTCGCTGATGGTTCGGAAGGCATCTGGGCTCTTGGTGTCCAATTCGGCCTCGGTTTCGCCGGCGTGGAACTCCAGATTCACTCAGTCTCACCCTCGCCACTCTGCCCGTTGATGCGGGCCTTCATCACATTCGAGGGCTTGAAGACCATCACCCGACGCGGCTCGATCGGGACTTCAACACCCGTTTTCGGATTACGCCCGATTCGCTCGCCTTTGTCTCGCACGACGAACGAACCGAACGACGAGAGTTTCACGTTCTCGCCGCGCGCGACCGCATCGCAGATCTCGTCGAGCACGGCTTCGACGAGTTTCGACGATTCCGTCCGCGACAGGCCGATCTTTTGGTAGACAGCCTCGCACAAATCCGCGCGAGTGACCGTTTGCCCCGCCATTCATATCCTCCAAGGCGTATTGCAGGCATCGGCGGCAACCGCCGGCCTTTCGCCATTACGGATGGCGGACGCTAGGCGTCCGCGCCGCGCGGGTCAATCCTTAAGCGCCCTCGCGGAGCCGGATTTGGCCTGAATCAACCCGGATTGGCGACGAAAAGTGACAATTTTCGCGAATTTGCTGCCGCTGCGTCACCAGCGGATCAGGGCCGAGCCCCAGGTGAAGCCGCCGCCCATCGCCTCGATCAGGACGAGCTGGCCCGGCTTGATGCGGCCATCGGCGTGCGCCTCCGCCAGCGCCAGCGGGATAGAGGCCGCGGAGGTGTTGCCATGGCGGTCGACGGTGACGACGACCCGGTCATGGCTGATGCCGAGCTTGTCGGCCGTGGCGTCGATGATGCGCCGGTTGGCCTGGTGCGGCACGAACCAGTCGATATCCGCGCCGGTGAGGCCGGTCTGCTGGAAGGTGTGGCGCACGGTTTCGGCGAGATTAGTCACGGCGTGGCGGAAGACCTCCTTGCCCTCCATCCGCAGGAAGCCGACCGTCTTGGTCGAGCCCGCGCCGCCATCGACATAGAGCTTGTCCTTGTAGCGTCCATCCGAGCGGATATGGGTCGTCAGGATGCCACGGTCGGCAAGGGTGCCTTCTCCCGGCACCGCCTTGAGTACGACCGCACCGGCTCCGTCGCCGAACAGCACGCAGGTGGCGCGGTCTTCCCAGTCGAGAATGCGCGAGAAGGTCTCGGCGCCGATCACGAGCGCCGCCCGGGCTCCGCCCGTCGTCAGGAACTTGTCGGCAGTCGCCAGCGCGAAGACGAAGCCCGAGCAGACGGCCTGCACGTCGAAGGCGGCGCCGCCATGGATGCCGAGCGCCGCCTGGATCTGGGTGGCGGTTGCCGGAAAGGTGTGGTCCGGCGTGGCCGTCGCCACGATGATCAGGTCGATCTCGGATGGATCGATGCCGGCGTCAGCGATTGCCGCCTGCGCGGCCTTGAGACCAACGATCGATGTCGGCTCGTCATCGGCGGCGATGTGGCGCTGGCGGATGCCGGTCCGCTGGACGATCCATTCGTCGCTCGTGTCGACCTGTTTTGCGAGTTCGGCATTGGTGACGACGCGGGCGGGCAGATAGGAGCCGCAACCGACGACTTGTGAGCGCAGAATGGACAAGGAAACCGTTCCCTATTCGGCGTCGGCCGGCTGCGCGGCGGGCAGCTCGGGGCGCGTGCTTGCGGCGACCATCTCGCGGACCTTCGCCATCAGATCTTCTCGCGCCATCTCATAGCCGAGTTCGGCGGCGCTTGCGAAGCCGATGGCGTCAGTCCCGCCATGGCTCTTGATGACGATGCCTTCGAGCCCCAGAAAGACGCCGCCGTTCGATTTGCGCGGATCGAGCTTTTCGCGCAAGGCTGCAAAGGCACCACGCGCAAAGATATACCCGATCTTGGCCATGAGCGAGCGGTTCATCGCCGCGCGCAGGTATGAGGCGATCTGCCGGGCAGTGCCCTCGGCGGTCTTCAGCGCGATATTGCCGGTGAAGCCTTCCGTGACCACGACATCGACCGTGCCCTTGCCGAGATCGTCGCCCTCGACGAAGCCGTGATAGGTGAGGTGCGGCAGGTTGCTCTCGCGCAGGATGCGGCCGGCCTCCTTGACCGCCTCGACACCCTTGATCTCCTCGACGCCGACATTGAGCAGGCCGACGGTCGGCCGGTCGAGATCGAAGACGACACGGGCCATCGCCGCGCCCATCACCGCGAGATCGACGAGATGGCGTGCATCGGCGCCGATGGTGGCGCCGACATCGAGCACGATGCTCTCCCCGCGCAGCGTCGGCCACAGCGCCGCGATCGCCGGCCGATCGACCTGCGGCATCGACTTCAGGCAGAACTTCGACATCGCCATCAGGGCGCCGGTGTTGCCGGCGGAGACGGTGACATCGGCCTCGCCGGTCTTGGTCGCGTCGATCGCCCGCCACATCGAGGATTTGTAGCGGCCGTAGCGCAGCGCCTGGCTCGGCTTGTCGTCCATCTTCACCGAGACATCGGTGTGATGGAACGTCGTCACCGCCTTGAGCTTCGGATGCTGCTCGAGCAGCGGCAGCACCTGCTTCTCGTCGCCGAAGATCACGAAGCGGGCGTCCGGGCGGCGCTCCAGCATGAGGGCAGCGCCTGGAATGACGACGGAGGGACCGTGGTCCCCGCCCATCGCATCGAGCGCGATTGTAACCGGTCTTGTCATGGAATTCTGGCGTATCCCGGAAATGGCCGACCTTCGATCCGGGACGGCTCACGGCCGGCCGGACAATAGCGACTTGGACGGATGCCGCAAGACGCGCAAGGGCCGATGAAAGTTTCAGTCACCGCGTTTCAGCTTCGCGAGGGCAGCAAAAGGCGATTCCGCGCCGGCTTCGCCGGCCGGGGCTTCGAAATCCACACCCGGCTTGCGCGGATACGGATCGAGCGCCAGCGCCAGGAATTCGAGCGTGACGCTACCCAGATCGATGACTCCGTCGAGGATCGGCTCCGGCGGGTCGTCTTCGTTGAGCAGCACCTCGATGTCGATCTCGGCATCGTCCCGTTCCGCGCGGCGCCCAGCGACCTCTGCCTCCTGCTCGGGCGCGAAGTCGAGCTTTACCGGCACGTCGAGCTCGACCGGGAAAGGATCGAGCGTGACGACGCAGGTCCGATGCAGTTGCGCTGCAATCCGGCCTTCGAGCTTCACCCGGTCGCCATTGCGCGAGAGCAGGTAGCGCGCTTCCAGGGATTCGAGCGAGGCAAGGCCAAGCAGCCGAGCGATCGCGGCGAACTGCTCAGGTTCGGCGCGGACCGTGGTTTCGGTGCCGCGCAGGCGGATGGCCTCGACGCGGATGGGATGGCGCAGCGGAGAAGCCGGCGCGTGTTCAGGCGTCATGGCGAGCCTCCTCATGGGGAAAGGCCGGGAACAGGGGATCGCGCTCGAGAAGCGCGGTGAGCTCGCAGCTCGCGAGGGCTGCCTGCGCCTCACGGACATAAGCAGCGAGGCGCGGGGCGCCCTCCGGCGTGCAGGCATTGCGGCGCAACGCGTCGGCGAGGGCGTCGACTCCAGGCTGAGCCAGGGCGGCCTCATAGGCCTGGACGCGGCCATAGAACATCTGGCCGATCTTTTTCATGCGCTTGGGCACGGCGATATCGCTGACACCGCCATTGCGGAAGCCCAGTTCGAGATAGGCGAAGCAGGCATCGACGAGCTCCTGCGCCAGCTCGGAGGCTGGGGACGGCAGTTCGCGCAGACGCCGCAGCACCAGCAGGACATGCAGGGTGAGCGATTCGAAACGGCCCTCGAAGCTGTCGGGAACGCCGCCGGCCAGATAGAGGCCAGGCTGGCGCGACGCTTCCGCGACGCGCCCAAACAACACATCCACAGGGGCACGCCGCTGGGCGCGCTTGCCAAACAACCCGAAAATCACCTGTTTGCCTCCGCCCGCCATTCATGCGGGCGTCCTTGCCTTGCCAAAGCCATCCTCGGGCGTTACGCCAACCCTCACCCTTTTGACAAGCGGCTTGGGGTTTTCCTGAGCCGTGCTGCCTTGGATCGTGCCCGCATGACCCACATCACCCGCCGCGCGGCTCTGCTCGGAGCCCTCGCGACCTCTTCCCTTTTGCTTGCCGGCTGCGGGCCCGACGCCGGCGGCTTCGTGCTGCCCACCTCGACCGGTTTGAACGATACCTTCACCCGCGGCTTCGTGATGGACGACGGGCTGGTCGCGCAGATCAAGCCGGGCATGGACGTCCAGTCCGTGTTGCAGATCCTCGGCACGCCCTCGACGACCTCGACCGTCGGCAATCGCACCTTCTACTACATCAGCCAAACGGTGCGGCGTCGCTTCCAGTTCCAGGATCCGCAGATCATCGACCAGCAGGTGCTGGTGATCTACTTCAACAAGGGCTTCAAGGTGG
The DNA here is from genome assembly GCF_056395485.1 of Allobosea sp. 10L417. Classification (NCBI taxonomy): domain Bacteria; kingdom Pseudomonadati; phylum Pseudomonadota; class Alphaproteobacteria; order Hyphomicrobiales; family Alloboseaceae; genus Allobosea; species Allobosea sp. 10L417. The sequence goes on from NZ_JBFTJP010000002.1 coordinate 513,470, forward strand.
AGCGCATCGCCCGCTACGGCCTGCAGGATGGCGTGATCTTCGACTTCATCGGCCGCACCACCGCGACCGGTGGCGAGGAGCAGAGCTTCCTGCGCAACCTCTTCCGCGGCGTCACCAAGTTCAACCCGCTCGGCAGCTGAGTTCGGTCTTCGCTTCCAGACACGAAAAACCCCGCGGCCCTGGTCGCGGGGTGGGTTGCCGTGCGGGGCGGTTGCAAATCGGCGCACCCGGCGCGAACAAAGGACGGTTATGATCTGGAGCCTGAGCGGCTGGCGCAGCCATCGCCGCCTTAGCCGCTCAGCCCCAGGCAAGCCGTTTAGTTGATCGACTTGATACTGCCGAAAATCGCGTCCAACGCCTTGCCGTTGGTCCCGCGCTCCTCGTCGTTGCCCCAGACGGTCAACATCATCACGCGATTATTGCCCGCTGGCATCAGGATCAGATCGACCGTCGTGGGGCCGTTCTCGTCACTCGTGCGGAACTGGAAAACCGTCGAGTCGATGCCGTTGAGTTTCATGTCGGCCTTGATCGGCTCGACAGCTTTGATCTTGTTGTCGCGCATCCATTTTTGGGTATCGCCGATCATCTTGTCGATCTGACGTGCTTCCGCGGATTCCACGGAGAGGAAGACCCCCTCATCCTTCGGCCGTGCCTGGAAGCCGTACTCGATTTCCTCGGTCGACCAATCGTTGGGAAGAGTGATGGTGATCGACGGGTTCTTGGCCGGGACGGCGAAGTTCTTGGCGAACGCTGGAAACGCGAGGAGCCCGAGCATGAGGGCGCCGGCGGCGATGCGAGTGATGGACATCGAGAGGGTCTCATTTGCCAAACCATGGAGATGGCTTGCAGCACCTCGTCGAAATACGGAAGGAACCGAAACTGACGCAACGGCAAAGCGCCAAGAGTCTTAACTGCCTGGGGATAGCGGAGGGCGTGTCGGCGCGTCGCCGTTTGCGACGGTCTTTTGGTTTTCACTCTGCGGACGACGGCCTATCGCGCAATTCATCCCACAGCATTTGAAGCGCTGGGCTTTGGCTTCAAGCCTCCCTGACGAGTGGCCGACCCCGACGCTCGTTCCCGACTGCTCGGCCTCAGAAATATGATCGGTTTGTTCTCGTTTCTCGGAGAGTTGAAAGGAACAAGCGCAAGGAGCGAACGTTATTGACGCACAATGGAAAAACACCTTGGAGATTTCTCGATGCGTAATTCGCTCGTCGCCATCGCTCTCGCCACAGCGTTTGCTGGAGTGCCTGCGGCTCAAGCTCAGACTGCGACGACTGCCACGCGCGAAGTCTACATCAAAGCGCAGCCGACGGATGTTTTGAGCAGCAACCTGATCGGCCTGAACGTGCAGAACAACGCCAAGGAAAATGTTGGCGAGATCAAGGACCTCGTCGTTTCCAGCGGCGGCCATCTCTCGGGAATAATCGTCTCAGTCGGCGGATTTCTTGGTATCGGTGAGCGCTATGTCGTGGTGACCCCGGCCGCGGTGAAGGTGGTTTATTCGGAGAACGACAAGAAATGGTCCGCGACCATGGACACTACGAAGGACGCTCTGAAGGCTGCTCCGGAATTCAAGTATGAGGGCCGCTGGAAGAGATAAGTCGAGACCTTTCGACAGCGGTCGGCCCGGTCTCTGAGTGGAGGCCGGGCTGCTTGCTCTGGATGTACGTCGGCACCTTCGCGGGCGAACCTCCCGGACTTCGATTGTCGCAAAGCGCTGCCTCTCGACAGCATTGCCCCCGTTCTGTCGCTTAGCCATGCGGCGCAGGCATTTAGGAACGACCAGGCCGTCAGCTCGTTCAATCCGCTTCTGAGCGAGGGGAGATGACAATGGACCATTCCAGGCATCCGCGTCTAACCGATAGCGAGTTGACTGCCGACATCCTCGATGATGCGACGATCTACGGCCCTGGCGATGAAAAGATCGGCTCGGTTTCGCATGTCCACGGGGCCGGACCGACGGCGCAGGTCGTCGTTGATGTCGGAGGCTTTTTGGGCATAGGCGCGAAGCCCGTCGCGATCTCGATAAGCGACCTTGAATTCATGCGCGACGAAGACGGCAACGTCCATGCCGTCACAAACTGGACCAAGGAGCAGCTCAAGGCGATGCCGGAGCATATTGATCGCTAGCGCAGCAGCGAACTACCGCGATCGTCGCGACCGCCTGCAGCACGACTGAGCAGAGTGTCGGCGGAGCCGCAGCCGTGCCGGCCCGGCGCCGAAGTGGGCGGGCCAGTTGGCGCGGTCCGTCGGGGGAGCAGCGGGAGCGGTTTCAGCGCCAACGGTCGTGCGGGAGACGCGTCGCGTCACGCGCTGACCGCCATTCGGCTCGATGGCGCGCGGCCATTTTTGCGTTTTGGCTCTTGAATGTATCCGCGGTCGACGTTCGGCTGGCGTTTACGATTTGGGGTCAAGCTCTCCGAGCGCCTTCGATGCGGCGTGGCGCCGAGCTGCCGTCTTCCCCCTCCCATGGCGTGTGTGGCTCGGCGTCTTTTCCTACCGCCAGGCCGCCCAGCGCTTTATTGCACCGCGCCAATGGTTTGCGGCTTTTGGTTCAACAACCGGCGATAGTGATCGGCCTGCTGATAGAGGCGTTCAGCATTAATCGTGTCACCTAGCGCTTCCGCCCCACGGGCCAAGGCGATGGTGCGTTCGTAACGCGCTTGAAGATCGCACGCGCTCTGCGCGTCCGATTGATTGCGCCCATTTCGACTTCGCGGCCTTTGAGATGTGAGATGCATCTTGCCCTCCATAACTCAGACGGCTGAGGTGCCAATCTGCTGGCTCAGGCATTCTTCTTGTTTAAGCGGCTGCCGGAGGTGCGACCCGCCCCGTGATCAGGAGGTATCGGTCGCTCGTTCGGGTCACCATCATGACGACCTTGGTGCCGTCGTCGCACAACATATGCATCCGATCATGGAGCGCGACCGGATCGACGCCAGACGTGTTGCAGAGCAAGTAGCCAGCGCGAGCGTCATCGTGGTCGGTGCCGAAATTGTAGACGACACGGAGCCGGTGCCCGCTACTCAGGATGAGCGTACCATTCCCGGAATGCATGATTTGTCTCCGCCTGGCGGCGCTAAAACGCCCCGCTGCGGTCATTCCCAAACGTCGGCATGGAGACAACTGCAGAGTGAGTAACTGCCCATTCTCGCCGGTTGTCTATGTCATTTGATGCGTCGCAGTGAGGCGCTCCTCGGATGTTCCGACGCGCCACTCAGCTCCTGGATGCGGCTGACCGCGACATCATACTTCGCCTGCGTGGTGATCTGCATGGCCACCTCGGGTAATTGCAGGCCGCTCGCATTAGCCCCACCCATTGTGCCAGTCTGGTCTGCGGCGACCCGCTCCCTGACAGCGCAGCCTTCCGGCCCCATGAACTCAAGGTAGGGCTCCAGGGCTCGGCGGATGTCTGGCAGTGCAGCGTCTCTGCTTTTTCTCCGAGATCGCGCCATGGCAGGCGTCACCGCCCCCACTGGCCTGCGCCAATGATGGGGCTCAGCTTGATCGAGGGCGGCAAGGCGGACATGCTGCCGGCCGAGCCGGCGCCGATCGAGCGTCGGCGATTGGCGGTGACGATGTGTAATCTCTACAGCCACACCCGCAACGTCGAGGCGATGCGCAAGCTGTTCGCGAAGTTCGACGTAGCGGCGCAGGTGGTGCCGCAGCCGGGCATCTTCCCCGACTACACTGCTCCGGTGATCCGCAATCCGGCGGGAGGTGGCGTCCCTGAGCTTGCCATGGCGCGCTGGGGCATGCCGTCCCCGTTCTTCGTCATCGAGAAGGCGGCAAAGCAGCGGGCGGACAAATTCGCCGCGAAGGGCAAAGCCGTCGATATGACCGAGTTGATCCGAATGGAGCCGAGCGCGGGCAACACGAATATCCGCGATACGAAATACTCGCACTGGCAGAAGTTCCTGGGGGTCGAGAATCGCTGCCTGGTGCCATTCACTTCCTTCTCGGAGTTCAACAAGGATGCCGGCGGCGACATCTGGTTCGCCTTCGGAGAGGAGCGGCCAACCGCATTCTTCGCCGGGGTGTGGACGCCGCAGTGGCGGAGTGTGCGCAAGGTCAAGGAGGGGGAGGTCACAGCCGATCTCTATGCCTTCCTCACCACCGATCCGAATGCCGAGGTGAAAGCGATCCATCCCACGGCAATGCCCGTCATCCTGACGACGCCGGAGGAATGCGAGACCTGGATGACCGCGCCATGGGAGCGAGCGTTTTCGCTTCAGCGTCCGCTCCCTGACCGATCGCTGGCTATCGTGGCCCGAGGTGTCAAAAAAGATGGCGAAAGCCCGGAACCAGAGTTACCGAAGCAAGTATTCTTGCTCTGAAAGCACTGGGGGCGCTGCTTGCCGTTGAACGAAGCCTTAAGGCAGCTACGATCCCGAGAAGCCGAGCTCGCGCGCGTTCAGCGTATCGGCCAGATCGGTGGCCTCGAAGTTGATTTGTGGGAAGGCGCGTTTCGCAACACGCGATCCCCTGAATATCTCGCAGTTCATGGTTTGCCAGCGGAGGCCGCGAACGAAACCCACGAAGAGTGGGTTGCGCGTATTCATCCCGACGACCGGGATCGGGTCGTCGACCATTTTCAACAGAGTGTCCGAAGCCCCGCGACCGACTACGAGGCGGAGTATCGGATCATTCGCCCCTCAGATGGGGAAGTACGTTGGATACTTGCCAAGGCAGAAATCCAACGGGATGAGCTTGGAAGGCCCCTAAAGCTGGTGGGGGCCCATATCGACATCACTGCCCGACGTCAGGCTGAAGAGCAGCGAGAACTGATTGCTCGCGAATTGCAGCACCGCATCTCGAACGTTTTCACTGTGATCGGCAGTCTGATCACAATGTCAGCTCGGGCGGAGCCTAGCGCCCGGAAATTTGCCGCTGACATCGTTGCACGAATCGGAGCTCTCTATCGAGCTCACAGCATTGTCTTGGATGGCAACGCGGACCGCCCCGCGGACCATCTTTGCGACCTTATCGCCAGGCTGATCGAGCCGTATAACGCCGAGCTGGATCAGCGAATAAGTACTCAGGGTGACAATGTCGCGGTTGGCCGCTCCTCGACAACGGCGGTTGCGCTCGTGATTCATGAGCTTGCCACCAATGCCGTCAAATATGGAGCGCTTTCGACCCCCCACGGAACAGTTCAGATTGACGCTGCTACCGCCGCCGGAACCGTGCGTTTGACGTGGCGCGAAGTCGGCGGTCCCCCGATTGGCGAAATGCCGGGACGGCGGGGCTTCGGCAGCTTGTTGGTCGACCGGGCGGCGAAATCTCAATTGGGCGCGGAGATGACGTTTGATTGGCGATCGTCAGGATTGGTGGTCACACTTGAGATCCCCATCGCTCGCTTGGAAAAATAGGCGCGATCTGCTCAAGGGGTCTTGCCCGCTAAGGCTTCGCATTCGCCGGCTGGCCTTCGTGCAATTTCTGACCTTCCGGCTGCGTCTCTTTCCCATAGTCCCGGTTCTGCTGGGAATTGGCGCCCCCCTGCGCCTCGGGGCGATTTGCTCCTGCCGGCTCGGGGATACGACCGCGCTGAGATTCCGCGGAATCAGGCTTCGCTCCGGCGCCTTCCTTGGTCGGTGGGTGGATCGTCTGGGCAATGGCGACGCCGGCAACGACAAGCACGGCCGCCAGCACAATCAGTCGACGTTTCATGAGATGCTCCAGTTATCCGGAGCAAACGCTTCCCTTCGGCACCAGGTTCCCTAGCCTAGCTGGCGTTTCCTCAGAGGTATTCTACCCGCTCGGGATGCAGCGACCGCAAACGTCGCTCGACCATTTTCGCCGCATCGACATCATCTATCTCGACAAACGCCGAATGTTCGCGCGCACCTTGCGCCGATATCCGCGGACAATGTCGACCGGCGCCATCCCGGTCGCCGCATTCATAACCGCGGCCTGAGCGGCTGAAACCTTCTCCTTTACCATCAAACTGGCTTCGTGCTTTCCCGCCGCGCCGCCAGTAGCGATCTTCATGCTCCTGAGCCAGATCGCCTGCTGAGCTTCGAATGTTAGCATCGACATTTCACGGAACAGCTTAAACATTGCCACCACCGCTTGTTTCGGCTTTCCGGGCCTGGCGCCACGGTCGGCGAGAAGGAGCCTTTGGTCTTTGGGCTGTCGGTCGTGCGCGCCGTTTCGGCGAAATATCCTTCGCCAACCGCGCCCGTACTTCCAAATTTGCCCGATAGAATGCATAGCCAATGGCGCCAGCGAGGATGACGGGCGTCGGAAGCCGGGTCGCCAAGAGAGATAGCGGGACCGCTAACTTCTCGGGAATCTCTCCCTGTTCAACGTTTCGCGCGATCCAGGCCCCCGCCAAGCCGGAAAAAGCTGCCCTGATCATTTCTGATCCTCCGCGCTGCCGGGTGTAGTTGGAACCTGCTCCGCCACGGGATCGCTCGCTGGAAAGGTATCCTTAAGCGCCCGTTCGAGCTTTTGGTCCGAGGTCAATTCCCGCTCGTCCTTCCGTTGGGCCTTCTGCTCCTGCCGGAGACTTTCGACCGCGGGGTTGTTATCATTCGCCATCTTTCCCTCCAACTCCTGGGTAGGCTGCGGAGGCTGAACGCGCGCAGCTCGACCTCGTTCCCCCTCTCGGCGACGTGTTCGCAAACCAAGATCTGGCGGGAGCGCCGGTTACGCTTGCATCGTTGATCGCGCGAGGAGCGAGCGAGGAGATCCGGAACCATCGAGCGAGCCGCTCGTTGCACGGCTAGCAGCACATACGGAGGCACTCATGCGAGATGGAGAAGGGAACAAGCTCTCCCTCGAAGAGGAGCAAAAGGTAAGATCAATTCAGGGAACACCGGACAAGAGTTCCCTCGACAAAGTGTCGATTGATCCGAACCGAACGAAGTTAGCATCCTCTGGGGAGCACGACGAAATGGCTCCGTCCAAGCCGGCAACCGGCGCGGGGGAGTAGACATCAGATCGCCGCGCTAACAGGGCGGTACGTGAAGGGCGCACATGTCGAGAAGTAACAAGCGCGTGAGTCAGCCATCCAAGCCGATCAGCATTTGATCAGTCAGGGCGTCGCGACGCTTCCACAGATGCGCAGGCGTTTGCTCGAGCATGAGGTCGAGCGTGGGGGACAACGCCCTCGTCGAGGTGACCGGAAACGGTGCTGCCATCGCGCTTTCCAAGAACGGCGTGCACATAGACTCCCGGCAGTTCGTCAGGCTCACGCGATGTCTGGGGTCAGAGCCGCTACTTCAACCTGCTCCTGTACGGGGCGGGATATACCCATTCCCAGTCGAAATAGCTGAGATCGGCCGGACTGAAGCACCACCGTTGGCCTTGAAGGTAGCGGTCGAGCTGTACAGCTCGACCGCTACCTGCTTCAGACAGCCCACCGGCTCGTCACCGGTTTCTAGAATGATCGCGTAGGGATGATTGGCAATGGGACCTGAGCCGGGCATTACTCGCTAGCGTTGCGACTTCCCCGTGGTGCGCGTCCGATCGGGTAATGCATCGATAGCCTTGTCGGCGCCCTGGTCCCGGTGAAGCACGCCCTCGCGCAACACCTTCGTGGCAGCATCGGCCTTTTTCGTTGGGTCAGTTGGGATGGGCATTGTTTCGGGAGTCGCCGTCAGCGCAACGTCCTTGGGCTTCTTTCCGGCGTTCTTCGCTGTCGCCGAGAAAGTGGCGAGAGATTCAGGTTGCTTTGCCACGGCTGCCTCCTCCGCTTTGCCCAACAACCTCGATCCGCCGAGGATGTTCCCGGCGCGGTAACGCTCAACCAGACATTGTCTAGCGGGCGTTCCAAAGCTCCTCCTCGACGGCGGGAGCCGAAGAACCGACCTTCCGCACCGCGTCTTCAAGTGCAGCCTGCGACACGCCAAATTTGTCGGCCCAATACCTAACTTCGTGGTCCCTGGAGAGGTTGATAACTGAGTGATCCTGCGGGCCGCGGGAATAATCGKTCTCTGCCATCTCGGCCTCTCCCTGCTGCGCAGTTCGTCCTGCCAGCCCGTCTGCTTCTGACGGCCCCATCGATTGCCTTCTCTGGATTGCTGCGGCGAGTATCCTGCCCGCTGCAATGCCCGGCTTCTCGATCCACCGGTACGCCAGATCGGCGGTCACAATGATGAGGGGGATGCTGACGATCGTCAGAACGAGCATGTTCGAKGGCACAGACAACCGAAAGAGCACCCACGCGACGCCCGARATGACCGGATAGTGACAAAGGTAAATTGAATATGATCGTTGTCCAAAATATAGCGCAGCCGGACTCTTGAGAGTAACCGCATAGAGTTCATCCAACGCTGTCTTGTGGTGAACTGCTGTGTTGGAGAGGCCAAARAACACGACCATCCAAACCAAAACGGGACGCAATGGCTCAAACGGCAACAACACGATGGCCAGCGCGGTAGCGAATAACAGTCCTTGCGGATTGCAGAGCTTCTCCGAATAGATCAGGCGACTTAGGATGCCGATTGCAAAATAGGAAGCCGCAAGGGGCAAGGCACCRGGCTGGACGGTTGAGAGGCCAAATTTTCGKACCGCCACTTCTGAAGCCGCAACAGCAATCGCCATCGGAATAACCCATTGCCGCTTGTCACGCAGCACGAATAGGATCAATGGCGCGACCAGATAAAATTGCCATTCAAGCGATATGCTCCAAGCCGGCATGTTGAAGGCGTATTCGGAATAGCTAAGGATGTTATTTGAAATGGCGCCATGCATCATGAAAAGATGAGAGAATASATGCATCGGCARATGAGCTCGATCGCTCGATGCGACCTCGTTCACTACTCTTGCGAACTCTGGATCGCCAAAACCCGGCGCGCTGAGGGCCGACGCAAGCAACTCACTTGTGAAGAAACCGAAAAAGCATGTCACCGCAAACAGTGGAAAAATTCGAGCAAACCTTCGAATAATATAGGGGACATAGCCCTCCTGCTTCTCCAGAATGACATGGGTTATGACAAACCCACTTATGATAATGAAGACCAGCACGGACGGAAGACCGACGGCTCGAAGAAGCGAGCTCACGCCATTGGCGTTGAACGCCGAGATGTAGGCGAGGTGAGAAAACACGACCGACCAGGCAAGGATGCCTCGAAGTCCTTCTATAGCCACAAACATTTTGGGCCGAACGGTCAAAGGTAACCCCCGAAGGAAAGATCGATATTATTGGCTTTTGATTGTCATATCAATAACATAAGCCGGATTTTGACTCGAAACAATCTTCCTTTCTTTCGCGAGACGTTCCTGGCTGAGACGAGAAAGTAGGCGTAACCTAGGCAGCACTGCTGCGCGACCATCAACGTCACCGCTACAAACGAGTGGCAAACGAACAGAGCGAGAATTGGTTCCCTATGGAATCGATCAGTTGGTGCGGGAGTTACGAACGCCGGGGTTCACGGGCCTCCAGCCCTTGCTCGATGTCCGAAATCGAACACCTCTCGGAATCCTCTCTGCCTTGTCGTCGTCGCATCTGCGGGCTCAGCCAGCGACCGACCGTCGGCTAAACCTCCGTCTCCATCTCGGCCGCCAGATTCTCGTCCCGATGCCCGACACCCATCCTGGCCGGGAAGACGTTGCGAGAACCGAAATCGGCAATGCGCCAGTCGCTCATACGAGAAGGCCGTGGCGCACGTCCCGAAGCTTCCGCTCGTCGCTGGTCGCGTCGAAGCTTGGTTGCCGCATCCGGCCGGCGAGATATCCTCCCGCAATGCATGACGAAACCGTCACCCACAGTGCCCAAAGGGAAAATTGTCTCCGACGCCGTCAACCTAAACTGCCCAGTTCGAACTTCCGGCGCTCCGGAAACGGGCATAGGTGCCCACGGCCATCAGACAGGCGATAACCAGGCAGATTCCTTCGGCAAGCTTGCAGTTCCGTGGCCGGAGTGCCGAGGCGACAGCTTCCGCGGTGGCAGCAAAGCAGGAGGGTTCAATCAGTGGCGCGCGGGAAAACTGCGCCAGGTTGGTTTGCAACCGCCCTTCGAGCGTCCGCGCTTCAATTGCAAGCGCTAGCGGGATTCGTTGGGGGGGCTGGCTACGATGTGGCTAAAAAAGTTTTTAGCCAGTGGCTCCGGTCAAAGCCTAAGTGCTTGATTTTTATGGTCGGAGCGAGAGGATTCGAACCTCCGACCCCTTGTCCCCCAGACAAGTGCGCTAACCGGGCTGCGCTACGCTCCGACGGCTCGGCTTATAGTGGCCGGCCGCGGCAGATGCAATGCGCTTCGCAGCAATCTTGCACGCATTGGAAGAATGGCCATTCCCGGGCGGCACCCAGCCTTGTTTCGCAGTGCAAAAATCTGGACGGCCTCCCCCATATGGGGGGTGCCGATCGAGCCCCCTGCTGCAATCATCATTGCGCGGCGCGGGAATGAACATCCATGAAACGCAGGCATCAAATGTCGCTGATCGTGCGGCGTGCCCAGATTCGCCGCGCGGCCGCCAGCAGGAAGGACGCATCCCGGCTTCAGGAGGCCGAGCGCCCGAAGCTCCGTCTGGTTTTCTCCAACGACAACATCCAGCATCTCAAGGCTACGTGCGGAGGCGAGGGATCGTCGCGCTCCCGCGAATAGGCGGCCCGATTCTCTTGCCGGCGAAGCGGCCGTTCAGCAATCAGTCATCCGCTGCCGCCTCTGATGCGACCGTCGGCGACGCCTTGTCGCCGCGCGAAAGTGAATGCAGGCGAGGTCGTGTTGAGGCTGGACTGGTTCCATTGCGAGGATTGCGGCTCGCCGGGGGTGTCGATTCCCCAGGCTCTCACCGATGCCAGCATCGTTTCATGCGCCAATTGCGGCTACAGGATAGGCACCTGGGCAGAGTATCGCCGTCATGTCGATCTGGCTCTGCGGGCGGAGCAGGCGCGCAAGACGAGCCGCGTCATCGTGGCGGATCCGATCGGATGCGGCGCAGCCGGGGTTTGAGCTGTCGCCCTCGCAGCTTGGGTCCATGCCGGCGCCCGCAGGACTATCGACGCTATCGCTGATTGCGGCCGGATTCGTACCGCGCGGCGGCTTCTGCCGGTGAGGCCGGCTTCGGCAAGGCCGCGAGCCCCCAGACGAGGCCGATCATCAGATAGAGATGCCGCCAATGGTCGGTGTCGATCTGAAGGCCCTGCAGGATCGTCACGAACAAGACCGGCCACAGCACGATCGCATGCTGCTGCCACGGCCGGCGCTGAAACACGAGGCGCCAGCCGACATAGCAGGTCGCGGCCATCAGCCCGAGCCACGCCACGCCGCCCAGCCAACCATAGGAAGCGAAGGCGTTGATGTAGACGTTGTGGGGATCTTCCGTGAAATGCCAGCGGAAGCGCAGGGGACCGAACCCGTTCGGTGCTTCGAGCAGAAGTGAGATCGAGCGAAACTGGTTGCCGAAGCGCCCGGTCACGCCCTGATCGTAGCTCTGGTCGAGACTCGCACGGGTTTCGAAGACGCTGCGGATGTTCTCGAAGGAGAGCGCGACGGCAAGTGCGGCTGCCGCGGCCATGAAGGCGACAAGCGTCAGCAGCGCGATGCGGCTGCGCTGCGTGCCATTGGGGGCGGTCAGGAATGCGAGCCCGATCATCAGCAGCGCGGAAGCGACCAGATTGCCCCAGGCTCCGCGGGAGAAAGTCAGAAACAGCGCGAACAACGGTACGCTGATCAAGGTGAGCCCGCGGAGGAGGCCGGACCGGCCGGTCAGGATCCGGTGCAGGACATAGAGGATCGGCAGGACGAGGTAGGGGCCCAGCACATTCGCATCCTTGAAGGTGCCGGACGCGCGTCCATAGAGCGTGAAGAGGCTGCCCAGGCCGGCGACGTCGAAATAGCCCAGCACGCCCGCGATGCCCGCATACCAGGCAGCGAAGAGGTAGCCCTTCCACAGGGTCTCCAGCCGGCTCGTCGCATCCTCGGCCATGATTGCCGCAAAGAAGATGCCGGTGATCATCAGATAGACGGAGACGGCGGTGAAGCGGACCGAATCGATCTCGTCCATCCATGGAATGAGCGAGAAGATGCCACCGATGTTGTAGAGGAGCAGCAGCACGGCCAGCGGCAGCAGCTTCTGCGAGAAGCGGATGCCGGCGAGGGCGAAGACGAAGAGCGTCAGCAGGAAGACGAGTTCGTAGGGCGAGGGCTCGACCAGCGCGAAGCCGCTGGAGGCGCCGAGGAGCCAGAGCGTCCCGCGCTGGATCGCCGCATATGAGATCGCGAGCCGGGGGCCCGGCGCCTCATGCGACGGGTGCTCGGCGAAGGTGCTCAATACGCGTTCTCGTTCTTGGTCAGCAGCGAGAACGGAGTCTTGAACAAGATGTAGAGGTCGAGCAGCACAGACCAGTTCTCGATGTAGTAGAGATCGTGCTCGACGCGCCGCTGGATCTTCTCGTCGGTATCCGTCTCGCCGCGCCAGCCATTGATCTGGGCCCAGCCGGTGATGCCGGGCTTCACCTTGTGCCGCGCGAAATAGCCGTCGACGACCTGCTCATAGGCGCGATTGGCGGTCGAGGCGTGGATGGCATGCGGGCGCGGCCCGACCAGGGACAGGTTGCCCTTGAGGACGACATTCAGCAGCTGTGGCAGCTCGTCGATCGAGGTCTTTCGGATGAAGCGGCCGACGCGGGTCACGCGCGGATCGCCTCGCGTCACCTGCTTGGCCGCCGCATAGTCGCTTTTGTCATGGTAGAGCGAGCGGAACTTGAAGACCTCGACCATCTCGTTGTTGAAGCCGTAGCGCTTCTGGCGGAAGAAAACCGGTCCCTTGGAATCGAGCTTGATGGCGATGGCTGTCGCCAGCATCACCGGTGAAAGCGCGATCAGCGCCAGCACGCCGACGACCTTGTCGAATATCCATTTGACGACGATGTCCCAGTCGGCGATCGGCCGGTCGAAGACATCCAGCACAGGCACGGTGCCGAAATAGGAGTAGGAGCGCGGCCGCAGCCTCAGCTTGGAGAGATGCGCCGACAGACGGATGTCGATCGGCAGCACCCAAAGCTTGCGCAGCATGGTCAGCAGCCGCGCCTCCGCCGAGATCGGCAGGGTGAAGATCACCAGATCGAGCTTGGTGCGGCGCGCGAACTCGACGAGGTCGTCGATCGTGCCGAGCTTGGGGTAGCCGGCGACAAGATCGGGTGAGCGTTCGTCGTTGCGGTCGTCGAAGACGCCGCAGATGCGCAGGCCCGTATCCTTCTGGCTTTCGAGGGCCCGGATCAGCGCCTCGCCCGCCTCGCCGCCGCCGACGATCGCGGTGCGCCGTTCCAGCCGGCCGTTGCGGGTCAGGTGGCGCACGCCGAGCATGACGACGATCCGGCCACTCAACAAGGCGGCGGCGCCGGCGAAGTAGAAGCCGACCAACCAGCCGCGCGAGACCTGATCGCTGATCTTGAGGATGAAGAAGACCGCCATTGTGACGAGGAAGAGCATCGTCCAGCCGGTGAGAAGACGCACGGCGCTGGCGATCAGGTTGCGCAGCGCACCGATCGGGTAGAGCTGCAACGCCTGGAAGGTGCCGAGAGCTGAAACGGCGAGTGCCGGGATGGCGATTTGATAGGGGAGGGCATATTCGTGCCTGCCCGCCACGTAGAGCCAGTAGATCAGGGCGCCTGTTGCGATCACGGCGAACGCGTCGACCAGCCGGGCGACACCTTCGATCATGACGGGTGATAATGTCGGCTTGACCGGGATGGCGGCGATGCGCTCGGCGAGGGGGTGAAAGCGCCGCGTCTGGCCCGCTTCCGCCCCGCCGAACATCGTCGGCGTTGCCGAGGCGGCCGCGTCCGCCTTCATCATATCGCGGACATCGAAAGTCCCCATAGCGTCCAATCCTCAAGCCGGATCGCAGCGCCGGGCGCGGCGGTCCCGGTCGCGGTCTATCCGAAATTGCTCACGGAACGCTTAACCCGGCCGCTTCTTCTTTCGCAGGATCGGAAAGGGATCGGGCGAGACGGAGGCGTCCCTGACCTCAAAATGCCCCGTGCGACGGGGCCTGAAAAAGCATAATGCGAAAACCCGATTTTGTCGTGGCGGGCCAATGGCTTGCTCGGGGGTAAAGCTACGTAAAAATCAGCCGGATTCTCGTAAGTCGTTGTTATTGCAAGTTATCGAGAGTTGACAATCGCGATTGGCGCCGGCATATTCCTCTGCGATGAGTGTCTGAGAAGCATATATCGCCCGCTTGGGGCATGGCGTCGGGAGCGTTATTTTTCTCCTTGCGCCGATTGTCGAGGTCAAGCCTCCGCAATCGCTTCTTTTCGGAACTGTCGATTTAAAACTCTAACGATTGCTTGGCTGTCCCTGCGTCGCATCTGCGATGTTCAGCGCCGGCTTCGCCCGTGTGCAAAATGTCTTTTCACTGGTTGGTTCTGCTCGCGGCCATTGCCGTCGAGATCGTCGCGACGGCCGCGCTGAAGTCGGCCGTCTCCGCACCCTGGCTCATCGGCGCCCTGCCGCTGGTCCTGATCGGCTTTTCTTTCATCCTGCTCAGCATTGCGCTGCGCGTCATCCCGATGGCGGTGGCTTACGCCGTCTGGGAGGGGGTGGGCATCGTCGGCATCGCCGTCATCGGCCATCTCCTCTTCGGGGAGCATCTCACGGCCGGCCGCGCCCTCGGCCTTGCTTCGATCCTGGGCGGCATCCTGCTCATCGAGAACGGCGTCGGCCATGGCCGCAAGCAGGATGAGCCGGTCGCTGAGGGGAGGCTTGTGTGAATGTCTCGTTCATTCAGGCCGCCCCCTTCCTCTGGCTGCTGCTGGCGGTCACTTTCGAGATCGCCGGCACCTATCTGCTGAAGCTGTCGGACGGCATGAGCCATCGCGTGGCCGGCGCCGGGGGCATCGTCTTCGTCATGGGGGCTTTCGCTGCCCTGGCTCAGGCGATCAAGGGCATGGATCTGGCTGTCGCCTATGCCGTCTGGGGCGGCGCTGGTCTGGTGATCACGGCGGTCGTCGGTGCGCTGGTCTTCGGTCAGCGCATCCGGCCCGTTGGCTGGCTCGGCATTGTGCTGGTCGTTGCCGGCGTCGCCGCGCTGAAGCTGGTCTGACGCCGCCTCAGGCCATGCCGCGCGCGACCATAGCATCGGACCGAAAAGTGGAATCCACTTTTCGAAAAAATCCGATTCGATAACAAATAGATAGATCGCTGTTACCGCGTCCGATAGGACGCGCGGCGATCTATGGCGTCGCGATAGGCGGCGATGACGCCGTCGACCATGTTATGGATGCAGAAGTTCTGGCGGACATGTGCGGCCAGATCGACCGCCTGGGCCAGCCGCTCCGATTCCGGTGTTTCGAGCATCGTACGAATCGCACCGGCGAGGATCTGCGGATCGTCGGTCTTGATCAGCCGGTTGCGGTGCCGCTCTCCATAGATTTCAGCGATCCCGCCGACATCTGTCGAGATCAGCGGCTGCGCCGCGGCCGCCGCCTCGAGGATGACGTAGGGGAGGGACTCGGCGCGTGACGGGATCACCATCACATGCGCTTGCGCCAGCGCCTTGCGAATGGGGCCCGGAGGTTCGAACACGCATTGATCGGCGATGCCGCGCTGATGCGTCATCTGCCGCAGTTCGGCCTCGTCCGGCCCCGAGCCGACGATCAGGAGGCGCGGCTTCAGCCCGTCGCGCTGACGCAGCAGCTGCAGTGCGTCGATCAGCGTGTCGACGCCTTTCGCCGAGCGCAGTTCGCCGAGATACAGCAGATCGAATTGGGCCTGCGCATGATCGATCGGCTCGAATTCGGCATCCGAGACCCCGTTCAGGACAACGCGATGGCCGGTCCGCGGCGCATGCCCGATATGCGCTTCGAAACGCCCGGCGATGAAGCGGCTTTCGAACAGGAACATGTCCGTTGCGCCCTCGAGCAGGCGTTCGACCGCCATATAGACCCCGTGCTCGCGGCTGCCGGGGTTATAATTGAAGCTGCCGCCATGCGGCGTATAGGCGGTGACATAGCGTCGTCCGGGCGAGAGAAGCGCCGGGAACCGGCCGTAGACGCCGCCTTTCGAGCCATGGCAGTGCACGATGTCGGGGGCCAATCTGCGCCGCACTGCGACGGCTGAGAGCTGCGCCTTGGCGTCGGTCATGCTCGGATAGCGAGACATCGGCACGCGCGTCACGCCAAGTGCCAACTGGCCTGACAGCTCCCGGAAGACTTCGTCGGCTCTCGGGCCGCCGGTGTTCGAGTCGCAGAAGATGCCGACGGCGTGCCCACGCTCCACCTGACCGCGGGCCACGTCGAGGACGTGCCGGAACAGTCCGCCGAGGGGCGCGCGGAAGACATGCAGAATTCGTAAGGGGCGCGTGCCGGCAGCGTCCGTCATGGCAGGAATCCGCTGTGCTTCAGAACCAGCGTTCCTTGATGACGATCGTATCTCCGGGCTGGACGGGGTACGTGATCGGCACGGTCGCGGTGACAGTCTGGCCGTCGATCTGCCGGGTGACTTCTGCCGAGGAGCGCTGTCCGCGCGGGGTGAAGCCGCCAGCGATCGCAACTGCGGTCTGCACGGTCATGCCGTTGACGAAGGGGAACTGGCCCGAGGTGGTGACTTCGCCCAGCACGAAGAAGGGGCGATAGGTGTCGACCTCGACCGAGACCTTGGGCTCGCGCAGATAGCCGCCACGCAGCTTGGCTTCGATCGCCTGTGCGAGCTGCTGGGTGGTGCGGCCCTGCGCTTCGACGGTGTTGATCAGCGGCATGGAAATCCGGCCCGAACCGTCGACCGCATAGATGTTCGACAGATTATCCTGCCCGAAGACGATAATGCGCAGCCTGTCCCCGCTGGCGAGCCTGTAGGGGCCCGCCGGCTCGGCAAGTGTATAGTCCGACGCCACATATTGGGGCGCGCATGCGCCCGCCAGCATGGCGGCGGCCAAAGCGAGAGAGGCGAGGCGTCGACTCATCACAAGGCTATCCGTGCAGAATACGCCCGAGCTTTAGGCGCCATATGGTTAAAAAAGGCTTCCCGGCCGCCTGCGTTAAGCGGCGGAAGGCCGTCTTAACCGGGCAATAACCTTACTGAGGCTTCAATGACGGCCGCGTCCCTGTCCGGGAGGCGTGAGTATTGCGTTCAGAGGTGTGTCATGACCGCTCAGGCAGGGATTGAAGCGCGCAGCGTCGGCGATGGCCGGGGCGACATGCTCGACCTCTCCGCGTTGTGGGCCGCGATCAAGCGGCGCAAGCTCTGGATCATCGGGCCGACGGTTGCGGCGCTCGGCCTGTCGTTCCTTGCGGTCAACGTCGTGACGCCGCGCTATACGGGCGAGGCGCGGCTGCTGCTGGAAAGCCGCGGCACGTTCTACGCATTGCCGGGCCAGTCGCTGCCGGACACCTCCGGTCAGTTCGATGCCGAGGCGGTGCAGAGCCAGGTCCAGGTCATCATGTCGCGCGATCTGGCGCGCGAGGCGATCAAGCGCATCGGTCTCGTCGGGAACCCCGAGTTCGATTCCGGCGTCGGCGCGCTGAGCAGCGTGCGCAAGCTGGCGGTCATGATCGGGTTGGGGGGGCACCCCGCCGATCGCTCGCCGGAGGATCGCGTCCTCGAAAAGTATTTTGACCGGTTGCTGGTCTTCCCTGTCGGCCGTTCACGCATCGTGTCGATCGAGTTCACCTCGGTGGATCCGGCTCTGGCTGCGAAAGCGGCGAACACCATCGCCGAGACCTATCTTGAGTTCCAGGAGGCGGCGAAGCAGGAGAATGCCCGCAGCGCCTCGAACTGGCTTTCGACCACGATCGAGCCGCTGCGCAAGCGCGTCGCCGAGGCCGAGGCGAAAGTCGAGGATTTCCGTTCCAAAAACGGCCTTCTGGTCGGCTCCAACAACACGACCATCACCTCGCAGCAGCTCACCGATCTTTCGAGCCAGCTTTCGGCCGCCCGCAGCCAGCAGACCGAGGCGCAGGCCAAGGCCGGCCTGATCCGCGATGCGATCAAGCAGGGGCGGACCTTCGAGATCCCCGATGTCGCGAACAATGACCTCGTCCGCCGCCTGATCGAGCAGCGGGTCAATCTGCGCGCGCAGATCGCGGCGGAATCGCGCAGTCTCCTGCCCGAGCACCCACGGATCAAGGAGCTCAACGCCCAGCTTCTCGACCTCGAAGGGCAGCTGCGCGCCGCAGCCGAGCGGACCGTGCGGACCCTGGAGAACGAAGCCAAGATCGCGGGCCAGCGCGTCGAGAGTTTCCAGGCGGCGCTCGACGGACAGAAGAAGAATGTGTCGTCCGCCAATGACAGCGAGGTGCAGCTGCGGGCACTGGAGCGCGAGGCGCGCACCCTGCGCGATCAGCTCGAGCAATATATGCAGCGCTATCGCGAGGCGGTGGCGCGGGACACGCTGAATGCCACGCCGGCGGATGCCCGCATCATCTCGCGCGCCGTCGAGCCGACCGAGCCGTCCTTCCCGAAGAAGGTTCCCGTCATATTGGTTGCCACGCTCGCGACCTTCCTGGTCGCGCTGGCGACGATCGTCACGCGTGAGTTGCTCGACGGCCAGGGCCGGCCGCTGCCGGACTCTCCGCGCCGGCCGCGCTGGGTCGCAGCCGGCACGAACGAGGACGAGGCGGAGCAGGCAAGGCCTGCGCCGCAAGAGCCTCGGCACGAGCGGGTCGCCGGCTTGCTGACCCATGCCGGGCGCCTGGGTCAGCTGCGGCTCGACCTCGACCGGCCGGAGCGGGTGCTCGCGGAGATCGCCGAGCGGACGCAGGAGGCGCCGCGCGGCATGGCCCCGATGATGCTCGTGCTCGATGGCGGCGGAGAGGGGGCTGCCAACGCGCGTGACCTTGCCAAGCTGCTGGCGCAGCGCTGCCGCTGCATTCTTATCGACCTGGCGGCAGATGATGAGCACGACGAGCCCGGCTTCTCCGAGCTCCTTGCAGGCGAGGCGCTGTTCTCCGACATCATCATGCGCGCGCCGGGCTCACGCCTGCACAGCATCGGGCCCGGCCGTGCCGGCCGTGCCGCCGTGCTGGCGGCGCCCGATCTCGTCGACGTAGCACTCGATGCGCTCTGCGAAACCTATGACTGGGTGCTGGTCGCCGCGGCTTCCAGCGACGATGGCGCCATGCTGAGCCCCGTCGCCCGCCGCGCCCAGGGCGGGCTGGTGATGAGCGGCCAGTTCGGCAATGGCCACGCCCTCGAAGCGGCCTATCGCCTGAGCGAGCTCACCGAGGCGCCGGTCACGCTTGTCCTCGATGCCGAAGGCGGCGTTCCCGCGGTCTCGTCGCCGCGCACCGAGGTGTCGGCCGGGGCATGATCGCCTCGGCGGAGCTTATTCCTCGTCGCGCTTCTTGCCGTGCAGCCAGCCCGATGCTCGCTGCGCCAGCCTGAGCGCTAAGGGAGAGGCCTTGATCCGCCGCTTGAGCTCCCGCTTCGCCCGGGCCGTCGCGGCGAAGAGCCGGCCCTTCAAGGTGAGCGGCAGAAAGGTGTCGACCAGATCGTCATGGTCGTCGCAGAAGGTGGTCTTGTAGCGTGCTTCGCCCACGCCGAGATCGAAGACGGCCGACCCATCATTGCATTTCTGCCGGATCAGCTCGGCCAGCAGCAATTCTCCCGGGCTGGTCCGGATGGTTTCGCTGTCCATGTCGAACGAGGTCGCCATCCCCGAGAACCGCTCGCCTTGCGCGGCGCCGACATAGGTGGCGACGCTTTTCCCCGCCAGATCGAGCGAGTAGAGCTCGATCCTCGGCGCCGCCTCATCCGTGCCGACTGCCGCGCGCGACAGGAATGCGCGCACTGCCGGCTCGGCAAACGGATCTCGCACACCCATCGCGCGGAAGCGCGCCGCCTTCTGTTCTAGGAACGCCAACAGGACGCGCTCGATCTCGTCGGGCGTTCCCGCGCGGATCATCGTCGAAGGGCCGAAATCCCTGAAGCGGCTGTGCTTGTTCTTGAGCTTCTTGCGCGCATGGCTGCTCATTGAGCGCTTCAGCGTGGCATCGCCGTCGCCAGCGATCAGCGCGAGCTTGTAGGCCCGGCTCGGGCTCGGGCCGGCGGCGAGAAGGGCAGGCGGATTGGCCTGGCCTTGCCATCGCGCCGGCTGATTGACGAAGACGAGCGCGTCCAGACCGCCGATCGCCGCGCCGATCTCGGCGAGCATCTGCTGCGCAAGCGCTGCATCGAGCCTGGCGGCGAAGGCAGGAGCATAGAGACCCATATGGTAGTTCGCATGCTTGCCGCCGATGAACTCGGCGAAGCGGATGCCGTTGCGACGGGTGATGACCAGCGGCAGCAGCGCGCAGAGCGCTCCCTGCGCGTCGCGAAGCAACGCGTAGCGGAATGTCATTAGCTCGGCGGCGCCCACCGTCTCGACGAAAGGGCGGACCCAGCCATAGGCCTGATAGGGCGTGACCAGCGCCTGCGCCTCGAATTCAAGCCAGGCCCCCTCGAGCGAACGGATGTCGCTCTCCACGGAGATCGATGCCCAGGGCCGCATCTCTGCATGGCTGGCAGCGGCATCGGTTCGCGGGTGCGATGTTTCGGCGGCGATGGCAGGCATGGCTTCTCGGCCCCTCGGCGGATTGAGGCGTATCCTCCTTAACCCGTCATTGTGAACGGATCGGTCATGATCCTCCGGCCCGGCAGCGCCATTGTGCAACAGCGTTAGCGGGTGGTTGCACGGAATGGCGATGAACGGACGTCACAAGGCCATCGCGGCCGCATTCAAGCTGATGGCGGCGACGGGCGCGGATCGCTGGGGCCGCAGCTTTGCGCAAGGCGCAGGGATGATCCTGACCTTGCACCATGTCCGTCCGCGGCTGGCGCGTGGCTTCGCGCCCAACGCGTTGCTGGAGATCACGCCCGAGTTTCTCGACGAGGCTCTCAGCCTCATCCGGGCCGAGGGCTACGACATCGTTTCGCTCGACGAGGCCGTCCTGCGCCTGCAGCAGCCGAAGCGCGGCCGTTTCTTCGTCGCGCTGACCTTCGACGACGGCTATCGCGACAATGTCGATCACGCGTGGCCGGTGCTGGCGAAGCATGGCGCGCCGTGGACGCTCTTCGTTACGCCGGGCTTTGCCGATCGCACGGCGCGGCTCTGGTGGCTGGAGTTGGAAGAGGCGATCCGTATCTTGCCGCGGCTCGACATCGCCTTGCCTGAAGGCCCCTGCACGGCCCGCACCGAGACCGACGCCGAGAAGAATCGTGCTTTCGACAGGCTCTATTGGCGTCTGCGCAAAGGGCCGGAGACGATTCTCCTGTCGGCGATTTCCCAGCTTGCCGCGCAGGCCGGCATCGATGCCACGGCTCTGGTCGAGCGCGAATGCCTGCCATGGGAGACGCTACGGTCGCTCTCCGGCGCGCCGGGCATCACCATCGGCGCCCACACCCTGACGCATCCGATGCTAGCCAAACATGATGCCGAGGCCGCGCGCCGCGAGATCGCCGAGAGCAAGGCGCGGCTGGAGGCGGAACTGGCAATGCCGATCCGCCATTTCGCCTATCCTGTCGGTGATCCCGGCTCGGCTGGGCCGCGCGAATTCGCGCTGGCGCGGGAGGCGGGCTTCGAAAGCGCTGTCACGACGCGGCCGGGGCATCTTTTTGCCGAGCACGCCGCCCATCTCCATGCCCTGCCGCGCGTCTCGCTCAACGGCCTCCACCAGAACGAGGCTGCGCTGCGGGCGCTGTTGTCAGGGCTGCCGTTCTGGCTGCGGAACCGGGGACGCAGCCTTGATATCGCCTGACGAGGCTCAGGCCTCGTCCTTGCGCTCCATCCATTTGATCAGTGGCAGAAGCGGCAGCACCCAGGCGAGGCCGAGCGCGACATAGGCGATCGTCTGGACGAGCTTCGGCGCCTCGGTGATCCGGCCCTGCGCCAGCGCCATCGCAACCAGCGCGTAGACGCAGACGAAGACGAGGATCAGCACCGTTCCGAGCAGCTTGCGGTTGCGTTGTCTCATCGGGTTCTCCGCCGCTCGCTCGGGCCTTGCATCGCTCCTGCGGCATTGCAGGCGTTGTCGCGCTGTCGCGACGGGTCTATGTCACCGCAATCAGCGCTTGTGAAGCGCCAGCCAGCATCTGCGACCGAAAGCCCGCCCGTGACCCTCGCCCTCGACCAGACCCGCGCCGACGCCAAGGCCGCTCATGCCGGCATCCGCCGCTGGCTCTGGGCGGTGGCGGGCCTCGTCTTCCTGATGGTCGTCGTCGGCGGCGCGACACGGCTGACGGGCTCGGGCCTCTCCATCACCGAATGGAAGCCGATCACAGGTGCGCTGCCGCCACTCTCGGCCGGGGCCTGGACCGAGGAGTTCGCCAAGTATCAGGCGAGCCCGCAGTACCAGATCCTCAACAACGGCATGAGCCTTGGCGAATTCCAGTTCATCTACTGGTGGGAATGGGGCCATCGCCAGCTCGGCCGCTTGATCGGGCTGATCTATCTCGCCGGTTTCCTCGTCGTGGCGCTGCGCCGCCTGCTGCCGGCGCGGCAGATCGCGACGCTGTTCGGCATGGGGCTGTTGCTCGGCCTGCAGGGCGCGATCGGCTGGATCATGGTCGCGTCCGGCCTCCAGCCCGGCATGGTCGCGGTCGCTCCGGTGAAGCTGACGCTGCATCTCACCTTCGCCGGCTTGTTCTTTGCTTCGGTCGTGGCCTTCGCGACGACGCTGACGCCGCTGCGGCGGGTCGAACCGGCGCGGGGCAGGGCGACCGCCTGGCTGCTCCTGCTGTTGCTCTTCGTGCAGGTTGCGCTCGGCGGCCTCGTCGCCGGCTCCAAGGCGGGCTTCACCTTCAACACCTGGCCGCTGATGGACGGCACGCTCGTCCCGCCCGGCTCGCTGCTCTTCGCCCAGACGCCGTTCTGGGAGAACTTCGTCGACAATGTTGCGCTCGTGCAGTTCGACCACCGCATCGGCGCCTACGTTCTTTTTGCCGTCGCGCTCTGGAACGTCCTGCGGCTGCGCCGCGCCGCGCCGGGATCGGGCAGCGCCAAGCGCGCGACCGCCATCGCCGGGCTCGTGCTGGCCCAATCGGCGCTCGGCATCGTTACGTTGCTGCTGGTCGTACCGCTTTGGGCCGGGCTCGCCCATCAGGCGCTCGGCTTCGCCGTTCTGGCGATGGGCGTGGTGCACCTCACGCGCACTGAGCAGGCGGCGCGCTGCTGAGATTTTCGCCGACCGTCGCATAAACAGAAAGGCGCCGTCGCCGGCGCCTTTTTGGTCTGCAGGTCTCGGGAGGTGCGTGGCTCCGCTCCAAGACGCGGAAGCTCAGGCCAGCGCCTGATCCAGATCGTCGATCAGATCGGCGACATCCTCGAGCCCGATCGAGAGCCGGACCACCTCCGGGCCCGCGCCGGAGGCCGTCTTCTGTGCATCGCTGAGCTGTCGGTGCGTGGTCGAGGCCGGGTGGATCACCAGCGAGCGCGTGTCGCCGATATTGGCGAGATGCGAGAACAGCTTCAGATCCGAGACCAGCTTGACGCCGGCATCGTAGCCACCCTTCAGACCGATGGTCATGACCGCGCCGCCGCCCTTGGGCGAATAGCGCTGGGCGAGTTCGTAATACTTGTTCCCCGGCAGGCTGGCATAGCTGACCCAATCGACGGCGGGATGGGTCGACAGATGCTTGGCGACCGTCAGCGCGTTCTCGCAATGGCGCTGCATGCGCAGCGGCAGCGTCTCGATGCCGGTCAGGATCATGAAGGCGTTGAAGGGCGAGAGTGCCGGACCCATGTCGCGCAGCCCGAGCACGCGGGTGGCGATGGCAAAGGCGAAATTGCCGAAGGTTTCGCCGAGCACCATGCCGTTATATTCCGGCCGCGGCTTGGACAGCATCGGATAGCGCTCGTCGCCGACCCAGTTGAACGAGCCGCCATCGACGATCACGCCGCCGACCGAATTGCCGTGGCCGCCCAGGAATTTCGTGGCGGAGTGCACGACGATGTCGGCACCGTGCTCGAAGGGGCGGATCAGATAGGGGCTCGCCATCGTGTTGTCGACGATCAGCGGGATGTTGTGCTTCTTGGCGATGGCCGCGATGCCGGCGATATCGACCACGACGCCGCCGGGATTGGCGATCGACTCGATGAAGATCGCTTTGGTCTTGGGCGTGATGGCGGCGGCAAAGCTCTCGAGATCGTCGGAGTCGGCCCAGATCACGCTCCAGCCGAAGTTCTTGTAGGAGTGGTTGAACTGGTTGATCGAGCCGCCATAGAGCTTCTTGGCCGCGACGAACTCGTCACCGGGCTGCATCAGTGCGTGGAAGCACAGGAATTCGGCGGCGTGGCCTGAGGCGACCGCAAGAGCAGCCGTGCCGCCTTCAAGCGCCGCGACACGCTCTTCGAGCACGGCATTGGTCGGGTTGCCGATGCGCGAATAGATATTGCCGAAGGCCTGCAGCCCGAACAGCGAGGCTGCGTGGTCGACGTCGTCGAAGACGAAGGAGGTCGTCTGGTAGATCGGCGTGGCGCGTGCGCCTGTCGCCGCATCGGGAGCCGCCCCGGCATGGATGGCGAGTGTGCTGAAACCCGGTGCGCGATCGGACATGGCGTTCTCCCTGGCACTTCTGACGAAACCGTTCGTTCGATTTAACGAACGCGGTCGGCAGCGTCAATTCAGGGGCGGGGCGCCAGTTCCGGCCCGATATGCTCCGGCCGCAAGCCCATGCCGACGAGCCGCGCCGGGATGCGGCGCAGCAGCGGGAACCATCGGAGGAGCTTGAGCGGGAAGGGCGGCTGCACCGGCCCGCTGCCGGCAAGGATCGGGGTGATCAAGCGATTCTGGATCGCGACCTGCAAGGCTTGCGTCGCCTTTGTCGGAAAGGCCCGGCGTTCCTGCACGGCGGCGAGATCGCTGTCGGCGACGCGCTTCTCGCGCAATGGCGCGGCAAGCCGGTTGGCGGCCGCGACCGCGTCCTGGATCGCCAGGTTCACGCCGACGCCGCCGATCGGCGACATCGCATGCGCGGCATCGCCGATGCAGAGCAGCCCCGGCTGCCACCATTGCGCCAGTCGGTCGACCGCGACCGAAAGCAGCTTGAGATCGTCCCAGCTCGCGATCTCGCCGGTACGGTCGGCCAGGATCGGCAGCAATTCGGCGAGGTTCGCCCTGAAGGCGTCGAGCCCGGCAGCCCGGAGCTTCTCCAGCGCCCCTTTCGGGATGACATAGGCGCATTGCCAGTAGTCGCCGCGGTTCAGCATCACGGCGAAGCGTCCACGCGCAACCTGCCCGAAGGTCTGCGCCGCATCGCTCGCGCGCCGGGACAGGCGGAACCAGAGCACATCCATCGGCGCGCCGATCTCGTGGACCGAGAAGCCGCCGGCCTGCCGCAGATCCGAATGGCGGCCATCCGCCGCAACGACGAGATCGGCGGTGATCGTCGTCTCGCCATCCTGCGTCTGCGCGGTGATGCCGGTGACGCGCCCGCCCTCGCGGATCAGCCCCGTCGCCTTGGCCCGCATCAGCAGATGGAAGTGCGGCAGCTCGCGCCCGCGATCGGCCAGGAAATCGAGGAAGTCCCATTGCGGCATGAAGGCGATATAGGGCGCCGCGACCGGCAGATGGCTGAAATCCGCGATCGGCACGTCCTGATCGCCGAAGCGGGCGACGATGCTGCGCTCCTCGGTATGCGGCAGCTTGAGGAAGTCGTCGAGCAGGCCGAGCTCCTGCATCAGCTGCATCGTCGAGGGATGGATGGTGTCGCCCCGAAAATCCCGCAGGAAGTCGGCGTGCTTTTCGAGCACCGTCACATCGACGCCGGCCCGCGCCAGCAGGAAGCCCAGCATCATCCCCGCCGGGCCGCCGCCGGCGATGCAGCAGGTCGTCGCAAGCTCGCGCATTGTCCTGCCTCTCCCTTGCGCGTCATTCTCGGGCTTGACCCGAGAATCTCGTGACCAGCTCTCTGGTCTCCGAGATGGTCGGGTCAAGCCCGAGAATGACGCGGATTTATGTCCCCGGCCGGTTGATCGTCAGCTTCTGGAAGCCCTTGCCTGCGAGCGCAGGCTTCTTGGCGGAGAGGATGCGCGAATTGATGCCCTGCCAGCCGATCTCGCCCGACAGCCGAGCATACTCGATCTTCGGGCAGCGGTTCATGATGACTGTGACGCCCTTCGCCTCGGCGCGGGCCGCGGCCTCGTCGTTGCGCACCGAGAGCTGCATCCAGATCACCTTGGGCAGGGGATCGAGCGCCAATGCCTCGTCGGTGATCGGCCCAGCTGCCTGAGAGTTGCGAAAGATCTCGACCATGTCGATCGGGCCGGGAACCTCCTTGAGCGAGGCGTAGACCGTCCTGCCCAGGATGGTCTGCCCGGCGAGGCCGGGATTGACAGGAACGACGTCGTAACCGCGGTCGAGCAGGTATTTCGTCACGATCCAGCTAGGGCGCGCCTCATTCGCGGAGGCACCGACAAGCGCGATCCGCTTCGTTTCGCGCAGAATGCGACGGATCGCGGTGTCATCGTAGGATTCGTGGCTCAATTGCGGGCACTCGCAGAAAAGTGAAGGGTACCGGAACGCTCCAACGGCATATCAACGTACGCTCAACATAGGCCCGCCATGCTTTGGTGCTTTGCTGGCGCGTCGGGGATGGCCCCCGACTTGTCAGTAGAAACGGAGGGCCTGCCATGTGCGACTATAGCCTGCACAATGTGATGTCCACTCCAGCCAAGGTCGGCGACGAACTGGTTTCGACCCGCTTTCCGCAAGCGAGCACCCGCGGCTTTTGCGCTGTCGGCCGGCCGGACGTGGCCGTCTGCGTGATGCCCGGCACGGAGCTGGCCTTCGCGGCCGATATCGAGTGTGATCGTGGCATGGGGCTGCTGCCGAACCGGAGATATCGCGCCCGGGTCGCACGGTTCCGCCAGGTCGACCTCGACAAGCCCTATGTCCATCACGACGCACTCGAGCTGCCGGATGGACGCCTGGTCATGGTGACGAGCCTGGTGGAGGGTCAGTGCGCCACGGTCCTGCAATTGCCGGCCGAGCCGGCGCGCGAGGGCGAGGCCGCCACGCCTGCGCCGGTCGTGGAACACCACTATCGGGAAATCGTCTGAATGCGCTGCAGATAAGCCCGGCAGTCGATGCGCCGGGCCTGCTATGATTCCCAGATCGGCGCGCGCTTTTCCATGAACGCGCCGATCCCTTCCTCGGCGTCGCGCGCGAGCATGTTCTCGACCATGACCGCCGTAGCGTGGTCGTATGCGGCCTTCAGCCCCATCTCGCGCTGCTCGTAGAAGGCGCGCTTGCCGATCTTGACCGTTGCCGGTGATTTCGAGGTGATGATGCCGGCGAGCCGCTGCGCCTCCGCCAATGCGTCGCCGGCCGGCACGACGCAGTTGACGAGCCCCATCCGGGCTGCCTCCGTTGCCGGCACCATCTCGCCGAGCAGCAGCATCTCCAGCGCATGCTTGGCCGAGAGATTGCGCGAGAGCGCGACCATCGGCGTCGAGCAGAACAGGCCGATATGGACGCCCGGCGTGCAGAAACGGGCGTCGCTGCCGGCGACAGCAAGGTCGCAGCTCGCTACGAGCTGGCAACCGGCGGCAGTCGCCGTGCCCTCGACGGCCGCGATCACCGGCTGGGGCAGGGCGGTGATCTGCTGCATCACGCCTGAGCAGCGCCCGAGGATATCCGTGAAATAGGCCCGCCCACAATCTGCATCGGCGCGATGGGCGGTCATTTCCTTCAGATCATGCCCGGCGCTGAAGACGGGGCCGGCGGCGGCGAGGATGACGACGCGCACCGAGCGGTCGGCGGCGATCGCGGTGAAGGCCTCGCTCAGCGCGGTCAGCATTGCTTCGCTCAGAGGATTGCGAGCCTGCGGGCGGTTCAGCGTCAGCGTCGCGATACCCTCGGCATCCCGCCGCAGGAGGATGGCGGTGGCCGGTTGGTGATGCGCGTTCATGACGATCCTTCCCGGCGCCGCCTGCGCTGCCCTATTTGCGCGAGCCGCCTTCGCGTTTAGGCCTATTGTCGGGGGCAGCCGGCCATGCTGCAAGGGGAGAACTTCCGCCTTAGCCTTCGGTTTTTCGCATGACGATCCGCATGAGCGCCGCCGAGATCGAGAGCTATCTCGACGAGGTCTTTCCGCAGCTCCACCATGGCGGCCGCACCTACTTCATCGAGGAGGTCGGCCCGATGACGGCCCGGATGCGCTGCGACTACCATGAGAAGCATCTGCGCCCGGGCGGGACCATTTCGGGGCCGACGATGATGGCGCTGGCCGATCTCGCGCTCTACGCGGCGATCCTCGCCCAGATCGGCCCGGTCGGTCTCGCGGTGACGACGAGCCTCAACTTCAATTTCCTGCGCAAGCCCGGGCAGGCAGCCCTGATCGGGGAGGCGAAGCTGCTCAAGCTCGGCAAGCGGCTCGCCGTCGGCGAGGTCTGCCTCTATTCGCAGGGCGAGACCGAGATGGTCTGCCACGCGACGGGGACCTATTCGATCCCCGCACGCTGATCCCCGGTCCTGCGTGGAAGAATGATGCGGTATCAGGATACCTTTATTCTCATCGCTATGAGAAAATTGCGTTTTTCGGAAACCTGCACTTTAGAAGCGGCTTGACAGCCGGCTCCACGCCTCCTATTGCCAGCCCACACCGCCGCCGGACCTCCGGCGGCTTGTCCTTTTCTTACGCAACCGAAGGGTGCCCGCGATGAAGACCGTCTCGCTCAAGCCCGCCGATGTCGAAAAGAAGTGGGTTGTGATCGACGCCTCCGGGCTCGTCGTCGGCCGTCTCGCCTCCGTGGTGGCGATGCGTCTGCGCGGCAAGCACAAGGCCGCCTACACCCCCCATGTCGACTGCGGCGATAACGTCATCGTCATCAATGCCGAGAAGGTCTCCCTGACCGGCCGCAAGCGTGACCAGAAGGTGTACTACCACCACACTGGCTTCCCGGGCGGCATCAAGGAGCGTTCGGCCAAGTTCATCCTGGAAGGCCGCTTCCCCGAGCGCGTCGTCGAGAAGGCCATCGAGCGCATGCTGCCGCGCGGCCCGCTCTTCCGCCAGATCCTCGGCAATCTGCGCGTCTACAAGGGCGCGGAGCATCCGCACGCTGCCCAGTCGCCGGAGGCGCTCGACGTCGCCGCGCTCAACAGCAAGAACAAGAGGGTCTGACCGTGGCCGAGGTTCTTCAGTCTCTCTCCCAGCTTGGCGATGCAGCCAAGCCCGCTCAGCCGGAAGCTCCGGTCCACGTCAAGAAGGTCGATGCCCAGGGCCGCGCCTATGCCACCGGCAAGCGCAAGAATGCCATCGCCCGCGTCTGGATCAAGCCCGGCTCCGGCAAGGTCACGGTCAACGGCCGCGATCAGGAGATCTATTTCGCCCGTCCGGTGCTGCGTCTCGTCCTGAAGCAGCCCCTGCAGCATGTCGATCGCCTGACCCAGTACGACGTCATCGTCTCGGTCAAGGGCGGCGGTCTCTCCGGCCAGGCCGGCGCTGTCCGCCACGGCATCTCCAAGGCCCTGACCTTCTATGAGCCGGAGCTTCGCGGCCCGCTCAAGAAGGAAGGCTTCCTGACCCGCGACTCGCGTGTCGTCGAGCGTAAGAAGTTCGGTAAGGCCAAGGCCCGCCGCAGCTTCCAGTTCTCGAAGCGCTGATCGTTTCCGGAATTACCGTTATGCGGAAGGGCGGCTCGCAAGAGCCGCCCTTTTCGTATTGGCTGCAGTTTCGCGCCAGATCAGCCGGAGTCCGCCGTGAGCCGTCCCGTCCTCCTCGTCACCGGCGGCAGCCGCGGGATCGGCGCGGCGACCTGCATCATGGCGGCCAGGCGCGGCTATGATGTTGCTGTGAACTACCAAAGCAACGGCAAGGCTGCAGCCGCGGTCGTCGAGGCCTGCGAGGCGGCCGGCGCAAAGGCTCTCGCATTGCAGGGCGACATGGCCGATGTCTCCGACATCATCCGCGTCTTCGCTGAAGCCAGGGCGGCGCTCGGTGCGCTCACCCATGTCGTCAACAATGCCGGCATCACCGGCAAGTCGAGTTCCCTGGTCGAAGCGGATGCCGCCGTGATCCGTGAGTGCATCGACGTCAATGTCACCGGTGCAATTCTGGTCGCGCGCGAGGCGGCCCGCGCGCTGATCGCCCATGAGGCGGCGCCGGGGAGGGCGATCGTCAACATCTCCTCGGTCGCGGCCGAACTCGGCTCGCCCGGCGAATATGTCTGGTATGCGGCCTCGAAGGGGGCCGTCGATTCCCTCACCCTCGGCCTCGCCAAGGAGCTGGCGCCTCATGGCATCCGCGTCAACGCGGTGGCGCCCGGCATCACCGAGACGGAGATCCACGCTCTTTCGACCGGAGAAGCCGGCCGCGTCGCACGCATCGCGCCGCTGATCCCGCTCAAGCGCGCAGCCACCGCCGAAGAGATCGCCGAGGCGGTGCTGTTCCTCCTGTCGGAGGCATCCAGCTATACGACGGGCGTGATCCTGAAAGTATCTGGCGGCCGCTGACGCCGATGCCGGGCTGCGCTGGAGCGGGGAGCCCGGCCGCTTCGGGAGCGCGCGGCGGGCGATCAGGGAGCGAGCGGGTCTGACGACCCGCTCGCGACGCTACGCAACGCTACTTTGCACGCAACAACTCGTCGCGGGGCGAGGAATTCCTCGGGCCCCGACAGTGTCAGTCGCAGACCTCGACCTGCTTCATCGCGCCATCGATGGGAGCCTGGGTGAATCGGCAGGGATTGGCCTTCAAGGGCGGCGAGTAATAGGCATCCGTCGCCTGATCATGGTATTTTGGATATTCCTGCGGCTCCTCCTGGGGTTGCGGAGCGAGTTGGTTCGCAGCCGGCTGATGTGCCTTGGCGGCTATGGGGGTGACCAGATTGCCGGCACTGCTCAGCGTCGGATTCGGCGTTGCCGGATGGGCTGAGGCTGCCGATTGCACGGCAATGCCTCCAAGGGCAAAAGTCAGGGCGAACGCCGCTGCGGCCAGTGTCTTCTTCATCGCTGTCTCCGAAACCACTGCATCGATAAGCAAGGGGTTATTCGTTCCTGCACGCTTGCAGGAACACCCAAGGATGCTTCCGGAAAAAAGACGCTCCGCAGCTTGATCCGTGGCATTTTCGCGGCAAGGATCACAATGATGTGCGTGCTTATTATACGGAGGCATATGAAGCCGACGGGGCGTAGGGAGCGCCGCCTCTCGCGCGTCGTTCGCCGCTGATGTAGCAAGAGCCTATGCGCGTCCTCCTCATTCTGATCGCCTTCGGCATGATCGCGGTGCCGGCCTTGCTGATGCTGGCGCAAGAGGATCTGCCGCGCGCTCGGCGGATAGGCAGGGCATTGGCCATCTTCCTCGCTCCGGCGGTGGCGCTCGGCTTCATCCATGGCGTCCCGGAGCTCGACGGGCGCGCGATCAACAACCCCAACGCCTGGACGATGCTGCGTCTCGTGCTGACGGCGCTGGCGCTGATCCTGCCCTGGTGCCTCTTCGTCTGGTTCAACGCGCGCCGTTGATTCGAAGGACCGTCATGAGCGAAGCCAGCGACAAGCCGCCGATCGACCACGCCTTCACGGGCGAGCGGCGTGGCGGCGCGGCCGACCCGACCTATGCAGGCGCGCTCTCCTTCATGCGCCGGCCCTATGGCAAGGATGTCGCGGGCTGCGATCTCGTGATCTGGGGCGTGCCCTTCGATCTTTCCGTCACCAACCGGCCCGGTGCGCGGTTCGGCCCGCAGGCGATCAGGCGCGCGAGCGCGATCTTCGACGGCGATCCGCAATATCCGTCGGGTATCGACCCCTTCGCCCGTCTTTCGGCCATGGACTACGGCGACTGTGCCTTGCCGCGCGGTGACCTTTCGGGTTGTGCCGGGGCGATCGAGGCGGAGGCCGCCGCCATCCTTGCTGGCGGCGCGCATCTGATAACGCTGGGCGGCGATCATTTCATCACCCTGCCGCTGCTGCGCGCCCATGTCGCCCGCCATGGCCAGCTGGCGCTGATCCAGTTCGATGCCCATCAGGATACCTGGGATGACGGCCCCGGCGGGATCGGTCATGGCAGTTTTGTGCTGGAGGCGGTCCGCGAAGGGCTGATCGATGTCGAGCGCTCGATCCAGATCGGCATCCGCACCGTCGCACCGCGCGACTGCGGCATCGCCATCCTCGACGCCTATGAGGCACACGCACTCGGCGTCGCCGGGATGGCGCAGCGCATCCGGGAGCGGGTAGGGCAGGGTCCGGCCTACCTCACCTTCGACATCGATGCGCTCGACCCTGCCTTCGCCCCGGGTACGGGCACGCCGGTCTCGGGCGGGTTCAGTGCGGATCAGGCTCTGCGTGCCCTCTGGGCGCTCCGAGACCTCGACATTCGCGGCATGGATGTCGTCGAGGTCTCGCCGCCTTATGACCACGCCGACATCACCGCGATCGCCGCCTCGACCATCGTGCAGCATCACATTCAGGCACTGGCGCTGAAGCAGGCGGGTTGAATCGGTTTGCGAACAGGTGGAATCGAATTCCGAGCCGCTGCCCGCAAGCCGTTGCGGCGACTCGGAAAAGAGGAACGCCGCCTTCGATCCGCCGAACCGGCACGAGCGTGGCGCGGTGCGGTTATGCTTCGGGCCGAAGCCTGCCGTTATTGACAGGGCCCGGTGGCTCCCTCATATCGAAGCGATGGTCAGTAACCTGTCCCGACGTCGCCCGTACTCGGCCGCTCCGGCGCGCCCGCGATGACGCTCGGCCGATGACCGAACGCCCGCGACCGCGCCGAGAAGCGCGGTTTTTTTATGCCTGAAGCCCATCCATTGACGTGCCTACCCAGCGATCGGGGGTCCTGATGAGCCAGAACCTGAAAACCATCTTCATCGACGGCGAAGCCGGCACGACCGGGCTTGGCATCCGCGAGCGGCTGGGTGCGGTGCCGGAGGTCGCGGTCAAGAGCATCGACCCCGGCAAGCGCAAGGATCCGGCCGCGCGGAAGGACATGATGGCGAGCGTCGATCTCGTCGTGCTCTGCCTGCCGGACGACGCCGCCAAGGAATCGGTTGTGCTCGCCGACGAACTCGGCACGAACGCGCCCAAGATCGTCGACGCCGCCACCGCCCATCGCGTCGCGCCGGGGTGGATCTATGGCTTCGCCGAACTCGAGCCGGGCCATGCCGAGAAGATCGCCAAGGCCGATCGCGTCGCCAATCCGGGGTGCTATCCGACCGGCGCCATCGCGCTGCTGCGCCCGCTCGTCGATGCCGGACTGATGGCGCACGACCATCCCGTCACGATCAATGCCGTCTCCGGCTATTCCGGCGGTGGCAAGTCGATGATCGAGGAGTACGAGACCGGTGTCGCACCGGCCTTCGAGCTCTACGGCCTCGGCCTGCGCCACAAGCACCTGCCGGAGCTGCAAGCCTATGCCAAGCTGACGCGGCGGCCGATCTTCGTGCCCTCCGTCGGGAATTTCCGGCAGGGCATGCTGGTTTCGATTCCGCTGCATCTCGACACGCTGCCCGGGCGGCCGAGCATCGCCGATCTTCATCATACGTTGGCCGAGCGCTATGCCGGCTCGAGCTATGTCAGCGTGCACTCCCAGGAGGGGATGGGCGGCAAGATCGAGCCGGAAGCGCTGAACGATACCAACAAGCTCGAGCTGCGCGTCTTCGGGCAGGACGATCTCGGCCAGGCCGTGCTCGTCGCGCGCCTGGACAATCTCGGCAAGGGCGCCTCGGGCGCGGCTGTCCAGAATATCCGCCTGATGCTCGGCCTGCCGGAAGGCTGAGGCCGCGCGGGGCACTTCAACCGCCGATTGCGTCGAAAGGCTTAGTTGGTCTCCCCCAAACAGGGGAGGCCAAGTTGTCGTGGCAAGACTATGCTGCCGGTCAAAGAGGAAGACGTGGCGGGCAGCGATTTCGAAAACGCGCTGATCGACGGCATTTATGAAGCCGCGATCGTGCCTGAGGGCTGGTCCCGCGTCCTGCGGGATACGGCCCGGCTCGCCGGTTGCAAGGAAGCGCTGCTCGGCACGGTCCTCGATGACGACGCCCGCCTGATCGCGTCCTCTCCCGAGTTCGGGCAAGCTTATGAAGAATTGCTGCGGCGCATCCCGTTCGGCATCAACGAGCGGGCGCAGCGTCTGCTCGTCCATGGCCGGCTTGGCTTCATCACTGACAAGGACGTTTTCAGCCAGGACGAGATCGCAAGCGCGCCGCTCTATCAGGACATCCTGATTCCGGCCGGCTATGGTTCCGCTGTCGCCACCGCCATAGCGGCGCCGTCCGGCGACCTGACGATTGTTCATTGCGAGCGGTCCGTGACCGAAGGCTATGTGGATGCAAAAGGCATCTCCGCCCTGGAAAGCCTGCGGTCGCATTTCGCGCGCGCCGGTTTGCTGGGGCGCCGGTTGGCGATGGAGCGGGCGCGAGCCGCGTCGCAGGCCCTCGAGATGATGGGCCTCCCCGCGGCCGTGCTGGGGTTGCGGGGGCAGGTCATCGACGCCAACGCGCTGTTTCAGGATCTGATGCCGGGCGTCTTCCAGGATCGCGCGGCAAGGCTCGCGGTTGCGCACGCCCCCGCGGACGATCTGTTGGCCGCGGCCATCGCGGCCTTGTCGCGGCCCGATCTGCCGCAACCGGTACGGTCCCTCCCGATACCGGCACGGCGGGGCGGCGTGCCGATGGTGCTGCATCTCTCGCCGGTGCGCGGGCAGGCGCGCGATGTGTTTTCCTTCGCCAGCGCCATCGTGGTCGCGACGCCGGTGACGGCGGGGGCCGGGCTCGAGGCCGGCCTGATCGGCGGGCTCTTCGACCTGACCCCGGCGGAGGCGCGTCTGGCCGCCGCGATCGCGGGCGGGCATACGCCCCGCGAAGCCGCACAGCGCCTCGGCGTGACCGAGGCGACGGCCCGCACGACGCTGAAGCGCATTCTGGCGAAGACGGGCTCGCGCCGGCAGGCGGATCTCGTCGGGCTGCTCAAGAGCGCCGCGCCGCCGCGGTGAGCCTTGGACCCCCCATTTGGGGGATGCCAGCCCGGCGAAAGCGGGCGAGAGTGTCGAGGCAGAGACGGCTTTGCCGTCCGCGAACGAAACTTTGCGCCGTCAAAGCCGGGTCAAGCGGCTCTGGCGGCGTTTTTTATCCGCCTCCACCGCCAAAAAAGACGCCGGCAATGGCCGGCGTCCGATGCTGTTCCTGAGTGGCGGTTGGCTCGCTAGGCGAGAGAACTCAGCCCTTGTAGGCGACGAAGTTCTGCTTCTGCTCGCCAAGGCCCTCGATGCCGAGCGCCACGACCTCGCCGCCCTTCAGGAAGCGCGGGGGCTTGAAGCCGAGGCCGACGCCCGGAGGCGTGCCGGTGGTGATCACGTCGCCTGGATCGAGGCGCATGAACTGGCTGATATAGTGGACGAGATAGGCGGCGCCGAAGATCATCGTCTTGGTCGAGCCGTTCTGGACACGCTCGCCGTCGACTTCGAGCCACATGCCGAGGTTCTGGATGTCCTTGATCTCGTCGGTGGTCACCAGCCAGGGGCCGAGCGGACCGAAGGTCGGGCAGCCCTTGCCCTTGGCCCATTGCCCGCCGCGCTCCTGCTGGAATTCGCGCTCGGAGACGTCGTTGCAGACGCAGAAGCCCGCGATTGCGGCCATCGCATCCTTCTCTTCGATGTAGGAGCCGCCGTCGCCGATCACGATCGCGAGCTCGACCTCCCAATCGGTCTTCTTGGAGCCCTTCGGGATGATGACGTCGTCATTGGGGCCGACGATGCAGTTCGGCGCCTTGTTGAAAAGGATCGGCTCCTTCGGGATCTCCGCGCCGGTCTCGGCAGCGTGGTCCGCGAAATTGAGGCCGACGGCGATGAAGTTGCGGACGTCGCCGACACAGGCGCCGATGCGCGGCGAACCCGAAACCAGTGGCAGCGATTCAGCCGAAACCGCCTTGACCTTGGCGAGCGAGGCCGAACTCAGCGCCTTGCCGGCAACATCAGGGATGACGCCGGACAGGTCGCGCAGCTTGCCCTGGGCATCGAGAAGGGCCGGCTTTTCCTGGCCGAGCGCGCCGTAGCGGAGCAGTTTCAAGGTGTTTCCCCCGTTTCAAACGATCTAAATGGGCTTTCGACTCTGACCGGATGTGTCGGCGAAACACAAGTCCGTCTCTGTGCATGGCCGTCCGCAGCAGGAGGGTGCCCAAGATGTTGCCCGATTGCAACTGCGCGCTCCAAAGCGACTCTCTCAACCGCGAGCACGCAACCGGCCCGCATGAATGTCCCCCGCGCAAAACCCACAATAGTTTGCATGTAAACCATCCTTTTCTGAACGGTCGGCCAGTCGGCATCGCAGAAAGGGCAGTTTTTGGCCGTTTTTCGCCGTTCGTATCCGCGAATAAGGAGATCCGGAGACGGATTTTGGGCGATGCAGGCGGGATTGCGGCAGGAAACGGCTCGCGTCATGCTTCGAATCAACCGAGGTCCGCGCGCCTCGGAAAAGCTTAACCGGGATGGATTCGATGAAGGGCCTTGTTCGTACTGCTGCAGCCGCCACGGTTTCGGTTGCCGCTCTCCTCGCCGCTGGCGCCGCTTCCGCGAGCTCTTTCGCGATCCGCAGCGGCCAGAGCGCCGAAGGCCTGGGTATGGCTTATGCCGGTGCGGCGTCCGGCGGCATCGGCATGGGCTCGATGGCCTGGAACCCGGCGACCATCACGATGTTCCCCGGCCGCAACAGCAACTGGAACTTCACCTACCTCAACGCCAATGCGAGCTACGATCCGACTTCGGTTACGCGCCTCGGCTCGCCCAACGGCCCGGCGAGCCCGATCCAGAACGGCACGGGCAATATCGGGGGCGATGGCGGCTTCATCCCGGCCTCCTACTCGGCCTGGCAGCTTACCGACCGGCTCTGGATCGGTATGCACACCGGGGCGCCCTACGGCCTCCGGTCGAAGCCCGACGACCAGGTGCACGCCGCCCAGATCTATGGCCGCTCCGCCAAGGTGACGACGATCAACGTCTCGCCGACCGTCGGCTATCAGGTCAATGATTGGCTCTCGATCGGTGCCGCGCTGCAGGTTCAGTACTTCAGCGCGAGCCTCAAGCAGGCCGCCGGCATCGGCCCGACGGCGCCGCCGGTCATCATCGAAGGCGACACGATCGATTTCGGCTACCGCTTCGGCTTCACGTTGACGCCGTTCCAGGGCACCAGCATCGGCCTGGCCTATCGT
Source organism: Allobosea sp. 10L417 (assembly GCF_056395485.1). Lineage (NCBI taxonomy): Bacteria > Pseudomonadati > Pseudomonadota > Alphaproteobacteria > Hyphomicrobiales > Alloboseaceae > Allobosea > Allobosea sp. 10L417. The sequence continues at coordinate 550,475 of NZ_JBFTJP010000002.1, forward strand.
TCCGAAATCCGCCAGACGCTGGAAGGCACCTTCCGCACGCCGCTCGCGGTCGTTCCCGTCAAGGCGAACCTCAACCTGCCGGACTCGGTTGTGTTCGGCGTCTCGCAGGTGATCAACGACCAGTGGCAGGTCCATGCCGGCGTCGAATGGACGAACTGGAGCCGCTTCCGCAACATCCCGGTCGTCAGCAAGCTCGGCGGCATCCCGGTGACGAGCCTGAACTTCCAGTATGACGACGCCTGGTTCTTCACGCTCGGCGCGGAATACAAGTACAGCAATGCGCTGACTTTGCGCGCCGGTGTCGGCTACGAACTCTCGGCGGTCAACGACCGCAACCGCACGATCTTCATCTCGGACAATGATCGCCTCTGGCTTTCGGCGGGTGCGAGCTACCAGCTCACCGACAAGATCAAGCTTGACCTCGGCTACACCTTTATCGACGTGAAGAAGGCCAAGGTGAATTACGACGGCGCGCATCCGCAGCAGGGCGCCGTGTTCTATACCGCCGAGGCCAAGCCCTATGTTAACATCGCCTCGGTCGGCATCACCTATCGCTGGGACGACCCGACCCAGACCGTGCCGGTCCATCCGGTCGTGCGCAAATACTGATTTCGGCGCAGAACGCGCTCGGAAAAGCCGGCCCGACAGGCCGGCTTTTCTGTTTCCGACTTCGGCAAGGTTGCCGGAGGCGATCCGCCAGCAAGGGTTCCGGGGATCTCGGCGATCAGTCGCCAAGATCCCGCTGATTCATCTCTTCGCGAGCGTGCCGATCCACTGGCCGATGGCCGGGTCCCGATGCAGGGCCCGCGCGATGACGCGGGCGAGGTGGCGAAGGTCGGCGCGGCGCATTGGCCTCGCCAGCCGACGATGCATCCCCTTGATCGTCTCAGACCCGGACCTTGACATAGGTGCCGGGCGCATCGGCGAGCGCGGGCAGCTTGCCGCCCCCCGGTTCGCGCGCCGCCACCTTCTTCGGCGCCTGCGCTTCGAGCCAGGCGAACCAATGCGGCCACCATGAGCCCGGGTGCTCCTCGGCCTTCGCCTGCCAGTCGGTATAGCTCCCCTTGGCCGGCCCGCCCGTCCAGTACTGGTACTTCACCTTGCTGGGCGGGTTGACGACGCCGGCGATATGGCCGGAGCCCGCCACGACGTGCTCCACCGGGCCGCCGAAGCATTGCGAGCCGTTGAAGACGGATTGTGCCGGGGCGATGTGATCCTCCCGCGTGGCGAGATTGTAGACCGGCATCGTCACGCGCCGCAGATCGAGTCTCTTCCCGCCGATCGTCATCTCGCCCCGGGCGAGTGTGTTGTCGAGATAGCAGTTGCGCAGATAGAAGGAATGGTTCGCCGCCGGCATCCGGGTCGAATCCGAGTTCCAGTAGAGCAGGTCGAATGCCGCGGGCGTCCTGCCCTTCAGGTAATTGTTGACCGCATAGGACCAGATCAGGTCGTTGGGCCTGAGCATGTTGAAGGCGCCCGACATGCGTGAGCCATCGAGATAGCCGGTCTTGGCCATCTGCTCTTCGATTGCGTGGATCTGTTCTTCGTCCACGAAGACCGAAAGCTCGCCCGGCTGCGAGAAATCGACCTGCGTGGTGAAGAAGGTGGCGCTCTCGATCCGCTTGTCGCCGATGGCGGCCATATAGGCCAGCGTCATGCCGAGCAGCGTGCCACCGACGCAGTAGCCGATGGCCGAAACGCGCTTCTCGCCCGTTATGCGCTCGATCGCATCGAGGGCGGCGAAGATGCCCTCGTGCATATAGCTTTCGAAATCCTTGGTGGCATGCCGGGCGTCGGGATTGACCCAGGAGATGCAGAACACCGTCAGCCCCTGCTCGACGCACCAGCGGATGAAGCTCTTCTCCGGATTGAGGTCGAGGATGTAGAACTTGTTGATCCAGGGGGGCACGATCAGCAGCGGTCGCTTGAACACCTGCGGCGTCGACGGCGCGTACTGGATCAGCTCCATGACCTCGTCGCGGAAGACCACCTTGCCGGGCGTCGTGGCGATGTTGACGCCGACCTCGAAGGCCTTGGCATCGGACTGGCGAATCTTGAGCTCGCCGCCGCCGGCCTCGACGTCCTCGGCGAGCATCTTCATGCCTCGCACCAGATTTTCGCCGTTCTGCTGCAAGGTCTCGCGCAGCAGTTCGGGATTGGTCGCGACGAAATTGGTCGGCGAGAGCGCTCCGGCGATCTGCTTGATGTAGAAGCGCGCCTTGTTGCGCGTATGCGGGTCGAGGTCGTCAGCCTTCTCGACCATGGTCTCGGCCCAGCGCGAGCCGATGAGATAGGCCTGCTTGATGAAGTCGAAGGTCGGGAGGTTCGTCCAGTCCGGATCCTTGAAGCGATTGTCGCGCTGATCTGGCTCGGCGACCGGGGCTACCTCCTCGCCGCTGGCGCGCTTCAGCGCCGCGCTCCACAGATTCATGAAGTCGCGGGTCAACGAAGCCTGCGCTTCGATGATCTTGGCGGGATCATTGACCCATTGCTCGGCGACGCGGCCGAGCGTCTTGACCATGTCGCTCGCCTCATCGGCCTGGCCTGTCTTGGGCTGGCCGCGTTCCAGGGGCTTCAGATAGGCGGCGGTGACCTTGCCGTATTCCTCGACCAGCCGTCCCATGTTCTGCGCGAACTGGTCGAAGTCAGGAACCGGGGACTCGGCGGAACCTTTGTGGTCCTTGGCGCGGTCGTCGACATGGCGGTTCATGAGTCGTCTTCCCCCTTGTCGTCATAGGATAGCGCATGGCTTCCCATTTTGGTCCTATTAAGGACGCAACCGCTGTGCTTTACCAAGCACATTCGACAAACCTGCTGGAAGAACCCATGCCGATCGAGATGCCTGCGACGAAGCCGCTCCGGATCGCGGTGGTGATGGCCGCTGCCGGCATCGCCCTGGCGGGCTGCGCCGGGAATGAGGGCATCAAGGGCGTTGCGGAAGCGGCCGGCATGGCGACGACGCCGCAAGAGGCCAGGAGCTTCGTCCGGGAGACACGGCCCGCGGACGCGCAATACATTCCCGTCGGCAGCACGATCGGGGTCGATCAGCTTTGCCCGGGCCCGAATCCGCCGGCTCCTTACGTGCCGACGGGGCAGGCGGCCCGCTTTGCGGCGCCCAAGCCGACCCGCGGCCCCAATGATCCCTGCAAGAAGCGCTCGGACTTCCAGAAGATCGAGTCCCAGCTCGAGGCCAAGCGCCAGGCCAACGAAAGCGCCGGCACGCAGGCCAAGTCGCTGGGCGAGACGCCGGCTCCCCAGCCTGCGAAGATTCCGCAGAACTGATTTCCAGCCTCGGCGAAAGGAGGGCTTTCGGCGCGCGTGTCGCCATTTCGTCGCAGCGGCAAAATATTGCGTTTTTTGTTCTGTGCGGACGAAAGATGCGGTGCTAAGCACCTCTGGCGCAAAGAAGTGACCAGCGCCTGAGGATGACTGCCGGCGCCCCCGGCCAAGGACCTGTTCGAAATGACCGATTTTCATCGTATCAAGCGCCTGCCGCCCTACGTTTTCGAACAGGTCAACAAGATCAAGGCCGCCGAGCGCGCCAAGGGCGTCGACATCATTGATCTCGGCATGGGCAATCCCGACCTGCCGGCGCCGAAGCACGTCATCGAGAAGCTGGTCGAGACTGCCGGCAAGCCGCGCACCGACCGTTACTCCGCCTCGAAGGGCATTGTCGGCCTGCGCCGCGCCCAGGCGAATTATTATGAGCGCCGCTTCGGCGTGAAGCTCAATCCCGAGACGCAGGTGGTCGCGACGCTCGGCTCCAAGGAAGGCTTCGCCAACATGGCGCAGGCCATCACCGGGCCGGGCGACGTGGTGCTCGTGCCCAATCCAAGCTATCCGATCCACGCCTTCGGCTTCCTGATGGCGGGCGGCGTGATTCGTTCGGTTCCGGCCGAGCCGACGCCGGCGATGTTCCCGGCGCTGGAGCGGGCGATGGCGCATTCCGTGCCGAAGCCGATCGCGCTCGTCACCTGCTATCCGGCGAATCCGACGGCCTATGTCGCGACGCTCGACTTCTACCGGGACCTCGTCGCCTTCGCGAAGAAGCACGACATCATCCTGCTGTCGGACCTCGCCTATGCCGAGGTTTATTTCGACGACGACAACCCGCCGCCCTCGATGCTGCAGGTGCCGGGCGCGATCGACGTTGCGGTCGAATTCACCTCCATGTCGAAGACCTTCTCCATGGCAGGCTGGCGCATGGGCTTCGCCGTCGGCAACGAACGCCTGCTGGCGGCGCTGGCGCGGGTGAAATCCTATCTCGACTATGGCGCCTATACGCCGATCCAGGTCGCGGCCGCGGCGGCGCTCAACGGCCCGGACGACTGCATCCGCGAGATGCGCGATATCTACCGCAAGCGCCGCGATGCGCTGGTGGAGAGCTTCGGCAAGGCCGGCTGGGACTTCCCGGCGCCGGAGGCCTCGATGTTCGCCTGGGTCGCGATCCCCGAAAAGTTCCGCCATCTCGGCTCGCTGGAGTTCTCGAAGCTTCTGATCGAGAAGGCCGAGGTCGCTGTCGCTCCCGGTATCGGCTTCGGCGAACACGGGGATGATTATGTCCGCATCGCCATCGTCGAGAACGAGCAGCGCATCCGCCAGGCGGCGCGCAATATCGGCCGCTTCCTGAAGGGCGCTGACGCGACGCTGCACAACGTCATCCAGATGCCGAAGGCGGGGTAGGGCGGTTCTCCGGGACTGTGGTGCTGCGGCCTCTGGACTCGGAGGCGCAAAACATGGGAACCGATGCGGTGCGGACAGCCTGCTCCGCACCGCGTCCGAGGCCCGTCTCCATGCTCCGAAAAGGCCGCTTGCTCGGCGTTGCTTTCGCCGTCTTCGCCCTGGTCTGCCTCGTCGCGACCTATGACTACTCGAAGGGGCGCATCCCGGAGACGCGCTCGGCGCTGGTTTCCGAAGTGCTGTCGGTCACGAAAGGGCGCGAATGCGCCCGCGACGCGACCGATATCGTCTCCCGTTTCATCCCCGTCGGAACGGAGCGGGCCGAGGCCGAGCGCAGGCTTACCGAGATCACGATCGATCCGCCGAAACCCTGGTTCTGGACGCCGGCGGTCGAGAACAGCACGGTTTCCGAAGGCAACTCCATCGAGGCGCTGCACACCATCAAGGCGACGGCCTTCGGCAGCAACCTGCTGCGCATCTATCTCGGCTTCGAGGACGGAAAGGTGAAGCGCGTCGCTGCGGAAGTGGTCTGCCATTTCGGCTGAGACCGCTTGCTGAAATCGCCGAGGCGCTGCGCCCTTGGGGCCGGTGCTTCACCTGCGCCCTTCGGGCGCGACAGCTTTGACAACGCGGTTTCGTTGCGTCAGGCGCTGAGCTATGTTGTCCAGGGGGCGCTGCCACAGGTGCTGCCATGGAAGCGACGGACAAGGTTTTCGCCGGTCCCATCCCGCAGATCTACGATCGGCTGCTCGTACCTCTGATCTTTCGGCCTTATGCTGACGATTTGGCCGCCCGCGTCATGGCATCGCAGCCCTCGCAGATTCTCGAGCTTGCGGCCGGCACGGGCGCGTTGACGCGGGCGATGGCGGCGCGTCTCGGCGGGGCGAGCATCCTCGCTACCGATCTCAATCAGCCGATGCTCGACCTTGCCGCCGCGCAATTTGCGGGCGATGGCAGGGTCGCCTGGCAGCAGGCGGACGCGCTCGATCTGCCGTTCGCGGATGGGAGCTTCGATGTCGCGGCCTGCCAGTTCGGGGTGATGTTCTTTCCCGACAAGCCGAAAAGCCATCGCGGCGTGTGGCGTGTTCTGCGGCCGGGCGGACGCTATCTGTTCAATGTCTGGGACGCGGTCGCCAGCAACGACTTCACGGTGGTGCTCCTGGAGGCGCTCGCCGAAACCTTCCCGGCCGATCCTCCTCGCTTCATCGAGCGCACGCCGCATGGCTACCATGATATCGGGACGATAGAGCTCGATCTCATGGCCGGCGGCTTCGCAAGGCCGGCGATCGAGCGTGTCGAGAAGCGCGCCCGCGCCGATTCCGCGATCGATGTCGCGACGGCGTTCTGCCAGGGGACACCGATCCGCGGAGAGATCGAGGCACGAGGCGGGCCGGGGCTCATGGCGGCGACCGAGGCCGTCGCGAAGGCGCTGGAGCGCCGGTTCGGCTTGGGCCCGATCGAAGGAGGCCTCGCCGCCTTCGTTGTTTCGGCCCAGCGCGAGTAGCTCTGACGGCATTTGCGGGGCGTTACGGCTTAGCCCTCCGTTGACTCGCATCGCGCCGCATGCGACCCCGCGCCCATGACCAGCGCTGCACTTTCGAACGCTTCCCGGCCTCTGCGTGTCGGCCTCGCCGGCCTCGGCACGGTCGGTGCCTCCGTCCTGAAGATCCTGCAACGGCAGGAGAATGCGCTGGCGGCACGTTGCGGCCGGTCGATCCGTGTGGTTGCAGTCTCGGCCCGCGATCGCAAGCGCGACCGCGGCGTCGATCTTGGCGGCCTGGTTTGGTTCGATGATCCTGTCGCGCTGGCGAAATCCGACGACGTCGATTGTGTGGTCGAGCTGATGGGCGGCTCGGACGGCCCGGCCAAGGCGGCGGTCGAAGCCGCGCTTTCGGCCGGAAAGCATGTCGTCACCGCCAACAAGGCCCTGCTCGCGGCCCATGGCGTCGCGCTGGCGGAACTGGCCGAAAGCAACGGCGTGGCGCTTGCCTTCGAGGCCTCGTCGGCCGGTGGCATCCCGGTGGTGAAGACGCTGCGCGAGGCGCTCGCCGGCAACAATGTCAGCCGCATCTCAGGCATCCTCAACGGCACCTGCAACTACATCCTCTCGCGGATGGAGCAGGAAGGGTTGACCTTCGAGGCCTGCCTGGCGGACGCCCAGCGCCTGGGCTACGCCGAAGCGGACCCGACCTTCGACGTCGAGGGCTTCGACACCGCCCATAAACTTGCCATCCTGACCAGCCTCTCCTTCGGCACGAAGATCGACGCCGAAGCGATTCATGTCGAAGGCATTTCCGCGATCACGCCGCTCGACCTGAAGATGGCCGATGAGCTCGGCTACCGGATCAAGCTGCTCGGCGTCGCCGAGCGCACCAAGACTGGCATCGAGCAGCGCGTGCATCCGACCATGGTGCCGAAATCCTCCGCCATCGCGCAGGTGATGGGCGTGCTCAACGCCGTCAGCGTGGACGCCGATGCGGTTCGCGAGATCACGCTGGTCGGCCCCGGCGCCGGCGGCGATCCGACCGCTTCGGCGGTCGTCGCCGACATCGCCGATGTCGCGCGCGGCACGGCTGGCCTGCCGTTCGGCTTGCCCGTTGCCCGTCTCGAGGAAGCCAAGCGCGCGCCGATGCAGCGTCACGAAGGCGGCTACTATGTCCGCCTCGCCGTCGCGGATCGGCCGGGCGCGGCGGCCGCGATCGCCACCCGCATGGCCGAGGCCGACATTTCGCTGGAGAGCATCGTCCAGCGCCGCTCGCCCGAAGCCGCCAATCGCGATCCGGGAGGCCGTTCCGGCGCGCCGGTTCCGGTCGTGCTGATCACCTATGCCACGAGCGAGTCGGCCATCCGCACCGCGCTCGAAAAGGTCACCGCGGACGGCCATGTCGCGGAACCGCCGCAAGTTATCCGCATAGAGCGGGAATAGGCCTTCGGGTCGATTCTACCCGTAACATTGCAAGGGGAAACCATTTCATGTCCGTCGATCTTCGCATCTCCCCGGATCAGATCATCGAGCGCTATCTCTCGATGGAACTCGTGCGCGTCACCGAACGCGCTGCCGTCTCCGCCGCCCGCCTGCGCGGCCATGGCAACGAGAAGGCCGCCGACCAGGCTGCCGTCGATGCCATGCGCCGCGAATTGAACCGTCTGCCGATCGACGGCGAGATCGTCATCGGCGAGGGCGAGCGTGACGAGGCGCCGATGCTCTTCATCGGCGAGAAGGTTGGCAACAAGCAGGGGCCGAAGGTGCATATCGCGGTCGATCCGCTCGAGGGCACGACCCTTTGCGCCAAGGACATGCCGGGCTCGATCGCGGTGATGGCGATGGCCGGCGCCGGCAGCCTGCTCTACGCACCCGACGTCTACATGGACAAGATCGCGTGCGGCCCGGGCTATGCCAAGGGCGTGATCGACCTCGACGCCTCGCCGGCCGACAACATCAATGCGCTGGCCAAGGCCAAGGGCGTGAAGCCGCATGAGATCTCGACGCTGATCATGGACCGCCCGCGCCATGCCAAGCTGATCGAGGAGGTCCGCAAGACCGGCTGCTCGATCCGCCTGATCACCGACGGTGACGTCGCCGGCGTGATCTTCTGCACCCAGCCAGAGAAGACCGGCATCGACCTTTATCTCGGCATCGGCGGCGCGCCCGAGGGCGTGCTCGCGGCGGCCGCGCTGCGCTGTGTCGGCGGCCAGATGCAGGGCCGGCTTATCCTCGACACCGAGGAGAAGCGCGTGCGCGCGGCGGGCATGGGCGTCAAGGACCCGAACAAGAAATACGACATGTCGGAGATGGCCTCGGGCGACGTCATCGTCTGCGCCACCGGCGTGACCGATGGCGGCCTGCTCTCGGGCGTGAAGTTCGGCAAGGACGTGATCGAGACCGAGACGCTGGTCTATCGCTCGATCACCGGCACGGTCCGCCGCATCTATGGCGAGCACCGTGAGTTCTCGAAGTTCCAGCTCGACTGAGCGCGTTGCGCATGTCGAATGACATTTTGACATAACCGAACGTATGCTAGCCCCGGAAAGCAATCTTTCCGGGGTTTGTTTTTGTCCGCATTCGCCCGAGCGCTCGATTTGGTCGATGGCCTCGATCAGGCCGCATCGCCAATGGCTGCGGGATTGGTTCTGCGTCAGGCCCTTGCCCCGTTTGGAAATTGCGGTTTCTTCGCGGGCTCATTTCCCGCTTCTCCGATTTTGCCCGTGGAGCGCATTGTCGCGGGCGGTCGGCGCTATGCGCAGCTCTCGCCGCCAGGGTGGCTCGAAGAATATACGAGGCTCGGCCTCGACCGCGGAAATCCCGTGATCTTCGCTCCTGCCAGACGGGTTTCACCCTTTCGCTGGAGCGATCCGGGCTTTCCCGATTTGATGGATTGGCGCGGCCTCAAGCTCGCGCGCGAGATCGGCTTGCAGGATGGCCTTGCCGTTCCCTGTCATGAACCGGGCGGGCGCGTCGGTGTCATCAGCATGGGCTTCGAGCGCTTGGATCTCTCGCCGCGAGACATTCGGATTATCGCCCTGGCGGCTGTGCTGACGCATGAGCGGATGACACGCTTCGCGACGATGCCCACCCCGCTTGCGGTTGGCCTCAGCCAACGCGAGCGCGACTGCCTTGCCTATGTCGCCGATGGCCTGTCCGATGGCGAGATTGCCGAAAAGCTGGGCATTGCGCAGACGACCGCCCACAGCCATGTCGAGAACGCCAAGCGTAAGCTCGGTGCCCGCAGCCGCGCGCAGGCTGTGGCGCGGCTCTTCGGAAACACGCCGCCGTAAGTTGTCGAAGGAAGGAGTTGCGCCCTCAGGCTATGGCCGTAGCGGCCGCGCGGCCGGCGGCGCGCCCTGAGAAAATGCAGCCGCCAAGGAAGGTGCCTTCGAGCGCGCGATAGCCGTGGACGCCGCCGCCGCCGAATCCGGCCGCTTCGCCAGCGGCATAGAGCCCCGGCACGGGCTCGCCCGCCGCATCCAGGACCCGTGACGACAGATCCGTCATCAGCCCGCCGAGCGATTTTCGCGTCAGGATGTTGAGCCTGACCGCGATTAGCGGACCATGGGCCCGATCGAGGATGCGATGGGGCTTGGCCGTGCGGATCAGCCTGTCGCCGAGATAGTTGCGCGCGCCACGCAGTGCTGTGATCTGCAGATCCTTCGCGAAGGGATTGGCGAGGGCCCGGTCGCGCGCCTCGATCTGCCCGCGCAGATGCGCCTCGTCGATCAGCGCCTCATGGGTCAGCGCATTCATGCGCGCGACGAGGCGGCTGAGATCGCTCTCGACGATGAAATCCTCGCCCTTGTCCATGAAGGCCTGTACCGGGCCGGGCACGCCGCCGCCGGCGCGGCCGAGGACCTGCCGCCAGCTTCTGCCGGTCAGGTCCGGGTTCTGCTCGGAGCCCGACAGCGCGAACTCCTTGGCGATGATGCTGCGGTTCAGCACGAACCAGGAATAGTCGTAGCCGGTCGTCATGATGTGCTCGAGCGTGCCGAGCGTGTCGAAGCCGGGGAAGAGCGGAACCGGGAGACGGTTGCCGCGCGCATCGAACCAGAGCGAGGACGGGCCGGGCAGGATGCGGATGCCATGGCGCGGCCAGATCGGCGCCCAATTGGCGATGCCCTCGACATAGTGCCACATCCTGTCGCCGTTGATCAGCCGCCCGCCGGCCGCCTCGGCCACTGCGAGCATGGCGCCGTCGACATGATCAGGCACGCCTGAGAGCAGCCGAGACGGGGGCTTGCCAAGGCGCGTCGGCCACCGCGCCCGGACGAGCTCGTGATTGCCGCCGATGCCGCCGGAGGTGACGATGACGGCCTGCGCCTTCAACTGGAAGGAGCCGGTGACGCCGCGTCCGCTCTTTTCGCCGCGCGCAACATGGCTCGGCTCCAGCACCTCGCCTTCGACGCCCTCGATCGCCCCGGCGCTGCGCGTGAAGCCGGTGACGCGGTGGCGGAAATGGAAGGCGAGCAGGCCCTTGGCCTGCGCATCCTTCGCCCGGCGCAGAAAGGGCTCCAGCACCCCCGGACCCGTGCCCCAGGTGACATGGAAGCGCGGCACCGAGTTGCCGTGGCCCGTCGCGAGGCCGCCTCCGCGCTCGGCCCATCCGACGACCGGAAACCAACGCATGCCCATGCCGTGCAGCCAGCTGCGCTTCTCGCCGGCGGCAAAGTCGAGATAGGCCTCGGCCCAGCGCCGAGGCCATTCATCCTCCGGCCGGTCGAAGCCAGCCGATCCGAACCAGTCGTCCCGCGCCAGTTCGCGGGAATCGCGGATGCGCAGCCGCCGCTGCTCGGGGCTGTCGATGAGGAACAGCCCGCCCAGAGACCAGAAGGCCTGCCCCCCGAGCGATTGCTCAGGTTCCTGATCGAGCAGCACGACCTTGCGCCCGGCTTCCGCTATCTCGCAGGCGGCGACGAGGCCGGAAAGCCCCGCGCCGACGATCGCCACATCGGTTTCGTGCTGCATGATCCCCCCGGGATGCCGCCTCTGCCGGTGGCTTGCACGCAATATGACGGCCGCTCCCAATACGGCCAAGCTCGACACTGGTTGACCTCGCGCCCGGCTTGCGCGACGCCGTTGGGACAATGAGTCCGATGCAACAATCCCGTGTTTTCCTTGGCGTCACCCGTTCGGTGCTCGGTCGTCCCTGGCGCGACCGGCTCGATACGGCGGGTCTCGGCCGGGCGGAGGCCTTGTCCCAGCGCGAGGGGCTGTCCGATATCCTGTCGCGCCTGCTCGCTTCTCGCGGCGTCGAGCCGGCCGAGGCGATGCGCTTCCTCGAGCCGAAGCTGCGCGACCTGCTGCCGGACCCGGCCGTCCTCACCGACATGGAGCCTGCGGCGGCGCGGCTGGCGCAGGCGGCGATGCGTGGCGAGCGCGTCGCGATCTTCGGCGACTACGACGTCGACGGTGCCTGCTCCTCCGCGCTGCTCGCCGGCCTTCTGACACAGGGCGGGGCGCGCCCGCGCATCCATATCCCCGACCGGCTGATCGAGGGCTACGGCCCCAACAGCGAGGCTATCCGGATGCTCGCGGGCGAGGGCGCCACGCTCCTCGTCACGGTCGATTGCGGCACGACCAGCGAGGAGCCGCTGGCAGAGGCCCGCAGGCTCGGCCTCGACGTCGTGGTGCTCGATCACCATCAGGCGCCGGAGCGCTTGCCGCCGGTCGAGGCGCTGGTCAATCCGAACCGGCAGGACGATCTCTCGGGACTTGGCCATCTCTGCGCTGCCGGCGTGGTCTTCCTCGCGCTGGTCGCCACCAGCCGGGCGTTGCGCCGGCAGGGCCATTGGGCGGTGCGCGGCGGCGAGCCCGACCTGCTGGCGATGCTCGATCTCGTCGCGCTGGCGACGGTCGCCGACGTCGTGCCGCTGCAGGGGCTGAACCGCGCCTTCGTGCGGCAGGGGCTGGCGATGATGCGCAGCCGCGCCCGCCCTGGCCTCGCGGCGCTGATGGATGTCTCCGGCCTTGATGGGCCGATCCAGCCCTGGCATCTCGGCTTCCTGCTCGGGCCGCGCATCAATGCGGGCGGACGCATCGGAGACGCCGCGCTCGGCGCGCGCCTGCTTCTGAGCGATGACGAGGTCGAGGCGCGCAGCATCGCCGCCGAGCTCAACCGCCTCAACCAGGAGCGTCAGGAGATCGAGCGGCTCGCCGTGCTGGAGGCGGTGTCGCAGGCCGAGCATGAGCTCGCCGGCATGGCCGAACTGCCGGTCCTGCTCACCGGCAGCGCCGATTGGCACCCCGGCATCGTCGGGCTGGTCGCGGCACGGCTCAAGGAGCGCTTCCGCCGCCCAGCCTTTGCGCTCGCGCTGAACGGGGAGGGTGGGGCGACCGGCTCCGGCAGGTCAGTCGCTGGCGTCGATCTGGGCCGGGCCGTGCGCGCCGCCGTCGAGGCGGGGCTCGCGGTCAAGGGCGGTGGCCATGCCATGGCGGCTGGCGTGACGCTGGCTAGCGGGCAGGCCGCGCCGTTCCACGCGTTCCTGAACGACCATCTCGCCCGCGAGGTCGGCGCCGCCGGCGAGGCCGAGGCGCTGCTCGTCGACGCGGCGCTCAGCGCCGGCGGCGCGAGTCCGCGGCTGATCGCCGAGATCGAGAAGGCCGGGCCGTTCGGTTCGGGCAGCCCGGAGCCGGTCTTCGTCTTCCCGGCGCATCGCCTGACCGACGCCGTCGAGATCGGCAGCGGTGGCCATGTCCGCATCAAGCTGCGCTCGGGCGATGGTGCCAGCGTTGGCGGGATTGCCTTTCGCGCGGCGCAGGAGCCCTTAGGGCAGGCTCTGTTCGGGGCGCGTGGCGAAACCGTACATCTGGCGGCGACGCTCTCGCTCAATCGTTGGGGCGGCAACGAGACGGCGGAGCTGCGCATCCTCGATCTCGCTCGCCCGGTCTAGCAGATCGTCATCGAAACCGAGTCATCCACATTTCTTGTGAACGGGCGCTTGCAGAGCGGCAGGCCTGCCACTATACCTCGCCCCGCTTCGGCACGAACCTTCCCGGTTCGAGGCAGAGCGACCTTCGTCTATCGGTTAGGACACCAGCCTTTCACGCTGGGGAGACGGGTTCGACTCCCGTAGGTCGCGCCACTCTTTTAAGGGTGGCTTAAGTAGCTGAAATCAAACGATAAAATGATGCGAAAAATCGAGGGTGTTCCCCGCGATGTCCCCCATTTCTGTCCCCCGCTACAGGGGGGCTGGCGTGCCGACCGCGCACGAATGCCGGCGCAGGCCTTCATTCGGCTGCGCTTCGATGCCGGCGAGGCCTATCAGTTCGACTGGAGCCATGAGGCGATCGAACTCCACGGGCTGCCCGTCGTCGTGAAGGTCGCCCAGATGTGGCTGGCCTATAGCCGCATGCCGAGCGTGCGCGCCTATTTGCCAGACGCAGGAGATGGTCTTCGATGCGCATGACGAGGCCTTCGCCTTCTGTGGCGGGGTTGCCGGCGGCATCTACGACAACGTGAAGACGGCGGTGGAGACCGCCTTCGTCGGCCGCGCCCGGGAGTTCAACCGGCGCTTCCTTCAGCTCTGCCGCATCGCCTGGTCGAGCCGGTGGCCTGCACATCGGCGGCCAGCTCGGAGAAGGGTCAAGTCGAGAACCAGATCGGCACGATCCGCGATCTGCTGTATGCCGAGGGTCATGTCGTGGGGCGCCTGCATGTTGTCACGCTGATGCGGCGCATGGGGATCGAGGCGCTCTATCGCAGGCCGAACACCTCGAAGCGGGTTCCGGGTTATCCGATCTCTCCCCACCTGCTGCGCAAGCTGCCGGTGACCGCACCAACCAGGTCTGGGCGATGGACATCACCTGCATCCCGATGGCGCGAGGCATCGTCTATCTCGCGGCTGTCATCGACTGGTTCAGCCGCGGCATTGTCGCGGCGACGCCGACCAGGGCACTCAGTTCGCCAGCCGCGAGTTTACCGGCCTGCTGATCGGCGCAAATATCAGGACCAGCATGGACGGCAAGGGCGCCTGGCGCGACAACGTCTTCGTCGAACGCCTCTGGAAATCGCTGAAATACGAGGGGGCCTATCTGCGCGCTTATGCCAGCGTGTCGGAGGCGTGCGCCTCGATCGGCCGGTATCTCGACTTCTACAACGGCCGGAGGCCTTGTCAGGGGCTGGGGCGCCAAACCCCCGACCAAGCATACTTCAACACGCTGCTGCCAATCCCGGCTGCGGCATAATCGAGGCTGGAACCCACTTAGCAACAGGCCGGAAACTGTTCAGATAAACCGAGCCGGCGATTGCTGCGAGGAGACCGCTTCCTGTCCCGAACCAATCGGGCAATGGGCACCCGACGCTACAGCCTTGTTACGTTTTCCCCCTTGCCAAGTGTCTGCGCCCTGCCATCGCAAGAAAGGCCCAATCGGCGACGGCATCGGCGAAATCGAACCAACGGGCTGGATGGCCGGTGGCACTCAGCCTTTCCAAGTGATTGCTGAAGGTAGCCTTGTCACGTTCGAACCAACGCAGGCGAAGAAGGCGGCGAATATAGCGCCGCCTCTGCTGAACGAGACGGTGACGGTACTCTTCCTGCTCCAGCACGATCGGGCCGTACCGGACTAAAATTTGCAGCCGATCGAGAAGCGCAAATCCGAGCTTTACATGAACGTCATAGGCATTGCTATCGTGAATCCGCCTAATTGCCAGACCTTCATGGATAAACGCAAGGTTGTTATGCAGGCAAGCGCGTAAAGCAGCCTCAGCATCAAGGTAAGGAAGAAGATTTTCGTCATAAAATGAACGGCTCATGTCGATCAGGGATCGACGAAACAGAAAATGCGTCCCCGAAAATACCGTATTATCCTCGCGCAAATAGGCGCGAATAATTGATATTCCGTCGAAAACGGTCTGATTTCGAGGAATGTTTTCGTCGCGGAGGTGGTCGGAGTATTCGAGGCAACCAACCGCAACCACATCGGGATGCTGTTCTGCGAGCTCGATTTGTCGGCGAATAGAGTCGGTAGTCATCAAATCATCGGCGCATAGGAGCCGGAAATAGCCAGCCTCGGCCGGCAAAAGATTGAGGACAGCGTTGAAATTCGCCGCCATGGGGATCGTGCTCGGATTACGATGGCTCAGGATCGGGACTCGGCCATTCGCATGCTGCGCAATAATCTCCGGAGTGGCGTCCGTGCTAGCATTGTCCAGAATGACGTGAACGAGATTTGGATAATCGAGCGATTGCACGCACGCTATGGTATCAGCCAAATACTTCTCGCCATTGTAGACCGGCGTCGCGATGACGACGAGCGGGAATGCCGACTTTGAGCGCATGATCCGCTTCTCTCAGTTCATGTTAGCGCGAAGTCCCAGACGAAATTTATTTCCCTACCTCTCCACTGCCGTTTACAGCGTCAACTTTTTCTAGCCAGATCTCTCGCCACCACGTGTATATATTTCTTGGACAAAACAATCTATTCTCGCTGTAACTGGAGCGGCAGTACGAATTCTCCAGAATGACAGCGGGTGTTTTGAGCCGCCGCATAAGCCCGGTCCTCTCATCGACGAAAGTCTCCACGCGCGTTTTTACCTGCATAACCTTACCACAATAGGGAACGAGCTCAGCATCAAATCTCATGCCTCGGTTCTGATTGGACGCGTCGATCGTTTTCCGGATTTCCTCAAAGGATCGGACCCGGACCCAGTCCCCGGCTTGTAAATTAAGGTCTGATACCGGCCCGATCGCGCCAGGCGGAAGGTCTCCTGCCCGCCTGGGAAACGGAACGCCGCCCCACAGTGATTGAACCCGATCGTAGAACCAACGTCCAGGACGGCCCAACCTTCGCCTCTTGGCCATGGTCATGTAAATGAATGCGAAGTACAAAAAACCACGCATCATCCTGGGCAGGGAATTATTTCCGGACGCATAGTCCTCGATATACTGGCGTGCGTCCCACCATTTGAGCGGCCGCGTATACTGTAGAAGCTCGGTGGCCTGGCAGAAATACCTTGTATTTTGCTTGGAGTCCGATGCGTGGGTCGCTTTCAACACGTCCTCTTCGGTGCAGCCTGCTGAGAGGCGCCCGGCGTCGGATATTTCCGCGAATTCGCCCTTTTCGACGGGTTTGAGCCAAGCCTGCTTCCAGAAGATCAGGCATCCTGCCTGGCACCCCCCGTAAGCCGCGCCGTCGCACCGATGATTCAAGTGGACACTGTCAGGCAGCCGGCGGCCGACATAATCTCCGCTGACCGTGTCGCAGGTTTTGTGTGCGCTCTTATAGATCTCGAATTTTTGACCACAGTATTCGAACATCTGCGGCATGAACGGCAGTCCATCGAGGCGGCCACCCTTATCGAGCGTTGCAAGGATCTCCTCCTTGCTTCGTACCTCGACCCAGTCACCGGCTCGCATCTTCATGTTGAGCTCCTTCTGTTGATACGTGGTTCGCTCGATCAAGCCCACCCGGAGGCGCGGTGATCCCAGACGATATCCAATTTGACGGGAAAATTCCATGGTAATCGTCATCGACACGACGTAGGGTTCGCGAACAACTTTGCGAACGAAGACCTTCGCGGCTCGAAATCACCGCCCGACCCACCGGGAACGGAAGCATATGGAAGTCCTGAAGCAGCGTACAATTCGAGGCGGCCTCGCCAAGCTTGTCGGCCAGGGGATAACGTTTGCGCTGCGGCTGTTTTACATCGTGGTGATGGCGCGGCTCCTTTCGCCGTCGGAGTTCGGCCTTGTCGCCATGGTCACAGTCATAACCGGAATTTACGACCTGTTTCGGGACGGGGGCCTTTCGGCGGCCGCCATCCAACAAGCAACCGTCACCGAGGAGCAAAAGTCCACGCTGTTCTGGGTCAACATGCTCATAGGCGCGACCCTTACCCTACTTTGCCTGTTGACTGCGCCAATTCTCATTCGCTTTTATCAAGAACCTCGTCTTTTCGGGGTCACGGCGGTGATATCCGGCGGCTTCCTGTTCAGCGCCGCCGGTGCGCAATATGCGGCCATACTGCACCGCGAGTTGCGTTACGTCACGCTGGCTCTGATCGACGTTTTCAGCGTTCTCGTGAATACGGTCACAGCAATCGCGATGGCTGCCACCGGCTGGGGCTATTGGTCGCTCGTTGTACCCTCGGTTGGAATAACAGTTATCAATACTGTCGTGATGTGGCTCGTCGTGGGTTGGAGGCCGGGTTGGCCGCACCGCGATGCCAAGGTGATGGCGATGCTGAAATTCGGCGGAACGACGAGCTTGAATAGCCTCGTCGTTTATATCGCCTATAACCTCGACAAGATTTTGATCGGTCGATTCTGGGGAGCTGATGCGCTCGGTCTTTATTCGCGAGCATATCAACTTATCAATATCCCGACGACGCAACTGAACGGTGCCCTTGGAAGCGTGGCGTTCTCCGCCTTGTCGCGCCTTCAGAATGAGCCTGCGCGATATAAGAACTACTTCATCAAAGGTTACTCGCTCGTCGTTGCTTTGACGGCTCCAATCACACTGTTTTCTGCCGTATTCGCGGATGACATCATTCGCGTCGTAATGGGCCCCCGTTGGGAGGCCGCGGCGACGATCTTTCGCCTGTTGACGCCAACCGTTCTGTTCTTTGGCTTGGTCGATCCGCTCGCCTGGTTTCTGATGTCGAGCGGCCTGCAACGGCGAAGCTTGAATATTGCGTTGGTTCTCGCACCGATTTGTATTGTCTCCTATCTCGCCGGGCTGCCTTACGGACCGACCGGTGTGGCTGCGGCTTTTTCCATCGCGCTGTCCTTGTGGCTTGTTCCGCACATGATGTGGTGCGTCAAAGGCACAAGCATCACGATGACCGATCTACTTGGCGCAATTTGGCCTCCTTTCGGTTCGGCGATTGTCGCGACGATTGCCGCTGTCGCGGTTGAGGCTCTCGTCGGTCACACAGAGCCTGCTCTGTTGAGGGTTGCTCTCAGCGCGAGCGTCATGGCAGCAACTTATTCGGCAATGCTGCTTGTCGTAATGGGTCAGAAAACATTCTATCTGAACCTCATATCCCAGGTGAGGACATAGGTCGTGCTGCCTTGACGGGGCGGCTTCTTGCGGTTTCGAATCTCAGTAAAAATCGCTCGGCGCCAAGGTAAAGGCGCGCGCCGTTGTCCAAGCAGAAATGCCCGCGCGGTCGTTATGCGCTCGACCGAGCGGCCCACCTGTTCCAGCATGAGCGTGCATCTCTTCTGCTTCCGGGGCGTCGGGGCGATTTGGAAACGCTGCTATGGCAGGCGCGGGAAGCGATGGCGTGGCCTCGCCAAAGCCACCGCCCAGGTTCACTTCACCGCCATCGCCTACAATCTCAAACGGACCCGCTCAATCGTCATGGCAGCCGTTTGAGCGCGGAAAAGGCCACTGTAACCCAGCGCCCAACACTCGCATCGAGCGGGCCGCAAACCGCCAAATCCGCGCCGTCTACGCCTACCCGCGCACAGGTCTCACAAGAGGCGATCGAAGCGTGATCGTCCAGGTCGAGGAAGCGCTCGGTGAGTTCCTCGCGATTCCTGGCCTTGGCCGCCTCTGGTGATGTTTGCGTCGGCCTCGCCGGCGACGATCCGGCGAGCGCCAAATGGACGTATTATGGATAAGCCCAGAACAGCTTGTCGTCGAGAAGGCCGCTTTGGCGATGCTTCATCAGCATTTTGAGCCGGGTATAGGGCGGCGCACGGAAGTCATCCTCGCTCATGGCGATACGCTCAAATACATCATGCATTTGGCGGGCGCCGGATTCCGCAGTCCAGCGCGCTTCGAATGTCGGCAACACGTGGCCGATCTTGTCGAAATTCACGCGGTAGGAACGGTTATCCGCGCTCGGCTCGCCGACAATCAACTCGCAACCGGAAAACTCGTTCGCGACGATGCGTGCGATCTCGATAACGCGGTAGTTCTGCTGGTTCGAACCGACATTGAAGATCTGGCCGCGAATACGATCGGGTGGTGCGGTCAGCGACAGATGCACGGCTTGGCACATATCGAGCGCATGAACGAGCGGTCGCCAAGGTGAGCCGTCGGAGAGGAGTTTGATCTGCTTGGTGGTCCATGCGAGGCCGCAGAGGTCGTTCAGCACAATGTCGAAACGCTGGCGCGGCGAGGCGCCATAAGCAGTCGCGTTGCGCAAGAAGCAGGGTTCAAAGTCGTCCCCGGCCATGGCGGAGACATCGTGCTCGACCTTGGCCTTGCATTCCGCATAGGCCGTCTGCGGGTTCACCGGGCTCTCTTCGTCGAGAATCTGGTCTGGAGCGCCGACCCCATAAACTGAGCATGAGGACATGTAGACGAAGCGTTTGACACCGGCTTTGCGCGCGAGTTGTGCCAGCCGTACCGATCCGCCATGATTGATCTCATGTGTCAATTGGGGGTCCTGCTGCCCCAGCGGATCGTTGGACAGTTCGGCGAGATGCGCGACCCCGTCGAAGCCTTCAAGGTCTTCGGCTGTGATTTCACGCAAATCTTTCGTGATGACTGCCGGGCGCGGTCCCCTCATCGGATAGAGCCAACCCTGGCGGTAATAGCCGGTATCGAGGCCAACGGCTTCGATACCCTGCTCGATCAGATACGGACCAAGAAGCGCGCCGATATATCCATCTGCGCCAGTAAACAGCACACGCATGTCTAGACCCCAGCCATCAGAAACCAGCTAATCTGTTCCCAACATACCAACGCGCGAAAGCTTCACATGGCAGCGCACCCCTTTATCCGGCGATCGGGTTGGCCAGCGGTACAGCCCGCTCGCACCGGCATATCGTGGATTAAGTTGCTGAAGCAAAGGAGGCCGGCGTGGAGTTCACGCATCGGCACGATCCGGGACTTCGAAGCCGCAGGCCTGGCTGATCAAGCACATACGCCTCTGCCTCACGACACGCTGCTCAACGAGATCATCATGCCGCAAAATCGCGACTTATTACTAGCAGATTTAATTACCTAAGGGAAGAATGTCTCGGTGCCGCGCTGGCGTATGATTTTTAGGTCGCAAGGGATCATTTTTTATGCGCCCAAGCTTCGAAGCTTGCTATAGTCTTAGATCTGATCCGCAGGGATCGCTCGCCAGTGTCATTTAACTGAATCTTGGGGGGCTGATTTGAAATTCGTCGCTACTAAGCTCGCGGGGGCGTTCATCCTTGAGCTCGAACGCAGGGAGGATGAACGAGGCTTCTTCGCACGGACCTTCTGCCAGAACGAATTCCAAGCTCACGGCCTCAAGGCGACGATCGCACAGGCCAATCTCGCCTCGAACATCCACAAGGGCACGCTGCGGGGCATGCATTTCCAATATCCCCCGGCGGCGGAAACCAAGCTCGTGCGATGCACGCGCGGGTCAATCCTCGATATTATCGTCGACCTGCGTCCGGAGAGTCCCACATTCCTGGAGCATATCGAGGTGGAGCTGAGCCAGGAGAACGGTCGTGCGCTCTACGTGCCGGAGCGTTTCGCGCATGGTTATCAGGCGCTCGAAGACGGGACGGACACCAGCTATCAGGTCGGCGAATTCTATACGCCGAGCGCTGAAGGCGGCCTGATGTACAACGACCCGCGTCTGGGCCTGACATGGCCGCTGCCCGTGACGGTCATCTCGCCCAAAGACCAGGCTTTTGCGCCGTTCGATGCGGTCGAGACCGAGTTGAAGGCCAAAATGGGCTCCAAGCCAGTGTCGGTGGCCGGCTGAAGGAACAGGGGTAGAGCGCCATGCTGATCGTCGATACTGCTCTGAAGAGGCGTGCGGAAGAGAACAACCCGATCCGAGTCGGCATTCTCGGCGCGGGATTCATGTGTCAGGGACTTGCAAACCAGCTCGCGCATTCCGTGCCGGGAATGCGCCTGGCTGCGATCTCCAATCGCCGTCCGGAGCGGGCCCTGAACGTTCTTGCCTATGCCGGCTTCGAGAACAGCAAGCTATCGGACAGGCAGACGGAGCTGGATGAGATCATCCGCTCCGGAAAGCCGGCGGCAACGGAAGATGCCATGCTATTGGCGCGCTCGCCGGAGATCGATGTGCTGGTCGATACGACCGGCTCGGTCGAGTTCGGCGCGCACCTCGTGCTGGAAGCTTTCAAACACGGCAAAGACGTGGTTTTGATGAACGCCGAGATCGATGCCACCATCGGGCCGATCCTGCGGGTGCATGCGCACCGATATGGCCGGATTCTTTCCGCTTGCGACGGCGATGAACCGGGCGTGCAGATGAATCTGGTTCGCTGGGTGCGGGGCCTGGGGCTGACGCCTCGCCTCATCGGCAACATCAAGGGTCTACAAGATCCGTACCGCACCCCGACCACTCAAAAAGCCTGGGCGGAGCGCTGGGGGCAGAATGCGGCGATGGTGACGAGCTTCGCCGACGGCTCCAAGATCAGCTTTGAGCAATCCATCGTCGCAAATGCCACCGGCTTCAAAGTGCTTCAACGGGGCATGTCGCGCGGGCGCGAATACCGCGACGACGTCATGGCGATAGGCAAGCTATACGACATCGACCAGTTGCGAGAGCTCGGCGGCGCCATCGACTATGTCGTCGGCACCCCCCTCACCAAAGTCTTCGTGCTCGCGGAGCATCCTGATCCAAAACAGCAGCACTACCTCAATCTCTACAAGATGGGCGAAGGGCCGCTCTATTCGTTCTTCACGCCTTACCACCTCGTCCATTTCGAGACGCCGCTGTCGATTGCGCGGGTGGTTCTGTTCCGGGATGAGCTGGCGCCGCCGCTCGGAGGCCCGGTGGTCGAGGTCTGCGCGATCGCCAAGCGGGACCTCAAGGCCGGCGAGACGCTCGACGACTACGGCATGTACATGACCTATGGCGAAGCGGTGAATGTCGATGAAATGAGCGCCGGGCGCTATCTGCCAGAGGGTTTGGTCGCCGGCTGCCGCCTCGTCCGCGACATCGCGAAGGACGAGGTCCTGACATATGACGACATCGTCCTGCCGCCCGGACGGCTAGCCGACACGCTTCGCGCTGAGCAATATCGCCATTTCCGTGGCGAGACCTGGCTCGAGGATCTGCTCAAGATTGCGGCGTGATCTCAGCCGGTCGGCCGGCGTCGTAGAAGACGCACATAGGCGCTGCTGAGCGTGTCAAGGCCGCGGCTTCGCAGGCGTCGATACACTGGAAGATGCAGCACGGCGAGGGCGCAAACCCCTGCGTAAAGCAGCCCGGCGGCCGCAATGGCTGCCAGCGCAGGTGCCGTCGAGAGACTTGCGGTTATCAGCGAGAGCGCGAAGCCGATCGCGGCTGCGGTTAGCGTCGGCACGGCGATCACGGCGAGGATATCGAAAATACTGATATTCGTCTGATAAGTGGCCATGAGCATCGAAGGAAAGAACGCGACGTAACGCGAAATGCTGTAACACAGCGCTACGCCCACCGGGCCATATGGAAGCCCCATCAAGAACGAGCTGACATAGATCGGGACACCGATCAGACTCCAATAGAACATGCGATCGGTGCGACCCGTCGAGATATAGATCCAACCGGTCGCGCCCATCGGCACGGATGCCAGCATGCCGAGCACCAGACAGCTGAAGATCAGCTTGACAGGCTGCCATTGGGGGCCGAGCACGATGTCGACGATAGGGGAGGCGCCTCCATAAAGGAGACAGGCCATCGCAGCGCCTACGAGCGTGACGACGCTCAATGCATCGAGATAGGCTTCGCGCCACCTTGCGGGCTCTCGGCGTAGCCGACTCAGCACTGGCACCATTGATGAGCCCAATGGTCCGCTCAGAAAGTTGAGCGGTATCACCAGTAGATTGTAGGCCCGCGAATAGAAGCCGAGTTCGACCGAACCCCAACGGGCTCCGATCAGAATATTATCGAGCTGCTGATGGAAGTAATTCAGAATCATCGCGCCGGTCAGATGGAAGCCAAATTTGAGTGATGCTTTCGCGGCCGACCAGTCTTTCACAATGCTTGGCCGCCAGGGGCAAAGAATCCAGACCGCCGCCGTCGTCGTGAAGGCCGTCACCCATGTTTGAATGACGAGCGCCCAATAGCCGGCGGAGAACAGCTTAGCCGCGATGACGGCGACCACGAGACCGGTTGCAAGAGCGCCAAGCGAGGCGATCTGCAGATCGAGCCAGCGCATGTTACGGGTGAGCAGGGCGGTGGGCAGTCCGCCGAGCGCATAAATCGGTGCGTTCAGGCCGAGCCCGAGGACAACGAGCGGTAAGCGCCGGTCTTCGAAAAACCAAAGTGATGCTGGCGCAGCGACCGCCGAGAGCAGGAACGCCAAGCATCCCATGCCGAGGGCGATCCACATCAAGGCGCTGGCTGTGTTTTGGTCGAGTTCCTCTCGCTGCACCGCGGCCGTCGCCACATTGAGTTCGGTCAGTACGATGACGAAGGCCGTCACCGTGCTGCCCATGGCGACAAGCCCGAACTGGCTCGGTTCAAGCAGGCGCGCAAGCATGGCCGAGCCGGCCAGCTGCAGCGCGAGGCGCACGAACTGGGCGCCTATCGCAATGGCGCCCCCCGCGATCGTGCGTTTCCCGAGAGCATCCCTCAGATGGTTGGGGGACAGCATCCGCTCGTTGACGGCCATCTGCGCCTGGGCATCGCGGTTGCCGATCAATAGGCCCGCCCCCCTTGTAACGCCCGCGCTATCGAAATGGCGGTGCCTGCGGGATCAGATGGTTCGTCAGGGCGTTATCAGATTGAGAAATACATGAAGATATGCTAATGTGCGACTGCGTTAATTTCGTGTCAAGCGGCGTTTATATTTGGAAGGCAAGGCCATGCGTAGGAATGGGCCTGGGACCATCGCTTTCTTCGGTCATTTCAACTCAACGAATTTTGGAAATGAATGTAGTCTTCAGGCCGCTCTGTACAATCTTCGTCGGTTATACCCCGGTTCGAAATTTATCTGCATAACCGATGATCACGAGAACGCTGCAAAAGCTGACGACGTTGAAGCCGTTCCAGTCAACCAAGAGCTGTTCAAATTCTGGGTGGCCAAGACGTCCCTGGGGCGGCTTGTGCGCAGAGCCGTTCTCGGGTTTCCCGCCGAGCTGTGGCGGTGCATTTCCGCAATTATGGTGCTGAGACGCGCGCAAATGTTGATCGTCCCGGGGACGGGATTGCTCACGGATGTCTTCGGGCTGGGGGGGTGCGGGCCCTACGGCCTCTTCAGATGGGCGCTTATTGCGAAGCTCTGTGGATGCCGGCTGCTGTTTCTGAGTGTAGGTGTAGGGCCGCTCTACCGCCGGCTCGGCCGGTTCTTCGCGAAGTCGGCTCTATCGCTGGCTGATTTCCGCTCATATCGGGAGATTTCGAGCCGCGAATACCTCGCGAGTATTGGGTTCAAGGCCGGCTGCGATCCAGTCTACCCGGATCTCGCATTTAGCCTGCCGATCCCGGCCTTGCCGTCAGAGGGAAATAAGGCCCACGAAATCGGCCTGGGGGTCATGAGCTACGCGGGAAATTACAGCGTCCCCAATCCCAGCGCATCGACTGACCAGGATTACTGGGACAAGTTGGTTCGGTTCTCCAGATGGCTGATTTCCCAGGGTTATAATGTGAGGCCCCTCATCGGCGATACAGTGGACGTATCGGCAAGGGACCGCTTTATTCAATTGTTGGGCGAAGGCGCACAAGCACAGGACGACGACGCGATCATTGATGAGCCTGTCACCTCGGTCGAGAGCTTGTTGTCGGCGCTTACCGTATCGGATTTTGTCGTGGCGACCCGCTTTCACAACGTCCTGCTGGCGTTGCTCGGCGGAAAGCCGGTCATTGCCATTTCTTTTCATCACAAATGCGCATCGTTGATGGCTGCGATGGGCATGTCGGCCTATTGTTTGGACATACACGCATTGGATTCAGACGCGCTCATCCAAACTTTCGAGCTCTTGACGGCCGATGCCAGCGACGTCAAAGCCCAAATCGCGCAAAAAGTGCTCGAGTTTCGCGACGAATTGGATGACCAATATAGGCGAGCCTTTGGCGTAGCGGCAGACGCGACCGGTCTAAGAGCCGGATAATCCCAAGCTTTTCGGAGCTGGAGTGCCCCTCACGCGTCGCCGCGTCCGCGATCATGTTTCGCAGATCGCAGAAATGGCCCCCGGCGAACGCCCCCGGGGGGGGGCGGGTGCGGGGGCAGATCCCGCGGGGCAAGAGGCGGCCATTTGCCGATCAGGAGCGATAAGCAAGGCGCTCTTTTGAGAGAGCATCGAACGTGGCAAGCCGGGCCGTCTTGCGCAATGTTACCGACATAAACCGCAGTAAGTTCGCGAACGACATTTCCGCTTGAAGTCCCGTCACATACGAGCGAAACGCTCTGCTCGTCTGCCCGCTGTCGAAGTTCAAATTGCCGATCTCGTACCACCGTTGCGAGATCGAGTTTTTGATCGCGTCTTCCAGCCCGTGCGATTTTATGAAACTGCCATAGGCCCTTTCATACTCCTGCACGACGCGCTGGCTATATTCACAATTCTCAAGAAAATTCTTCGTCAGCCCACCCTGATGAATGCGGTATGTGTGTAAGACGCGCGGAATAACATAGAAATTCGAATTCGTCGCGCATCTCAACCAATAATCATAATCTTCGGCTTGTTTCAAATCTTCGTTAAACAATCCCACCGCCAAAGCGCATGATCTTCGAATGGTAATCCCATTGGTTCCTACAAAATTGACGCGAAGGAGCCATCTCACCGCATCCTGTCGCGAAATTTCTTTCTCAAATGGGAAGTCCGGAAATGCAACCCATTTGCTGAAGTGTCGTTCTGAGCGGCCGTCTTCATGGAGGCGTTCGAAGTCACTACAACAAATATCGACGTTCTCATGCTTGTCCAGAACATCCGCGTGAGCCTCGAGGCGTCGGTCATGCCAATAGTCGTCCGGATCCAAAAACGTGATGTAATCTCCGATCGACGCACCGATGGCGGTGTTTCGCGCTCCAGAAACGCCCTTGTTCGCTTGATATATGTATCGAAGCTTGCCGCCGAACGATGCGGACGCCTCATTGACGACTGACCGGCTATTGTCCGTCGACCCATCGTCGACGACGATAATTTCAAAATCTTGAACTGTTTGTTTTTGGACACTATCGAGCGCCTGCCGAATGAGGTGAGCGTTATTGTAGTTTGCAATCAAGACGCTGAATTTTGGCGTTGCCATTTGGAAACTCCATCCATCCGCTTTATCAAGGTCATCTGACGATGCCAGGAGGCTCTTGGCAGGTTCAGTTTAGAATTCGGTGCAGTCTTGTCCGAGCCAGCCGCAGGAGCGGTTGGCGCTTTTATCATTCCGAGTTCCGGGGTATCGGGGGAGTTCTGTCGCTGGTCGGCGCAGTGTGGGGTCGGCTGGAGCTGCTGTGCTCATCCTCGATGCGTTCAGCGCCTTTGGATTTTGGGTCGCATCTGGCGAGCGGCTCATTGCCTGGCGACGCATGCTCCAGTCCCCCTGAGCTTCAAAAAAATAACGACAGCCGATTGCCGCTGTTCCAGAGCGGTCTCCGCGCGGGAGGGGCTGCGAACAGCAGCACGGATGCGTTGATCGCGCGGCTGAGTTGGAAATCGAGAAGCTCGGACTCTTCCCCCTGCCTGGCCCGGAGCGCGCGCACTCGGTCGCCCTAGTCGCTTTCCTGCCGTTCAAGCTGCGCGCTTGAAACCAAACTTTCGAGGAGCGACACCGAGATTTCTTGCTTCCTGCAGCACTTCAGCAAAAACCGCCCTGTGCGTCGCGGATCGCATCAAAACGAGCACGTAAGTTACGGCAAAAACCAGCGACAGCATCGCCAGTCGAAGGAGCGGCGTCATTGACGACAATAATTCGGCTTCCAATACGTAGCATAGGATTCCGGCAGCGATAGTCGCGACAAGCGCGCCGCTCAGCCCCGTCATGATATCCCGAAAGTGAATTCCCGTATCCCGCAGTGCCCAAGTGGCTATTGGAATGGCCTTCAGCATCATTACGGCGGAGTATGACAAGGCGACGCCCTCTGGTCCGTAAGGTAGTCCGATCATCACCCCGGCCAGCACCAGGGGGGCTGAGACCAGCGCAATTTTCAAACCTCTTTCAGCCATCCCAAGCGCGCTCAATAGCCATCCGATCGGGTTGTTGATTGCGAAAACCAGCACTGTTGGCGTCAAAAGCCTGAATATGGGCACGACTTCGCTCCATCTCGGGCCTAGGAGGACCGCGATCACATCGTCCGCAAATAGCGCGCAAGCGAATGTCAGCGGGAGCGTCAACGCAACAACACATGTATAGATTTGCAGGAATGAGCGCCGCAAGCGGGCGCGATCCCGCTTGACTTGGGCCAAGGCATTGAACGCGACATCCCCTATGGCGTTATTTAAAGTATCTATTGGAAACGATATTAAATAGTTGCTGCGTCCATAGAGTCCTATCGCTTCTTCGCCCCAGAATTTTCCAATCAGGACATTTTGCAAATTGCTGGTGAAGTAAGTTATCGCGCTTGTAAGCGTCATGGTCCTGCCGAAGCGCAACATCATCGTAACATGCACGTCGATACCCGGAATTTTGGGAACCCATCTCGCGCTGTACCACACACCAATAGTTGCGATGAGTGGCTGCAAAGCAATCATATATGCCAAAGCAAAATACCCGTACCCGATCCAGGCGAAATAAATGGCCACTGCTGCGCTGATCAGGTCGGATGTAAGTTCAATTATCGCTACTCTACCGTAGCGCATTTGCCTGGAAATCATCGCCCCATGTTGTATGCCGGCACCCGAAAATATGAATCCAGTTCCGATGATGATCGTCGCAGCAACAAGTCTGGGGTCGCCGTAGAAGGAGGCGATAGCAGGGGCCAGTGCGACGCATACGGCGAAAAGGATCAAGCCGAAGAGGAGGGTTATCCAGAAAAGAGCCGAGGATTGATCCGCCGAGATCGAGTCGCACTGGATCGCAGCATGATAAAGCCCCAGGCTGCTGAAAAGTCCTAAGAAGCCAGTGAAAGTCACAACCATGGTGATCAAGCCATAGTCGCTCGGTGCAATCAGGCGCGCCAGCACCATTGTTGACAGTATTTTTATGATGACTCGTCCAATTTGGGCTATTATTTTTGTGAGCCCGGCGTGGATGGATTTTCCCCGAAGGTTCTCCATGGTGAATTGATGGCTCCATTGCCCCTCTTTGCTTAACGCGGTGGCGCGTGATCGGGTTCGAATACTCTCCGGAGATCACAGGCTGAGCGAGTCGCTTCGACGCGCGATTCTGCGGCCCGGACGACTGACCACCACCCAGCCTTGGAAGCATTTCTCGTTGTCGGATGAAATCCGGGAGCTTGGGGGCTTCGATCTGTGCCAACAAGGCGGTTGTCGGAGCCCACGCCGAGCAAAAGCGCAACCCGTTGCGCGTTTGAGCCATGGCGCAGCGCCTAAGGGCGCGCGGAAGTATTTGCCGGAGTAGACCGCCTCCTTTGGTGCAATCAGCGGCATGGCGGCTGCCGAGCAAGAAAGTGATGGGCAGGTCCCGGCATTGGCCAGCATGTTGGCTTCGGTCGTGCGTCCGCGGGGCGGCGCTGACCCATCGTCGTGCCTGATCCCGCGAACGGTGCTTCCACGGAGAAGACCTGAACACGCACTGGTCCTGGACGCTTGCGGATGTGGCCGAACCGAAGGTCCGCGAAGCGAACAGACGGCGGCTCGGCTCAGACGCCGCGAACTGCGCGTATCAGCCAAAATGCAACGTCGTTGATCCATGCCTCATTCTGGGGGCTCCGAAGCGGGCCGGAATGCGACTGTGGTCATTTTGGGGAGCGGATCTGCAGTCGTTCATGGCCTTCGTCCAATGCCTTGGCTGCGTCTCAGAGAAGCCGGACGAATTTTGAGGTAATCCGGAAGGGTTACCTCATGTGTGCGGGCGGGAATCCCTTTGCTCGCTTCGTTGTGCACTGCTCCAAGCGTAAGCTCATTGCTCTCGTGGGTTGAGTAGTGAGGATGTAATCGTGGCATCGAGCGCAGAAATCTCGGCGACGGAATTGCATGATACCGCGCAGAGGATCAAGGAACTTCGAAAGGCCGCGACCGAACACGCTGTGGAAATCGGGCGTGAACTACTCAGCATTAAAGAAAAGATGCCTCACGGTGCCTTCGTTAAGTGGGTCGAAAAGGCGTGCGAGTTCAAGATCAGAACCGCGCAGGACCTGATGAAGCTCGCGCGTGAGGCGCATTCCGATGAGAAGCTCGTCGCGCTGATGGTTCCGTCGACGCTGCGCGTCTACCTTTCCAAGAAAATCCCACCTGCGGTCCGTAGTACGATCCTGAAACGGCTCGAGAACGGCGAGCGCATCTCGCGCAACGAAATCTATTCTCAGGCTTCGGATGCGAGGACGACGGCTAAGGCGGACGCCGGCGATCGCTCGATACGCGAAGGGATGTCCTCGTCGTTCTTCTCCAAGCCTGAAACTCTGAAGACGACTGAAGAGAAACGCAGCAATGCCGGCGGCGATCGAGCACGGGCGGTAGCTGAGCTGATTCTTCGCCGTCTCAGCCCGCAAGACTACGAGACGATCATGGAAGAAACGAGTTGGGAGGTTTGGAACCGGGCTTTCGTCTGGATGAGAGCTGCGCAGATCGTGGATTCCGAACGGGTAGAGCTCACACTATCAAACGCGCCCGCCCCTCAGAACTTTGAGGCGCTGCCAGCCAAATTGCAGTGAATATTGTTGCGTGCTTTTTGTTAATTGCCTGCGGTGCCGAAGTAGGGTGATGGCACTATAGCCGCTGTATCGAGCGAGCCGAGAGCGGGCATTGGCAGCAGACGAATAGAGATCGGGAGTCCAATGACGGTCTATTTTGGAGAGCGCCAATCTTTAATGCCGTCCGGCTTAGATTGCCTCCGTCGCCGCTGGAAGCTGGTTGCTGCTTGTGTTGTATTCTCAACGGTGCTCGGACTGCTTTTTTCGTTACTCCGGCCGGTGAATTATACCGCTTCAACGCAGCTTTTGATCTACGTGAAGGAAGTCCAGCCGGGGCCGGACCTGGTCATTTTTCTGGGGCGTGCCGATCTCACACAGGTCGAGAACGAGATCGAGATCATCCGCTCGCGCGGCACGCTGACCAAAGTGGCGCAGTCGCTGAAATTGTCCGAGGATCCCGAATTCGTTCCGCCAGCGACGTCCCTGCAAAGCATCGCGCAATGGCTGTTCGGCGCGCCGTCGGCGACGTCTGATGAAAGCCGCAACAGACAGGAACTCGCCGTCGACGCGCTCACCAAGCGCATCGAATTGAAGCGGATTGGAACGAGCCACACCATCCTCGTCAACGTAACGACTTCCGACCCGGAGAAGTCCGAGCGGATCGCGAACGGCATCAGCCAGGTCATGCTTCAGGCGCGGGTCAGCGCGGACCAGGACGGCAGCAGGTCGCCGCTGCTGCGGGAGCGCCTGCAGGGATTGGGTCCCAGCGTCTATGTGATGACGCGGGCCCTTGCTCCGGACAGGCCGAGCGGACCGCGCAAGCTCCTCGTCATCCTCGGGGCCTTCATTGTTGGACTTGTCGCCGGATCGATGCTGGCTCTGCTGCTGGACTTCAAGGACAAGACGATCCGCACCGCCGCGCAGGTTGAGGATTTCGGCCTGGAATGCATCGGCGCGATCCCCTTGCTCAAATGCGGTGCTTCGGCGGCTTCGCGGTCGCCTCGCTCGACGAAGGAGCAGGGGAGGGAGGATCCGTTTCTGCCTGTTCCGCTGCTGAATCAGACTTTGCTCCGGATGACGGTCGCGATTGAAGCATCGAAGGCGCGCGTCGTCGGCATTGCGTCTTCGGTCGGTAACGAGGGGGCGACCACGGTTGCAAGGCAGCTCGCACATATGGCGGCTCGCAGCCAGCGGAGAGTGCTGCTTGTGGAGCTCGATCGAAACGAGACGCCGCGCGCCCTCGCTCAGGCCCCGTCGCCGGGCGGAGTGCCTGTTTCCGGGACGAATGAGCGGCCGAGCGACGGTACTCGTCGGAGCAATCGTGCAAGCGGCCCTGATGTTCTTGTGACTGCGGCCTGGGACAGCATCGAAGCGCCCGCGAACTGGTGGATGCATAGCAATCAAAAGTTCTCGGCCGATTATGACCTCATCATCGTGAGCCTGCCGCCGCTTGAACGCGGAGCCGAATTCCGCATGGCCGCGCAGGACCTCGACGGAATCCTGCTCGTTATCAGATGGGGTAAAACAGAGATGGAGCAGGTCCAGCGCGCCTTCGCGGTATCGGGCGCCATGCCATCGGACTTCATCGGAGCAGTCCTGAACATGATGGACGATCGGATGATCGGACAGTTCGGGGACAAGCTCTGGGAGGCGGAAGCAGCAACGACAATTCGACGAGGCCTCTTCGGACTGGCGATGCCAGCGGAGCCTGTCGCGGGGCAATCATGAATCGGAAAGGTGCTACGATGAAGCGGAACCGTTCATGGCTTAATGTCGCGGGATCAATTTCTCTGGTTCTGTGCGTGGTGAGTGGAAGCGCAGTCCGTGCGACATCTGATTACAGCGTTCGCGCTAACGACAAGCTCAAGATCAAGATCTTCCAATATCCTGAGTTGAGCGGCGAATACACTGTTCGCGCGAACGGTACGATTTCCATCGCGCCCGTTGGAGATATTCCGGTCAACGGCCTTTCGGCCAACGAGATCGCGAACCAGATTTCCGATCGTTTCGTGCGGGCGGGGATCTCCGACAAGCCTGGCGCGTCGGTTGAAATTCTCGAGACGCGGCCGGTCTATGTCCTGGGCGATGTGCAGAAGCCGGGTGAGTATCCATTCCGACCAGGGATGACCGTCCTGCAGGTCGTCAGCCTCTCCGGTGGGTGGCTGCGGTTCAACGACCCCGGCCTCATGCGGCTCGATCGGGACAGCATCACCATAACCGGTGAAATGCGGACTCTCGTCAAGCGGTACCAGCAGCTGACGGCGCGCCGGGCTCGCCTGAACGCAGAACTGGTGATGAAGGCCGATATCCAGTTTCCGCCGGATCTTATGATGCGGTCGCAGAACGACACCGGGCTGCGGCAACTCATCGACGAAGAGCGCTCTCTTTTGAACATCCGCGTCGACGCACTCAAGACGCAGATCGAGAGCCTCGAGCAGAATCGCGACCTGTATGAACGCGAGATCGACGCAGTCAAACGCCAGATCCAAGCCAACAAGGCTCAATACGCAAGCGCTGAAAAGGAGCTCGTGGAAGTTCGTGATCTGGTCAGGCGTGGTCTGTCGACCCTCAGCCGCTTGACGAATCTTGAACGCATGCAGGCTCAGCTCGACATGAACGAGCAGGGCTTGCAGACGCTGATCTTGCGGGCGCGCCAGAACATCACGCAGGTCGATCAGAGGATCTTCGATCTGAAGAGCGAGCGGAATGCGTCCTTGACCGCCGAAGTGCAGAAAGTCCGGATGGATCTCGATGACATCAGCGTCAAGTTCGAGACCAACCGGAGCCTTCTCGTCGAGGCCCAGGTGACGATCCCGACCCTGGTCGGCAATTCCGACGCCACTGTCGAAACCCGCAGCCTGACGGTGGTGCGTATGCAGGACGGGAAGGCGCAGACGATTGACGCGCAGGAGAGCACCGAACTGCTGCCCGGAGACGTGCTCAGGGTTCAGAGGAGCATCCTTCCGAGCGGGCTGGGTATAGGCGCGCCTGAACAGACCAACATCATGGTGCCTGCTCGGGTCAAGCAATAGCAGCGCGGCTGCGCGATCTGCGTAGCCGTGCGCCCGGCCCCGTTTTGCTTTTGAGTCATGGATTGTTGCGTGCGCTGATGTGAGTGGGAGATCGACGATGGCCTTCGGCGACAAGGACTACGGGAAGACGAGGGAAGGTGACGGGCTCTCGATTCAACAGCAGATGCTGGCATTCGAGCCGCAGCTGCGTGCCTACGCGATGTCCATCAGCCGCAGCGCTGACCGATCCGACGATCTGGTTCAGGAAACGCTGCTGCGCGCCATCAGCAAAATCGACACCTTTCGGCCGGGCACGAACCTTGGCGCCTGGCTGACGACGATCCTGCGAAACTGCTACCTCTCCGATCTCCGGCGCCGCCGCCATGAGGTGGAGGACGCTGACGGGTGCTATTCCGAGGCGTTGCGCTCCGCGCCGGAACAGGAAGGCCAGCTGGAATATCAGGAATTCTGCGCGGCTTTGAGAGAGATTCCGTTCGACCAGCGCGAGGCGCTTCTGCTGGTCGGGGCTGCCGGGCTATCCTACGAAGATACGGCCACGCTTTGCCGCACCACGACCGGAACCATCAAGAGCAGGATCAACCGGGCTCGCTCGCGATTGGCGGCGTTGCTTGCGATCGATAGCGTAGCCGAGATCGGTTCCGACAGTCAGACCCGCGCGGTCATGGTCGGCCATCAGGGCATGGATTCCACGCGGTGGCTTTTCTGAACGCCGGAGAATCGAGGCTCCGGCGCCGTACCTTACGATCTCCGAGCGGTCTCGCACGGAACCCGTGCGAGACCGCCGCGCGCTTACCGTTCGCGCAAGCTGTCGTGCTGGTAGCGGGAGAGCGGCGAGAGCAGATAGCTGATGATCCGCCGCCTTCCGGTCTTGATCTCCGCCGTCACGGCCATGCCGGGCGACAGATTGACCTGCTTGTCCTCGATCGCCAATTGCGTGCGGTCGAGGGAGACGCGCGCGGAATAGAGCAGTTCCTGGCCGCGCGGCTCGCTGCTGTCGGTGTTCGCGCCCGACGTCTTGTCGGCTGAGCTGTCGGGGATCTTGTCGCGCGCGATGGCATCCTGCGACACGTTGAGAATGGTTCCTCGCAGCAGGCCGTAGCGCGTGAAATTGAAGGTGTCGATCTTGATCGCGGCCTCCTGGCCCGCGCTGACAAAGCCGATATCCCGGTTCGAGATCATCGCCTCGATTTCCAGCCGGCTTTCCGCCGGAACGACGAGCATCAGCGACTGCGCAGGCGTCACCACGCCGCCGATCGTGTGGATAGCGAGCTGCTGCACGATGCCGTCGACAGGTGCCGTCAGCCTTTGCAGGTTTTTGCGCTGCTCGGCCTTCACGATATCCCGCTTGAGGCCCGCGGCCTTCTGCTGCGCTTTGGTCAGCTCGTCGAAAAGGGTCCGCTCATACTCGGCAATGGTTTTCGTGCGTGTCTCCATGAGTGCGGTGACTGCAGCATTCGTCTCGTTGCCGCGCTTCTCCTGAACGAGGATATCCTGGCGCTGGCCGACGAGGTCCTGCAGTTCGGTGAGGTAAGTCACCTTGGAGCCAAGCTCCTTCTGGAAAAGCTGCTCGCGGATTTCGACGCGCTGCTGGAGCGGCACGATGGTAGACTTCAGCTTGTCGACGGAAGCCTGGATCGTGTCGCGTTCGGCTCCCTTTTGCGCGAGCTGACCGTCGATGGCAGCGAGCTTGGCCTTTTGCTCGCCGTTCTGGCTGACGAGGAAACCGCGGTACATCCGGAGCAGATCCGGCGGAGCGTCCTCGGGCGGGGCGAAGGCCGAAAGCGGATCGTCCTTGTTGGTGATCGCCGCCTGCAGTCTGGCGATGTCGAGGCGTGCAGCCATCAGGTCGTTTTGCAGATGTCCGAGCTCGGCATCGGAGGTGGTCGTATCGAGCTCGACCAGCACCTCGCCCGCCTTGACGCTCTGGCCGTCATGGACCCGGATCGCCCGAACGACGCCGGTCTCGAACGGCTGGACCGTTTTGGTGCGGCCGCTGGGTATGATCTTGCCGGGGGCAACGGCGACGATGTCGACCGTACCGATGCAGGCCCACACCAGCGCGACGGCGAAGACGGCGATGATGGTCAGGCCGATGGTGCGTCCCAAAGGCGAAGGCGGGGTTTCGACGATCTCGAGCGCCGCGGGCAGGAACGCCAGCTCCTGAGATCTCATACGGTTTTCATTCATGGATCGTGCGACAATGGCCTTCTGAAGGGCTTGCGAGCGGGTCGCGAGGCCTTGTGCCGTCGTCGTCAGAGCCTGTTTGGCCCGGATGGCGACAGCCTTGTCGAAGCGCGTGAGACCCGCAGCGGCCTCGGCCTGCTTCAGCAGGACGAGACGCCCGGCCCATTGGGCTTCAAATTCGGCCCGCGTCAGCAGGGTAGGCTCCGTGAGGTTTGAGGCCACGACGACGGCCTTTTCCTCTCCCACCTTGCCGAGCAGGAGGAACCCGCCGCCGCGAAGCTCTGCGATGCAGGGCAGCGGAAGTTCGGACAGCTTGTCCCAGGTGACGGACTGGGACCGCCCTGCGAAGCCATAGGCCCGTGCACCGCGCAGCATCTCGGCGATGCCGACGGCTCCGTTGCCGATATGGCGGCGAAGCTCTTCTACCGTGGCGGCGACGCCGCGCAGTCGCAGCAGCATCTCCAGGGCAAGAAGGCCAGATTGATCGTTTGTGAGCGCGTGCATGGCGTTTGCTTCGCCGCGGCTGCTTCCCTCCGGGAAATCAGCGCGCCGCATGTGTCCCCTGGGCTACGGAAAGGGCGGTCGAGTCGATGGTGTTCGCGGTCGCGGATCGAGCGGCCGTGTGGCTCGCCGTCGCCGGCGGGCTTCCGGCCTCAGGCAGTCCGGACTGGAGGCGGTGTAGCGTGGCGTAGCGCCCGCCCGTCCGCATCAGCGTCTCATGCGTGCCATCCTCGATCAGGCGGCCGCCTTCGATGGTCACGATGCGATCGGCCATCCGCAGGGTGGAGAGGCGATGCGCGATAATGAGCACCGTCCTTGAGCGCGCGATCTGCGCCATGTTCTGCTGGATGATGTGCTCGCTCTCGTAGTCGAGCGCGCTGGTTGCCTCATCGAAGATCAGGATGCGCGGATTGGTCGCCAGGGCGCGGGCAATGGCGATGCGTTGGCGCTGCCCGCCGGACAGGCTGCCGCCGCGCTCGCCGACGATCGTGTCGTAGCCCTCCGGCAGTTTGAGGATGAACTCATGCGCGCCTGCCAGCGTCGCGGCCTCGATCACCTTTTCCGCCGGAAGGGAGGGGTCGGCCAAGGCGATGTTGTCGCGGATCGAGCGGTTGAACAGGATATTGTCTTGCAAGACGATGCCGATCTGGCGGCGCAGCCAGGAAGGATCGATCTGGGCGACATCGACCCCGTCGACCAGAACCCGGCCGCTTTCCGGCACGTAGAGCCGCTGGGCGAGCTTGGCCAAGGTGCTCTTGCCTGACCCGGACGGGCCCACGATGCCGATCATTTGCCCGGCCGGAATATTCAGGCTGACGTCGCGAAGAATCTCCGGCCCGTCGATCCGGTAACGGAACGTGACATGCTCGAAGGAGATGTCGCCGCGGACCGAGGGGAGGGCCGTGCGGCTGGGGTTGTAGGCCGGCTCTGGCGTGGTGTTGAGAATATCGCCGAGGCGGGCGATCGACAGCCGCGTCTGGTGGAATTCCTGCCAGATTTGCGCCAGCCGCAGCACGGGGCCGCTGACGCGCCCGGCGAGCAGGTTGAACGCAATGAGCTCGCCGACCGAAAGGCTGCCGCCGATGACCAGCTTCGCGCCGACATACAGGATCGCTGCGGTCACGATCTTGCTGACGAGCTGAACGGTCTCGCTGGCGACGTTACCCAGGCTCAGCACCCGGAAGCTTGCTGCGACATAGGCCGCCAGCTGCTCCTCCCAGCGCTGTTGCATCTGGGGTTCGATCGCCATGGCCTTGAGCGTTTCGACTGCCGTCACGCTCTCGACCAGAAAGGCCTGGTTCTCCGCGCCACGGGCGAATTTCTCGTCGAGGTACCGACGAAAGAGCGGCGTCACGCCCGCGGATATCGCGACATAGACGGGTAGCGACGCCAGCACGATCCAGGTCAGCTGCGGCGAATAGAAGAACAGCGCGGCGACGAAGACGACCGTGAAGAACAGATCGATGACGAGCGTCAGCCCCGAGCTGGTGAGGAAGTTACGGATGTTCTCGAGCTCGCGCACGCGAGCGACAGAGTCGCCGACGCGTCTCGCCTGGAAATAGCCGATCGGCAGCGCCAGCAAGTGACGAAACAGGCGCGCGCCGAGCTCGACGTCGATCCGGTTCGTGGTGTGGGAGAACAGGTAGGTTCGCAAGGCGCCGAGGACGACCTCGAACACGGCGATCGCCACGAGGCCGAAAGCGAGCACGTCCAGCGTGCTCATGCTTCGATGCACGAGAACCTTGTCGATGACGACTTGGAAGAACAGCGGCGAGATCAGGCCGAAGAGTTGGAGGAAGAACGACGCCACCAGAACTTCGGTGAGGAGCCACCGGTACTTGTGGATGGCGCCCATGAACCATGTGACGTCGAAACGGCGGGCGAGATCGGTCAGCGAAGCCCGCTTCGTCATCAGCACGAGCCGGCCGTCCCAGGCCGCTTCCAGCTCGGCCCGAGACATCATGCTCGGCCGCGGGGCGTTCGGCGCCTGGACGAGGATGCTGTCTTCGCCGCAGCGTCCGAGCAGCAGGAAGCTCCCGTCGCGCATGGCGGCAATCACGGGGAGCGGCGTATGCGCCAGGCGCTCCCAATTCGTCGTTATGGAGCGGGCCTTGAGGCCCAGGCTCTTGGCGCAGCGGATCATCTCCGTGACGCCGATGCGGCGACCTGGAAACTGATGCTGGATCTGCTCCGGGGTTACGCTCACGCCCTGACTGCTCAGGATGAACATGAGCGCGGCCAGGCCGCCATCAGGCAACGGAAGGGTATCGTTATCGGGCTTTTTCAAGCTTTTTGTCCCGCGTATAAATCGTTTGACGCATGCGCGCGGGGAGTTGCCCACGTGCACACTACGACGAGCGTCAAAACGCTCTCATGCCGCGTTGATACGAAGACGCCAGAATTCGGTGTTTCGCTGACTTGGATCGTCGTCTTGGATCGCCGTGCGCCCTTGCGGACGCACGGCGTCAGTCTTGACGCGTCGGATGCCCGAAAGGTGGGAAACCCACCTTTCGGGCCGATGCATTACGCGTGTGACTTCGCGAGCGTCTGGGCGACGTTGTTCAACCATCCCTGCATCTGAGCAGCGGTGGACGTCGCCGAAGGCGCGGCGAAGCTGGAGGCCGCGTACTGACTCAACAGGGCAAGCTTCGGCGTCACCGAGCTGTCGGACGGTGCAGCGCTTGCACCATTGTCCTGGAAGCCGGGGAAGCCAACCGTCTTGCGGCTGCCGAACGTCAGGTCCGTCAGATTCGCCTGGCTGGTGTTGCCAAGTGAAGCGTCCGATGTCGTCGGCAAAGCCGACGACGAAGCGGTCGCGGACGGGTCGACAGTGGACGCCACCGTCGCAGGGGCCGCAAGAGCGGTCGCCGACGAGGTGAGCGCTGTCGTCCGTTGACTGGCCGACGTCGTGCTGACGACAAGCGTTCCGGCGGGCTGAAGTGGCGCACCGGAGAGGTTGACGCTATTGCCTGCCTTATCCGCAACACCACCCAGGTTGTACTTGGTCACCGCAAGGTCGGAGGCCTTCTCACCGGCTCCCACCTTGTAGCTGAACTGCAGGGTGTTGGTGCCGGCGCCGCTGACGTATTTGGCGGTGCCGTTGCTGTTCAGCGACAGGGTCGGCGTACCGTTGACGGTGACCACTTCGTTGAAGTTGACCGAAAAATACACGGTGTCGCCAGAGCGAACGGTGCCGTTTCCGTTGGTGAGACCGGATCCGTTGGCCGCGATCCACTGGACCTTTGGCTTGGTGGTATCGGCCGACGACGTCGCGCTGACGACAAGCGTTCCGGCGGGCTGAAGTGGCGCACCGGAGAGGTTGACGCTATTGCCTGCCTGATCCGTGACGCCGCCCAGATTGTAGCCGGTGACCGCGAGGTCCGAGGCCTTCTGGCCGGCACCCACCGTGTAGTCGAACTGCAAGGTGTTGGTGCCGGAGCCACTGACGTACTTGGCGGTGCCGTTACTGTTCAACGACAAGGTCGGCGTGCCGTTGACGGTCATCGCCTCGTTGAAGTTGACCGACAACCGAACGGTGTCGCCGGCGCGAACCGTCCCGTTGCCGTTGGTGAGACCGGAGCCGTTGGCGGCGATCCACTGCACCTTGGGCTTCGTTGTATCGGCCGGAGTCGTGGGGGTGACCGGCGTCGTTGGGTTTACCGGGGGCGTGGGGTCGATCGGCGCCTGGGTCTGGACAGCCAGCGTTCCGGCAGGCTGATGCGGTGCGTAGGCGACATTGGCAACATTGCCGGCCAGGTCCTTCACCCCCGACAGGTTGAAACCACTGATCTCAAGATCGGCGGCATTCTCGCCCGCGGCAACAGTGTAGTCGAACCGCAAGGTGTCGGTGCCGGAACCACCCACATACTTGGCGGTACCGTTGCTGTTCAGCGACAAGGTCGGCGTGCCGCTGACGTTGACCAACTCGCTGAATTTCAGCGTAAGGCTCACGGTGTCACCGGCTTTGACCGTGCCGGTACCATTCGTGACCCCCGTCCCGTTGGCCGCAACCCACTGCACCGTCGGCGCAGTCGTGTCGGCTGCGGGCGTGGTCGGGGTTGTCGGGTTGGTTGGGGTAGTGGGGTTGGTCGGGTTCGTCGGGTTCGTCGGATTGGTAGGATTGGTCCCCGGATTTCCCGAGCCCGGCGTGCCACCACTCACGGCTTGCAGCAACGGCGTGATGCTCTGCACGTCCTTCAACAACGCAGAGTGTGTTGCCTCGTCGAAGGCGTTGGCCTGCATACGGACGTTGGTCGTGCCGCCGGCTACGTCGACGACATAGGCGCCGTACTGCTGCATGGCCTTGAAGACTTGCTGGCCAAGTGCGGAGAGGCCAGCCGGCATCGGCGTACCCGGCGGAATCGCGAGGTGTTGCCCTTCCTGGACGATGCCCGAAGCGTTGCTGCCGTCGCTGGAGATGGCCTGGCCGACAGCGCCGGGCTTGGCGAGGCCGAAGTCGACCGCGAGCTGCAGCGCGTGATCGATCGATCCATCGTTGGTCTCGTCCTTCACGATAAGGCCGCCGAGCTGGCTCGCGCCGACAGCCGTGATGCCCGCGCCGAGGAAGGGCGACTTGCTGCCCCACCCGTCACCGGTGACGACGTTTTCGGCCCCGAACGAAGCGGCCGAACCGGTCGTGTTACTCGTCCTTTTGAACTGCCAGAAGTTATACGCAACGTCACCGTCGATGACGATCAGTTCGCCATCGGTACCCGCGGCGCCGTTCGCGGCCGCCGGCATGTGAATGCTGATGGTGCCGCCAGGATATCCCCATCCCGGTGGATACGTGACCTGGACAAGTGGATCGGAAGATGAAGCAACATAAACCGAAGGTGAGTAACTGCTCCAGGCGGCGCCGTAATTGTATCCAGTTGATCCGGGCCAATTGAGTTTTGTGAATGTTGCGTCACTAGCAACTTGTGTATTCCAACTCGAAGACGCAGTAAATGGCCGAGTTTCGAGTGAGGTCATAAGCCTATTTTCCTTAGTTTTATATAGAAAGGAACGGGAGCGGAATTAGTAGGCCAGCCGGGTAGTCCTCGCCGTTCCATGGAAACGCAGCGAAATAGACAGGCACGCCGCGCGATTAGCGGTCGGATGACGGGTCATCGCCATATCTGGTGGCGAATCAAAGGCCCATCCACCAGCGAACGTGGCCAGATATCGTGTTTGGAATGTGATGCCAAAATGAAATTGTTTGGGCACAAAAATCTGGGGATATCTTAACTATATGATCCGCTTCTTTGGCTGAACGCTCTATAGAATCAACGATTCTCCCGATAATCACAATGGACATGAGATGCGCGGGGCGCAAGTCTCAAGCGCGAGTGTTTGACAGCTATGCGTTTGATGCAATGCTCTCAGGGCGCTCGTTTCGAGCGGGCCTTGGCTTGCGGTCATCCGGAGGTCACGGATTTCCCTGGCGCCGCTGCCCCAGGCGCTGAAGCAGCGGGGAGATCCGGGCGAGATCCTGCTGCAGCGCGACGATCGTCATCCGGTCGTAGCCATTTGCCTGGGCGCGCAAATTGGTGACGCCTCCGGCCACGTCGATCACGAATGCACCGTACACTTGATAGGCGCGAAAGACTTTTTGCCCGAGAGGCGACAGGCCTCGCGGCATCGCAACGCCGGTTGGAATGCCCAGGCGCTCTCCTTCCTGGACCAGACCGTCCGGGTTTCTGCCGTCGCCATTGATCGCCTCGCCGACGCTGCCCGGTCTCGCATAGGTCGCATCGATCGCAATCTGCAGCGCATGCTGGATATCGCCGCGATCGGTTTCCGCCTCGACCAACAGGCCGGCGAGCTGGCTCGATCCGGTGGCCACGATGCCGGCGCCCAGGAAGGGCGACCTGCGCCCCCAGCCGTCTCCGGTGACGAGGTTCGTTGCGGCGTAGGACTGAGCCGCCGCCGTCTCGGGGCCCGACCGCTTGAATTGCCAGAAGTTATGAACGGTGTCGCCGTCGATCACCAGCAATTCTCCGTCTGTCCCCGGCGCGCCATCCGCATACGCGGGAATGCGGATCTTGAGGGTGCCGGCGGGGAGCCCCCAGCTTGCTGGATGCTCGACGGAGACAACGGGGTCCGATGCTGAGCTCACATGAATGGCGGGAGAATAGCTGCTCCAGGCGACGCCGAAGCGGGCGCCCATTGGCCAATCGATCGCTTCGAAAGTGGCGTTCGGTGCGATGGGCGTGTTCCACGACGAACTGGCCGCGAATGGCCGTTGGCCGAGGGTGAACTGACCACCCGGTCTGTCGCCGAGGGCGATCCGTGTGTCGTCTGCTGAAGCGGATGACCAGCATGCGGCGACAGCGATCGCGAATGGGCAGGCGAGCAGGGCCAGAACCGGGAAGGGCAGAGCTCGCAGGCTTTGCGATATGCGATACGATCCCATCGACCGACTGCCTCAAAAAAACGCCCCCGTATCCAGGCGGCGGTACGCCTTCATCGCTCCGTCCGGACCCAATTGATCTGGCGATTGACGAAGAAGCGGATGAGCGATGGAAGCTTGCGCAGGCAATAGGCTGGCGCCGCCGCCAGCTCACGCCAGGAAATGATCTCCTGTGCGAAACGCCACCACGCGACGCCGATGACCCCTGCGAAGCAGGCGAGCGCGCTCGAGGCGACGACAAGCGGGCTCGCAGCCCCCGTCATGACGAACCATGACAGGCTCAGGCCCCACATCACCACGATTGACAACGCCAGCAGCGTCAGCGGCGGAATGCAGAGGTCGAGCGTGAAGGCGAACAGATTCAGGCTGCCCTTTGATATTGAGTGCCGGATCAGCGGAAAAAAGAACTCTCCGATGATCGCAAGATGGCCATGCTCCCATCGCGTGCGTTGCTGGCGCTTTCCGGTCTCGCCCTGGGGAAGCTGGCTGACGATCTGCGCGTCGGGGCAAAAGGATGGCGGCTTTCCCACAATGGCAAGCTCGGCACCGAATTTCTGATCTTCCGCGAGATGCCCCGTTGCGAGCTCGAGCTGGCTGGCGAGGGAGAAGGGCAGCGCCATCCCCGAGCCCATCAGCTGGCACGGCCACCCCAGACGCGCGGAGCCCAATGGCCGCACGAAGGTCTTGATCGTCCAGGCCAGCCGCGAAACCTTGTCCGCCGGGCTTGGCGATGGAGGCGCCAGCATCGAGTATCGCGCCTGGGCCGGGCGCCCCGTCGCAGCGCATTGCTTGGCCAGGGTTTCGAGCGCGCCGGGCATCACTTCGCAATCGGCGTCGATGATGACGATGATCTGCGGCGGATCGGAGCCGAGCGCCCGGACACCGTGATCGAGGGCATAGCCTTTTCCGATCCGCGTCGTGTCCCGGCGGATCGTCACATCTGCGCCTGCGCGCGCCGCCGCCTGCGCGGTGTCGTCGGAGCAGTTGTCGGCCACCACCAGCAGGCGCCCGACCGGGGGCAATTGAGGCATGATCGAAGCGATCGAGTGCGCGATGATCGCTTCTTCATTATGGGCGGGCATGATGATCGCGAAGCGTGGGCAGGGCGTCGAGAGCGCTGCCGCCAACCGCCGCGTCGGCAGGAGTGCCGCGCCAATCTGCATAGCGAGAAAAGCGACGGCGATCGCGATCAGGAGACCCAGTATGACCAATGCGAAGGTGACCGTTCCGATCACGGCCGTCATGATGACCCTGGCCCCGGAACGTTCGCTGGCATCCGTGCCGTCGCCTCCGCTGCGAGTGCCGCTTGGAGGATTGCTTCGGCAGGCACGCTTCGATCGCGCGGGAGGTTCGCGAGTGCTTTTGTCGGATCGGCCTTGCCGCGGCGTTCGGTGCCGCCCAGCGACCTGGCCAGGACGTCAAGGATCTGTTCGGAAGCGTGGCCGTCGCCGAACGGGTTCTTGGCCTGCGCCATCGCGCGATACGCCTCGGGGTCGGTAAGCAGTTCCTCGCAGGCCGAGACGATTGTATGGACCTCGGTGCCGACAAGGCGCGCAGTGCCGGCTTCGACAGCCTCCGGACGCTCAGTGGTGTCCCTGAGGACCAGGACGGGCTTGCCAAGAGCCGGCGCCTCTTCCTGAACGCCACCGGAATCCGAAAGGATGATGTGGGCGCTGTTCATCGCGAGCACGAACTGTTCGTAGGCAAGCGGCTCGATGAGCGAGACGCGTGCGTGCGAGCCCAGCATCGGCTCCACGACCTGGCGCACGCGCGGACTGAGGTGCACGGGGCAGACCACGCGCAAATTCGGGAAACGCTCGAGCAGGATGAGCACGGCCTCGCAGATGCGCTGCATCGGCTCGCCATGGTTCTCGCGGCGATGCGTCGTCAGAAGCAAGGTCGGCGAGGACGCGCGCGCCAGCGTAGGGGCCGACTTCGAGAGAGTCAGCAGCAACGCATCGATCGCGGTGTTTCCGGTGACCCATATCGTCTCTGCCGGAACATTCTCCTTCAGCAGGTTGTACCTTGCCGTTTCGGTCGGAGCGAAATGATAGTCGGCGATGACGCTCGTTAGGCGGCGATAGACTTCCTCGGGGAAAGGGGCCTGCTTGTCGTAGGTTCGCAGCCCGGCTTCGACATGCGCGACGGGAACATTCTCATAGAATGCGGCCAGTGCGCCGACGAAGCTTGTCGTCGTGTCGCCCTGTACGACGACGACATCGGGTCGGACCTCCGAGATCACCCGTTGCAGCCCTTCCAGCGCAGCCATCGTGATATGCGCCAGGTTTTGATCTTTGCGCATGACGTTGAGGTCGGCGAGAATCGGCAGGTCGAAATAGGCCACGACCTGATCGAGCATTTCCTTGTGCTGGCTGGTGCGCACCGCCAGCATCTCAAAGCGCTCGGCGTCGGCTCGCGCCGTCAGGATCAGGGGGGCAAGCTTGATTGCCTCGGGTCGGGTGCCCATCACGACAAGAATGCGTTTGCGGGAAGCCATCTCAGCCCTCGTTTAGGGTCGCGGGGTCACGCGCCGGAAATGGGAAGCCTGGGCGATCGCGCTCCAGGAAATCAGGCCGAGGAACTGGGAGTTCGTGACCAGATAGCGCCTGAACAGCCGGCGGGGTTCCTGGGCGAGTCGATACGCCCATTCGAGCCCGATGCGCTGGACGAAGGCGGGCGCCCGTTTTCGCAGGCCGGC
Source organism: Allobosea sp. 10L417 (assembly GCF_056395485.1). Lineage (NCBI taxonomy): Bacteria > Pseudomonadati > Pseudomonadota > Alphaproteobacteria > Hyphomicrobiales > Alloboseaceae > Allobosea > Allobosea sp. 10L417. The sequence continues at coordinate 595,026 of NZ_JBFTJP010000002.1, forward strand.
GATGACATCGAAGCTGCCGCCGACCCCTATGACGATCCGGGCGCCGAGATTGTCCCACTGCTCCTCGATGAAACATTCCTGTCGCGGCACGCCCATCGCGACGAAGAGAAGCCCGGCTCCGCTTTCCGCCACGGCTTTCGCGCGGGCCTCGGCCTGCTCGGGCCCGAAATAGCCATCGGCATAGCCGCGGACATCGAGGCTGCGATGCCGGTTCTGCAGCGCCTCGACCGTCGCGCGCACTGTGCTGTTCTCGGCGCCGAGAAAATAGACGCCGATCCGCTCCTGCGCGGCGCGTGCACAGAGTTGGTCGATCAGGTCGATACCGGTTACGCGCTCAGGCAAAGGCTGTTGCCAGAGATGCGAGGCCCAGACGAGCGGCTGTCCGTCGGCGACCGTCCAGCGCGATGAATCGACGAAGCGCTGCAGCCGCGCGTTCGATCGCATCATCATCAGGATCGCGACGTTCACCGTCGCCAGGACGCCGCGCTCTCCCGCCTGGATGGCCCGAATGAGTTCTTCCACGGTCTGCTCCGTGGAGAGCTTGTCGAAGCGACCATTCAGAATCTGCGTCCGGTCGGGAGGTATTGCTTCAGGTGAGGCAAGCTGAGCTGTGTCTGACGGCATGGAAAATCCCTCAGGCAAAAGTGCTCAAGCGAAGGCAATGGCTGAATCACCAGCCTTCGCGGCGGGGGGGCGTCGCGCATTTGCGCTGCACGCCGTCTGAATAGCTAACGGTCGGAGTCGGTGATTTGTTCGCCGCGAGCCACTTGCCGCTGGCGCGGATGATCTGGCTTATCGCCAAGAAAGCGGGAATGATGACGTTGCGTCATGCATCGAATTGGGTCGGTCAAATGCGCAACCGGTTGCGCTTTTGGTCGGCGATTACGCTCACGATCTCGTGCGAAGACCAAACTTCACCGAACGTAAAGAACCCGCGCCTCTCGCCCGCATTGAGCTTGTGCGGGCGTCGAGAGGCTTTGGAAAACTGCGGGAGCGTTTGGCGAGCCAATGTCAACAAATGTTGTTTCTCCCGGAACCCAGCATCATTCCGCAACTGCGCTCAATCACAGGACGCAGGTGTTTTGGACCGTGGTGGTGGCCGGCCTCGAGATGGTCGTGGTCGTTGCTTGCGCCTATGGCGCATTCGTCGCGTATTCGGCGGCTGTCTACGGCGTGATCTTCTTCCGGGCCGAATATGCCTTGGCTTCCGTCGCGGCGGGAGCGCTGTACGTCGCCCTGTGTCTCGCCGACAACCAGTATGATCTGCTCGGCCCGGAATGGAACGAGCACAGCCGTTCGCGGGGCGGCGCCGCTATCGGTCTTTCATTCGTCATCTTGCTGACGATCGGCTACGTGACCGACAATCTCGACGACTATTCTCGCGGCACGTTCCTCGCGCAGCTGGTGGCCGCGTTGCTGGGCCAGATCGCGATCAGAGCGGTTCTCTGGCAAGTCATTGATCATGTGCGCCGGCGCGGGCAATGGCGCCGGGAAAGTATGGTCGTCTTGATCATGCCCGGCGCACAGGCCGTAGGCGATATTCGCGCGCGGCTGGCGGCACGGCACGAGCATATCCTGCGGTGGTACGACTTTCCCTCGGCGTCCGGGCAGGCGGGTGGCAATGCTTCCCTGGAGGAGCAGCTCTCGGAGATCCGGCGCGAATGCCGGGCGTTGCCTATCGACGCGGTGCTCATTCTGTTCGGCTCGGACAATATGGAGGTTGTCGCCGGCACCGTTGGGGCGCTGTCGGAGCTTCCCGTCCGCATCCAGCTCTTGCCGGTGGAATTGGCCGAGCTCATGCGCCGCAGCCGCATCGGACACTATGGTCAGCAGCGGGTGCTCGAATTGTTCTGCGGGCCATGCTCGTTGCGGGATCGGCTGCTGAAGCGCAGTTTCGATATCATCGTCGCCGCCTCGGCACTGACCCTCCTGTGGCCGCTCTTCGTTGTCATCGCAACCTTGATAAAGCTCGACTCGCGGGGCCCGGTGCTCTTTCGGCAGACTCGTCTGGGTTTCAACAATGAGCCGATTCTGGTTTTGAAGTTCCGCAGCATGACGACTTTGGACGACGCGACCAACGAGTTTCGTCAGGCCGTCCGGAACGATCCCCGCGTAACCCGCATCGGACGGGTGCTGCGGCGGACGAACATCGACGAGCTGCCTCAGCTGTTGAATGTCCTCAGGGGCGAGATGTCCATCGTCGGGCCGCGGCCGCATGCCGTTGCCCATAATCACATGTTTGCAGACCAGATCCGTAGAATGTTCCGCCGGCATAACGTCAAGCCGGGGATCACCGGCTGGGCTCAGGTCAACGGCCTTCGCGGCGAGACCGATACGTTCGAGAAGATGCAGAATCGGATCGAACACGATCTCTACTACGTCGATAACTGGTCATTCTTCTTTGATCTGAAGATCATGGTCCTGACCGTCATATCGAAGCGCGCGTACACCAACGCATATTGAGCGACAAGGGAAGCGTCGATGCGGATCTGTTACTTCGTATCTGAATATCCCGCGGTCTCGCACACTTTCATTCGGCGCGAGATCGTCGAGCTCGAGAAGAACGGGATCTCCGTTCTCCGCGTCTCGCTTCGCAATAGTGGCCGCAAGCTGGTCGATCCGGACGACGTTAGCGAGAAGGGTCGCACGCGCTACATCTTCGACGGCAACCGCGCCAAGTTCGCCGCCGCCTTTGCCGACGCCTTGGTGCAGAGGCCAAAAGCTCTGGCAAAAGCCACTTGGGCTGCATTGAAAATGATGCGGCGCTCAAGTCGCCCGGCACCTCTGCACCTCGCCTATCTTGCCGAAGCGCTGGTCCTCGCGCGATGGGTGCTGCAGGAGAACATTCAGCACGTCCACGCGCATTTCGGAACGAATGGCGCGGAAGTCGCCATGCTCTGCCATATTCTCACCGGCGTGCCCTACAGTTTCACAATACATGGCCCGGATGAGTTCGACAGGCCCGAATATCTTGGCTTGCCCGCCAAGGTGAAGCATGCCGCATTCGTCTGTGTCGTGAGCTCGTTTACGGGAAGCCAGCTTTGCCGTTGGATCCCCCCGGAGGAGTGGTCGAAGATCAAGCTGGTGCGTTGCGGGCTGGACGCCGATTTCCTGAACATGCAGCCGCTCAAAATCGTTCCGAAATCGCAGCTGGTGACGGTCGGCCGCCTGAGCGAACAGAAGGGGCAACTGGTTTTGCTCCATGCCCTTGCGGTCCTGGCGCGCGAGGGCGTGCCGTTCAGGCTGACCATGGCCGGAGACGGTCCGCTGCGGCCGCAACTGGAGCGAAGCATCCGGGAACTCGGGCTGGACAAGCAGGTCGTGCTGGCGGGCTGGATGAGCAACGCCCAGGTCCGCGCCGCGATACGCGAGGCGAGGGCGCTGGTTCTGCCGAGCTTCGCCGAGGGATTGCCGGTGGTCCTGATGGAAGCGCTGGCGCTCGGCCGCCCGGTCATCACGACCTATGTCGCCGGCATTCCCGAGCTGGTCACGGAGCAGGCCTGCGGCTGGCTCGTGCCGGCCGGAAATATCGATCAACTCGCGGGCGCGATCAGGCAATGTCTGATGGCTCCCGACACACTCGTGAAGACCATGGGCTCGGCCGGGCGAAAGCGCGTGCTCGAGCAGCACGACATCGTCCAGGAATGCCGGAAGCTGGCAGCTCTCTTCAGGGCGAAGGCGTTTGATCCGGCGCCGATTGACGGGGCAGACGAGGTCGATGAGCCCGCGAGCGCCTATGAAGCGGCGACCGCCGAGGGTCATGGAGCGAGAGCTGACAACGTGGTCACGCTTCGCCCCGGCCACTCGGCCTGCGCGAATGGGTGATCACGCGGTGATGGGCCACGAGAGGAAAGAGGAGCGCCTGAGTGGTTGACGTCACCGTCATCGTTCCAACGCATAATCGTCGGCACATGCTGCCCCAGGCAGTCCATTCCGTCCTGCGCCAGCACAGCGTTTCAATCGAACTCGTTGTGGTCAACGATGGTTCGACCGACGACACGCGGCCGTGGCTCGATCGCCTCGCGGCTACGGATCCGCGCGTTGCGGTCGTGCATCATGAACAGCCGCGCTTCATATCGGGCGCGCGGAACGCCGGTCTTGCGCGCGCCGCGGGGCGCTGGGTGGCATTCTGCGACGATGACGATCTATGGGCGCCGGACAAGCTGGCTAAACAGCTAGGCGCCTTGCGCGCGGGTTCGGCGCGGTGGGGGTGTACGGGTGTCGCGGTCGTCGACGAGAACCTGGGCGTCATCGGTCATCATCACGTCGAGGGGGGCGATGTGCTGGCAGCTCTGCTCGAAAGCAATCGGATCCCGACGGGATCGACGGTGATCGCCGAACGCGACCTTGTCCGGGAGGTCGGAGGCTTCGACACTGCGCTGCGGGGCTCCGAGGATTGGGATCTCTGGATCAGGCTGGCGCGGCATTCGCCGCTGGCGGCCGTTGACCGGCCCCTGATTGCCTATCGCCTGGGCCGGCAATCGCTGTCGATGAACATCAATCCCATGCGGGCGGGGCGTCTGGTCATCGCCGAGCGGTACGCGGCACTGGCGGCGGCCTACAGCGTCAGCTCGGACGAGGCGGGGCATGAACGCTATCTCGCCAGGCAGCTTCTGCGCGGTGGCGCGCGGTGGCGCGCCGCTACCATTTTCGCGGCGCTCGCGTTCAGGCACGGCAAATGGCGGGAACTGCCGCGCGTCGCCGCCGCGCTGATAGCGCCGCAGATTACGGATCGGCTCGGTCAGGCGCGCGCCGCGGCCGCGGTCCCCATCTCCTGGCGTCAGGAGGTCGAACTCTGGCTGCAACCGATCCGCGATGCCAGCCAGGTGAGCACGCAGCATCCTCGAGCTTGGATCGGGGCCAGGGAGCGGGAAGCATGAAACCGACACTCCGCATGGTCGGCGCTGTCCCGGGCGGTGCGCTTCAGGGCGACGCGGATCGCGTCTCGCCGACCACCTCTGTGCGAGCGGCCAATAGTGAGGCGATCTGGAGCCTGCTGCGCGCCACGGTGTTCGGCGTCCTGCTGATCCGGGCCTCGTCCGACCCGATCTTCAATCTGCTGACGGGAGACGCCGGCGGCTCGTCGATGGGCGTGGGCGCCCTCTTCAATGTGCTCGTGATCGCGCTTTCAGTCGTCTTTCTCGCGCGGGAGCCGATGAGGGCGCCGTTTGCCGTCTTGGCGCTATGGGGACCGTTCCTGCTGATCGCCTTCGGCTCGACATTTTACGCGCCGGACTTCACCGCTGCGGCGCGGATTGCTTTCGTGCTGCTAACCTACTGGGCGTTTTTCGCGATTCCGTTCTTCATCTTGCGGTCGGTCCGCGATGTCTCCCAGTTCGTCCTCGTGGTAATCGGATCGTCCATCCCGCCCACGCTTTACGCGTTTGTCGATATTGCACGCGGTCTCTCCGATTTTGCCGAGTTCCGTCTGCAGAGCACGTTCTCGCATCCGAACATCTATGCCTTCTATCTCGTGCTGGTGCTGGGGCTGGCGCTCTATGTCAGAGCATCGCGGATCATTCGCGTGACACCGCGCATCTACATGCTGGTCACGCTCTACATCCCGCTCCTGACAGCATTTCTGATGCTCACCAAAACGCGCAGCGCCTGGGGCGCGTGCGGCCTGATGTTTCTGGTTTACGCGCTCAAGATCGACCGCCGGTTTCTCGCCGGCTTTCTCCTGGTTCCGGTACTGTTCATCGCAAATCCCAGCCTGATGGATCGGTTGACGGACATCACGGCTGCAACGGAGGTCGACAACTTCGACCAACTCAACGAAAGCAACCGGCTGAACTCATACGTCTGGCGGCAAGCGCTGTGGGAATCCGCGATTCCGCAGGCGCTGGAGCGGCCGCTTCTCGGGCACGGCCTGGAGTCGTTCAAGCCGGCGACGCCGAGCTTCTTTCCGCTGATCGGCCCTCAAGGCATCGACGGCCACAACTTCTATCTGCAGATGAGCTTCGAACTGGGGCTGCTTGGTCTTCTTGCGTTCGCTTGGCTGATTGGTTGGGTGGCCTATCGCCTGGTGAGGGCGATGCCGCGCGATCCGCCAGGACTTCTGGTGATGTTGTGCCTTCTCGTTGCCTATGTGCTTGAGTCCTATTCGGACAACATGCACTTCTATCTGTCGTTCAATTGGTACTTCTGGTTTATCATGGGTACGATGTGTGCCTGGATACGCCGGGAGGAAATGCTTGCGGCGGCGCCCAATAGAAATCGCCGGATGATCATGTAGCGCCGAGCAGGCGCTCGCGTGGCCGGCCGTGTCGCAACGAAAGCTGCCAGCCGACTTCGCTGCCCAACGATCGCGCTCTGGCCGCCGGCTTCAGCAGGTCCGGACGGGGTCGGCTCGTCCCGCCGTTTCCTCGCCTCTCTCCCCGTCGTCAGGTGCTGTCGATGCGGCTTTGAAGCTCCACCGCAGGAACGGAGGCTGATCCTCCAGCGTTTGCTCTGTGAATGCCACTGCAGGCGGACGGCGCCGGGTGGGGGGAAGGTCAGGCGCTGACGTTATCGTCGTATCACGACGCGACCGCGCCGGCAGGGTGCTTCTCCTCATCCGCAAGTTTGTCAGGCCGCGCCGGGCGTAGGAATCGCGGCCCTCTTTTTGATTGAGCCCCATGCTGGACAAGAGCAGCCATCCACCGGTCGTAGAGAGTGCTGAAGGAGCCGGCTACCGGATCGACAGACGGCCGCGGCCGTCGTTCGGCCTGGGCAGCCTCCGGAGCCGCAAACGACTTCTCGGTATCGGTGCGCTTCTATGTCTGGCGATCGCCGGCATCTATGTCGGATCCCGTTCGACGACATACACCGCTTCCAGCCAGTTGCTCGTCTACATCAGACAGGTCCTCACGGGCCCCGATATGGCGGTCCTGCCGGGCCGGGCGGATCTTCCGATGGTTCAGAACCAGATGGAGCTTCTTCGCTCCGGCAATGTGCTGACCCAGGTGATTGACGCGCTGCAACTGACCCAGGACCCAGAATTCGCCGCCGATGGCCGGGCCCCGTCGGGGCCGCAAAAGGGCGATGCCGCGCAGGCTTCCTCGGAAGCGGCGCAGAACGGGCCCGCCTATAGCGCGACGCTGAAAGCGATCAACAGCAAACTCGGCGTTCGTCAGGTCGGAACGAGCCATATGATCACGGTGAGTTTCAAAGCCTCTGACCCCGAGAAGGCTGCGCGCATCGTCAACAGCGTGATCCGTGTCTATCTGCAGGAGCGCGGACGGGCATCGGATGCGGCCTCGTCGAAGGCGCCTACGCTACGCGAGCTCTATCAGAACCTCGGCCCGAGCGCTCAGGTGGTTTCGGAAGCCGAGCCGCCGGTTAAGGCAGACGGACCGCCGGCGATATTGATCCTCGTTGCCGCGGCGTTGTTTGGCCTCTGCGCCGCCGCGGCCGCCGCCATCCTGCTCGACGTGATCAACGATACGGTCCGCAGCGCGCAACAGATGGAATATGTCCTCGACCTGGAGTGCCTGGGCATGGTGCCGCGCTTCCCGAGCCTGGGTTCATCGGGGGAGGACGCCGCCGCCCGGCATCTGTTCGCATCCGAAGCCCAGGTCTTGCGACGCGTGGCTGCTACGTTGCAGGGCACCTCCCTGCGGGGGCTGCGGACGATCGGCGTGACGTCGACTTTGGCGGGCGAGGGGGCAACGACGCTTGCCATCGGCCTGGCGAAGATGGCGGCAGCCTCGGGAAAGCGTGTCCTGCTGATCGATGCCGTACCGGAAAACCCCTCGGTCTCGCGTTGGGCTGCGAGCCTCTCGCGCTCTCCGCTCGGTCCTGGAGCAGATCAGACCGAAGCGCTTGGCCACAGCGTCAAGGCGCAGGCCGGGCTGCATGTCCTCCCGCTGGCCGAACGGCCCGAGGGAAGGCTCCGTCCGATGCGGCGCGATCTGCTGGACGAGATCCTGAGAGCGGCCGAAGGCTCCTATGACCTGGTGATCGTCGATATGCCATCGCTCGTGGCAGGTCCCGAGGTGCGGGCGGCTGCTCAGTCCCTGGATGGCTTCCTGCTCGTCGTGAAATGGGGAGCCACGGAATCCGAGCTTGTCCGGCAGGCTTTTCAATCCACTGGTCAGGCCCGGCCTAAATTCATCGGCACGGTGCTCAACATGGCCGATGAAGCGGCGATGAAACGTTATGGATACAGACGGCCTGAAGAAATGAAGGTCGAGACCGCTTCCTGAGACAAGAAAAGCCGAGCCGCGGTCCGCGGGCATTTACGGAAGGAGAGTATCATGAAGGTCGTGCTCTTTTGCGGTGGTGCCGGCATGCGGCTCCGGGGCTATGTTGATGATGTGCCTAAGCCCATGGTGCAAATCGGCTCTCGCCCCATTCTCTGGCATCTGATGAAGTATTATGCCCATTTCGGCCATAAGGACTTTATCCTCTGCCTGGGCCACAAGGGTTATGCCATCAAGGATTACTTCCTGAAGTATGACGAGTCGATCTCGAACGACTTCGTCTGGTCCCGTGGCGGCCAGAAGATCGACTTCATCAACCGCGACAGCGACGACTGGACGATCACCTTCGTGGAGACCGGCCTGCACGCGACGATCGGCGAACGACTGAAGGCCGTGCAGCCCTATCTGCGTGGCGACGAGTATTTCCTCGCGAACTACGGCGACGGTCTCAGCGATCTGCACCTTCCGACGATGATCGAGGAGATGCGGCAGAGCAGCGCAGTTGGCTCCCTGCTTCTCGTGCAGCCGACGGCGAGCTTCGATATCGTCAGGACGACGCCGGACAGCAAGGTTGCCGAGGTGTCGGCGCTGAGTCACTCCGATATCTGGATCAATGGTGGTTTCTTCGTCTTCCGGAACGAGATCTTCGACTACATCAATCCCGGCGACGAACTGGTGCGGGAGCCTTTCGCGCGGCTGATCCAGCAACAAGCCTTGTTGGCGCATAAATGTACCGGCTTCTGGCAGTGCATGGACACCTTCAAGGACAAGCAGCGCCTTGAGGAACTCAATGACACCAATCCACCGTGGAAGGTGTGGAAGGACTGCGCCGCCGTCTCATGCCCCGCGACGACGCCGGTCGCTCCCGCGGTACCGCAAGCGGCCCCCACGATGCCGCAAGCGGCTCCCACGATGATGCAGGTGGGGTGATCATGCTTCGCCTGAAGCCGGATGGCGGCGGCGCTGCCCCTTTGCAGGTCCTGTGCCTGGGCTGTCACTCCGACGACATTGAGATCGGTTGCGGCGGAACAGTGCTGCAGCTCGCAGCGGAGCGCCCGGACGCCGTGTTCCATTGGGTTGTCTTTAGCGCGAACGGGGTTCGCGCATCGGAAGCGGAAAGCGGAGCGCGACAATTCGTCGACCCCGCCCGCATGAAGCGGGTCATCCTGAAGGATTTTCAGGATGGCTACATGCCTTTCGTCGGAGCCGACATCAAGAACGTCTTCGAAGAGCTCAAGCGAGAAGTGTCTCCGGACATCATCTTCACGCACAACCGTCACGACTCCCATCAGGATCACCGGCTGATCGCCGAGCTGACTTGGAACACGTTTCGCAGTCACCTGATCCTGGAATACGAGATTCCGAAGTATGACGGCGATCTCGGGCAGCCGATCGTCTTCAATGCTCTTTCAGACGATGTCTGCGAAAAGAAAGTCGATTTGATCCTCAATACCTTTAAATCCCAGAGCAACAAGCATTGGTTTGACCGCTCGACCTTCATGGCACTGATGCGGCTGCGCGGAATCGAGTGCAACGCGCCCAGTGGATATGCCGAGGCATTCTATGCCCGAAAGTTGATGCTCTGAACCGGCACTCGAGAACAAGATGCAGGACTTAAAGAACAGAACTGCGCGCGCCGGGCTGATCAATGTCGGCGCGCGCGGGCTCGGCTTCATGATCCGCATCCCGTCGCTCATGATTCTGGGGAGACTGCTGACGCCGGAAGACTATGGCCTGGTCACCATGGTGACAGCCTTCACCGGTGTACTCAATATGGTCGGTTGCTTCGGTTTGTTTCAGGCCGCCATTCAGCGCGACGAGTTGAGCGAAGAAGAGTCCTCGTCACTGTTCTGGCTGAACATGGCATCCGGCACCTTGCTCACGCTGATTACCCTCGCAGCCTCCCCCCTGGTCAGCGCGTTTTACGGCGAGCCGCGCCTTCTCGCGATCATGGACGTGATCGCCTTCACCTTCGTCATCACCGCCGCGGGCATCCAGCATGGCGTGATGCTGCAGCGGCGGATGTCGTTCGGGACCTCGGCGAAGGTCGATATCTGCGCTTTGCTGATCGCGACCGCCGTGTCGATCGAGATGGCCAGGACCGGCTACGGCTATTGGGCGATCGTGTCGATGACCATCACGCTGCCGCTCGTCACGACCATCGGCTTGTGGCTATCGACACGCTGGATTCCAGGCCGCCCGCGGGGCGCGGCCGGCCTGCGTTCGATACTGCGGTTCGGCATCGGCACGACGCTGACCGGTTTCCTCTCCTATGTCACGAACAATATCGACAAGCTTCTGCTTGGCCGCGTCTGGGGCACCGAAGCCGCCGGGCTTTATGGTCGCAGTTTCTATCTGATCAATTTTCCGACCGAGAGTCTGAGCACCACCATCGGGGAGGTGGCTTTTGCTGCGCTGTCGCGGACCAAGAGCGATCTCAACCGCTTCCGGCGCTTCTTCCTGAAGGCCTATTCGCTGGTGGTGACGTTGACCTTGCCCCTGACGGTCGTCTGCACGCTCTTCGCCAACGATCTGATCGTGGTGGTCTTGGGGCCGAAATGGGCGAGCGCTGCCGAAATATTCAGGATCCTTGCTCCGACGATCCTGGTCTTTGCAATTTCCAATCCGCTCGGCTGGCTGCTCAATGCGCTCGGCATGGTCAAGCGCGGGGTGTATATCGGGCTGTTCTCCGTCTCACTTATGATCACGGGCGTGCTGATCGGGCTTCCTTACGGCCCACGCGGTGTCGCAATGGCCTATTCCGCCGTCATGGTGCTCAAGGTGATCCCGGTGACCATTTGGGCGCTGCGTGATACCGGGGTTCGATACCGTGAGTTTGTCGGGACACTGGCGAGACCGCTGGCTGCGAGCCTGGTCGCGGGAATGATCGCTTATGTGGTGCATGCGCTCGCCGCGCCGGCGTTGTCGCCGCTGTCGCGTCTTGCGCTGGATCTGGGCTCGTTTGGCGCAACCTATGTCGCGGCACTGCTTCTCATCGCAGGTGAGAAGGCACTGCATCTTGATCTCTTTCGCAACGCGGGAGCTACGTCTCCCATCTGACGCAGCTGCTACTCCCGCGGGCCCGGCGCTCGCTACCACGGCAGCCGATATGCCAAGCAGGCGAGGTCGCGAAATCCCCCGGTTCAAAAAGGAAATTCATATTCGAGTACAGTCTTGTGCCGGAACTCCGGAAATATGACGGGCATTGTTGATGTACAGGGGGCAGAAATTTAGAGGTGGCGCATGCACTTCGCGAAGACAAGCGTCGATGGGGCGATGGTAATCGAACCCGCTCCGCATGCCGATATCCGCGGGCGTTTCATGCGCGCTTGGTGTCTCAAGGAATTCGCCGATCAGGGGATCGCGTTCGAGCCTGTCCAGGCGAATATGGGGCGCAGCACGAAACGCGGGACGGTTCGCGGAATGCACTTCCAGGAAGCGCCGGCCAGCGAGGCCAAGCTGGTGCGCTGCACGCGGGGCGCGATGTTCGACGTGGTCCTGGATCTGCGGCCGGATTCGCCGAGTTACGGCGCCTGGCACGGCGTGGTGCTGAGCTGCGACAACGGGCGCATGCTCTACCTACCCGAGGGTTGCGCGCATGGATACCAGACCCTCGAGGCGGATACCGAGATGCACTACATGACATCGGCCTTCTATGCGCCGACGGCTGTCAGGGGCGTGCGCTTTGACGATCCGGTCTTCGGCATCGTGTGGCCCTTGGACGTAACCGAGATTTCTGAGCAGGACCGCGACTGGCCGCCGGCAGCACATGTGCTCGGCCATGTCGCCTCTACCCCCTATCTGACCGTGTGACGGATGTTGCGGGTTTTTTCGGATGGCCTCGTTCGACGATGTCACTGCGCCGGCAGGACGTCGCTGCGGCGTGACGTGGTGCGAACAGCAACTGCGGCGGCCGATCGGGATGGTGCAGGCTTCGAGGCGCCGCGTCTGCGTCGAGGCAGCCTCGTGATCTAAGGAGCTGTAGCGCAGCCGAGCACGTCCGTGGGCCCTGAGGCGCTTCAGAATAGACGATGACGTGATCAGTCTGGAGCTAGATCAGCCATGCTGAATCGTTCTTTCTGGCAGAACCGCAAAGTGTTCGTCACCGGACACACGGGCTTCACCGGCAGTTGGCTGTCATTGTGGCTGGATGCGCTCGGGGCGGAGGTCACCGGCTACGCGCTCGAGCCGCCGTCCGAGCTGAACCTCTTCGAGCAGGCGAGGGTCGGCGAATGCGTGCGCTCGATCCGCGGCGATGTCCGGGATTTCGCTCACCTCAAGTTGGCGCTCGCCGAATGCAGGCCCGACGTGGTCATCCACATGGCCGCCCAGTCGGTGGTTCGCAGCGGCTATGAAGAGCCGGTCGAGGTCTATGGGACGAACGTCATGGGCACTGTCCATCTGCTGGAGGCGGTGCGCCAGCTCAAGCGCCCCTGCGTCGTGGTCAACGTAACCAGCGACAAATGCTACGAGAATCAGGAATGGGTCTGGGGCTATCGCGAAAGTGATCCGATGGGTGGTCACGACCCGTATTCCAATTCCAAGGGCTGTGCCGAGCTGGTGAACAGCGCTTATCGCGACTCCTATTTCTCGCCGGAAACCTTGTCCAAGCACGGCGTCGCGTTGGCGAGCGTTCGCTCGGGAAATGCCATCGGAGGCGGTGACTGGACCGCCAATCAGCTCATCCCGGATCTGGTCCGGGCTTTCCTGGGGCGCCGGCCCTGCCGCATTCGCAGCCCCTCGGCGATCAGGCCCTGGCAGTTCGTCATGATGCCGCTCCACGGCTACCTGCTGCTGTGCGAGAGGCTCGCCGAGGACGGAGCCCGCTACGCATCGGGATGGAATTTCGGGCCGGTGGAGACGGATGCCAAGCCGGTTTCCTGGATCGTCGAAAAGCTCGTGAAGCTATGGGGCGACGGCGCCTCCTGGACGCTCGACGCGACGGCTCATCCCGCAGAAGCGAAGCTGCTGCGTCTTGATACCGCCAAGGCGAGGGCGGCTCTCGACTGGCATCCGGTCCTCCAGCTCGATCAGGGCCTGGCCTGGACCGTCGAATGGTATCACGCCTTTCAAGGAGGGCAGGATCTCCAATCCCTTACGCGCCGACAGATCGAGCGCTACGAATATCTGCTTCAGGACTATGCCGCGCAGGACGCGGCCAGAACGCGGCCCGCCGATGCCTTTGCTTCCGATGGCCAAAGGTTGACCTCGTAAAGGAGCGCGGCACCCAAAGGACGTGCATCCATGCCAAACGTCATCGTGCTTGAAAACGGAATGGCCGGCCGCGGTCCGGCGGGCGGCCTCTGGGACGAAGGCATGGCGCCGGTTATCCGTGACAGGAATTCGCACGATGGCGGGAATACGATGTGGTCAGGCCATGAGCCGGCGTCAGCCCATCCGCAGCCACGCCAACGCGAATTTTCGAACGGCATGCGGAGGAGTTGCGACGCACTGATCCTGTGCGTGCTGATGCGCGGCGCTTCGCCTTCGCGGCGATGCGGAGGAGCTAAGGCGCGCGGCGGATCACCTGATACCGGCATGGACGAAGTCTTGGCTCGTACGGGCAGTCGCGACGTTCGGTTTAGAGCGTCTTTTTCTGACGGGTTGTCTTATGTCTTATAAAGTAAAAATGGATTCGATCCGATATAATAGAATGCCTCCAAGAGGTCATGCAATATGAAAAATAAACATCGTCCGTTTGTAAGCGTTGTGACGCCGTTGGGGGATGGCGGTGAATTCTTTCGGGAGTGCATCGAGAGTGTCATTTCGCAGACTTATAATGATTTTGAGTACATTATTCTGAGTAATTCAGCGGATGAAGATAGTTTGCGTGTTGCTGACGAATATAGTCGGCGAGACAATCGCGTTAAAATTTATAAAAACAAAGATATGCAACAAGGTATTGCGGGATATAATAAAGCTTTTGAATTGATTTCAGAGAAAAGTAAGTATTGCAAGATGGTTCTGGGAGAGGATTGGATCTACCCGGAATGCCTGGAAAAAATGGTGGGTCTCGCTGAGGAGAACCCGAATGTCGGTATTGTCGGTGCGTATCAACTGAGTGGCGGCCGGGACATATGGTACGTCCGGAATCTCGGATTGCCGTATTCGAAGACCGTTATTTCGGGTCGAGACATTTGTCGTTCTTACCTCCTCGGGACGCAGAGAGTGTTTGGAAACCCGACATCGGTTCTATATCGCTCGGATCTGGTGCGGAATACTGAAGCGTTCTTTCCCAACCCGACTCAGGAAGCAGATATCAGCGCCTGCCTTAAGCATCTGCGATATGCGGATTTCGGTTTCGTGCATCAGGTTCTCGCGTACGAACGAATTCATTATCGCAGAGCAACGACCTCCTCTCTCGAATTCAATGCCTATGTCTCGGCAGAGATCAGCGACTGCCAGGAATATGGCGACTGGTACCTGACCAGACGCGAACGCGAGGAGCGTATCGGGGAGCTGCTGGACCAATACTATTCGTATTTGTCCGCCAGTGCGTTCAAATTCAAGGATAGGAAATTCTGGGATTATCACGCCGAGCGCCTGCGTGATCTCGGATATCAGTTCGACGGGCGCAAGCTGTCCATGGGAATTGTGGCAAAAGCATTCGATCTGATCTTGAACCCGAAAGAGACATTCCAGATGCTGAGCGGGCGAATTCGCTTGCACTATATGCTGAGAGGTGCGCGCGCGACATCGAAAGGTGGATGACGCTCGACCTCAAGGGTTTGCTTCAATTTGGCTCGAAGCTCGCTTCGGTCGAGAAAGTCGAGTGCGAACGACGCCCGGAGCAATTTCATGGAATTTCCAACGGGCGGAGTGTTGGGAATTCTCACAGGGTCGTTTGCGAGATTGCCGATGGCCGGCATGTTGGGGTGGCGGCCATGTTCCAGGCTTGAAGAGCCGACTTTGATCGCACCCAGCAGCGCTGTTCTTGTGGGGATGGTAGGCTGAGCTTTCGGGAATCTGCCTCGGTGCGGCACACAGCTATCGGGCAAGAGGCGGAGCTCTTGGCACATGCTCAGAATGTCGTCTGCATTTTAGGTTAACCCATGGGTGCTGTGGAATT
The DNA here is from genome assembly GCF_056395485.1 of Allobosea sp. 10L417. Lineage (NCBI taxonomy): Bacteria > Pseudomonadati > Pseudomonadota > Alphaproteobacteria > Hyphomicrobiales > Alloboseaceae > Allobosea > Allobosea sp. 10L417. The sequence goes on from NZ_JBFTJP010000002.1 coordinate 610,278, forward strand.
TAATCGATAAAAAACAAGCCGATAATCAAGGTTCGGTGCGACGTGACGCAAGGGCAGAGTCGGTGCGAAGTCTTGGGGCAATGGTAAATGATTTGCTAATTGGCTTGCCGGTCGTGTGAATTTTAGCTATCAATGATCTCTGCCGATGCCGACCGTTCGACTCCACGTCGAGCTGATGACTAATTCGTTACGGGCATTTCAGTGGCTGAAAAATTCCCTGACGATTCAAGGCAAATATAGGGCCGATCAAATATCGACCGCAGCGAGAGTGCGTTGCGCAAGTATCTGTTGGCCGAATATCGTCGAACCTGATATTTGCAAGTAAAGCCTTATGCTATCTGTCGACGAATATTGATGATGACGGTTAAAGACGGCGCCTGGCCTATCTCGAGGGGATATGAGTTTTCCTGATGATTCAGGAGGGGCTAATGAGGGAGAGTAAAGCGTATGGTATCGTCCTCATTGGAAAATACTCCCTGATGAAAGAAGGCATCGCCCGGGTTCTTCTAGAGAAGAATTTTCGCATTCTTTCTGCGTCATCCTATGAAGAGCAATTGGCGAGCAAGCTTCGAGCCCAGAGGCACATGTTTCTCATCGCCCATACCAGCGATGATTTCGATCTCGCAGTGGCGGAAATCGAGCTGGTAAAGGACCAGCACCCGAACGTGCCGATCGCCGTGGTGACGGATCACTATGAGCCTAACGAGCCAGCTTTGGCGTTCAAGGCTGGGGCAAGCGGTTACCTCGCCAACGTCATTTCCTGCGATTCCTTCGTCAAGTCGATCGAGCTGGTGATGCTGGGTGAGACAGTGTTCCCGCCTGCATTCCCGTCATCGGCGGCCTCCTCGGCCAAAAAAAATCGCCGCCCTAAAGCCGTCCCCGTTCCCAACGACGATGAACAGGTTGCGTCATGCTCTCCGCCTGAGAGTGCGGGCGCGCCGCTGCTTTCTCCGCGGGAAATGGCGATCTTGCGTTGTCTGATCGAAGGGGACGCCAACAAGTCCATCGCGCGAAAGATCGATATCGCCGAGGCGACGGTAAAGGTTCACGTCAAAGCCATTCTGCGCAAGATCCGGGTTCAGAACCGAACGCAGGCTGCGATCTGGGGAATGAACAACGCATTGCAGCTGCAGCCGGCGAACAACAACTCCCAGTTCTCTTCCACCGATGCGGACAAAGCGCTCATGAAGTCCGCCGCCAGCGTTTATCAAGTCTGACGGAGTCCGCTAGGTCTTGGGTAGCGGCCTTCTGATGGACCGAAGGCGCATGAACGGAGATCTGGCCGACGCAGATTGCCGGCCGCGCGGCCCTTCGTCGGCAGGAGTTTGCCTGCGCAGTGCGCAGGAGGTCGCCGATGCCCGTTCTGTCAGGCGTGTGATCTCATCCCCAGCCCGGACGCCAGGCGTTCGAACCGGCGGCGATCGCGACGGAGTTGCGGGCCGCGTCGTCGGCTCTCTCGAGAGGCTGTCGCCTGCACGCTGCCGCGCCGGTTGCGATCTGCTCGGGCGGATCGTCGCAAATTCGCAAGTCATAAGCGGCTTTGATTGCACTTCGGCCGAAATCTAGCCGAAGTTCGGTCTTGAGCCTCCGCGGCGGCTTTCCTAGCCTGTTCGGTAATCGGTCGCGACAAGATCGAATGGATAGGGAGGACGGCCATCGCCTTGCCCTGGCACAGGTTGAGCCCGGACGAGCTCGCGCTGCTCGAAGCGACCTTCTGGTCGGGCGGCGTTGCGCGCTATGCTTTGGCCGATGCTCTGCAATTCTCGCGCAGCAAGACCAATGCGCTGGCGGCGGGGCTGCTCGATCAGGGCTTGCTCGACGAAGCCGGGTTTCAGCATTCGACCGGCGGGCGCCGCCCCGAGACGCTGCGGGTCAATGGCCGCATCGGCGTCCTCGTCGGCGTCGATATCGGCGCGACCAGCCTCGACGTGGCGCTGCTTCAGCCGGACCTTTCGATCATCGCGCGCCATTCCCAGGAAGCCGATGTCGGCGCCGGGCCCGGCCCGATCATGGCTCGGCTGCGCAGCCTGCTGCCGGCGATGCTCGCGCAGAACGGCATCGCGCCGGACCGCGTCCTCGCCATCGGCATCGGCGTGCCCGGCCCGGTCAACTTCGCCATCGGCCAGCTCGTCAATCCGCCGCTCATGCCCGGCTGGGACAGCTACGCCATCCGCGACGATCTGCGCGAAATCACCGCTGCCCCCGTCTTCGTCGACAACGACGTGAATCTCATGGCGCTCGGCGTGCTCTGGCGGCAGCGCAAGCAGATCGACAATTTCCTGGTGATCAAGGTTGGCACCGGCATCGGCTGCGGCATCGTCTGCCATGGCGAGCTCTATCGCGGCGCCACCGGCTCGGCCGGCGACATCGGTCATATCTGCGCCGATCCGGAGGGGCCTTTGTGCCGCTGCGGCAATCGCGGCTGCGTCGAGGCCATGGCGGCTGCGCCCGCCATCGTTGCGATGGCGATGGAGGCGGCCAAGAGCGGGCGCAGCCCGGCGCTCGCCGCGAAGCTCGCCGAGATGGGCAGGGTGGAGGCGGTCGATGTCGGCGCGGCGTCCCGTGCCGGCGATGCCGAGGCCGATGCGATCGTGCGTCGTTCCGGCCGGCTGATCGGGCAGGTGCTGGCGGCGCTCGTCAATTTCTACAACCCGTCCCACATCTTCATCGGCGGTGGCGTCGCGGCCATCGGCCCGATGTTCCTTGCCGCGATCCGGCAGAGCGTGAACCAGCGTTCGCTCGCCCTCTCGACCCGCCATCTCGAGATCACCGCCGCGCCGCTCGGCTCCGAGACGGGCCTGATCGGCGCGGGCGTGCTCGCCATGCGCGAAGCCTTGCGCAGCGGGAGCCCGGCATGAGCGAAGCGCCGCAGAAGCGAGCGGGCCTCTCCGTCGCTTTCGACGGGATCGTGAAGCGTTTTGGGTCGGTCCAGGTCCTGCATGGCGTCTCCTTTGTCCTCGAGCCCGGCCGCGTCTGCGGGCTGCTCGGCGAGAACGGCGCCGGCAAGTCCACCCTTATGAAGATCCTCGCGGGCTATGAGCAGCCGAGCGAAGGCCGGGTGCTGATCGATGGCGAGCCCGTTTCCTTCTCCGGCTCCCGCGACGCCGAGGCGCGCGGCATCGTGCTGATCCATCAGGAATTCAACCTCGCCGAGGATCTGACGATCGCCGGCAACATCTTCCTCGGGCATGAGCGCCGCAAGCGCTGGTTCCTCGACGAACGCGCCATGCACCGCGAAGCACAGGCGGCGCTCTCGGAGGTCGGCCTCGCCCGCGATCCGGACGAGCCGGTGCGTCGCCTGATCGTTGCCGAGAAGCAGCTTGTCGAGATCGCCAAGGCCCTGTCGCGCAAGGCGCGCTTCCTCATCATGGATGAGCCGACCGCGACGCTGACGCCCTCGGAAGTGGCGCGCCTTTTCGGGTTGATCGAGCGGATGAAGGCGCAGGGCGTCACCATCGTCTACATCTCGCACAAGCTCGACGAGGTCGAGCGCATTACCGACGAAGTGGTGGTGATGCGGGACGGCCGGCTGGTCGGCCGCGCGTCCACTGCCTCGCTCACCCGCCACGACATGGCGACGATGATGGTCGGCCGCGAGATCGCCGATCTCTTCCCCGACAAGGTAGAGCCGGAGGCGGCGGCAGCTCCGGCGCTGCAGGTCGCGGGCTTCACGGTCCCGGGCTGGGCGCAGGATATTTCCTTTGCCGTGCGGCCGGGCGAGATCCTCGGCTTCGCCGGGCTGGTCGGCGCCGGCCGCACCGAGCTGTTCGAAGGCCTCATGGGCCTGAGGCCGGGCAGTGGCGCGATCCGGCTCGGCGGCAAGCCGGTCGCGCTGCGCTCGCCGCGCGACGCCGCTCGCAACGGGCTCACCTATCTGAGCGAGGACCGCAAGGGAAAGGGGCTGCACACCGCCTTGCCGCTAGGCCCCAACCTGACGCTGATGGCGCTGGAACGCTATTCCCGGCCCTGGCTCGATCAGGGCGCCGAGCGTGACGCGCTGAAGGGCGCCGTCGCCGAGTTCGGCATCCGCGCTGGCTCGCTGGAGGCTCGCGCCGCCTCCCTTTCCGGCGGCAACCAGCAGAAGCTGGCGCTCGCCAAGGTGCTGCATCCGCAGCCGAAGGTGCTGGTGCTGGACGAGCCGACGCGCGGCGTCGATGTCGGCGCCAAGCGCGAAATCTATTTCCTGATCCAGAGGCTGGCGGCCCAGGGACTTGCCGTCATCGTCATCTCGTCCGAGCTGATCGAGTTGATCGGGCTAGCCCATCGCGTCGCGATCATGCGCGAGGGCCGGCTCGTGACGGTGGTGGGTGGCGACGAACTCACCGAAGAGACCATGATCGCCTATGCAACGGGAGCGCGCCATGTCGCAGCCTGAGACCTTGCAGGCCGGGCCGGCGGCAGCGCGCCGGGAGGCGGGAACCCCACTCGCCGAGCGCATCGCCAGCATTGGCCCGATCGTCGGCCTGATCCTGCTCTGCGGTCTGGGTGCGCTGCTCAACGGCGACTTCGCCACGCTCGACAATGGCTTGAACGTGCTCACCCGCACCGCCTTTATCGGCATCATCGCGGTGGGCATGTGCTTCGTCATCATCCTCGGGGGCATCGACCTGTCGGTTGGCTCGATGGCGGCGCTGATCGCTGGCTGCGTCATCATGTTCATCAACTGGGCGGCGGGCGCGCTGGGATCGCCTGTGCTCGCGGTCCTCTGCGGGGCGATGCTCGCGGTGCTGCTCGGAGCCGTCTTCGGCCTGATTCATGGCGTGCTGATCGCCAAGGGCCGCATCGAGCCCTTCATCGTCACGCTCGGCACGCTCGGCATCTTCCGCGCATATCTGACCTATTTCGCCGATGGCGGCGCGCTGACGCTGGAGAACAGCCTCGCCGACATCTACGCCCCGGTCTATTACGGCAGCCTGGCCGGCGTGCCCGTCCCCGTCATCGTCTTCCTGCTGGTCGCCGTGGTCGGGGCGCTGATCCTGAACAAGACGGTCTATGGCCGCCATGTCCAGGCGATCGGCTCCAACGAGACCGTTGCCCGCTATGCGGCTGTCGATGTCGAGCGGGTCAAGATCCTCACCTACATGCTGCTCGGTATCTGCGTCGGTATCGCCACGCTGCTCTACGTGCCGCGTCTAGGCTCGGCATCACCGACCACGGGCCTGCTCTGGGAACTGGAGGCGATCGCTTCCGTTATCGTCGGCGGTGCCGCGCTGAAGGGCGGACAGGGCAGCATCACCGGCACGGTCGTCGGCGCGATCCTGCTCTCGGTGATCGGCAATATTCTCAATCTGACGAGCCTGATCAGCGTCTATCTCAACGCTGCCGTGCAGGGCTTCGTCATCATCACTGTCGCGTTTTTGCAGAAAGGCCGCCGCTGAAGGTTGGCCACACAGGGAGAGAAGCGATGTCCATGCAGACCAGACGCAGCCTCTTGCTCGCCGCTACCGCAGCGGGCCTCGCCTTCGCGGCGACGAGTGCCGCCGCCGAGCCCGTCAATCTCGGCGTTTCCATTCCCGCCGCGACGCACAGCTTCATGGGCGGCATCAACTACTGGGCAAACCAGGCGAAGAAGGATCTCGAGGCCAAGCACAAGGACCTCAAGATCACGATCCGCACGGCGGCCAACGCGACCGAGCAGGCCAACCAGCTCCAGGATCTCAGCACGGTCAACAAGATCAACGCGCTCGTCGTCTTCCCCTTCGAGTCGGCGGCGCTGACCCGGCCGGTCGCCAATGTGAAGGCGAAGGGCGCCTATGTGACGGTGGTCGACCGCGGCCTCACCGATACCTCCGCCCAGGACGCCTATGTCGCGGGTGACAACACCGCCTTCGGCAAGATCCCGGCCGAGTACATCGCCAAGACGCTGAACGGGAAGGGCACGGTCGTCGCGCTTCGCGGCATCCCGACCACGCTCGACACCGAGCGCATGGACGCCTTCAACAGCGTGTTGAAGAACAACCCCGACATCAAGCTGCTCGATGCCAAGTTCGCCAACTGGAACCGCGACGACGCCTACAAGGTCACGCAGGACTTCCTGACGCGCTTCAAGGACATCGACGCCTTCTGGGCGGCGGATGACGACATGGCGTTCGGCGCGATCCGCGCCATCGACCAGGCTAACCGCAAGGATATCAAGGTGATCTTCGGCGGTGCCGGCGCCAAGGACATGGTCAAGGTCATCCTCGACAACAAGGACCCGCGCATCCAGGCCAATGTCAGCTATTCGCCGAAATTCATCTACGACGCGATCAAGCTGACGGCCGAGGCGCGGCTGAAGGGCGAGAAGCTGCCGGCGACCACGATCATCCCCTCGGTGCTGATCGACAAGAGCAACGCCAAGGACTTCTACTTCCCCGACTCGCCGTTCTGAGGCGCTGAGGGCTCTTCCCGGCCGCTCCGTCCGCGGAGCGGCCGCCAGATTCACGCATGGACAGGCCGATGACCGACGCATTCCCCCCCCGGCTGCGCTACGCCATGGTCGGCGGCGGTCACGGCGCCTTCATCGGCGCCGTGCACCGCCATGCCATCGCCCTCGACGGAGAGGCGGAGCTGACGGCCGGTGCGTTGTCCTCGACGCCGGAGAAGGCCCTGGCCTCCGGGCGTGCGCTCGGCCTGAGCGATATGAACAACCATCCAAGCTGGCAGGCGCTGCTCGAAGCGGAGTTGGAGCGCCCGCTGGAGGCCCGTGTCGATGCCGTCGTCATCGTCACGCCGACCGACAGCCATTTCCCGATTGCGCACGCTTTTGCAGAGGCCGGCTTCAACGTCGTCTGCGACAAGCCGTTGGTTCATACCAGCGCCCAGGCCGATGCGTTGGTCGAGACGGTCGAGGCGGTCGGCACGGTCTTCGGCGTGACCTACAATTACACCGGCTACCCGATGATCAGGCAGGCGCGCGAGATGGTGCGCTCGGGCGCGCTCGGCGCCGTCCGCAAGGTCGTGGTCGAGTACAATCAGGGCTGGCTCGCCAGCGCGCTGGAGAAGACCGGCAACAAGCAGGCCGGGTGGCGCACCGATCCCGCCCGCAGCGGCATCGCCGGAGCGCTGGGCGATATCGGCTCGCATGCCGAAAACCTCGTCTCGGCCGTCACGGGTCTGGCGATCGAGGAACTCGTCGCCGATCTCGGCGCGCTCGTGCCCGGCCGCGCGCTGGATGATGACGCGAGTATCCTGCTGCGCTTCGCCGGAGGCGCGCGAGGTGTGCTTATCGCCTCGCAGATCAATGCCGGGCTCGAGAATGACCTGCGGCTGCGTGTCTCGGGCGAGCTCGGAACGCTGGAATGGCGGCAGGAGGAGCCGAACCGGCTCGTCCACCACCGCCAGGACGGCCCGACGCAGATCCTGACGCGCGCCACGCCCTGGCTGTGTGAAGCGGCGCGCCGGGCAGGGCGGATTCCGCCCGGTCACCCGGAAGGCTTCATCGAGGCCTTCGCCAACATCTATCGCGGCATCTTCGCCGATATCCGCGCCCATCAGGCAGGCCGCGTGGCCGATGCGTTGGATGCCGACTACCCCACCGTGGTCGATGGCGCCCGCGGCGTCCGCTTCATCGAGTGCGCCGTCGCCTCTTCGTCAGAGCACTGCTGGCTGCGCCTGGAAGGGCCGAAGGGCGGCTGAAAAGCCGCCCCGGCTCTTATTTCTGCTCTGCGACTTCCAGCGGCATCGGCTTGGAGTGCTCCTTCGGCTTGAACAGCTTCATCACGAAGACGAAGAAGGCCGGGACGAGGAAGACCGCGAGGATCGTGGCCGAGATCATCCCCCCGAGCACGCCGGTGCCAATGGCGTTCTGGCTCGCGGCGCTCGCGCCGGAAGCGATCGCCAGCGGCACGACACCGAGGGTGAAGGCGAGCGAGGTCATCAGGATCGGGCGGAAGCGCAGCCGGGCGGCCTCGGTAGTCGCCTCCAGCAGCGGCTTGCCCTCGGCATGGAGATCCTTGGCGAACTCGATGATCAGGATCGCGTTCTTGGCCGAGAGGCCGATGATCGCGATCAGGCCGACCATGAAGTAGACGTCGTTGGGCATGCCCCTGAGCGTCACCGCCGCGACCGAGCCGATGACGCCGAGCGGCACCACCATCATCACTGCAATGGGGATCGACCAGCTCTCATAGAGCGCCGCGAGCAGCAGGAAAACGAACAGGATGCTGAGCCCGATCAGGAAGGGCGCCTGCGATCCCGACTGGATCTCCTGCAACGACTGGCCGGTCCATTCATAGCCGAAACCCTGTGGCAGGTCGCGCGCCAGCCGCTCCATCTCGGCGATCGCCGCACCTGACGAATAGCCCGGCGCCGCCTGCCCGGCGATGCGCACGGCGGGATAGCCGTTGTAGCCGACGACCTGGGTCGGGCCCTTCTGCCATTCGACCGTAGCGAAGGCGGAGAAGGGCACCATGCCGCCATGCACGTTGCGGACGTTGAGGCGCAGGAGATCGGCCGCCTGCATGCGCTGACTCGCCTCGGCCTGCACGGTCACGCGCTGCATGCGGCCGGCATTCGGGAAGTCGTTGACATAGGAGGAGCCGAGATTCGCCGAGATCGTGGCGTTGATGTCGGCGAAGGCGACGCCGAAAGTGTTCGCCTTCTCGCGGTCGATGATCAGGTTGACCTGGGCCGCGTCGGCCAGGCCCTCGACGCGCACTCCCGCCAGCACGGGGCTCTGCGTGGCGGCGTTGAGCAACTGCGTACGCGCCGCCGACAGCGCCTCCTGGCCGAGGCCGCCGCGATCCTGCAGGCGGAAGCTGAAGCCGGTCGAATTGCCGAGGCCCGAGATCGGCGGAGGCGAGAGCGCGAAAGTCTGCGCGTCCTTGATTTGGAACATCTTGCCGTTGATGCGCTGCGCGATCGCCGCGGCGGAATCACTCGGGCCGCGCTCGCTCCAGTCCTTCAGGGTGATGAAGGCGAGCGCCGCGTTCTCGCCGGCTCCGGCGAAGCTGTATCCGGAGATGCCGACCATGCGGGAGACGGCGGGCTCGGCCAGTACGATCTTCTCGACCTGCTGGAGAACCTCGAGGGTGCGATTGGCGCTGGCTTCCGGCGGGGCCTGGATGTCGACGAGCAGATAGCCCTGGTCCTCGTTCGGCAGGAAGGCCGAAGGCAGGCGCAGGAAGCCCCAGCCGAGGCCGGCGAGCAGTGCGAGATAGATCACCATGTAGCGGCCGGGCTTGCGCGTGATCGCGCCGACGGCGCCGGCATAGCGATGGGTCGCGCGATCGAAGCTACGGTTGAACCAGCCGAAGAAGCCCTTCTTCTCGTGATGACCGCCCTTGGCGATCGGCTTCAGGAAGGTGGCGCAGAGTGCGGGCGTCAGTGTCAGCGCCAGGAAGCCCGAGAACAGGATCGAGACCACCATCGTCAGGCTGAACTGCTGGTAGATGATGCCGACCGCGCCGGGGAAGAACGCCATCGGCACGAACACAGCCGTCAGCACCAGCGTGATGCCGATGATCGCGCCGCTGATCTGGCCCATCGCCTTGCGGGTCGCCTCCTTCGGCGGCAGCCCTTCCTCGGCCATGATGCGCTCGACATTCTCGACCACGACGATGGCATCGTCGACGAGGATGCCGATCGCCAGCACCATCGCGAACATGGTCAGCACGTTGATCGAGAAGCCGGCGGCGAACATCACGGCGCAGGTGCCGAGCAGAGCCACCGGCACGACCAGCGTCGGGATCACCGTGTAGCGGAAGTTCTGCAGGAACAGGAACATCACGACGAAGACGAGCACCATCGCCTCGAGCAGCGTGTGCATCACCTTCTCGATCGAGACCTTCACGAACGGCGATGTGTCGTAAGGGATCTCGTGCTTGAGCCCGGCGGGAAAGAAGCGGGCGAGCTCGTCCATCTTGGCGCGTACCGCCGTCGCGGTGGCCAGTGCATTGCCGGTCGGCGAGAGCTGCACGCCGATGGCCGCGCTCGGCTGGCCGTTTAGGCGGGTGGAGAAATTGTAGGACTCGCCGCCGACCTCGACCCGCGCGACATCGCGCAGCCGGACGGAGGAGCCGTCCGTGTTGGCGCGCAGCACGATCGACCCGAATTCCTCGGGCGTGGTGAGCTGGCCACGGACCAGAACCGTGGCCGAAAGCTGCGTGCCGATCGGGTTTGGCTGGGCGCCGACGCGGCCGGCCGCGACCTGCGCATTCTGTGCCTGCACGGCAGCGATGACGTCATTCGCCGTCAGCTTCAGGCCGAGCAGCTTCTCCGCATCCATCCAGATGCGCATCGAGCGCTGGGTCGCGAACAAAGTCGCGCTGCCGACGCCGGAGACGCGCCGAATCTCGCCGAGGACGTTGCGGCTGAGATAATCGCCGAGGCCGACGGCATCGACACGGCCGTCTTCCGAGGTCAGCGTCACCAGCAGCAGGAAGCTCGTGCCAGCCTGCTCGACGCGCAGGCCCTGCTGCACGACCGAGCGCGGCAGGCGCGGCTCGACGCGGCTGATCCGGTTCTGCACCTCGACCTGCGCCTCGCCGATCTTGGTGCCAGGCGCGAAGGTGACGGTCAGGTTGATGCGGCCATTCGCCTCCGATGTGGACTCGAAATAGAGCAGGCCGGGGACGCCGTTCAGCTCCTCTTCCACCGGTCGCGTGACGCTCTGGTAGATGTCCTCCGGCGAGGCGCCGGGATAGTTTGTGCTGATCGTGATCTGTGGCGGCGCGACGTTCGGATACTGCGCGATCGGCAGCATCGGGATCGTGATGACCCCGCCGAGCATGATGAAGATCGCGACGACCCAGGCGAAGATCGGCCTGTCGATGAAGAAGCTCGGCATCGTATCAGCTCTGCTTGCCGGCGGCCTTGGCCGGGGCGGCCGCCTGCCAGGGCGCACCGGTAAACGTCGCGCCCGGGCGGATCTTCTGGAAACCCTCGACGACGACCTGCTCGCCGGGCTTGAGCCCGTCATCGATCACCTGCCGGTTCTCCAGCGTCCGGCCGGCACGGACCGACCGCAGCTCCAGCGTGCCGTCCTGCTTGAGGATGTAGAGCTGCGCCTGCCCGCGGCCGTCGCGCTGGATCGCCTGCTGCGGCACGGCGATGGCGTTGCTCTGCACGCCCTGCTCGATCTCGACGCGGACATACATGCCGGGCAGGAGGTCGCCCTCCGGGTTAGGGAACTCACCGCGCAGCGTCACCTGCCCGGTGGTCGCATCGACGGTCGCTTCCGAGAACAGCAGCTTGCCCGAATGGCGATAGCGCTCGCCATTGTCGAACAGCAGCTGGACATTGGCCGCGCCGGGGTTCGAACTCGTCAGCGCACCAAGCTTGAGAGCGCGGCGCAGCGCCAGCAATTCGCCGGCGGACTGGGTGAAGTCTGCGTAGACCGGGTCGAGCTGCTGGATCGTCGCCAGAATATCGGCGGCGCCGGTGCCGACGAGCGCGCCTTCGGTGATCAGTGCGCGGCCAATCCGGCCGCTGATCGGGGCGCGGACCTCCGAATATTGCAGGTCGAGCTGCGCCGCTGCGAGACCCGCTCGCGCTGCCGCGACATCGGCGTCGGCCTGGGCGAGCGCGGCGACCGCGCTTTCCTGCTGCTGCGCACTGGCGACGTTGCGCTCGCGCAGCTCGACGATGCGGTCGGATTGCTGGCGGGCCTGCAACTGCGTCGCCTCGGCGCGCTTCAGGGTCGCCTCGGCGCTCTCGACGCGCACCCGGAACGGAGCGGGGTCGATCCGATAGAGGACGTCGCCTTGCTTGACGAGGCTGCCCTGCTGGAACACGCGCTCGACGACGATGCCCGTGACGCGTGGGCGCACCTCGGCGATGCGGGTCGGCGCGATGCGCCCCGGCAGGTTGTTGGTCACCGGCAGGTTCTGTGGCTCGACGGTGACGATGCCGACCGTCACCGGCGGCATCTGGGAGGCCGATTTGGCAGGCTGCTTCTGCTCGCTGCATGCGGCCGCGAACAGCGGCAGGGCGATGACGAGGATGCGGGAAAGGGTCGAAGTCGAGAAAGACATGGGTTCGGGCTCGGCGCTCGATGAGTTCAGTGTTTGCGTGTCAGGTCTGGGGAATCGCGCTCGGCGACTGCCCGATCAACCACCCGATCTCGGCGATCAACCTGTCGCGCTCAGGCTCCGGGAAGCTGAGCAGCCCGAACCAGTCGAGCAGGGTCAATCCCTCGACCGCGAGGAAGGCGAGCAGTGCGCCGCGCGGATGTGTCGAGGATGCGGCGATGGCGGACAGCGTGTTCTGCAGAGACTTCTGCACGGGGCCGCGCAGCTCGGCATCCTGCGCCAGAGCGACGCAGAGGTTGAGGGCGACCGCGCGGTCCTCTTCCGAGGACGAGCGCGAGGCGGCGGCCAGTCGCCCGCGAATATCCGCATCCGGCTTGCCGATTTCGGCATCGATGAAAGACTGGATCCGCTTTTCCTCGCTGCCGACACGGCGCTCGATGAGTGTGCCGATCAGCGCGCGCTTGCTCTTGTAGTCGTAGAGGACGCTGGCCTTGCTGATGCCGGCCTCTGCAGCCACGGCATCCAGCGTCAGATGCGCGGCTCCTGCCCGCATCACGACGCGTTCCGCCGCGTCGAGAACCGCATCTCGGTCGATGGTTCTGTGCCTGCCCATGATCTGGCTTTCATAAATATCCAACCGGTTGGATATTTATTTGGGCGCGAAGAGTCAAGGCGAGCCAGATGGGCGGGCGCGCCTGACATCCGGCAGCCCGCGTTGAATTGCGTAACTTCGAGAGGAGCGGGCGCTTGCGCTTAAGTCGCGGAAAGCGCTCGGGATTCGCTCATTTCACGACGAAGCCGTGGGCGAAGGGATCGCGATCGTCGATGAAGATCGTGTTGATGCCCGTCATCCGCGCCCAGCCGGCGATGGAGGGGATGATCGCCTCGCGGTTGGCGACGGTCGTCGCGGCCTCGACACGCCCCTTGAACAGCGAGCCGATGATAGACTCATGCACGAATTCGTCCCCGACCTTGAGCTTGCCCTTGGCGGCGAGCTGGGCCATCCGCGCCGAGGTGCCGGTGCCGCAGGGCGACCGGTCGATCGCCTTCTCGCCATAGAACACCGCGTTGCGGGCGTGGGCTTCCGGCTTGGTCGCCTGGCCGGTCCACTGGATATGGGAGAGGCCCCGAATCTCCGGATGCTCGGGATGGACGAATTCGTATTTCGCGTTGAGCGCCGCGCGCAGCTTCGGCGACCAGCCGACGAGTTCGCCGGCAGTGTGATCGGCCATGTCCCGGAAGTTCTTCTGCGGCTCGACGATCGCATAGAAATTGCCGCCATAGGCGACGTCGACCACGATCTCGCCGAGGCCTTCGACCTCCGCCGTCAGCCCCTCGGCGTAGAGGAAGCCCGGCACATTGGTCAGCCGCACCTCTTCGACGAAGCGGCCCTCCTGGCGATAGGTGATATCGACCTTGCCGGCAGGCGCATCGATTGCGAGCCGGCCGGGCTCGCGCGGTGTGATCAGCCCGTTCTCGATGCCCATGGTGATCGTGCCGATGGTGCCGTGTCCGCACATTGGCAGGCAGCCCGACGTCTCGATGAAGAGCACGGCGACGTCGCAATCGGGCCGGGTCGGCGGGTAGAGGATCGAGCCGGACATCATGTCGTGGCCGCGCGGCTCGAACATCAGCCCGGTGCGGATCCAGTCGAACTCCCGCAGGAAATGCGCGCGCTTCTCCAGCATGTTCGCACCTTCAAGCCTGGGGCCGCCGCCCGAGACTAGGCGGACGGGATTGCCGCAGGTGTGGCCGTCGAGGCAGGAGAAGGTGTAGCTGGCCATAGGTCCGGTCTCCGGAGGCGCCTTGGGCCCGCGGCGATAGGCTGGCCCCATCGCCGCGCGCTCGGTTGGTACTCGCGTGTCAGGCCGCGTATTTCTGCACGGCGCCGGCCTGCTGCGTCCAGGCGGCATACCAGCTGTCGAACAGCTTGAGCTGCGCTTCGGCGTAGCCGCGCTGGCTCTCGGTCAGCATATCCGTTTCGTTGAAGTGCAGGGCGTATTCCTTGTCGCCCTTCAGCACCATCAGATGCTTGAAATAGAGCACGAGGTCGGGGCCTTCGTCGAAGGAGGAGAGGATGGCGAGCGCCTGCTCCAGCTCGAGCGCCCGCTGGCGCGCCTCGGCATCGCCCTGGGCTGCCGCCTCGGACAGCCTGCACAGATGCAGCACCTCCTTCGGCAGGACATTGCCGATGCCGGTGATCGCGCCGGTCGCGCCGCAGTTCACATAGCCGTGGAAGACCGCGGTATCGACGCCGATCATCAGCGAGACGTCGTCGCCGCGGCTGGTGATGTTCTCGGCCGCATAGCGCATGTCGGCCGGGCCGCCGAACTCCTTGAAGCCGACGAGGTTCGGATGCTCTGCCCGTAGGGCGAAGAACAGGTCGGCCCGGGTGGCGAAGCCGTAATAGGGGCTGTTGTAGATCACCGCCGGCAGATCCGGTGCGGCCGAAAGGATCGCCTTGAAATGCGCCTTCTGGGCGAGGACGACCGTGCCGCGTGAGAGCACGCGCGGGATCACCATCAAGCCCTGGGCGCCGACCTTCTGAGCATGGGCCGCAAGCGAGACGGCCGAGGCCGTGTTGACTGCGCCGGTGCCGACGATCACGGGGATGCCGGCCTTCACCAGCCGCTCGACACCTTCCATGCGCTGCGCATCCGTCAGCAGCGGCCAGTCACCCATCGAGCCGCAATAGACCACGGCCGACATGCCGGCTGCGATCAGTTCCTTGCCCTTGCGCACCAAGGCATCGAAATCGGGCGTCCGATCCGCCTTGCAAGGCGTCATCAGGGCGGGGATCACGCCCGAGAAAATCTTGGCCTTCATCGCGCTCTCCTGCTGGCTTTGTGGTTGGGGGGAGAGCGCTGTGCCGCGCCGCGACAGGCCTCTCTCCGGCATCTTTATCGCATGTTGCATATTATTTGTCGACAATAACGAAGAGCAAGCGCTACAGGGTCATCTCCAGCCGTTTGTCTCCCACCGTAAGCTTCTGGATCTGCTGGATGATCTGCTCGGCATGGGCGCGGCCGAGGCGCTCGGCCGCAACGATGTCCCGCGCGGCGATCGCGGCGATCATGTCCTCATGTTCGTCGACGAATTGCTGCGGAAGCCGGTCGTCATAGGACTGGTAGTAGAGTCGCAGGAAGCGACGGCCTTCGTCGAGAAGCCGGCTGAAGAGGCTGTTGAAATAGGGGTTGCGGCCGGCTTCGGCGATCGCCGCATGGAAGGCTGCGTTCGTTGCGATCATTGCGAGCGCGTCCTGCGCTCTCACCGCCCCGGCGAATTCCGCCTGCCGGACCCGGATCGCGTCCAGATCCTCCGGGCGATGGTTCTGGGCCGCGAGCTGCGTCGTCACCCGGTACATCAGCATCAGCGCGTCGAAGAAGGGCGACAGGTTCAGGAAGTCGAGGTTCGACACCATCGTCGAGCGATTGGGGAGGGTGACGATCAGCCCTTCGCCGGCGAGCCGCACGAGAGCCTCGCGGATGGGGGTGCGCGACATCTCGAACCGCTCGGCGAGCTGCACTTCGTCGATCGGGCTACCCGGCGGCAGCACCAGATCGAGAATCTCGTCGCGTAACAGATCGTAGACCAGCTTCACGCCGGAGCCGCGTTTGCGCTCGGGCGCTGCGTTTGTGGTCGTCTTCGCCGGTTTCATTCGCGCACCTCTTGTCGACAAGAGGGATAGTGAAGGAGCGGAACCCGATCAACGAACCACGCGCCTGACCCCGCGATTTCTTCAGATCAGCGCCAGCAGATGCAGCCCGACGAAGCAGCCGGCGCCGCCGGCGATCAGCAGCAGGGGATTGACCGGCGTCAGCATCAGCAGCGCTGTCGAGACGAGCGCGGTGCCGCGTGCGAGCCAGCCTCCGTCGAGCGATTGGATCAGCACATAGCTGGCGGCCAGGATCATCCCGGCCGCGACGGGACGCAGCCCCTTCTCGAGTGCGCGCAGCAGCCTTGCGCCCTCATAGCGCGACCAGATATGGGCCACGCCGTAGATGAGGAAGGCGGTCGGGCCGAAGATGCCGACGGTCGCGGCCAGCGCGCCCCAGAACCCGGCGATCTGCCAGCCGATCAGCGTCGCCAGGAGCGAGCCGGGCCCCGGCGCCAGCCGCGCGATGGCGAAGGCATCGACGAATTGCGTGGCGCTCAACCAGTGATGCACGTCGACGATCTGGCGGTGCATGTCGGCGATGGCGCTTTGGCCGCCGCCGATCGTCACCAGCGAGAGCGGCAGGAAGACCACGAGGATGCTGARCGGCAGATTGGGCATCCGGTGCTCAGCCCCGATAATAGGTTACGGCGACACTCAGCGAACCGGCGGCGAGCACGGTCCAGAGCAGCGGCCATTTCAGGATGGCGACGGCAAAGAAGGTCGCGGCCATGATCGCGAGCGGAAAAACCCGGCGCGGTACGCGCCGCGCCGCCGTCAATCCCATCGCCAGCGAGAGGCCGATCGCGGCCGAGGCGGCGCCGCCGAGCGCCACATGGGTGACGGCATAGCCGCCGAGCGACGAGAAGACCGTGCCGATCAGCACGATGACGATCGCTGCCGGCACCACGATGCCGAGCCAGCAGGCGATCGCCCCGCTGCGGCCGCCGAGCTTGTAGCCGATCCAGATCGCCATATTGGTGACGTTGACGCCGGGGAGCGCCTGCGCGATCGAGAGCCCGTTGAGGAAATCCTCCTCGCTCATCAGCCGGCGCCGCTGCACGAATTCCCGCAGCATCCAGCCGCTCAGGCCGCCGCCGAAGCTGGTCAGCCCGATCCGCGCGAAGATCAGGAAGAGTTGCAGCGCGCTCGGGCGCTCGGCCAAGGCGTTCGGCATGTGATTCCAGGCCATCTGGCTGCTGAGAGGGCCAGAAAGCAGTATTTGTCGGATGTTGCCAGCGTCGGGACGCATGCGCGCCATGACGCAGGGCCGGGAAAGCTTTGGAGAGGGTAGGTCAAGCCCGGCGCAGGGTGCGCTTGACCGCGCGCTTCAGCCGGTCGCCCGCCTTGCGCACGAGCGCCCGGTTGCTGCCTTCGCTTCCGTCCGGAAGCTCCGAGATCGGCAAAGCCGTGCCCTCCGGCCCGGTCGGCGCGGCGCCGTTGCGAAAGCCGATGATCGCGGCAGCCGGGCTGGCCGCGGGCCCGAGCGCGACAGCTGGCAGCGGGAGGCTCGCGAGGCTCGGGCTGCTCGGGCCGAGGATGGCCTTGATCGGCAGGTGGTCGGAGGCGATGCGCGCCAGCGGCGTATCGTGGACCGTGACGTCGGACAGCATCTCCGGCCGGTTGGCGATGATGCGGTCGAGCGCGAGCAGCGGCAGGCCCGAGGGAAAGCTGGGTACGGGCATCGGCAGCGCGCCGAAAGTGGGCCCGAGCTCCTTGAGCGACGAACGGTCGCCGAGGCGCCATTCATTGAGGTCCCCGAGCAGGAGCGTGGGGCGCTCGTCGCGGTTCCTCATCACGTCGAGGAGCATGCGAGCCTGCTGCGAGCGCGAACGGCGCAGCAGGCCGAGATGGGCGGCGACGATGCGCACCTCCCTGCCGCCCTCCAGATCGAGGTCGACGACCAGCGCGCCGCGTGGTTCGAGCCCGGGCAGGGAGACCTGATGGACGTCCCGCACCAGCCCCTGCCTGAACAGCACGACATTGCCGTGCCAGCCATGGGCGGCGGCGTTGGCGCTCTCGATGGGGACCGGGATGAGGCCCGTCTCCTCCTTCAGCCTCGCGAGGTCGAGCAGGCCGTGGCGGGCGCCGAAACGCTTGTCGGCCTCCTGCAGGGCGATGATGTCGGGGGCGATCTCGCGGATCACCTGCGCGATGCGGCCGGGATCGAAGCGACCGTCGACGCCGACGCATTTGTGGACGTTGTAGGAGGCGATGAGCGTGCCTGCCGGCCGCTCGCCCGGCCCATGCCTGGGCGCTTCATCGCGGTTCTTCCGCTGGCGGAGCGAGGCGATGATGCTGGCGCGCAGGCTCGGGCTCTTCTTCTGCATCGCTCTGCCGTTTGAGGCTTTGGCCCGCTCGAATCGAACAGGACGAAGCTTTGCATATCCATCGCGTCAGGGCGTTGACCGTTTCGGCTCAAAGATAGGGAGAGCCGAGCCAGATCAACCTGTCCATCAGACGCAAGACATAAGGGCGTGCGCGCAGGCCGGCAAGCGTGACAGGTGTCGCCTGCGCCATCACGGCCTCGACGCGCTCGGCAATTCCGCCGGCGAAATCATGGTCGAGCACTTCGATATCGATCTCGAAATTCAGCCTGAGCGAACGGGGGTCGAGGTTCGAGGAGCCGACATAGGCCCAGCAACCATCGACGACGAAGAGCTTGGAATGGTCGAACGGGCCGGTCGAGCGCCAGATTCGGCAGTAATTCTTGAGAATCTGGTCGAATTGCGCAGTCATCGCCCTGTCGACCAGCACCAGATTGTTGACGGAGGGGACGATGATGTCGATATCGACGCCGCGCCGCGCCGCCGTGACGAGCGCGCTGATCAATTCCTGATCCGGCAGGAAATAGGGCGACATGATCCTGACGGAGCGCCGCGCGACCGAAAGTGCGCCCATCAAGAGCTTGTGATTGGTCTCCAGATAGCTGTCCGGGCCGGACGGAACGGCCCGCACGAGCGCGGCGAGTTCGCTGGCGGCAGGCAAGGTGATGTCCCATGCCGGGCCTTCGAGCGCCTCGCCGGAGGCGAAGCGCCAGTCCTCCGCCGCGACCATGAAGAGATCGGCGACGATGGGCCCGGTCAGGCGGAAATGCGTGTCATGGGCATAGGCGTCTCCTGCGAACTCGCGGGTGAAGCCCTGGCGGATGTTCATGCCGCCCATGAAGGCGACGGTCCCGTCGACGACGATGATCTTCCTGTGCGTCCGCAGATTGGCGTAGGGCAGCCTGAGGCCCATGATGATGTTGCCGTTGAACACGTCGACCGCGACGCCGCCCTCGCGCAGATGGCCGGCGATGCTTGGCACCGAATAGCGGGCGCCGACCGCATCGATCAGCACGCGCACCGCGATCCCGCGCCGATGCGCGGCGATCAGCGCATCGGCGATGCGCAGGCCGATAGGGTCGCGGTCGAAGATGTAGCTCTCGAGGATGACGCTGCGCTCGGCCGCCCCGATGGCGGCAAGCATGGCGCTGTAGGCTTCGTCGCCGCTTCGCAGGGTTTCGATGCTGTTGCCGGTGGTCAGAGGATGGCGGGCGACGCGGTCGCCCAAAGTCTTGAGCGCCGCGAAGCGCTGCCCGAACCGCGCCCCGACCACCTTGTCGCTGGCGTGGAAGTGCGTTCCGGGTCGACCATGGCCGGGCCGTTGCGCCAGGATCGTGGCGCGTCGGATCCGGTTCACGCCCGCAATCGCATAGAGAAGGGGGCCGACGATCGGCGAAAGGATGATGACGCCGGTCCAGCCGATGGCGGCGCGCACTTCGTCCTTCGTCATCACCGCATGCGCGCCTGCGACGGCCGCCATCACGATGGAGATGGCGGCAAGGATATGCGGCCAATAGGCTTGGAGAATCCCCCACATGCCCGTGAAGCTAGCGCGTGGGCGGCCGGTTCGCCATGGCGGCGGTTTGGAGGGGGCGTCCCGATCGCCAGGAAGACGGTGCGCCCCATTCGCTGTCATCACGCGTCAGGGATGGGAGGGAGGGCGGCGAGACCGGACTCGCCTTCCGCCGGGGAGAGGCTTATAAAGGAACAAAGAGAGAACAGTTACCTTATTGCCATGCCCGTAACCACTACCTTGACCTTGGCCGATCTGCGCCGCAGCCTTGCCGAAGGGGCCCTACGCGCCGGGCCGGCTTCGCAGGCGCGGATCGGCCTGGGCGTGGCTTCGCTGGACGAGACCCTGAATGGCGGTCTCGCGCGGGCGGCACTGCACGAGGTCTACGCCGCCGAGATTGCCGATCTCGCCGCCGCGACCGGCTTCGCGCTCGGACTCGCTTTGAGGGCGGGGGCAGCGGAGGAAAAGGCTGCTGAACGGCCGATCCTTTGGGCACGGCAGGATTTCGTCGATGCCGAGGCGGGCCGGCTGCACGCGCCGGGGCTCAACGAACTCGGCCTCGACCCGGCGCGCCTCCTGCTGGTGCGGGCGCGCGACGGCGAAAGCGTGCTGCGGGCCGGTGCCGAGGCGGCGCGCTGCCCGGCGCTCGGCGCCGTGCTGATCGAGCCCTGGGGGGAGCCGCGCTCCTTCGACCTGACGGCGAGCCGCCGCCTCGTCTTGGCGGCCGAAGGCTCGGGCGTCCCGGTTCTGCTGCTGCGGGTGGCGGCGGCCGAGGCGCCGAGCGCGGCGCGCACGCGCTGGCAGGTCCGGACGCTCGCCTCGCGGGCGCTGGAGGCCAATGCCCCGGGTGCCCCGGCCTTCGCCTTGAGATTGCTGCGCCAGCGCGGCGGCGCGGCGGAACGTGAGTGGCGTGTGGAGTGGGACCGTGATCGACGATCTTTCGCGGAACGCAGCCTTTTCGACCGATCCGACAGACTGGCTTCCCGGACAGACCATGCCGCGCCGCTATCTCGCCCTCTGGTTCCCCTTCCTGGCGACGGACAGGTTGCGGCGGACGGGCGCGATTCCGGCCTTCGGCGCGCCGGCTGAGAAGCCGTATGTCCTGGTCGAGACGCAGCACAACGCGCTGCGCCTGGTCGATTGTGACCGGCGTGCTCTCGATCTCGGTCTGGCCCGCGGCCTGACGCTGGCTGATGCCCGCGCCCGTATCCCCGATCTCGTCGCGCTGGAGGCCGAGCCGCAGGCGGACCGCCAGTTTCTAGAAGCGCTCGCTGCCTTCTGCGACCGCTTCACGCCCCTGGCCGCGCTCGATGAGCCGCATGGTCTCATGCTCGACATCACCGGCTGCGCCCATCTCTTCGGTGGCGAGGAGGGGATGGTCGGCCTTGTGCGGCGGGTGATGGACCGGATGGGCTTGAGCCTGAAAGCCGCCATCGCCGGCACGCCCGATGCCGCCCGCGCCTGCGCCCGCTTCGCACGGGGAGGCATTATCCCGCCGGGGCAGGATGAAGCGGCGCTGCGACCGCTGCCGGTCGCGGCGCTGGAGGCCGAAGCGGAGACCGTGATCGCGCTCTCCCGCGCCGGCTTGAAGAGGCTGGCCGATCTCGCGGAGCGCCCCTCGGAAACCCTCTCCGCCCGCTTCGGCGAGGGGTTGGCGATGAAGCTCCGGCGCATCCTCGGCCACGAGGATAGGCGCATCGTGCCGCTGCGTCCGCCGCCCGATTGCGTGGTCGAGCGCCATTTCGCCGAGCCCTTCGCCGATACTGCGAGCCTCGAGGCCGAGGTCACCCGCCTGATCGGGGAAGCCGCGCGGGTGCTGGAGGCGCGCGGCGAAGGCGGGCGCGTCTTCGAGATCGCCTTCTTCCGCAGCGACGGCGCTGTCCGCCGTCTCGCCATCGAGACCGGCCGGCCCTCGCGCGATGCCAAGGCGCTGCTCCGGCTCTATCGCGAGCGTATCGAGGCGCTGGCCGATCCGCTCGATCCCGGTTTCGGCTTCGATGCGATCAAGCTCGCCGTGCCGGTCTGCGAACCGCTGAACACGCCGCAACACAGCCTCGATGGCCGCGCCGTCGAGGAGGAGGCCGTGGCTGATCTCGTCGACCGGCTCGTCACCCGCTTCGGCCGTGACCGGGTGCTGCGCTTCGCGGCGCAGGACACGCACCATCCCGTTCGTGCGGCAAAAGCGCTCTCGGCCGCCGCGCCGCTGTCGCAAGCGCCCTGGCCCGAACCCGAGCCGGCGGAGCCGCCGGCCCGCCCGCTCCAGCTCTTCGAGCCGCCACAGCCGGTCGAGGCCATCGCGGAAGTGCCGGACGGCCCCCCGATCCGCTTCCGCTGGCGGCGTCTCACCCATGACGTCGCCCGCGCCGAAGGTCCCGAGCGCATCGCCCCCGAATGGTGGCGCGACGGCAGCGACGAGCCGATGCGCGACTATTACCGCGTCGAGGATGCGCAGGGCCGGCGGTTCTGGCTTTATCGCACCGGCTTCTACGAAGCCGACAGCGCGCCGCCGCGCTGGTTCCTGCACGGGCTCTTCGCATGAATCAGATTGCGAGCCCCTTCGCCGAACCCGTTGCGGCAACGAATTTTTCTTTCCTGCGCGGCGCCTCGCCGGGGCCGAATATGGTGCTGACGGCGCTGCTGCTTGGATATGCCGGTATCGGCATCGCCGATCGCAACACGGTGGCGGGCGTCGTGCGTGCCTGGGCCGCGCTGAAGCATCTGCGTGAGGACGGCTTGCCGGCGCCGGAAAAGGTGCGCGAGGGCGGTTGCCCGGGCGAGTATGTCTGGATTGAGAACCCGGCCTTCGCGGAGGTGCCCTTCACCCCCGAGCAGATGAAGGCGATGGCGGAGAGCTTCAAGCTCGCGACCGGCACCCGCCTCGTCTTCGCCGACGGCACGCCCGACATCGTCGTCTATCCGGCCAATCGCGAGGGTTGGGGGCGCCTCTGCAGGCTGCTCAGCCATGGCAATCGCAAGGAAGGCGTGAAGAAGGGAGAATGCCGCCTCGTCATCGATGATCTCCTGAATGATGCCCGCGACCTGCTGCTGATCCTGATGCCGGCGCAGCGCCTTGACGGCCTGCCGGAACTGCTCGCGCAGCTCGACGATGCCGCACCCGGCGCGGTCTGGCTCGGTGCCAGCATGCACCGGCGCGGCGACGACCGCCGCCGCCTCGCGCGTCTCAAGGCCATCGCCGCCGCGACCCGCACCCCGCTGATCGCGACCAATGACGCGCTTTACGATTCCATCGAACAGCGTGATCTGCAGGACGTACTCAGCTGCATCCGCGAGGGCGTCACCATCGAGCGTGCCGGGCGCCTGCTCGAATTCAATGCCGAGCGTCATCTCAAGCTGCCGCAGGAAATGGCCCGCCTCTTCCGTGACGCACCCGAGGCCATCGCCGAGACGCAAGCCCTCTTCTCCCGCGTCGAGTTCGATCTCGGCCAGCTGAAATACGAGTATCCCGACGAGCCGATCCCGCCCGGGTGGAAGGATCAGGACTGGCTGGTGGAACTGGTTCGCCGATGCTGCCTGATCCGCTATCCGGATGGCGTTCCGGATAAGGTTCAGGGCTTGCTGGCGAAGGAACTCGACCTGATCGGGAAGCTCGAATACGCCCGCTATTTCCTGACCATCCGCCAGATCGTCGAATTCGCGGAGAGCAAAGGCATCCTCTGCCAGGGCCGCGGCTCGGCCGCCAATTCCGCCGTCTGCTACGTGCTCGGCATCACCGCGGTCGATCCGGCCGACAACGACGTGCTGTTCGAACGCTTCATTTCGACCGAGCGCAAGGAGCCGCCCGATATCGACGTCGATTTCGAGCATGAGCGGCGGGAGGAGGTGATCCAGTGGATCTATAAATTCTATGGCCGCCACCGCGCCGGCATCGCCGCCACCGTGATCCATTACCGGCCGCGCAGCGCCATCCGCGAAGTCGGCAAGGTGCTGGGGCTGACAGAGGACATCACCGCCCGCCTTGCCGACACGCAATGGGGAAGCTGGGGCACGGAGATCGGCGATGCCCGTGTTCGTCAGGCCGGGCTCGATCCGACGAATCCGACGATCCGCCGCGCCGTCGACTTCGCGGTGCGGCTACTGCATTTTCCTCGCCATCTCTCGCAGCATGTCGGCGGCTTCGTCTTGTCGCGCGGGCGCCTCGACGAAACCGTGCCGATCGGCAACGCTGCGATGGCGGACCGCACCTTCATCGAATGGGACCGCGACGACATCGACGAGCTCAAGCTGATGAAGGTCGATGTGCTGGCCTTGGGCATGCTGACCTGCATCCGCAAAGCGTTCGAGCTGATCGCAGGCCACGACGGAAAACCCTATCAACTCGCCGATTTCACGGATGGCGACGAAGGCACCTATGACATGCTCTGCGAAGGCAAGTCGCTGGGCGTCTTCCAAGTCGAGAGTCGCGCCCAGATGAACATGCTGCCGCGCCTCAAGCCGCGAAAATTCTACGATCTCGTGATTCAGGTCGCGATCGTCCGGCCCGGCCCGATCCAGGGCGACATGGTCCATCCCTATCTGAAGCGGCGGGCGGGCATCGAGAAGGTGACCTATCCCTCGCCCGCACCGGAGCATGGTCCTCCGGACGAGCTCTACGAAGTGCTCAAGAAGACCGAAGGCGTCCCGCTCTTCCAGGAGCAGGCGATGCGCCTCGCCATGGTAGCCGCCAAATTCTCCGACATCGAAGCCAACGGCCTGCGCAAGGCGATGGCGACTTTTCGCAACGATGGCACCATCGGCAATTACGAAGATCTGATGGTGGGACGGATGGTCGATCGCGGCTATGAGCGCGATTTCGCCCAGCGCTGCTTCGAGCAGATCAAGGGCTTCGGCAGCTACGGCTTCCCGGAGAGCCACGCAGCTTCCTTCGCCAAGCTGGTCTACATCTCCTCCTATCTGAAGAAGCATCACCCGGCCGCTTTCGCCTGCGCGTTGCTGAACTCGCAGCCTATGGGCTTCTACGCCCCGGCCCAGATCGTCCGGGAGGCGCAGGAGAACGGCGGCGTCGAGCCGCATCCTGTCGATGTCAATTCCAGCTGTTGGGACAACGGGCTGGAGGAAGCCGACGATGGGCAATCGGTAATCGGAGCCGATAGCTCTCATCCGGGCCACCTCGCCGAAAAAAGCGCGGGGAACCTTCTCCCGGAGGGAGAGGGCAGGGTGAGGGGTTCTCCCGGTTCCTGCACTCAAAAGGGGGCGGGCGAACCGAAGGAGAAACACTCCTTCGCCCTGCGCCTCGGCTTCCGCCAGATCGACGGCTTCAAGGAGGATTGGGGCAAAGCCATCGCGGAAGCACGAGAAGCGGGTGGCGCCTATCGCGACGTCGAGGACCTCATGCGCCGGGCCGCTCTGCCTGCCCGCGCCATGCGCCTGCTCGCCGATGCCGACGCCTTCCGCTCGCTCGGACTGGACCGGCGCGAGGCGCTCTGGGCCGTGCGCCGCCTGCCGGACGACGCGGCTCTGCCGCTGTTCCAGGCGGCGCAGGCGCGCGAGCTGGGGCAGGAGCCGACGGTGGCTCTGCCTGTCATGCCGCTCGCCGAGCACATCGTCGCCGATTATCAGACCGTCCGGCTCTCGCTGAAGGGGCATCCGATGCAGCTTTTGCGCCCGCGCTTCCGCCGCGAGGGCATCCTGAGCTGCGCCGAGACCAACGCGAAGCCCGACGCCGCCTTCGCCCGCACGGCCGGAATCGTGCTGGTGCGCCAGCGTCCGGGCAATGGCAACGCCATCTTCGGCACGCTGGAGGACGAGACCGGCATCGCCAATGTCGTGATCTGGGCGCGGTTGTTCGAGCGTTTCCGTCGCGAGGTCATGGGCGCGCGGCTGATGCTGGTCGAGGGCAGGGTGCAGAAGAGCGTCGAGGGGGTGATCCACCTCATGGCCCAGCGCATTATCGATCGCTCGGCCGATCTGCTCTCGCTGTCGGACACGCATCGTGCCGAGATTCCCATGCCCGTCGACGAGCTGAAGAACCCGCCGCTGCCGCGCCACCGCCATCCGCGAAATGTGCGCATTCTGCCGAAATCGCGGGATTTCCATTGAGAGGACGAGCATTCGTTTGTTTCGCCTCGTTCGGATCGTCGTCGTAGTACCCGTTCGGGGAGGTATTGCGTTCGTTAAAACAATCTTCTCCTCTGAAAGTGAAATAAGAAAAAACCCGCTACTGCATGTGAATTGAGCTTTGGGACCTGCGGGTATAAGTCGTCTGTTCGATTTACCGAACAGGTGGCGCGGCAGAGCGATGGCTAAAAGCCCTGGCCAGGACGAGGCGACAGCAATCGAAGCGGCAGCGGATGAGGGGGCGGTCGAAATGTTGCCGCACCGTGCCGCAGTGTTGAATGCGGCGCTCGGTTCCGTCGACATTTCGGCTCGCCTCGCCAGGGTTGCTGCGGCGGCAAAGGGGCCTGTGGTCTTCACCACCTCCTTCGGCCTCGAAGATCAGGTGCTGACTCATTTCCTCGCCATGGCGAAGCTGCCGGTGATCTTCGCCACGCTCGATACCGGCCGGCTGTTCCCCGCGGTCTATGCGCTCTGGCAGCAGACCGAGGAGCGCTACGGCATCCTGATCCGCCCCTATTTTCCGCGCCACGAGGCGGTCGAGCTCTATGTCCGCCAGAACGGCATCAACGGTTTCTACGCTTCGCGCGACGCCCGCAAATCCTGCTGCGACATCCGCAAGGTCGAGCCGCTCGGCCGGGCGCTCGCCGGGGCCGATATCTGGCTGACCGGTCTGCGCGCCGACCAGTCGGCGGCGCGCGGCGCGGTTCCGTTCGCGGAGGCCGATGCGGCGCGCGGCCTCGTCAAGGCGAGTCCGCTGATCGACTGGACGCGCGAGCGCACGCTTGCTTTTGCCGAAGCCAACGATGTCCCGATCAACCAGCTGCATGCGCAGGGCTTCGTCTCGATCGGCTGCCAGCCCTGCACCCGTGCCATCCGCCCCGGCGAGGCTGAGCGGGCCGGGCGCTGGTGGTGGGAGGACGATGCCGCAAAGGAATGCGGCCTGCATGTTGGAACGGACGGAAAGCTGGGGCGCGCTAAGTCTCCTTCGCAAGAAATTCGGCCAGTGGAGCCGCGCGCATGATTCAGCTCAGCCATCTCCAGAAGCTCGAGGCGGAGGCCATCTTCATCATCCGCGAGGTCGCGGCGACCTGCGACAAGCCGGTGCTGCTCTATTCGATCGGCAAGGACTCCGCCGTTCTGCTGCATCTGGCGATGAAGGCGTTCTACCCGGCCAAGCCGCCTTTCCCGCTGCTCCATGTCGATACGACCTGGAAGTTCCGCGACATGATCGCCTTCCGCAACGAGACGGCGGCACGGCTCGGGCTCGATCTCATCGTTCATATCAACCGGGAAGGCGTCGAGGCCGGCGTCAACCCCTTCGCCTCCGGTTCGCGCGTTCATACCGACGTCATGAAGACGCAAGGGTTGAAGCAGGCGCTCGACCTGCACAAATTCGACGCGGCCTTCGGCGGCGCCCGCCGCGACGAGGAGAAGAGCCGCGCCAAGGAACGCGTCTTCTCCCTGCGCAGCCCCGAGCATCGCTGGGATCCGAAAAACCAGCGCCCCGAGCCCTGGCAGCTCTTCAACACACGCAAGCACCGGGGCGAGAGCTTCCGCGTCTTCCCGCTCTCCAACTGGACCGAGCGGGACATCTGGGACTACGTCGCGCTGGAAAACATCCCGGTCGTGCCGCTTTATTTCGCGGCGCCGCGCCCGGTCGTGCAGCGCGACGGCGCCTGGATCATGCGCGACGACGAGCGCATGGCGCTGCGGCCCGGCGAGGTGGTCGAGACCCGCATGGTCCGCTTCCGCACGCTCGGCTGCTACCCGCTGACCGGCGCGGTCGAAAGCGAGGCGGCGAGCCTTACCGACATCATCGCCGAGATGCGCTCCTCTCGTTCTTCCGAGCGGCAGGGCCGCGTCATCGATCATGACGGCTCGGGTTCGATGGAGCAGAAGAAGCAGGAAGGCTATTTCTGATGGGCTTCGCCATCGCCAGGAATCTGGCCAAGAAGAACCTGAAGGCACTGAGGCCGGCCCAGAACCTTCTCCCTGCCAACGATGCGCCCGCCGCTTCCGAAACCGGCCGGCATTCGCTGCTGCGCTTCATCACTTGCGGCTCGGTCGATGACGGCAAGTCGACGCTGATCGGCCGCATGCTCTACGAGGCGGGCGCGGTCTTCGACGACCAGCTCGACGCGCTCGACAGCGATTCCCGCAAATTCGGCACGCAAGGCACGCAGCCTGATTTCGCCTTGCTCGTCGATGGTCTCTCGGCCGAGCGCGAGCAGGGCATCACCATCGATGTCGCCTACCGCTATTTCGCGACGGAGACGCGCAGCTTCATCGTCGCCGACACGCCCGGCCACGAGCAATATACCCGCAACATGGCGACGGGCGCCTCCACCGCCGACCTCGCCATCATCCTGGTCGACGCGCGCAAGGGCCTGCTGCCGCAAACGCGCCGCCACTCCTTCATCGTTTCGCTGGTCGGCGTTCGCCATGTCGTGGTCGCGATCAACAAGATGGACCTCGTCGGCTATGACGAGGCCGTCTTCGCAAAGATCGCGGCCGACTACCGTGCGGCGGTGAAGAGCCTCGGCTTCGCCTCGATCAGCTTCATCCCGGTCTCGGCCCGCGACGGCGAGAACGTCATGCGGCCTTCCTCGCTCATGGCCTGGTATGACGGACCGGCGCTGTTGCCCTATCTCGAAAGCGTTGCGATCACGCGCGCGGCGCCCGGCAGCGAAGGCTTCGTCCTGCCGGTGCAGTGGGTCAACCGCCCGGATCTCGATTTCCGCGGCTATGCCGGCACGCCGGTGGCGGGCCGCGCCCGTGTCGGCGATCCGGTCGTGGCGCTGCCCTCAGGACGCACCAGTCGCATTGCGCGGCTGATCGGCGCTGCGGGCGAGGCGAGCCAGATCGCAGCCGGGCAGGCCGCGACCATCACCCTCGAAGACGACATCGACGTTTCGCGCGGCGACGTCATCGCCGCTGCGGACACCGAGCTGCCGGTGAGCCGGGGGCTCACGGCGCGGCTGCTCTGGACGGGCGAGCGCGCGATGCTGGAGGGCGGCCAGTTTCTGCTGAAGCTGGCGACGCAAAGTGCCAGCGCCACGGTCGAGACCTTGCACCACAGCATCGATATCGAAGGCTTCCGGCCGCTGCCGGCACAAGCCCTGCGCATGAACGGCATCGGCCTGGTCACGCTCCGGCTCGACAGGCCGCTGGTCTCGCTGCCCTATGTGCGGAGCCATGAACTCGGTGGCTTCATCCTGATCGACCGGATCAGCAACGAGACCGTCGCATTCGGCTTCGTCGAGGCGGACGGAGACGCCAAGCAACCGGGCGCGATCGGCGAAGGCGGCGTGGTGGCCCGGCTCCGGCGCAATGTCATCCGCATCGTCGGCCGGCGCGGCACGCCGGATCGCCGGGCCTGGCTGGCCGCGGTGAGCTGGCGGGTCCTGAGCACGGCCGGGTTGTTCGCGGCGGCTTTTGCCTTGACGATGAATGCGCCGGCCTCGCTGGCGCTCGCCTTAGGCGACATCCTGCTGCGGCCTGGGCTGCGCGCGCTGCATATGCGGCTCTGGCGGAAGGCGCCGGCCGGGACCCTACAGGACGGGGCGGGGATCTGAGCAGCGGCGCCAGCGGCTTCTGCCGTCGGCGTCGAAAGTGTTGCGGTTGCCACGACGCGGCACCCGATTGGCAGAACTCACGCTGCCTTGGCGTAGTTCGTTTCGGTGGTCGCCTGCGACGAGAGCTGCGA
The DNA here is from genome assembly GCF_056395485.1 of Allobosea sp. 10L417. Classification (NCBI taxonomy): domain Bacteria; kingdom Pseudomonadati; phylum Pseudomonadota; class Alphaproteobacteria; order Hyphomicrobiales; family Alloboseaceae; genus Allobosea; species Allobosea sp. 10L417. The sequence continues at coordinate 639,505 of NZ_JBFTJP010000002.1, forward strand.
GGAGCTGCCATAGGCCTGCGAAGCGTTCTGGAAGGCTTCGGGCGGCGGCCGGTGACGATGCCTCTCGCCGGACTGTTGCAGCGAGGACTGGAAGGTCTTCACCTCATCCTGCGAGACCGAGCCGTCGCCGTTCTGGTCGAGCGAGCTGAAGAGCTTGTTCAATTGGTCGCTGTTCAGGCGACCGTCCTTGAAGGCCGCGCTGAACTCGTCCTTGCTGATCCCACCATTGGCGTCGCTGTCGATCTGACCGAACGCCGAAACGCCGTCGCTGGTCGAGGCTGCCTGGGCGTTCTGAGACCCGTCGGCCTGGAGGGAGAACAGAAAGGACTGCAGCAGGCTGTCGGCCTTCTTGGCCTTCTCCTTGAACGCATCCGACTCGGCTTTGCTGATCGAGCCGTCGCCGTCCGCGTCGATCTTCTTGAAGAGCTCTTCGCTCTTGGCGCTGTCGGCGCCCTTTGGAGCGGCGCTCTCGAATTCGTCGAGGCTGATGCCGCCGTCGCTGTTGCTGTCGATCTGGTCGAAGCTGGGAGGTTTATGGTGTGGTCGGAAACCACCGCCCACACCGCTGACACTGGACATGGAGATACTCCGGAAGAACGTCGCGACCTGCGACGCCCCGGCAGTCTCCGCCCGGAATCTTGGTGAACACCTAATAAACGGTGCCGCGTGCCGGTATTTTCACGAGCCATTGAATGCGGCTGCTCGCGCTGCCGGGCTCAGCGTGCGACGACCGCCGTCGCCTCGATCTCCAGCAGCGCCTCCGGCTCCACCAGCGCCGTCACCGCGACCACCGCCATCGCCGGAAAGTGCCGGCCGAAAACTTCGCGATAGACCGGCCCTATCTCCTTGAGGCTGCTGCGATAGGTCGCGACATCGGTGACGTACCAGGTGAGGCGCACGATGTCCTCGACGCGCGCGCCGCCGGCCTCGACCACCGCCTTGATATTGAGGAAGGTCTGGCGGAGCTGACCGACGAAGCCTTGCGCGAAGACGCCCTCCGGGTTCCAACCGACGAGGCCGCCGGTCACCAGCACGCGGCCCTCAGCGACCATGCCGTTGGCATAGCCGCGCGGCTGCGGCCAGCCTTCCGGCAGGATGGCGCGGGATTGCGGAAGTTCGGACATGGGTTGTCGCCTCGATTTCGGCCGTTCGGCTCTGGTTTGAGAAGGGGTCAGGTCTCGCCGCGCGCGATCTGGCGCAGGGCGAAGCGTTGCAGCTTGCCGGTCGCCGTCTTCGGCAGGGCGTCGACGAATTCGATGGCGCGCGGATATTTGTAGGGCGCGATACTGGCCTTCACATGCTCCTGCAAGGTCTTGACCAGGGCCTCGTCGCCTTTGACGCCCTCGCGCAGCACCACATAGGCCTTCACGATCTGGCCGCGCTCGGGGCAGGGCGCGCCGACCACGCCGCATTCGGCCACCGCCTCATGCGTCAGCAGGCAGGCTTCCACCTCCGGCCCGGCGATGTTGTAGCCGGCGGAGATGATCATGTCGTCGGAGCGGGCCTGGTACCAGAAATAGCCGTCCGCATCGCGCAGATAGGTGTCGCCGGTGATGTTCCAGCCGTTCAGCACATAGACCGCCTGCCTCGGGTCGGCGAGATAGCGGCAGCCCGTCGGTCCGCGTACTGCGAGGCGTCCCGGTGTCCCGTCCGGCACCTCGCGGCCTTCCGCGTCGACGATCTTCGCCTCGTAGCCGGGCACCGGAATGCCGGTCGAGCCCGGCCGGATCTTGTCGCGCGGGGCGCCGATGAAGATGTGCAGCATCTCGGTTGCCCCGATGCCGTCGAGCAGCGCGAGCCCCGTGCGCGCCTGCCACGCGTCGAAGGTTGCCTTCGGGAGCGCCTCGCCGGCCGAGACGCAGATGCGCAGCGAGGAAATATCGCGCCCCTCGAGCTTGTCGAGGATGGCGCGATAGGCGGTTGGGGCCGTGAAGACGACACTGACCTTGTAGCGCTCGATGGCGTCGATCAGGTCGGCCGGGCCAGCTTTCTCGGGCAGGACCATCGCGACGCCGATCCGCATCGGGAAGAGCACAAGCCCGCCGAGCCCGAAGGTGAAGGCGAGCGGCGGCGAGCCGGTGAAGCGATCGTCGGGAGAGGCCTTCAGCACCCGCGCGCCATAGGCATCACAGATCGCCAGCATGTCCTGGTGGAAATGCATCGTGCCTTTCGGCTCGCCGGTCGTGCCGGAGGTGAAGGCGATCAGGCAGACATCGTCGCGGGCGGTGTCGGCGGCCTCGAAATATTCGTAGCCCGGTCGCGCCATGAGGACTTCGAGCTCGCTGTCGGACGAGCCGAAGGCGACGATGCGGGCAAGCTCCGGCGCCTGCGCTTTCGCGGCTTCCAGTTCGGCTGGGAGGCGGTGGTCGCAGAGCGCCAGCGCAATCTTCGCCTTGCGCAGGGGATACGCGAGCTCGCCGGCCCGCAGCATCGGCATGGTCGCGACGGCGACGCCCCCGGCTTTGATCACGGCGAGATAGGCGGCGACCATCATCGGCGTATTGCCGGCGCGCAGCAGCACGCGGTTGCCGCTGACCATGCCGAGATCGCGGGTCAGCACATTGGCGATGCGGTTCACCGTCGCGGCGAGGTCCGCATAGCTCCAGTGCAGATCAGCCGCCACCACGGCTGTGCGGCCACCGCGGCCTTCCGCGATGTGCTTGTCGAGCAATTCGGTGACGCAGTTCAGCCGCTCCGGGTAGCTCAGCCCTGCCTCTTCCAGTGTCAGATCGGGCCAGCTTTCGCGCGGCGGCAGATTGTCCCGCGCGAAGCTGTCCTTATGCCCCGATCTCGCGAATCCGGTTGCTGTCATCTCGTTCCCCTGCCTTTTCGGCATGTGCTTTCAAGAGGTCGCGCGCGATCACGACCTTCTGGACCTCGCTGGCACCCTCGTAGATGCGCAGCGCCCTGATCTCCCTGTAGAGTTCCTCCACCTTGACGCCCTTGGTGACGCCGAGTCCGCCATGGATCTGGACGGCCCGGTCGATCACGCTCTGGGCGTTCTCGGTCGCGACGAGTTTCGCCAGCGCCGCTTCGCGGGTGACGCGGGCCGCGCCCTGGTCTTTGGTCCAGGCGGCGCGATAGACGAGAAGGGCGGCGGCATCGACCTCGGCTGCGCTCTCGGCGATCGCCGCCTGCGAGAGCTGGAGGTCGCCGAGCGTGCCGCCGAAGAGCTTGCGGCCATTGGCATGGGCCAGCGTCTCGTGCAGCGCGCGTCTTGCGAAGCCGAGCGCGGCGGCACCGACCGTCGAGCGGAAGATGTCGAGCGTCGCCATCGCGACCTTGAAGCCGTCGCCGGGCCCGCCGATGCGGTTCTCGAGCGGCACGCGGCAGCCCTCGAAGCGGAGCGTCGCCAGCGGATGCGGCGCGATCACCTCGATGCGTTCCGCGATGGTGAGGCCGGGCGTGTCGGCCTCGACCAGGAAGGCGGAAAGCCCGCGCGCTCCGGGCGCCTCGCCCGTGCGGGCGAAGACGACGTAATGGTCGGCGATGCCGCCGTTGGAGATCCAGCTCTTCTCGCCGTCGATGCGGACATGGGTATTGCCGTCCGACGCCGCGGTCGTCGCCATAGCGGCGACATCCGAGCCGGCCTCCTTCTCGGAGAGAGCAAAGGCGGCGATGCGCTTGCCGGCCGCGACATCCGGCAGGATGCGCTGCTTCATCGCCTCGGAGCCTGCGATGCTTATCGAGCCCGTGCCGAGCCCCTGCATGGCGAAGGCGAAATCGGCGAGCCCGTCATGAGCAGCCAGGATCTCGCGGGCAAGGCAGAGCGTGCGGACATCGAGCTTGTCGGAAAGCCCACCATAGGCGGCCGGCACCACGGCTTTCAGAAAGCCCGCCGCACCCAAGGCCGCGACGCGCGCCCGGCAGGCTTCGTCGACATCGTCATGCGGCAGATCGGCGAGATAGGAATCGGCCCACCCGGAAAGCTCGGCGGCGAAGGTCCGGTGACGCTCCTCGAAGAACGGCCAGTCCAGCGTGTCGCCGAGGATGTCGAGGCCGAGACGAGGAGCGCCGCTCATGTCAGTTGCCCTCGAACACCGGCTTCTGTTTCGCGGCGAAGGCGTGATAGGCGCGGGCGAAATCCTCGGTCTGCATGCACAAAGCCTGCGCCACGGCCTCGGCCTCGATCGCGCTCTCGACCGACATCGCCCATTCCATTTCGAGCATGCGCTTGGTCATGGCGTTGGCGAAGGTCGGGCCATCAGCCAGCTCGGTAGCGAGCTCTTGCGCATCGGCCAGCACGGCGTCCGGCGCGCAGAGCCGGTTGAGGAAGCCCCAGCGCTCGGCTTCCTCCCCCTTGAGCACTCGCCCGGTGTAGAGCAGCTCGGCGGCGCGGCCTTGGCCGATGATGCGCGGCAGCATCGCGCAGGCCCCCATGTCGCAGCCGGCAAGGCCGACGCGGTTGAACAGGAAGGCGATCTTGCTGCCGGCCGTGCCGAGCCGGAGATCCGAAGCCATGGCCACGATCGCGCCGGCCCCGGCGCAGACGCCATCGATCGCCGCGACGATCGGCTGCGGGCAGGCCCGCATTGCCTTGACCAGCTCGCCCGTCATCCGGGTGAACTTCAGCAGGTCCTTGGTCTCCATTGCGACCAGCGGGCCGATGATCTCGAAGACGTCGCCGCCCGAGGAGAAATTGCCGCCGGCGCCGGTCACGACGATCGCCTTGACGCCTTCATCCTTCTGCGCGGCGAGGAAGAAATCCGTGAGTTCGCGGTAGCTTGCGAAGGTCAGTGGATTCTTTTTCTCAGGCCGGTTCAGCGTCACCGTCGCGACTTTGCCGGCGACGGAAAACGCGAAATGCTCGGGCGTGAAGCCCGCCAGCGGCAGCGTGGTGGCGTTGGCGATCGTCATCAGGCGTCTCCCTTCGCGGGCTCGTCGGCTGCGTCCTTCGCCCGTCTGGCGATGGCGCGATGCAGTGAGGTCTTGGTCTCTCCGAGCAGCCGGAAGAGCTGCCCGATCTCGGGCTGGTCGAGCCCCGCGAAAAGCTCGGCGATCCAGCTTTCGTGCCGCTCGGCCATGGCGCGGAAGGCCTTGCGCCCTTGCGCCGTCAAGGTGAGGATCTGCACCCGCCGGTCCTGCGGCGCCGCGCGCTTGTCGACGAGCCCGTCCGTGACGAGGCCGGCGACGACGGCGGTAACGTTGCCGTTCGAGACCATCAGTCGCTGCGAGACTTCGCCGACGGTCATCCCCACCACGCTCTTGTCCAACTGGGCCATCAGGTCAAAGCGCGGCAGCGTCGTCTTGAACTCCTCGCGCAGCCGGTTGCGGATTTCCGTCTCGATCAGGGTCGAGCAGGTCAGCATCCGCAGCCACAGGCGCAGCTCGTCCTTGTGGTCGCCGGGGCGTTCGCTCGCCTTGGTCTCGCGGTCGAGCATGAGTGCGGAGGAGGGCGTCTCCATCTCAGAACTCCCCGCCATTGATCAGGAGCGACTGGCCGGTGACGGCATCGCTGCCCGGCCCGCAAAGATAGAGTACGGCGGCCGCGACCTCTTCAGGCGCGATCAGGCGGCCCTGCGGATTGTCCTTGACCATTTCGGCCAGCGCCTGCTCGCGGCTTTTGCCGGTCTTGGCCGCGATGGTGTCGAGCCCGCTCGCGACCATGTCGGTATCGGCGTAAGCAGGGCAGACGGCATTGACGGTGACGCCGGAGCGGGCGGTTTCCAGGGCCAGCGATCTGGTGAGGCCGATCACCGCATGCTTTGCGGCGGCATAGGCGCTGACATAGGCGTAGCCGCGATGCCCTGCCGTGGAGGCGATGGCGATCAGCCGGCCGCTATGGCGCTCCAGCATGCCGGGCAGGACCGCATGGAACAGGTTGACCGTGCCGATCAGGTTGATCTCGACCATGCGGCGGAAGCGCTCGCTGTCGCTGCGCATGAACGGGCCGGTCTCGACCGCCCCGGCATTGGCGATCGCGATATCGAAGGCATGTGTGCTGGAAAGACGGTCGAGCGCGGCCGAGACCGAAGCCTCGTCGCGCACGTCGCAGGCGGCGAAATCGGCGGCGGCCCCGGCTGTGACAGCGTCCCGCAGCGCGGCCTCGTCACGGCCGAGAATGCTGACCTGCGCTCCCGCTTGCGTCAGTGCGGCAGCGATGGCGCGGCCGATGCCCCGTCCGCCTCCCGTCACCAGCGCGTGCCGTCCTTGCAGAGCCATGAGCGTTCGACCTCCAGCAACAAATATATTTTAAGTCTCAACGAATTTGCAAGCCCTCTCGGCGGGGCTTACCTTCACGACATCGATTTTGCGCGCTGCTGCAAACGTTTATCACAAAGGCGGCCGTGATGGCCGGCTTTCGATGCGGTGGGGGTGGAAGCCCCTTGAGTTCAAAATCATTTTAGGCTTAAAATATTTTCCAGACCGGATCGGCCGGTTCCCCGATGGAGGCGTCGATGCGTATCGCGGTTGTGGGCGGAGGGCCGGCGGGGCTCTATTTCGCGCTGCTGATGAAGCGGGATTGGCCGGAGATCGCGGTCGACGTCTTCGAGCGCAACCAGGCGGACGACACCTTCGGCTTCGGTGTGGTCTTCTCCGACCAGACGCTCGACACCTTCAAGACGGCGGATGTGAAGAGCTATGCCGCGATCCGCGACAACTTCGCCTATTGGGACGACATCGAGATCCACTTCAAGGGCGACAGCTACCGCGTGCCCGGCAACGGCTTCTGCGGCTGCTCGCGCCGCTCTCTGCTGATGCTGGTGCAGGCGCGGGCGCGCGAGCTCGGCGTCAACCTGCATTTCGCCAGCGAGATCGCCGATGTCGAAGCGTTGAGGCGCGATTACGACCTCGTCGTCGCCGCCGACGGCGTCAACAGCCGCCTGCGCGAGAACTGGCGCGAGCGCTTTCGGCCGGAAACCGATCTGCGCCCCAACAAATTCGCCTGGATGGGCTCGACCCGCCCCTTCGACGCCTTCACCTTCTTCTTCAAGGAAACCGAGCACGGCCTCTTCATCGCCCATTGCTACCAGTACGAGGCGGGGCGCTCGACCTGGGTGCTCGAGACCGACCCCGAGACCTTCGAGAAGGCCGGGCTCGATGCCATGGATGAGGCGCAGTCGGCCGCCTTCCTCGAAGGTGTCTTCGCCGAGGAGCTTCAGGGCCACAAGCTCATCGCCAACCGCTCGCTCTGGCGCAATTTCCCGATGATCCGCTGTCGCAACTGGGTGGTCGAGAACGTCGTGTTGATCGGCGACGCCAAGGCAACGGCGCATTTCTCGATCGGCTCCGGCACCAAGCTGGCGATGGAAGACGCCATCGCGCTGCACAAGGCGATGGGGCAGGCGAAGCTCGATGTCGCCGGCGGCCTGAAGCTGTTCGAGACGCAGCGCCGCGAGGAAGTCGAGAAGACCCAGCACGCTGCCGATGTCTCGCTGGTCTGGTTCGAGGAGTTGAAGCGGTTCTGGGATTTCGAGCCGCTGCGCTTCGCTTTCGGCCTGATGACCCGTTCAAAGGCGATTACCTATGACAATCTGGCGCTGCGCGCGCCGGAGATGGTCGCGGCCGTCGACGCGCTCGTCGCCGATGGGCTCGGGCCGCTGGCGAAGCGGCGCAAGGACGGCTCGCCGGTGCCGCCGGCCTTCCAGCCCTTCAAGCTGCGCGAGATGCAGGTCGAGAACCGCATGACCGTCTCGCCGATGTGCCAGTATTCCGCCGAGGAGGGCCTGCCGACCGATTGGCACCTGATGCATTACGGCTCGCGCGCCATCGGCGGCCCGGGGCTGATCTTCACCGAGATGACCTGCGTCGCGCCGGATGCCCGCATCACCCCCGGCTGCACCGGCCTCTGGAATGACGCCCAGGAAGCTGCCTGGAAGCGGATCGTCGATTTCGTTCACGGCCATTCGGCGGCGAAAATCTGCCTCCAGCTCGGCCATGCCGGGCGGAAAGGCGCGACCAAGCTGATGTGGGAGGGCATGGACCGCCCGCTGCCTGAGGGCGCCTGGCCGATCGTCTCAGCCTCAGCCTTGCCCTACTACCCGGAGAGCCAGGTGCCGCGCGAGATGACGCGCGTCGACATGGACAGGGTGACCGCCGAATTCGTTTCCGCTGCCGAGCGCGGCGAGCGTATCGGCTTCGACATGCTGGAACTGCACTGTGCCCATGGCTATCTGCTGGCGAGCTTTCTTTCGCCGCTGACCAACAAGCGCACGGACGAATATGGCGGATCGGTCGAGAACCGTTTGCGTTATCCGCTGGAAGTCTTCCGGGCGCTGCGCGAAGCTTGGCCGCGCGAGAAGCCGATGTCTGTGCGAATCTCGGCGACCGACTGGGCGGAAGGCGGTCTCTCGGCCGCAGATTCCGTCGCGATCGCCGAGGCTTTCGCCGCCGAGGGCTGCGATCTCGTCGACGTCTCGACCGGCCAGACCGCCAGGGAATCGCGCCCCATCTACGGCCGCATGTTCCAGACGCCGTTCTCCGACCGCATCCGCAACGAGGCCGAGGTTGCGACCATGTGCGTCGGCAACATCACCACGGCCGATCAGGTCAACACCATCATCGCTGCCGGCCGCGCCGATCTCGTCGCGCTTGGGCGCCCACACCTCGCCGATCCGTCATTCGTGCTGCGCGCGGCCGCCTGGTACGGCGTCGATGTCGCCCAGCCGGTGCAGTACCAGCCCGGCAAGGACCAACTGATGCGCAACACCCCGCGCGAGCGCGAGGAGCTGCAGGAACTCAAGCTGAAGGCCAAGCCGAGCCGCCACGCTGTCCAGGCGTAGCGTTCGCTCCGCCTCTCCCCAGAAAATGCCGAGCCATCCCGGCTCTCCGCTTCGCTGCGGCCGGGATGACCCGCGTTTCACCGAGGCTCTGGAACGCCGTCCTACTTGCCGCCCTGCGAGCGGCCGGAGGGCGAGACGTCGGGAATGGTCGGCGCCGTCGCTGGGCGCTCCCCGAAGGGATTGGCCGAAGGTGGATTGCGCCGCAGGCGGAAGGCGAGATAGGCGGCGGCCGCCGCCGAGAGCAGCCCGAGATAGGCCAGCAGCCCGTTCGGTCCGATGGCCTGCATGAAAGCCGTCGAGACCAGCGGGCCGATGGCCGAGCCCGTCGCCCAGAGGAACAGGAGCTGCGCCGAGAGGCCGAGCGCCCGTTCGCGCCCGAGCCGGAAATAGGCATGAGCGACGGCCACCGTGTAGATCGGCATCGAGCCGGCGCCAATCAGCGCGAACAGGCCGAAGAGCCAGAACCGGGCATGGGGCAGGGCGAACCAGAACACCGCGCCCAGCGCCAGCGAGCAGATCACCACCGAAAGCGTGGCGCTCAGCATGATGATGCGGCTCTCGACGCGGTCCGCCAGCAGCCCGAGCGGCCATTGCAGCACGAGCGCGCCGATCTGGATGCCGGCGGTGAGCAAGATCGCCCAGGCCTGGTCGAGCCCGATCAGGATGCCGTAGGCCGGCGCCACATTGGTGAGCGCGCCACCCATCAGGCCGACATACAGGCAGCCGATGACCGAGGCCGGCGCATATTGCCAGATCGTGTTGAGGCGAACCGAGACGACCTCGCCCGATTCCGGTCCCTTGGCCTTGGTCATGCCGACGGGGATCAGCGCGATCGAGAAGGCGGCGCTGGCGAGCAGGAAGATGTTGTTCGATTGCAGCGAGACGTAGCCGACACCGATCTGCGAGCCGATCAGGGCGAGGCGGTTGAGGATCTGGTAGAAGCCGAAGATGCGGCCGCGCTGGCCTGCTTTGGCCTGCCCGCTGATCCAGCTCTCGATGCAGATGGCGTGGCCGGCGCCGGCGAAGCCCATGCCCAGCCGCGAGATGCCCCAGATGTCGAGCGGCGTCGCCGAGAAGCTCAACGTCAGGACCGCCTGCAAGGCCGCGAAGACGGCGAAGGCGCGGATATGCCCCACGCGGCGGATGAAGGCGGGGATCACGAAGCAGCCGGCCAGGAAGCCGACGGAATAGGCCGAGCCGACGAGGCCGATCAGCAGCGGCGCCTTCTGCTCCAGCGCCATCTTCAGCGGCACGACGGTGTTCACGATCGTGGCGGCGATCTGAAGGATGAGCGCGCCGCTAACGATGGCCCCCAGCGCTGCGACAGAGCTCGTCCTCGGCTCGGTGGCTGCTTTGGTCACGTTGGTCCCGCCCCCTGCGCAGCCGCCATGAAGGCCTGAGATTCTCGAGGCGACAAGCCCTGCGGTTGCGATGCTTGCGACATATCCGATTCGAGCGCCGGGTGGGGAGAAATGGGCTGACATGCCAGCCTTGCCCGAAAAAGATGGGCCAATCGCGGCGGGCAGAGAAAAATCTCCGTCTCCGTTTCTCCATCGGCAGGCCTTGATCGCGCCGCCTTTGCATCGTCTTGCGGTGCTGCTGCTTGCCGTAATCCGCAGCTTCCTCATCCGCAAAAATTATCGATGCGGTTCACCGGCGATTAACCAACACAGCGCCTAATCGAAGCAGAACGAAGTTTGGGTTCTCCCGGCATTCTCGGTCACTACGCGACGTGTATCGCGCCTCTCTCGGCTGGGGCGCGAACGGCGAAGCCGTGTCCGCCGCCGGGCGTGGCGTAAGCGTATCGAGAGTGCGGCGGATGACCTATGCGACCTATGTGCGGGAAGGCGGTGCACCCTATGTGCGCTCCCGCCGACGCCGCAGGCCTTTGCTGAAAGGGTTCTTCCTCGCCGCCGCGCTGAGCTGTGGCGCGATGTCCGGCTTCTGGATGCTGGGGCAGGGCGCACCGGCGCCCGACACTGCCGACACCTCACCAGCCGCCGGCCGCAAGGCGTCCGCGGGCCGCGCCGCGCCGCAGCCGGTCCCGGCCTATGGCGGCCTGCTCGATCCGGCATTGTCCGGTGGCAAGGCCGCGTCCTTCGCACCGGGCGCTCCGGCCCGGTCCGCCTTCCAGCCCGCTGGCCCGGTTCCGCCGGCATCCTCGATTGCCGCAGCCGCTCCTGCCACCGAGCCCGCCTTGCCCTTGCGGCCGCAGCCGCCGGTCACGCTGGCCGAGAAGGCGATGCCGATGCCGGTGCCGCGGCCGCTCGATCTGCTTCCGAAGGCCGATCCCCAGCAGCCGCAGCAGCTCCAGCCGCGCGTCGCGCAGCCGACCCCGTCACGCCGCAACCGCACGGCGGCTGCCGCGCCGACGCCGGAAGATAACCGCAGCTTCTTCGAAAAGCTCTTCGGTGTGCAGAAGCAGCCGGCAGGCACGGCGCTCGCCTATGCCGCGCCGCAGGACGATGTCATCGATCGTGGCCGCGTCGCCCGGCTGAGCCCTTCCACCGGCACGCCGCCGCGTACCGCCGAGGCCGGCACCGCGATCTACGATATCAACGCCAAGATGGTCTACATGCCCAATGGCGAGCGGCTCGAGGCCCATTCCGGCCTGGGCGAGATGATGGACGATGCGCGCTATGCCCATGTCCGGATGAAGGGCGTGACCCCGCCGCATACCTATACGCTGACCGAGCGCGAGGCGCTTTTCCACGGCGTGCGCGCCATCCGCCTGAACCCAGTCGGCGGCAGCGGCGCCATCCATGGCCGCGCCGGGCTGCTCGCCCACACCTATCTGCTCGGGCCGCGCGGCGACTCGAACGGCTGCATTTCCTTCAAGGATTACGAGCGCTTCCTGCAGGCTTTCCTGCGCGGCGAGGTGAGGCGCATCGTGGTGGTGGCGAGCCTCTGAAAATGCCGGCTCGGCGCGTCCACGGCCGGCCCAGATCTTGAGTTTTCACCACACCGAATGCCGGAGGCGCTGGTCTCACGCCGTGCCGCCGATGACCCGGCCAGATCGCGTCGCATTCTGACGGCACCGTCAGAATGCGAAGAGCGCGATCGCTTCCAATGGTTTAGAGCATCGCTCCTGCGAAAACCGGTGCCCATCTTTTCGCGCAATGCTCTAGGACGGGTGGCTGAAGCTCGCGACCCGCGCATCCTTCATCAGGTTGAGGAAGTCGGCACCGCTGACATGCACCAGCGTCCGGTGGTCGCCACCTTCGAAATAGACCTCCTTGGCGTCGCCGAGGCTCTTGTCGAGAATCACAGGCACGTCATAGGCCGATCCGACCGGCGGAACGGCGCCGATATCGCAATCGAAGAAGAGCGAGCCGATCTCATCCTCGGAGGCGAGGCCGAGCCGTTTTTCCATCATATCCTGCAAGCGCGAAAGCTCGATCCGGTGCGTGCTCGGCACGACGGCGAGCACATAGCCGGTCTCGTGATGGACGACGACCGATTTGGCCAGCTTGCTGCCCGGAATATGGGCCGCCTGCGCAGCCTGGCTGCTGGTGGCAGTGCGATTATGGGCGACGGTGTCGTAGGCGATGCCTTTGCCGTCGATATAGCTCTGGAGCTTTTTGGCGATGGTCATGATCGGCGCCCCTCTCTTGCGTGGTGACGCATCAGAGCGGGTATCCTCCTCCCATCGCTGACGAAGTCAACGGCGGAGCAGGGCCGAGCGGGGGGCGTCGAGCCAGGCCCTGCCCGGGAGGTCGCGAGGGGCCGAGATCAGCCGCTCGCCGCCTTGGCCTTGCTCTTGGCCGGCGCCTTCTCCGCCTTCTCGCCCGTCGCCTTCTTGGCAGCTGGTTTTTTTGCAGCCGGCTTCTTCGCGGGGGCCTTGGCTTTTGCGGCGCTCGCGGCCTTGGCCTTGACCTTTGCTCCGCCCTTCGTCTCGGCCTTGGCGTTGACGAGCTCGATCGCTTGTTCGAGCGTGATGCTCTCCGGCGCCATCGTCTTGGGCAAGGTCGCGAAGATCTTGCCCCAGGCGACATAGGGGCCGTACTTGCCGGCCTTCACCTCGAGCCCGCCGCCCGCAGGATGGTCGCCCAACGCGCGGCCGGGTGTCGCCGCCGCGCCGCCGCGCCTGCCGCCGCCGCTCTCCTTGGCGACGATCAGGTCGATGGCGCGATTGGCGCCGAGTTCCAGCACGTCGTCGTCCTTGTCGATATTGGCGTAGGTCTTGCCGTGCTGGACATAGGGCCCGTAGCGGCCGATGCCGACGAGAATCGGCTCGCCCGATTCGGGGTGCTTCGCCACCTCGCGCGGCAGGGAGAGCAGGGCGAGCGCCTTCTCCAGCGTCACGGTGGCCGGGCTCATGCCCTTCGGCAGGCTGGAGCGCTTCGGCTTTTCGCCCTCGCCGAGCTGGATATAGGGGCCGAAGCGGCCATCGCGCAGCGTCACTTCGAGATTGGTGACAGGGTCGGTGCCCAGCACGCGCACGCCGGGCGTGCCCTGGCCGCCCTCGGCCGAGGCTTCGCCCTCGGCGGCCGGGACGGAGAGCGGACGGGTGTACCGGCATTCGGGGTAGTTCGAGCAGCCGACGAAAGCGCCGAACTTGCCGAGCTTCAGCGAGAGCTGGCCGTTGCCGCAATTCGGGCAGATGCGCGGATCGGTGCCATCAGCCTTGGCCGGGAAGATATAATCGCCGAGAATGCCGTTCAGCGCTTCCAGCACGTCGCCGACACGCAGATCCTTGGTCTCGCCGATGGAGGCGGTGAACTCTTCCCAGAACTGGCGCAGCAGCGCCTTCCAGTCGATCTCGGCGTTGGAGACGCGGTCGAGGTTTTCCTCGAGGTTCGCCGTGAAGTCGAACTCGACATAGCGCTTGAAGAAGCTCTCAAGGAAGGCCGTGACCAGCATGCCCTTGTCCTCGGGCACGAGGCGCTTCTTCTCGATGCGGACATATTCGCGGTCGCGCAAGGTCGAGAGGGTCGCGGCATAGGTCGAGGGCCGGCCGATGCCGAGCTCTTCCATGCGCTTGACGAGACTCGCTTCCGAGAAGCGGGGCGGCGGCTCGGTGAAGTGCTGGTCCGCGGCGATGGCGCGCTTCTCCAGCTTGTCGCCTGCCTTCATCGCCGGCAGCTTCTTCGAATCCTCGTCCTCGTCGTCGTCGCGACTTTCCTGATAGAGCGTCAGGAAGCCGTCGAAGAGCACGACCTGTCCGGTGGCGCGCAGGTCGAGGTTGCGGGCGCCGACCTTGGCCGCGATGTCGACCGTCGTGCGCTCCATCTCGGCCGATTCCATCTGGCTGGCGATGGTGCGCTTCCAGATCAGCTCGTAGAGCTTCGCCTGCTCGGGTTCGAGCTGGCGCGCGACCATGGCCGGCAGCCGGGCGAGATCGGTCGGGCGGATGGCCTCGTGGGCCTCCTGCGCGTTCTTGGCCTTGACCGTGTACTTGCGCGGCACGCTCGGCACATAGCGGTCACCGAATTCCTTGCCGATGACGCTGCGGGCGGCGGCGATGGCCGAGCCGTCCATATCGACGCCGTCGGTTCGCATATAGGTGATGAGGCCGACCGTCTCGCCGCCGATATCGACGCCTTCATAGAGCCGCTGCGCGAGCTGCATGGTCCGCGCCGGGGCGAGGCCGAGCTTGCGCGAGGCCTCCTGCTGCAGCGTCGAAGTCTGGAAGGGCGGCTGCGGATGGCGCTTGACCGGCTTGGCCTCGACCTCGCTGACGGTGAAGAGCGCGGTTTCCAGCGCCTCCTTGAAGGCCTTGGCCTCCTCGGCATTGCCGATGTCGAGCCGGGCGATCTTCTTGCCGTCGGCGCCAACGAGCCGAGCCTCGAAGGTCTGGCCGGATTCCGTCGCGAGCGTCGCCACCAGCGACCAGTATTCGCGGGCCCGGAAGGCCTCGATCTCGCGTTCGCGGTCGCAGACGAGGCGCAGCGCCACCGACTGGACACGGCCGGCCGAGCGGGCGCCGGGCAGCTTGCGCCACAGCACCGGCGACAGCGTGAAGCCGACGAGATAGTCGAGCGCGCGGCGGGCCAGATAGGCGTCGACCAGCGCCTGGTCGATGGCGCGCGGATTCGCCAATGCCTTCTGCACGGCGTCCTTGGTGACGGCGTTGAAGGTGACGCGCTCGACCGGGATGCCCTTCAGCACCTTCTTCTGGTTCAGCGCTTCCAGCACGTGCCAGGAAATCGCCTCGCCCTCGCGATCAGGGTCGGTGGCGAGGATCAGCTTCTCGGCGCCCTTCACGGCGCGCGCGATCTCGGCGACCTGCTTGGCGCCGCGGCCCTCGATCTCCCATTTCATGGAGAAGTCGTTGTCGGGCTCGACCGAGCCGTCCTTGGCCGGCAGGTCGCGGATATGCCCGAACGAGGCGATGACCTCGTAGTCGGAGCCCAGATATTTGTTGATCGTCTTGGCCTTGGCCGGCGACTCGACGACGAGGAGCTTCATGATCTGTTTGTCTCGATAACAGCCCTGTTCAGAGCGCGGAACCGGCCGTAACGGACGGTCTCGCGACCCGCAAGACCGCTGCGGTTCGGAATTGTGCGCGAAAGTGGTTCAGCGGGCGGGCCGTGTCAAACGGCGATTGAGCTTTGAGTGTCGCACGGGACGGTTTAGGGCCATTCTCCGGCTTGGGCTACGAAGTGGGGAGGCGAGCGTGTCTTCGCAAGCACAGATCAGACGCCAGACGGCGTTGGACATCCGCAGCCGCAAGGGAGCGGAGCCGATCGTGTCCCTGACCGCCTATACGGCGCCGATGGCGGCGTTGGCCGATCGTCATTGCGATTTCCTGTTGGTCGGGGATTCGCTCGGCATGGTCGTGCACGGCCTCGACAGCACCGTGCCGGTCACGCTGGAGATGATGATCCTGCACGGGCAGGCGGTGATGCGCGGTTCCCGGCGCGCGCTCGTCGTCATCGATATGCCCTTCGGCAGCTATGAGGAGAGCCCGGAGCAGGCCTTCCGCAACGCCGCCCGCATCATGCAGGAGACCGGCTGCGGCGCCGTCAAGCTCGAGGGCGGGCAGCGCATGGCCCCGACCATTCGCTTCCTGGTGGATAGGGGCATTCCGGTGATGGCGCATGTCGGGTTGACGCCGCAGGCGGTGAACGTGCTCGGCGGCTTCAAGGCGCAGGGGCGCAGCCGCGAGGAATGGCCCGCGATCACTGCCGATGCCGCATCGGTGGCCGAAGCCGGTGCCTTTGCCGTCGTCTTGGAAGCGATTGCTGAGCCGCTCGCGGCCGATATCACGGCCAGGATCGCGATCCCGACCATCGGCATCGGCGCCTCGGCCGCTTGCGATGGCCAGGTGCTCGTGCTCGACGACATGCTCGGCCTGACCGGCCGCGTGCCCAAATTTGTCAAGCTCTTCGGCAATCTCGCGGAGGGCGTCGACAAGGCCGTGGCGGATTATGCGGCAGAGGTTCGAGTCCGGAGCTTCCCAGGGCCCGAGCATGTCTATGCGGTGAAGGACTAAGTTCGAAATCACGCCGTCATTCAGGGGCTTCGCGCAGCGAAGAGCCCGGAACCCACGAACACGACACTTGCCGTCATGGTCGGGCTTGTCCCGACCATCCACGTCTTCATCGATACCATGCGGTGTTCAAGGCGTGGATGCTCGCCACAAGGGCGAGCATGACGAGCTGGAGCAAGGTCGTATTTAAGGCTTCCGGGCCCAAGCCTTCGGCTTGCCCCGGAATGACGGAGGTGGTTCCGGTCTGAAGCCGCCGTCGTTAGGCCTGCGCCGCCAGTAGCCGGTCGATGAAGCCCTCGGTCGCCGCTCCCGCGATCCAGCGCAGCACGGCGACGATGTCGCGCTCCGGCTCGACCCAGATCACGTTGCTCCCGGCGCCGAGCGCGGAGAAGGACGACGGGGGCAGACCTGGCCGCGCCGCCAGCCACCAGAGATAGCCGTAGTTCGCGAGAGTCGGGGAGGGTGAGAGCGAGCGCGCGATCCACTCGCGCGAAACGAGCTGCCGGCCGTTCCACTCGCCCTTACGGCCGATCAGCAGGCCGAAGCGGGCGTGGTCGCGTGCGCCGATGAACAGGCCGCCGCCCCAATGGCCGCCGCCGGGTACGGATTGAACCTCGCGCCCGTCGATCTCGACGAAGGAGCTGCTGTAGCCCTGCCATTGCCAGTCCTGCGAGGCGCCGATCGGGTCCATGATCCGCTCGCGCAGCACCTGCGGCAGCGGCCGGCGGAAGCGCTGGAGCAGGGCGTAGCCGAGCACGTTCACCCGCACATCGTTATATTCGTAGAAGCTGCCGGGCGCGTTGAGCTCGCGGCGCTGGCCCTTGCGGCTGTTGTCTGCGCCGGGGCCGATCTGGCGGTTGTGGTCGACCTGATCGGACTTGCCGAAAAGCTCGCCCTGCCATTCGCTCGACTGCTGCAGCAGGTGCCGCCAGGTGATCTTGCCGTTATGCGGGCCGGCGAAGATCGGATCGTCGACACTTTTGCAGACTGGCTCCTCGACATCTCCAATCAGCCCGTCGTCGAAGGCGATGCCGGCGAGTACCGACAGATAGCTCTTGGCGATCGAGAAGGTCATGTCGGTGCGGGCGGTGTCGCCCCATTCGGCAACGATGCGGCCGCCTTTCAGGATGAGACCGGCCGGGCCGCCGCGCTCGCGCACCGGGCCGACGATCTCGGTCCACGGACCTCTCTCGTTCCACTCGACGTTTCCGACATAGCTGCCGTCCGGATAGTAGAGGCTGCGCGGCCAGGGGCTTTCGTTCTCCTGTGCGAAAGCGATCGTGGCTGAAAGCCGCCCGGCATCGAAGCCGGCCTCGGCCGGTGCGATGGTTTCCCAGCCGGCGCTGTGGGGAGCGGGCACGAAGATGTCGGTCGGGCTGGGCACGGCTTGCGTCCTCTCAGGCGTGGGGGGCGAGAGGTAGCGCCGTTTTGCCGAAAGCTCCACGGCCCACAGGACATGGCGCCATCACGCCCGCGAGCGGCTTGCGCCGTGGGCGAGTCGCGCCTAAACAGCCTGCTTCAAATGACATCGCCAGCCCCGCTCTATCCGCATCGTCACCTGCTCGGCATCGAGGGGTTGTCCCATCTCGACATCGAAGGGCTATTGGACCGGGCCGAGGCCTATGTCGCCCTCTCGCGGCAGGTCGAGAAGAAGGCGGCTACCTTGCGCGGCCGCACCCAGATCAACCTGTTCTTCGAGCCCTCGACGCGGACGCAGGCCTCCTTCGAGCTCGCGGGAAAGCGGCTCGGCGCCGATGTGATGAATATGTCGGTCGCTTCGTCCTCGGTGAAGAAGGGCGAGACGCTCATCGACACCGCCGCGACGCTGAACGCCATGCGGCCGGACATCATCGTCGTCCGCCATCACGCGGCCGGTGCGGTCAACCTGCTCGCCCGCAAGGTCGACTGCTCGGTCGTCAATGCCGGCGACGGCGCGCATGAGCACCCGACGCAGGCACTGCTCGACGCGCTGACGATCCGCCGCAACAAGGGCCGCATCCAGGGGTTGACCGTGGCGATCTGCGGCGACATCCTGCATTCGCGCGTCGCCCGCTCCAACATTATTCTGCTGAATGCCCTCGGCGCGAAAGTTCGCCTCGTCGCACCTTCGACGCTGATGCCGCCGGGCATCGAGCGCATGGGCGTCGAGCTCTATACCGACATGAACAAGGGCCTCGAAGGCGCTGATATCGTAATGATGCTGCGCCTTCAGCTCGAACGGATGCACGGCGCCTTCGTGCCGTCCTCCAAGGAATATTTCCGCTATTACGGCCTCGACCGCGAGAAGCTCGAGCGCGCCCAGCCCGATGCGCTGGTGATGCATCCCGGCCCGATGAACCGCGGCGTCGAGATCTCCTCGGAAGTGGCTGATGGCGCGCAGTCGCTGATCCGCGAGCAGGTCGAGATGGGTGTCGCAGTCCGCATGGCGGTGCTCGATGCGCTCGCCCAGCATCTGCCGAATATCTGAGCGTGGCGGGACCGAACATGGCTGAAACGCAGGATATCGCGATCGTCAACGCACGCCTCGTCGACCCGGTGTCCGGGCGCGAGGGCAAGGGCTCCGTCTTGTTGCGGGGGGGCGATATCGCCTCGGTCGAATGGGGAGCGGCTCCTGCGACGGGCGACGACGTGCGCCGCATCGACGCCGGCGGGCAGGTGCTGACGCCGGGCCTGATCGACCTGCGCGCCTTTCTCGGTGAGCCAGGCGCCGAATTCCGTGAGACGCTGGGTTCCGGTTCGCAGGCGGCCGCCGCCGGTGGCGTCACCACCATCGTCTGCCGGCCGGACACCGACCCGCCGATCGACGATCCCGCGATCATCGATTTTCTGAAGCGCCGCGCACGCGACAAGGCGATCGTCAACGTGCTGCCCTGCGCCGCCCTGACCAAGGGGCTGGAAGGCAGGGAGATCACCGAATTCGGCCTGCTTCTGGAGGCAGGAGCGGTCGCGTTCGGCGACGGCGCCTGGGCCTTGCGCAACCCGCAGGTGATGCGCCGCGCCATGATCTACGCCCGCAATTTCGACGCGCTGATCATGAACCATGTCGAGGACCCTGAACTACGGGGCTCGGGCGTGATGAACGAGGGCGAGTTCGCCAGCCGCAAGGGCCTGCCCGGCATCCCGCTCGAGGCCGAGACGGTGATGCTGGAACGTGACATCCGCCTCGCCCGCGCCACCGGCGCCCGCTATCACGCCGCGATGATCTCCTGCGCCGAATCGGCTGAACTCGTTCGCCGCGCCAAGCAGGACGGTGCCCGCATCACCTGCGGCGTCTCGATCAACAACCTCACCCTCAACGAGAACGACGTCGGCGACTACCGGACCTTCTGCAAGGTCTCGCCGCCGCTGCGTCACGAGGACGACCGCCTCGCCTTGGTCGCAGCGCTCGCCGACGGAGTGATCGACGTCGTGGTCTCCGACCATGATCCGCAGGATGTCGAGACGAAGCGCCAGCCCTTCGCCGAGGCTGCGGACGGCGCCCTCGGCATCGAGACCTTGCTGTCGGCCGCGCAACGCCTTGTGCAGGCTGGCCAGATCGGTTTGCCCCAGCTTCTCGCCGCGCTGTCGGCGCGGCCGGCGGCCTTGCTCGGCCTGCCCTCGGGGCGTCTTGCTCCCGGCGCGCCGGCAGACCTCGTCCTGTTCGATCCGGAAGCGCCCTTCGTCGTCGACAAGCGTAAGCTCAAATCGCGCGCCAAGAACTCGCCCTTCGATGAGGCGCGGCTGGAAGGCATCGTCGCGGCGACGATCGTTGCCGGGCGGGTGGTGTATGAGGTCGAGCCGGGCTAGGCTGCGCGCGGACTGTGGGGAATAGGGCGGCATGACCGATGTTCTGAACTGGAGCCTCTCCGGCTCGGCAACGCTGATCGCGCTCGTCGTCGGCTATCTCTTCGGCTCCATCCCCTTCGGCATCATCCTGACGAAGCTCGCGGGTGGGCCCGATCTGCGCAGCATCGGCTCCGGCAATATCGGCGCGACCAACGTCCTGCGCACCGGCAACAAGAAGCTCGCGGCCGCCACCCTCGTAGGCGACATGCTGAAGGGCACGGTGGCGGTCATCGTCGGCTCGCGCCTGCTCGGCGGGCCGGAGGCGGCGCTGGCCGCGGGCATCGGCGCCTTCCTCGGCCATCTCTTTCCGGTCTGGGTCGGCTTCAAGGGCGGCAAGGGCGTCGCGACCTATCTCGGCGTGCTGATCGGCGTGAAGGCTTCGATCGCGCTTGTTTTCGCCGCGATCTGGCTGAGCGTCGCCTATCTCTCGCGCTACTCTTCGCTTTCGGCGCTGGTGGCCAGCCTGCTGACGCCGCTGCTGCTCTGGTTCTGGGCGGGCATGCACCAGGCTGCCATCGTCATGGCTATCCTGACGGTGCTGCTCTGGATCATGCACCGAACCAATATCGCCCGGCTGCTCTCCGGGAGCGAAGGCAAGATCGGCCAGAAGGGCTGAGCGATATGGCGGCTGGCATCGTCCTCTCCGATCGCCAGCGTCTCGATTGGTTGAGGCTGATCCGCAGCGAGAGCGTCGGCCCGCGGACCTTCCGTTCCCTGATGAACCGCTTCGGCGGAGTTGGTGCTGCGCTTGAGGCCCTGCCGGAGCTCGCCCGACGAGCTGGCCGTCCGATCCGCATCTGCCAGCCTGCGGAAGCGGAACGCGAGCTGGAAGGCTTGCGGCGTCTCGGCGGACGCCTGATCGCGCTCGGCGAAGCGGAGTACCCGGTGCCGCTGCAGGCGATCGATTCGGCGCCGCCGCTGATCGCGGTGCTCGGACAGGTGCAGATTCTCCAGAAGCCGGCGGTTGCTCTGGTCGGTTCCCGCAATGCCTCCGCGGCGGGGATGAAATTCACCGGCCGGCTGGCGCGCGAGCTCGGTGAGGCCGAATTCGCCGTCGTCTCCGGGCTGGCGCGCGGCATCGATACGGCCGCCCATCAGGCAAGCCTCGAAACCGGGACCGTCGCGGTGCTCGCCGGCGGGCTCGACGAGATCTATCCGCCGCAGAACATCTCCCTGGCGGAGCGCATCGCCGAGCGGGGCGCCGTCATCAGCGAGATGCCGCTCGGCTGGGTCGCCAGGGCCCGCGACTTTCCTCGGCGCAATCGACTCGTCTCCGGCCTTTCGCTGGGCACCGTGGTGGTCGAGGCGGCGCGCCGCTCCGGTTCGCTGATCACGGCGCGCTTCGCCAACGAGCAGGGGCGGCTGGTCTTCGCCGTGCCCGGCTCGCCGCTCGACCCTCGCGCCGAAGGCGGCAATCACCTGATCCGGGAGGGTGCGATGCTTTGCGCCGAGGCTGCGCATGTCATCGAGGCGCTCGCGCCGTTGCGTCGGCAGGACCCGGCCTCCTGGCTCGATCACTCGGCGCTGCGGGAGGCGCCCGGCGAGCCGGCGAGCGAGGCGATGTGGGACGAGCTCGATCTGCCGGAGGTGGCACCGGCACCGGGCTTCGTGCGACATCAGGGGGATTTCGATCCTCCGCCATCGACCGAGGAGGTCGGGGGGGCCGTCTTGCCGCCGGGCCTTGGTCGCCTCGTGCTGGACCTGCTCGGACCGACGCCGATCGCGCCCGATGACCTTGTCCGTGCGAGCGGTCATGCCGCGCGCGAGATCAGCCGGATTTTGGCCGAGCTGGAACTCGAAGGGCAAGTGCGCCGTCACCCCGGTGGAGCTTTGTCGCGGGCGCGCTTCTGATCTTCTCCTTGCTCGGAAGGCCGAGGCCTACTGGGCCTTGCCGTTCGATTTGGCCTGGCGCTCGACTTCGGCCGATGCCTCGATACGGGTCATCTCCAGGAAATAGGACAGGATCTCCAGCTTCGTTGCGCGCGCCATGGTCCGCAACTCGGCGGCCATGCTCTCGATGAACGCCGCCGCCTCCAGCGCGGTCATCGGCCGGTCGGGAGTGTCGCCGTCCCGCTCATCGCCGTCGGGTTCGGACGGAACCAGCTTCTGCGCCTGAACCAGCTTACGCGCTTTTGGCTTCATGCGCATGGATACCTCGTCTGGCAGGCGCGGAACGCGTCCGGAGGCGTCTCCTTCGGATATGCACCTATAAATTGTATTCTCGTAAAAATTTCAAGCTCAGGTCGCTCATCGTAGGAGGAGCACGGCGACGGGGAGCGTCGCGAGCGCCAGCAGGGTCTGAAGCGTTGTGATCTCCGCCATCAGCGGTGCGTCGCCGCCAAGGTCGCGGGCGAGGAAATAGGCGGCCGTGGCGGTCGGAACGGCGCCGGCGACGATCGTCATGGTCAGGGCCGGGCCGGTGACGCCGAACCAACCGGCATAGAGCCAGGCCGCAGCTGGCATCACCACGAGTTTCAATCCAACGGCGACCCAATGGGCGAGGCGAGGGCGCGCGAGCCGGTTCAGATCGAGCGCGGAGCCCACGACCAGCAGGCCGATGCCGAGGGAAGCCCGCCCCAATACGTCGAGATAGCCGGTGAAGGCCGAAGGCAGCATCCACTGGGCCTGGTTGAAGGCAAGGCCCACGGCGGATGACCAGATGAAGGGGTTATACAGGATCGAGCGCACGGTGGCGCCGACGCTCATCGGCTTGCCGTTGGCGAAGCGCGCGAGGATGAGGACGCACATGACGTTGAGCAGGGGGATCATCGCGGCGACCGCGATCGCCATCAGGGTCGCGCCGTTGCGGCCTTGCAGTCCGGCTGCCAGCGCCAGCGCGACGAAGGTGTTCCAGCGGACCGAGCCCTGGAAGATCGAGGTGAAGGCAGGCCCGTCGATGCCTGCTTGCGCCAGGAGAGGCCGGGTCAGCAGGAGACATGCTGCGACGCTGAGAATGGCGAGGACGAGGCTCGCCCCCATGGCAACGACCGGTACGCCACGCAGATCGGCCATGGCGAGCGTGTGGATGACGACGGCCGGAAACAGCACCTGGTAGGTCAGGCGCTCGACGCCGAGCCAATGCGAGGGCGAAACGAGGTTTCGGGCTTTCAGGACCCACCCGGTCGCGATGACGAGGAAAACGGCGATCAGGCTGTCGAGCATGGCAGACCGGCAAGATGGGCAGGAACAACGGTTCTCGCCGGCAGTTGATGCGGCGAGTATCGACCAGCCTGTTCCATGGCGGCCCGCCGCCGGCAAGGGCGTTGATGGAGACCCGTTGTGTCTCTGCCGCAATGCCGCCGCGATTGGTTCAGGTCGCATTCAACCGGATCGAGCGAACCTGCCGTCATGGTTCGGGACGGTCCCGACGAAGGAGATGCCGTCATGATCTCTCTGAGCAAGACATTCGCCATCGCGTTGACTGCCGCAGGTGTGGCGGTGGGCAGCTTCGCGGTTCCTGCCATGGCGCAGGAGCAGCGTCTGTTCGATGCAACCCGGCTCGACAAGGCGCAGGCCGGCTATACGCAATACTATCGCGGTTATCGTGGCGGTTATCGCGGCGGGTATTACCGCGGCTGGCGCGGCCCCTCGCGCGGCGCAGCGATCGCGGGGGCCGTCGGCCTCGGCATCCTCGGCGCGGCGGCCGTCGCGGCGAACAACCGCGCCTACGCGGCGCCGTACTACGATGAGTACTACGCGCCTCCGCCGCCGCCGGTCTATGCCTATCCGCAGCGCTACTATGCGCCCTATGGCGGCTATTATGCTCCGTATGATTTCCGCGATCATCGCTAAGGTCGCGGCTTGAAGCGCCTTGCAAGGCCCGCGCAATCTGCGCGGGCCTATTTTTGTGGGTTTGTCAGGGAAATCTTCGCGATTTGACGCCAGAAGATGGCGTCACTGATGTTTGGACGATTGAGGTATCACCGAAATGGCTCCCCTTCGAGATGTTCTGATCGCCGGGCTGGGATTGGCGATGGCCGGCTGGGGCAGCGTTCAGCCCGCCTCAGCGCAGTATTACGCCGGCCCCAACTACGATCGTTCCTATGAGCGTCGCCCCGGCGACGGCTATGAGAGTCGCGGCTACGGACGCAACGATGACCGCAGGGATTGGCGCGACGATCGGCGCGGTTACGGTCGCGACGATGCGCGGGGCGACCGGCGCGACGATCGTCGTCCCGGCTACGATGGCGGGCGTCGCCAGCAGGACCCGATGGCGGGCATGACGATGGAAGAGCGGAAGCGCGCCATCAAGAACGAGCGCGAAGCACAGAAGAAGGCGTTCAAGCGCGGGCTTCTGTTCAACTGAGCTTCTCGGAAAAGCGCCTCATATTTGAGGCGCTTCCTTCAGTCGAACGCGTCTTGCTCGCCTTCCAGCGGCGCGAGCCGGCCCAGCCTGTCGAGCGCACCCTGCAGGATGTAGGCGGCGGCCATCTTGTCGACGACCGCTGCGCGCTTGGCGCGCGACGCGTCGGCATCGAGCAAGGTGCGTGTTACGGCCATCGTGGACATTCGCTCGTCCCAGAACACGATCGGCAGGTCGGTCAGGGGGGCGAGGTTGCGCACGAAGGCGCGGGTGGACTGCACGCGCGGCCCCTCCGTGCCGTCCATGTTGAGCGGCAGGCCAATGACCAGCCCGGCCACCTGATGCTTCCCCGCGATCTTCAGCAGCGCCGCGGCGTCGAGCCCGAACTTCACCCGCTGGATCGTCTCAAGCGGCGTCGCGATCTGCCGCTCCAGATCCGACAGCGCGAGCCCGATCGTCTTGGTGCCGAGATCGAGGCCGAGCAGGCGCGCATGCGCCGGCAGGTCGAGGAAGGCTTCGAGCGGGACGACGGCGCTGGTCATGGCGTGGCGGTATCACGCGCAGCCCCATCTCGCGAGCGATACCTTTACCGATGGTCCCCGCGAATGCCGGTTTCCCGGCAGCTGTAGCGTCGATGCCATCGCCTATCTGCGATGATCGGGCTATATCGGCGCGCTCGGAGCGGCTCTGCCGCTATTGGAGGATTTTCTGCCGTGGCGGCGCGCATCTCGCTGCAAGTTCCCGACAAGGACCTGCTTGGCGCCTATGAGGCTGCGCTGCGCGCAGGCTGGTCGCCCAATACGACGCGCAACGTCGCGCCCGAGCAACTCGCCGCCATAGCCGCCGATCCCGACGCCTTCCTCGCCGAAATTCGTGGCGGCCCGGGACGTGTGAGGCTGCCGGATGGCCGCGAGGTCGATCGCATTCCCGGCCCGACGCGCTGGATCTTCGCCGAGGATCGGCCCGAGCGGCCCTTCATCGGCTCGATCAACCTGCGCTGGCAGGAGAAGGATGGACGGCCCATCCTGGCCTTGCCGGAACATGTGCTGGGCCATATCGGCTACACCATCCTGCCGGCATTCGCCGGCCACGGCTACGCCACAGCGGCGCTCGCCGGGATGCTTGGCGTCGCGCGCGAGGCCGGTCTGCCGGAGATCACCATCACCTGCGACGTCGAGAACCACGCCTCGCGCCGCATCATCGAGAAGAACGGCGGGCGATTGATCGAGACCTTCGTCGCGCCGCTCTACAGCCCCGATCCACGCCTTCGTTTCATCGTCAGCACGGCACCATGACCGACATCGTCATCACCGAATTCATGGACGACGCCGCCGTCGCCAATCTCAAGGCGCGCTTCGCTGTTCATTATGATCCCGAGCTCTATGCCGATTCGGATGAGATGGCGCGGCTCTTCGCCGATGTCCCGGCCGTGATCGTGCGCAACCAGACGCAACTGCGTGGCAAGGTGCTGGAGGCGGCCAAGGCGCTGAAGGTGATCGGGCGCCTGGGCGTCGGCCTCGACAATCTCGACATGGAGACTTGCGCCGCTCGTGGCATCCGCGTCTTCCCCGCGACCGGCGCCAACAGCCTCTCCGTCGTCGAATACGTCATCGGCACGACGATGACGTTGTTGCGCGGCGCCTATTTCGCCAATGCCGCGATGGTCGCCGGCGAATTCCCCAAGACGAAGCTGATTGGCCGCGAGATCGCCGGCAAGCTGATGGGCCTCGTCGGCTTCGGCTCCATCGCCCGCGACGTCGCCCATCATGCCCGCGCTATCGGCATGGAGGTGGCGGCCTACCATCCGCGCTTGGCCGTCGATGATCCCGCCTGGAGCGGCGTGCGGCGGCTGGAGTTCAACGAATTGCTGGCGCAAGCCGACGTCATCAGCCTGCACGTCCCGCTGACCTCGGAAACCCGCGGCATGATCGACGCGAAGGCCTTGGCCCGGATGAAGCCGGACGCGATCCTGATCAACACGGCGCGCGGCGGCATCATGGACGAGGCGGCCTTGGTCAAGGCGCTCAAGGCCGGCAAGCTCGGCGGCGCGGCGATCGACGTCTACGAGCAGGAGCCGCTTGGCAAGGACGCGGCCAAGGTTTTCGCTGGCGCACCCAACCTGATCCTGACCCCGCATATCGCCGGTAACACGGTCGAGTCGAACGGGCGCGTGTCTGGGCTCGTGGCCGAGAAGGTCATGGCGGCGCTGGAGGAGCGGATTTAGGGTGTAGATTGGAGCGAGTGGCCGCTTCCAACCCATAACGGCCTTCACCTATCTGGAAACGCGCATCCAAGATAACCGAGGCGGAACCAACGCAGAGGTCGTTATGATCGATTGGATGCCAGACGCCCTGAAGCGCCTACTCGATACTCTGTTGCGATCCTCAGCCCCAACTTCATCGGCAAAGAAGCCCGCAGAGCCTTACGTCGGAAGCGGAGGCCTCGTTTTCGGCTCTGATCTCTACAATCAAGTCAGGGAAGAGGATCGGAAAAGGAACCTCGCACAGCTAGCCGAGGACGCCGAGGCCGCACGGAAACTGCGTGATCTTCCCAATAGCTGAGGAGACCGATTTCGACCCAAAGCAGACGCTGTTTGGTCAGTGCGCCCTCAAACTTGCCACCATAACCTCACACAAAATCAAACCGATCGACATCGACCAGCCCCTTGTCGGTGATCTTGAGATGCGGGATCACCGGCAGGGTCAGGAAGGCGACCTGCAGGAAGGGCTCGGCCAGCACGACGCCGAGCGCCTTCGCCGCGGCACGCAAGCGCTCAAGATCGTGCCGCACCGCCTCGAAGGGCTGCTCGCTCATCAGCCCTGCGACCGGTAGCGCCAGTTCGGCCGTGACTTCGCCGCCATCGGCCACGGCGAAGCCGCCGCCGATCTCGATCAGGCGGTTCGCCGCCGCGGCCATCGAGGCCTCGTCGACGCCGACGACGCAGAGATTATGGCTGTCATGGCCGACCGAGGAAGCGATGGCGCCGCCCTTCATGCCGAAGCCATGGACGAAGCCTGTCGCGATTCCGCCGTTCTTGCCGTGACGCTCGATCACCGTGACCTTGATCGCATCCTGCGCGAGGTCGGGCAGGGCCTCGCCGTCGCGCGAGGGCAGGGCCATCGACAGTCGTTCGGTGATGATCCGCCCCGGCACCACGCCGATCACCGGCGTCGCGCCGTCGCGGGCCTTAACAGTGAAATCGGCGGGGGCGAGCTTGCGGCTCTTCACGCTGCCGAGCCCAACCGGGGGGATCGTCGCCCGACCCGCGAACAGTGCTTCCTCGACCAGCCGGCCCCCGGTCAGAACCTGCTTCACCGAGCAGGCAGCGAGGTCCTCAACCAGTACGATATCGGCGCGCTTGCCAGGCCCGATGAAGCCGCGATCGAACAGCCCGAAATTCCGCGCCGCCGAGAGCGAGGCGATGCGATAGGTCGCAAGCATATCGGCGCCCTCGGCGATGGCGGTGCGGATCATGTAGTCGAGATGGCCTTCCTCGCCGATGTCGAGCGGGTTGCGGTCATCGGTGCAGAAGGCCAGGAAGGGCGAGGCGTCGCGCGAGATCAGCGGGATCAGCTGATGCAAATCCTTCGAGACCGAGCCCTCGCGGATCAGGATCGCCATGCCCTTGGCGAGCTTCTCGCGGGCTTCGTCGGCCGTCGTCGTTTCGTGGTCGGTGCGGATGCCGGCGGCGAGATAGGCGTTGAGGTCAATCCCGCGCACCAGCGGGGCATGACCGTCGATATGGCGATGCGAGAAGGCTTCGAGCTTGGCGAGGCAGCCGGGGTCGCGATGGATCACACCCGGAAAGTTCATGAACTCGGCGAGCCCGATCACCTTGGGATGGTCCATCATCGGCGTGAGGTCGCCGGCCTCCAGCGCCGCCCCCGCCGTCTCCAGATGCGTCGCCGGCACGCAGCTCGACAGGTTGACGCGCAGGTCCATCCGCATCGCCTCGGCGCAGGCGAGGAAATAGCGGATGCCCTCGACGCCGAGCACGTTCGATATTTCGTGCGGGTCGCAAATCGCGGTGGTGACGCCATGGGGCAGCACGCAGCGCTCGAATTCGAGCGGCGTCACCAGCGAGGATTCGATGTGCAGATGCGTGTCGATGAAGCCGGGCACGGCGAACAGGCCCTTGGCGTCAATGACGCGCTTGCCCTCGTAGGTTCCGTAGGTCCCGACGATGGTATCGCCGCAGATCGCGATATCGCTCTCGACCAGCGTGCCGGTGACGAGGTCGAGGAGCCTTGCGCCCTTGATGACGAGATCGGCCGGCTCGTCGCCATGGCCCTGGGCGATCCGGCGGGCGAGCGTGGCGGCGTCCGTCATGGGGCGATTCCGTGGGTTCGTCATGGCGCCAGCCTGCCTCTCTCCGGCTAGATTGTCGACTTGGTCGGCGGCTCGGATCGGCCTAGATAGGGGCCGGCATCTCGAAAGCCCGGAGCCTTCGCATGAAACTCACCTGGTACGGCCACTCCGCCTTCCGCGTCGATATCGACGGCGCTGCCATCCTGATCGACCCGTTCTTCACCGGGAACCCAGCCTTTGAGGGCGACGTCGCGGCGATCTCCAAGGGCGTCAGCCATATCGTCGTCACCCACGGCCATGGCGACCACGTCGGCGACACGCTCGATATTGCCGGGAAGACCGGCGCGACGGTCATCACCAATTACGACCTCGCCATGCATCTGGCCTCGCAGGGGCTGAAGAACTTCAGCCCGATGAACACCGGCGGCACCGTCGATCTCGGCCCGTTCAGCCTCACGCTCGTCCGGGCCGATCACTCGGCCGGCATGGGCGAGGGCGGTGTCAACGTCCCCGTCGGCAACGCGAATGGCGCGATCATCAAGGCCAGGGGCGAGAAGACGCTCTGGCACATGGGCGACACCGACATCTTCTCCGACATGGCGCTGCTCAGCGAGATCCATGGCGTCGAGGCTTGCATCTGCCCGATCGGCGACCGCTTCACCATGGGCGGCAAGGTCGCCGCGCTCGCCATGACCCGCTTCGTCAAGCCTAAGGTGGCGATCCCCAGCCACTACGGCACCTTCCCGATCATCGACCAGAACGCCGACACCTTCGTTGCCGGCATGCGGGGCAGCGGCATCGAGGTCGTCCTGCCGAAGAAGGGCGAGGCTTTCGCGATCTGAGCCGGAGAAACCGGCCTGATCGCTCAATGCTGATTTACGTTTGCCCGTTCGCCGCGCTATAGCGCGGCGAACCGTTTTCCGCGCGTGATCCGCGCCCTGTCCAGGAGTCCGCCATGTCGGTCGATCTCGCCACCGTCAAACGCGTCGCGCATCTCGCGCGCATCGCTGTGCCGGAGGCCGATCTGCCCAAGCTGCAAGGGGAGCTGAACGCGATCCTCGGCTTCGTCGAGCAGTTGAACGAGGTGAATGTGGATGGCGTGGAGCCGATGACCTCGGTGACTCCGATGGCGATGAAGCAGCGCGAGGACGTGGTGAACGACGGCGAGATCGCCGATACGATCATCGCCAACGCCCCGGTTTCCGAGGACAACTATTTCATGGTGCCTAAAGTCATCGAGTAGCGCGCGTTATCGTTCCCCGTCATTGCGAGCGTAAGCGAAGCAATCCGGGGGGACCTCGAGTGCTGCCGCTCCTGGATTGCTTCGTCGCTGCGCTCCTCGCAATGACGGTTCCGCCGACTTGAATTCAATCGGATATCGACCGTGACCGATCTCACCCGCCTGACGCTGACCGAGGCCCGCGACGGCCTGAAAGCCAAGACCTTCTCCGCCACCGAGCTGACGAAGGCGCATATCGCCGCCGTCGAGAAGGCCCGCGCCCTCAACGCCTATGTGCTGGAGACGCCGGAGCACGCGCTGAAGCAGGCGGCCGCCTCCGACGAGAAGCTCGCCAAGGGCGAGGCGGGCCCGCTCGAAGGCCTGCCGCTCGGAATCAAGGATCTCTTTGCCACGGAGGGCGTGCGCACCACGGCCTGCTCGAACATCCTCGGCAATTTCGTGCCGGCCTATGAGTCGACCGTATCGAGCCAGCTCTGGCGCGACGGCGCGGTGATGCTCGGCAAGCTCAACAATGACGAGTTCGCCATGGGCTCGTCGAACGAGACCTCGGCGTTCGGCAATGTCGTGAACCCTTGGCGTCGTGAGGGCTCCAATGTCGGCGCGGGGCAGGGCGGGGCTGTCGAGGGCAATCACCTCGTGCCGGGCGGCTCCTCCGGCGGTTCGGCCGCCGCCGTTGCCGCCGATCTCTGCCTTGCCGCAACCGCGACCGACACCGGCGGCTCGATCCGCCAGCCCGCCGCCTTCACCGGCACGGTCGGCATCAAGCCGACCTATGGCCGCTGCTCGCGCTGGGGCATCGTCGCCTTCGCCTCCTCGCTGGATCAGGCCGGGCCGATCGGCAAGAGCGTGCGTGACTGCGCCGTGATGCTGCGCTCCATGGCTGGCCACGACCCGAAGGACACGACCTCGGTCGACGCGCCGGTGCCGGACTACGAGGCCGCCATCGGCCGCTCCGTGAAGGGCATGAAGATCGGCATTCCCAGGGAGTACCGGCTCGAGGGCCTGAACGCCGAGATCGATGCGCTCTGGCAGAAGGGCATCGAATGGCTCAAGGCCGCCGGCGCCGAGATCGTCGAGATCTCGCTGCCGCATACGAAATACGCCCTGCCGGCCTATTACATCGTCGCCCCGGCCGAGGCCTCCTCGAACCTCGCCCGCTATGACGGTGTCCGCTACGGCCTGCGCGAGCAGGGTAAGGACATTGTCGAGATGTATGAGAAGACCCGCGCTGCCGGCTTCGGCGCCGAGGTCAAGCGCCGCATCATGATCGGCACCTACGTCCTCTCCGCCGGCTACTACGACGCCTATTACCTGCGTGCCCAGAAGGTCCGCACTTTGATCAAGCGCGACTTCGAGACCGTCTATGCGCAGGGCATCGATGCGGTGCTGACCCCGGCGACCCCCTCGGCCGCCTTCGGTATCGGCGAGAAGGGCTCGGCCGATCCTGTCGAGATGTATCTCAACGACGTCTTCACCGTGACCGTGAACATGGCGGGCCTGCCCGGCATCGCCGTGCCTGCCGGCCTCGACGCTCAGGGCCTGCCGCTGGGCTTGCAGCTCATCGGCCGCCCCTTCGATGAGGAGACGCTGTTCTCGCTCGGCGAGGTCATCGAGCAGGCCGCCGGCCGCTTCCCGGTTTCGGAGCGCTGGTGGGGCTGAGGGGCGCCCGCGGTTATGCGCGGGCTTGACCCGAGCATCTCGGGCCGAAGGAGGCTCTTCGCCTTCTCATCGTGAGATTCTCGGGCCAGCGCTTCGCTCCGCCCGAGAATGATGCCTCAGGAAAAATAAAAAGGGCCGTGCGAGCGGCCCTTTTTCGTGTCTGCAGTCGGGGGCAGGGCGGCGGCTTGGAAAGCCGCCGCCGTCACCTTCAGCCATGCGCTCTGGTCGGCTGCTGCTGTGCAGCGGCTTGCGCCTTGCGCTTCTTGCCACCGAGTTCCGCCAGCCAGCGCACCATCACATAGAACACCGGCGTGAAGATCAGGCCGAAGAAGGTGACGCCCAGCATGCCGGAGAACACCGCGATGCCCATCGCCTGGCGCATCTCGGCACCGGCGCCAACCGAGATCGTCAGCGGCAGAACGCCGAGGATGAAGGCCATCGAGGTCATCAGGATCGGCCGCAGGCGGGTCCGGGCGGCGGCGATCGCCGCGTCGCGGCGGTGCATGCCTTCCTCCTCCGCCTGCTTCGCGAACTCGACGATCAGGATCGCGTTCTTGGCGGCGAGGCCGACGAGCACCACGAGGCCGATATCGACGAGAATGTTCCTGTCGAGATTGGCGTAGTTCACGCCGAACATCGCGGCCAGGATGCACATCGGCACGATAAGGATGACCGAGAGCGGCAGGAGCCAGCTTTCATAGAGCGCTGCCAGCAGCAGGAAGACGAACACCACGGCAAGCCCGAAGGCGATGATCGCCGTATTGCCCGCGAGCTTCTCCTGCAGCGCGATCTCGGTCCATTCGAAGCCGAAACCTGCCGGCAGCCGCTCCGCCGCGATCTTCTCGACCGCCGCGATACCCTGTCCCGTCGAGTAGCCATGCGCCATCGAGAGCTGCACTTCGGCTGCCGGATAGAGGTTGTAGCGCGGCACGCGATAGGCGCCGGTCGTGTCGTGGAAGGATGCGATCGAGCCGATCGGCACCATCTCGCCATCCGCGTTGCGGGTCTTGAGATTGGCGACGTCGCGCGTGGTCAGGCGGAAGGGGTTATCCGCCTGCGCGGTGACGCGATAAGTCCGGCCCAGCAGGTTGAAGTCGTTGATATAGGCGGAGCCCATATAGATCGACAGCGTCTCGAAGATGCGCGTGATCGGCACGCCGAGCATCTCCGCCTTGGTGCGGTCGATATCGGCGTAGATCTGCGGCGTCTTGGTCGAGAACAGCGTGAACGGCTGCTGGATGCCCGGAACCTGCCCGGCCGAGCCTGCGACGATCCAGGCCGCGCCTTCGAGCGCCGTAAGCCCGCGCCCGCCACGATCCTGCACATAGCCCTTCAGGCCGCCGCCGGTGCCGATGCCCGGGATGGCAGGCGGCTCGATCAGCAGGGTGAAGGCTTCCGAGATGCCGAACATCTGTTGCCGGAGATCGGCGAAGATGCCCTGCGTCGTCAGCCCCTGCTTCTCGCGGTCCTTGAACGGCGCGAGCGTTACGAAGGCGACGCCGGTATTCGGCGCGATGGTGAAGGTCGCGCCGTCGAGACCGGCGAAGGCGACGGTATGAGCCACGCCGGGGCGGGACAGCAGGATCTCGTTGGCCTTGCGCAGCACGGCGTCCGTACGCTGCAGCGAGGAGCCAGGCGGCAGCTGGAGCACGGCGATGAAATAGCCGCGATCGAGCTGCGGCACGAGGCCGGTCGGCGTCCTCCGGATGTCCCAGACCGTCGCCGCGATCAGGCCGGAATAGACGATCAGCAGGATCACGGCGATGCGGATGAGGCGCGAGGTGACGCGGCCATAGGTCCGCGACAGCCAGTCGAAGCCGGCGTTGAAATAGTGGAAGAACCAGCGGACCGGTGCACCCAGCTTGTAGAAGAAGCCGTGCTGCTCGTTCGGGTCATGCTTCTTGTGCGCCTTCAGGAGCACCGCCGACATCGCCGGCGAAAGCGTGAGCGAGACGAAGCACGAGATCGCCGTCGAGGCTGCGATTGTCACCGCGAACTGCTGGTAGAAGGTGCCCTGCAGGCCGCTGATGAAGGCCGTCGGGATGAACACCGCGCACAGCACGAGCGCGATCGCGAGCAGTGCGCCGCCGACCTCGTCCATGGTCTTGTGCGCAGCCTCCTTGGGCGTCAGGCCCTCGGCAAGGTAGCGCTCGACATTCTCCACTACCACGATCGCGTCGTCGACGACGATGCCGATGGCGAGAACCAACGCCAACAGCGAGATCGTGTTGAAGGAGATGCCGACCGCGCTCATCACCAGGAAGGTGCCGACCAGCGAGACCGGGATTGCGACGATCGGAATGATCGCGGCGCGCCAAGTCTGCAGGAACAGGATGACCACGATCACGACGAGCACGATCGCTTCGAGCAGGGTATGCACCACCGCGTCGACGGATTCGCCGATGAACTCGGTCGGGTTGTAGATGATGCGATGCTCGAGGCCGGTCGGGAACTGCTTGGCCATCTCGTTCATCGTCGAGATCAGCTTGTCCGAGGTCGCGAGCGCGTTCGAGCCCGGACGCTGGAAGACGCCGATGGCAACGGTGTTCCTGTTATCGAGATAGGCGTTGGTGGTGTAATCCTGCGAGCCGAGCTCGACGCGCGCGATGTCGCGGACCCGGATCGTGCCGCCATCGGCATCGGAGCGTACGACGATGTTCTCGAACTCGGAGACATCCGTCAGGCGGCCGAGGGTGTTGACGGAGAACTGGAAGGCTTCGTCCGACTTTGCCGGCGGCTGGTTGAGCGCGCCTGCCGCGACCTGGACGTTCGCTGCTCTGAGCGCTGCCACCACATCGCCTGCCGTCAGGTTGCGGGCCGCGACCTTGGCCGGATCGAGCCAGATGCGCATCGAGAAGTCGCGGGCACCGAAGACTTGCACGTCGCCGACGCCGTCGACGCGGGTGAGCACGTCCTTCACGTAGAGCGAGGCGTAGTTCGAGATGTACTGCGCGTCGCGCGACCCGTCCGGCGAGATCATGTTGATGACCATCAGGAAGTCGGGCGAGGCCTTGCGCACCTGCAGGCCGAGCTGGCGCACATCCTGCGGCAGGCGCGGCTCCGCTTGCGAGACGCGGTTCTGCACCAGAACCTGTGCCTGGTCGATGTCGACGCCGGCCTTGAACACGACGTTGATCGTCACCCGCCCGTCGCCGGTCGATTGCGAGGTGATGTAGAGCATGTCGTCGACGCCGTTCACCTCCTGCTCGATCGGCGTCGCCACCGTGGCGGCGACGACCTCGGCCGAGGCGCCCGGATAGGTCGCGGTGATCGAGACGGTCGGCGGGGCGATCTCGGGATATTCCGAGATCGGCAGGCCGCGCTGGGCGATGGCGCCGGCGATCGTCAGCAGCACCGAGAGCACGGTGGCGAAGATCGGCCGGTCGATGAAGAAATGGGCGAAGCGGAACATGGAAACGTCCTGTCCGGAAAAGGCGGGCGGACGCCCGGTGGCGCCCGTGTTTCAGTGCCGGGCCGTGACGGCCCGGGAAGCGGGGCACCGGCGTTGGAAGAGCCGGTGCAGGACGCGTTCAGTTCGTCGTCGCGACCTTGATCTCGCCCGGCTGAGGCGTGACGGCGACGCCGGGACGGACCATCGGATTGGCGTTGCCGCCGATGATGACCTTGTCTTCAGGCGTCAGACCGGAGCGGATGACCCTGAGGCCCTCGCTGATCGGCCCGAGCTCGACCGATTTCGGCACGACCTTGTTATCTGGCCCCACCGTCAGCACGATCTTGTGGGCCTGGTCCGAGGCGATCACGGTGTCGGGCACGAGCAGCGCATCGGCCTCGCCGGCGAAGAAGCGCAGGCGGCCGAACACGCCGGGCGTCAGGAACTGGTCCTTGTTGTCGAAAACGGCGCGGCCGCGGATCGTGGCCGAGCGTGCGTTCACGGCGTTGTCGACGAAGTTGACCTTGCCGCGGCGGCCCCATTTGGTCTCGTCCGACAGCTTCACTTCGACAGGCACGCCGGCATCCTTGTCCGAGCCGCTCCGCAGGCTGGCCATGCGGGAGTAGCGCAGGAAGTCGGCTTCCGAGACATCGAAGGTGAAGTAGATCGGCGAGACGGCGACGATGGTGGTCAGCAGCGTGGCGCCTGACTGGCCGCCGGCGATCAGGTTGCCCGGGTCGACGCGGCGGTTCGAGATGCGCCCGGCAAGCGGCGCGCGCACCTCGGTCCATTCGAGGTTGAGCTCGGCGTTCTTGAGATTGGCCTCGGCTCCCTGCAGGGAGCCGACCGCGCTGTTGAGGTTGGCGCGGCGCTGGTCGACGTCGCGGGCCGTGATCGTGCGGTTCTGGGTCAGGCCCTCGGCGCGATCGACCTCGTTCTGCGACAGCTCGACCTGCGCCTTTGCGCGAGCGACCTCGGCGCGCGCCACGTCGACGGCCAGTTTGTAAGGCCGCTGATCGATGGTAAAGAGCAGATCGCCCTTCTGGACGAGCGAGCCGTCGGGGAAGTGCACGCTGTCGATGAAGCCGGAGACGCGGGCGCGGACTTCCACCTGTTCGCTCGCTTCGAAACGCCCGGTGAACTCATCCCAGTTGGTGATGCGCTTGGCGAGAGGGGGCGCGACCTGAACCGGAGGGGCCGGCGGAGCTCCCTGGGCGGCAGCGTCGAACGAGGTCAGGCCGGTCGACGTGGCAACAGCGGTGAGCACCAGGCCGATGAAACGGCTGCGTGACATGACGGAACTCCGAATGACGGGCCTGCGCAACATAGCGGATTTTGCGGCCTTTGGCGCAAAAAGGGATGATGACTGACGAATGTCAAGATCCATCACCCGTCAATTTGCGCGATATTGCGCCACATAAATCATATTCCTGCCATTTGGTTGCAGGAGCGCAACGGCACTGCACCATGCAGCCGAGTTTCAGGGCAGGCCTGCGAAGCAACGGACGCTTGCCGCAAGCCCGCCGACATCGTAACGCGTAGGCGACCATTTCAGCCGGAAGATCACAGATGAATGCGCATGCCCGCCCCGCCGACCCGAAGAAGCTGATCAAGGGCGCGACTGGTGATTGGGAAGTCGTGATCGGCATGGAAATCCATGCCCAGGTCACCTCCAATGCCAAGCTGTTCTCCGGCGCCTCGACCGGTTTCGGTGCCGAGCCGAACGAGCATGTCAGCCTTGTCGACGCTGCCATGCCCGGCATGCTGCCGGTGATCAATGCCGAATGTGTTCGCCAGGCCGTGCGCACCGGCCTCGGCCTGAACGCGCAGATCAACAACCGCTCGGTCTTCGACCGCAAGAACTATTTCTATCCGGACCTGCCGCAGGGCTACCAGATCAGCCAGTACAAGAGCCCGATCGTGGGCGAGGGCGAGATCGTGGTCGATCTCTCGACGACCGAGCAGATCACCGTCGGCATCGAGCGGCTGCATCTCGAGCAGGATGCCGGCAAGTCGATCCACGATCAGCATCCGACGATGAGCTTCGTCGATCTCAACCGCTCGGGCGTGGCGCTGATGGAGATCGTCTCGAAGCCGGACCTGCGTTCGTCGGAAGAGGCGAAGGCCTATGTCTCGAAGCTGCGCACCATCCTGCGCTATCTCGGCACCTGCGACGGCGACATGGAGAAGGGCAACCTGCGTGCCGACGTGAACGTCTCCGTGCGCAAGCCGGGCGACGCTCTCGGCACGCGCTGCGAGATCAAGAACGTCAATTCGATCCGCTTCATCGGCCAGGCGGTCGAGACCGAGGCGCGCCGCCAGATCGGCATCATCGAGGATGGCGGCACCATCGACCAGGAGACACGCCTCTACGATCCCGGCAAGGGCGAGACGCGCTCGATGCGCTCCAAGGAGGAGGCGCATGACTACCGCTACTTCCCCGATCCGGACCTGCTGCCGCTCGAATTCGACGACGCCTTCGTCGAGAGCCTGAAGGGCGCGCTGCCCGAATTGCCCGACGCCAAGAAGGCCCGTTTCATCGCGGATTACGGGCTCTCGCCTTACGACGCCTCGGTGCTCGTCGCCGAGCGCGACCAGGCGGATTATTTCGAGGCGGTGGCGAAGGGACGCGACGGCAAGGCTGCGGCGAACTGGGTCATCAACGAGCTGTTCGGCCGCCTCAACAAGGAAGGCCAGGACGTCACGACCTCGCCGGTCTCGGCCGCCCAGCTCGGCGGCCTCGTCGACCTGATCGGAGAGGGCGTGATCTCGGGGCGCATCGCCAAGGATCTGTTCGAGATCCTCTGGACCGAGGGGGGCGAACCGCGGGCGATCGTCGAGGCTCGCGGCATGAAGCAGGTCACCGACACCGGCGCCATCGAGAAGGCGGTGGACGATCTGATCGCCGCCAATCCCGACAAGGTCGAGCAGGTCAAGGCCAAGCCGACCATGCTGGGCTGGTTCGTCGGTCAGGCGATGAAGGCCTCGGGCGGCAAGGCCAATCCGCAGGCGCTGAACGAGATCCTGAAGAAGAAGCTCGGCATCGAGTGAGTTGGATGCGGGAGCGCCTGTGGGCGCTCCCGCCTTTCCGGCTCAGCCGCAGTCCGGGCATGTCTGCAGCAGGACGCCGCCGGCCTGCTTGCGCAGCTTGCGGGCGGAGTCCTTCGCGTCGGCGACGATCTTGGCAACGTCATAGCCCACCAGGCGCCCGGCGCGCTTGACGATGCGTCCGTCGATCATGACCGTATCGACATTGGACGGATCGGCCGATTGCACGATCGTGGTCTCGATCTGGCCGAGCGGCGCCATGTTGAGGTCGCTCGTCCGCAGCAGGATGATGTCGGCCCGCTTTCCGGGGGTGAGGGAGCCCGTGACATCGCCCAGGCCGAGGCTGATCGCGCCGTTGATCGTGGCCATCCGGATCACCTCGGCAAACTCGATCGGCTTCTGGCCGGCCGATGGCGTGCCCTGCCAGGGAACGCCGAGATTCCAGGTCGTGCGCATGATCTCGAACATATTCGGCGCGCCGATCAGGCTCGCGTCGACCGAGAGCGACAGCATCACGCCGGCCTTGCGCATGAGCATGAGAGAAGCACGGTAGTCACCGGCGCGCCCCAGCCGCATTTCCGATATCGTCGCAAAGCTGAGAGGCGTTTTCGTCCGCGCCAGGACTTCGAAATCCGCCTCGGTGCCGGGCACATAATGGCAGAACAGGAAGTTGGGCCCGAGATAGCCGCGCTGCTCGAAATCGGCGGCATTGTTGAGGTTCGGCGGCGATTGGCCGGCATGGGTCGCTACGCGCAGGCCGTTCTTCAGCACCCATTGCATCTCTTCGTGGAAGGTCTCGGGCTTGCTCGGACCCATTCCGCGCAGGTTGACCGCGAAATGGACGAGCCCGTCCATCTGTGAGCCGGCGCCGAACCACTTGTCCCGCGTGCGCAGGATATCGTCATAGGCGAAGGGCTTGCTGGCATCCAGCAGATCGGCATGCCCGTAGGCGAAGCGCGCCCGAAGCAGCGAGTCGCGATGCGCCGTCAGCTCGGCATCGGCATGGGCGGCCGAGCGGGTATTGTTCGACCAGTTATGGACCGTGGTGACGCCGTTGTTGGCGAGCTCGGCCAGCCCGAGCATGACGCTGTTGTAGCCGTCCTGCGGCGAGAGGTATGGAGAAATGGCGTTCTTCGCGGGAAAGTAGCTGAAGCCGTTGTCACCCGGAAAGTTGCGACCGAGCGCGCTCCACATGTGGTAATGCGTATCGATCAGGCCGGGCATAACGATCATATCGCTGGCGTCGATGATCTCGGCTCCGGGTGCCTCGATCCCCTGGCCGATCCTTTCGATGACGCCCTCGCGGACCAGGACGTCTCCTTTCGGCAGCGTGCCGAGCGAGGGGTCGACGGTCATGACCGCGCCGTTGCGGATGAGGTACGTGCCGCGCCGGATATCCGGCCGGTTTGAGGAGATGCTTTGCGCTCGGGCGGACCCGATGATGGCAGGCGATACGATCTCGGTGCAGGTCAAAGCCCCGAGGGTCAGCCCCCGGGGTGAATGTGCGTCTCGTCAGCTTCATATTGCGAAATCCCCTCTTCGGCCATTTGGCCTGTTGCTGTTTCCCTCCTCAGCGCCCTCCCGGCGTTGGATATCGGGGCGGCCGTCTCAAGCCGCTTCCGTGGTCTTGTCGACCATTTCTTGCCCGTCATCCCTGGGTGGAGTGGTTAGTGTTGCGGGCGGCTTCTGAGCAATTGACGATCTTGTGAAATCGATCAGGAGTTCGATTGCATCATCAACGCGCTGGCGCCCTCCAAAGATCAGAACCAAGTCGCTCTCTGCGGCCGCGTGTCGCCTGTCGCGCAGTCGGCCCTCTGACCTATGCGAGCGGGATTTCGGCCTGTTGCTGTTCCAGCGCGGGACGGTCCGCATGCGAAGAGCGCGATCGCTTGTCGACACTCCGTCCGTGCCCATGCGAAAAAGCTGGTTCGCACGTCTTCTCGCGATGCTCTAGGCTCCCGCTGCGCAGGCGATTCCCGCGACGTGGCGTGAAGGCCTGGCGCGTCTGCGAAGGAATGCCCCGTGACGCCCGCAGGTCTCGTCATTCGCGATACCGAAGCCGCCGATGTCCCGGCGGTCAGGGCGCTTTTGGTCGAGACCTGGCATGCCACCTATGACGGCATCTATGGCTGGCAGCGCGTCGCCGAGATCACCAATGCCTGGCATTCGCTGGAGAACCTGCGCAGCCAGCTCGGCCGCGACGAGGGGATCTTCCTCGTCGCGTTGATCGGCGAGGAGGTCGTCGCCACCGCCTCGGCACGGCAGGAGCGCGATGGCGCGGCCCTGCTGACGCGGCTCTACGTCCTGCCGGTCTGGCAAGGCGTCGGCATCGGGCGGACGCTGCTGCAGGTCGCGCTCGCCTGCTTTCCGAAGGCGCCGGTCGCGCGCCTGGAAGTCGAAAGCCAGAACGAGCCGGCCATCGCCTTCTACGAGCGCATGGGCTTCTTCCTGCAGCGGCAGGCGCGCTTCGACGGCCGCGACGACACGCCGAACACGCTGCTGATGGCGAAGCGCCTCTTCGTCGAGTAAGCCCATCCGCCGCCACGATTGACCGCCACAGCCTGAGCCGAAAGCCGAAGCGATGACCCGGACGCCTGTCTCCGCCGCCGAAATAACCATTCGCCGCGCCCTTGCGGCCGATGTGGCCCGCATTGCCGAACTCATCATGCTCGGTGCCGCCGCGCCGACGATGACACCGGAGGAAATCCGCGCCGAGGCGCAGCATCCCGGCTATGCCGAGGCCTTCGCCGAGATCGATGCCAGCAAGGACAATGCGCTCTTTGTCGCCGAGCGGGCGGGCGCGGTCGTCGGCACCTTCCAGGTCACACTGATCCCCGGGCTGATCGCGCGCGGACGCAGGCGCGGCAAGATCGAGAGCGTCCACGTCGCGCCGGAGAGCCGCGGCCTCGGCATCGGAGCCGTGATGATCAGGCACGCACTCGCCTTCGCCGAAGCAAGCGGTGTCGGGCTGATCGAGCTCAGCTCGAACAAGTCACGCATCGATGCCCATCGCTTCTACCGCAACCTCGGCTTTGACCAGAGCCATGAGGGTTTCAAGAAGCAGCTCGGAAGCTGAAAAGGTTACACGCCGACAGCACATGGCGCGGTCGCGTCGGGGGCAATCCCTTGCCCCTTCCGGGCGTGCGGTGCCGCCCCTAAATTCGCTTCCGAGGCCTCACGCCAGGAAGGAAGAGACTGATGTCCGAAGCGCCCGCCAAGCCGATCGACCTCTATTACTGGCCGACGCCGAACGGCTGGAAGATCACCATCATGCTCGAGGAATGCGGGCTACCCTACAACATCGTTCCCGTGAACATCGGCAAGGGCGACCAGTTCAAGCCGGAATTCCTCGCCATCTCCCCGAACAACCGCATGCCGGCGATCGTCGATCCCGACGGACCGGACGGCAAATCGATCTCCGTCTTCGAGTCGGGTGCCATCCTGCAATATCTCGCCCGCAAGACCGGCAAGTTCTATCCGAAGGATGAGCGCGCCCGCGTCGCGGTCGATGAATGGCTGTTCTGGCAGATGGGCGGCTTCGGCCCCATGCTCGGCCAGACCCATCATTTCCGCATCTATGCGCCGGAAAAGATTCCCTACGCGATCGAGCGCTATACCAACGAGGCCAACCGGCTCTATGGCGTCCTCAACAAGCGCCTCGAAGGCCGCGACTACATCTGCGGCGAATACTCCATCGCCGACATGGCCTGCATCGGCTGGGCGCGTGGCTGGGAGAAGCAAGGGCAGGATCTCAGGCAGTTTCCGAATGTCGCGCGTTGGCTGGAAACCATGCAGGCGCGTCCCGCCGTCCAGCGCGGGCTGAAAGCGGCGGAAGAGCTGCGGAACCCCGCGGGCATCAGCACCCCCGAAGAAAAGGCGATCCTCTTCGGTCAAAGAGCGCGCTGAGCCAAGTGCGCTCCTTTCGTTGAAGCGAAGGCGTCATGGTCGGGCTTGTCCCGGCCATCGACGTCTCGGCAGATCGAAAGCAGCGTTCAAGACGTGGATGCTCGCCACAAGGGCGAGCATGACGGCAGGGCTCAGTTCGCCCGATTCCACTTCACCGAGCGGCAGATCAGCCCGCCCATGACGCAGCCCGCAGTGGTGAGGGAATTGCCCGAGAGCGTCATCGTGCCGGAATAGGTCTTGCCGTCCTCCGGGTTGAAGGCGCTGCCGCTCCATTTGTTCTCGCCGTTCGGCTTCATGTCGTAGAAGATGCGCTGGCCGACCTTGGCCGGCCCGTTCTGGTCCTTGAGCCAGGAGAGCGAGCCGCAGAGCGCTTCGCCGCATTTGCTGAAGCGCACGCGCGAGGCGCCCGTATCACGCTCCCAGAGGCCGACGACTTCCTGGGCGTTTGCCGTCGCGACGCCTGCCAGCAAGCCGAGCGCGGCCAGCGCCGCGCGCTTCGATCCGGTCCCGTCCTTCATCCGATCCTCCTTCGTCCGACCAGCTATGACTGCATGGTTCAGATATGAACTATATCGGCGTTTCAGCATTGCTCAAGCTGCCGCTACGGAAAGCGGTTTCGGCGCTTGCTTCGCGCAAGGTGAATCGAATCTCAATACGGCGTGTGGAGATCGGTCGTCAGGTCTTTGAAATCGTTTCCGTTTTCGGGATTGCGAGGTGAATTTTCGGTTGCTTTAACCAGACGATTACGTCTCGTTGAGACTCGATTCATCGCAAAATTTAGCTCGCATTTTAAAGGTCGGGCCCAGTCTCGCAGTCATCGGCCGGGGCCCTGGAGGGGTGGCTGGCACAAAGACAAGAGGGTGGTGTCATGGCACGCATGGAGATGAGCGCAGTCCCCGCTTCCCTGGTGATCCCGGCGGAGGTTTCGGCCGAGGCCTATTGCGAGCTCGGCCTCATGCATGCGTCGGGGCGGGCAGGAGCCGTCGATCTCGTCGTGGCGCAGAAGTGGTTCAACGTCGCCTTTGCCCGTGGCTCTGCCCGGGCGGCGGCGCATCGGCAGGAGCTGGCGCTTGAGATGACGCGTGAGCAGATTGCCGAAGCGCTGCGGGAAGCCCGCGCCTTCCTCACGCGGCACTGAGAGCAGCACGGCCACGAGCCTTGTGGGGCCGGGAGGCGGCAGCTATAAGCGCGCCGCATTCCCCTTTTTTGCACCCCATCCAAGGATCTCTCGATGGCTGTCCAGCGTACCTTCTCCATTCTCAAGCCCGACGCGACGAAGCGCAATCTCACCGG
This sequence comes from Allobosea sp. 10L417, assembly GCF_056395485.1. Classification (NCBI taxonomy): domain Bacteria; kingdom Pseudomonadati; phylum Pseudomonadota; class Alphaproteobacteria; order Hyphomicrobiales; family Alloboseaceae; genus Allobosea; species Allobosea sp. 10L417. The sequence goes on from NZ_JBFTJP010000002.1 coordinate 682,636, forward strand.
CGCGGTCAACGCGGTCATCGAGAAGGCCGGCCTGCGCATCGTCGCGCAGAAGCGCATCCAGATGACCAAGGCTCAGGCCGAGACCTTCTACGCCGTGCACTCGGCGCGCCCCTTCTTCGGCGAGCTCGTCGAGTTCATGACCTCGGGTCCGGTCGTCGTGCAGGTGCTGGAAGGCGAGAATGCCATCGCCGCTTATCGCGACGTGATGGGCGCCACCAACCCGGCCAACGCCGCCGAGGGCACCATCCGCAAGCTCTTCGCCCTGTCGGTCGGCGAGAACACCGTGCATGGCTCGGACGCTCAGGAGACGGCGGCGGTCGAGATCGCCCAGTTCTTCTCGGGCAACGAGATCGTCGGCTGAGCGCAGCCGCCAGTCGATTGCGAAAGCAGAAAGGCGGCCCGGTCTTCGGGGCCGCCTTTTTCTTTGGAGCTGCCGGTCGGACCCGCCAGGCCGGCCCGACGCTCGCCGCCTATCAGAGACCGAAGGAGTAGTTCGTCCCGGTATCGAAGGAGTAGCTCGCGGACAGGCCGATGGTGATCGAGTCGCGCGAGCCGAACGGCCTGACGATCGGAGAGCGTGCGGCGTCGCCGACGAGGTGCTGGTACTCGACATAGGCCGTCGTCTTGAGCTGATCAGACCAGCTATAGGTCAGCTGTGCCAGCGCGCCCACGGTGTGGACGCCGGCGTTGAAGCGCTGCAGGAAGCCGCCCGTGCCGGGCATCGCGCCATAGGTGCCGAAATAGGTCCGCACGTAGTCGGCGGACGCGATCCGCATGCGCGGCCCGGCGCCCAGCGTCCAGGKGCCGATCGTCGAGAAGGCGTCGAGCTTGAAGTCGGCGACGACGCCGTCATGGGCGACGATGCCGCGGCGCACATCGACACGGCCGCGCAGCCAGGAGGTCGGGTAGAATTCGACGAAGCCGCCGGCCTCGGCGCCGAACTTGGTGGCAGGCACGGCGACGAGCGCAGGATTGACCTTGGCGTTGCGCTTCCAGAGCAGATCGCCCGAGAAGCCGATGCGCCAGCCCTGGCCGGAGAAGACGCCGATGCTCAGCATCGCATCGTCCTCGGCGCTCCACCATGTGCTCTTCAGGCCCTTGCCCAGCGAGATGATCGGCCGGGCGCGAAAGACGTAGTCGTCAGAGCCCGTGTAGTCCGGCTGATAGCGCACGCCGGCGCCGAGCGTCAGGTACCAGTTCTGGGCCGGCTGGGGCGAGGTGAGGGTCGAATAGTCTCTCGACTGTGCCTGGGCGCCGCCGGGCAGGGAGAGGGAAAGGCAGGTCGCCAGACCAGCCAGATACGCAACGCAACGCATAGTCCAGAACTCCGACGCGACAGTGCGTCCGAACGATTGAATGAGGGCAATCTGAGGGAAGGGGATTAATGCGCGGTTAAGGTGAGTTTTTCGTTATCTCAGGAATATCAACATGTTGGATCAAAGCTGGCTTTCTTTTTGCCGGTCTGGTCCCCAAGGGGCGCCTGCGGCCGGGCTGCGAAGCGGTCACGGTCCGAGGTCGGGAACCGGTCGTTAATCGATCGCCGCCAGAGTGGGCGCACGCATCGGAGGGCTCCGGTGCCCCGAGGTCGCAGGAGGCGGCGATGATTATGCAAGTGGCGATCGTCTGGCTGCTTTGCGCCGCTATTTTTCTCGAGCTGGCGGACCGGGCGCCGGTCATCGACGAGCCGGAATTCGGAATCGAACCCGGCGTCCGGTCGGTTACTGGCGACACTCAGTCGGAAAACGTCGCAGCGGAAGCACTATCCTTGAAAACCGCAGTAAACGACCGCGCGTCCTCTTGACGTTGACCTAGCTCTATGGCCATGCCGAAACATGGGCGCAGCATGGTGATCGCGACGTGCCCGGTTCTCGAAGGGCAGACGAAATCATGATGATGCGGCGGATGGGTGCGGTCGTGCTGGCCGGTGGATTGTCGCTCCTGGCAAGCGTCTCGGCCTATGCCGCTAGCAGCTCGACGGCGCTGCCGCCGCCGGATCCGACCGCGAAGAACCTCACCCCATACATGATCCAGCTGCGCGCCTTCGACGCCTGCCTGATCACGCAGTCGCAGCTCCTGGGCACGACCCGCGAAGCCGTGCATACCCCGTGCAGCTGCTATGCCAAGGGCACGGTCAGCGCCATGACCAAGGACGAGATCCAGGCGTTCCGAGATACCGGCTATTTCAACGATTCGGCCCGCGAGAAGGGCCTGCGTTTCATCGACCAGTGCAAGTTGAAGCGGCCGTTCTGAACGGCGGTCCGGCTTTCTAGTGGCGTCATTCTCGGGCGAAGCGAAGCGCAGACCCGGGAAACTCGATCTGAAGGAGGCGCAGGAGCCTCATCCGATGAGAGATGCTCGGGGCAAGCCCGAGCATGACGGCCGTCCCGTTCGGCGCTTGTTCCGTCTCCCGCCTTGCTGCTGACACGCTCCTGACAGAAGCTGTCACCGTGGCTGGGCCATGGTGCCTCAGCTACGAGGCCGGGTAGGGAGACGACGCCGTGCAGCGCGCCGAACGATTGCTCGACATGATTCAAAGCCTGCGTCGCCGCAGGCGCCCCGTGACGGCCGAGACGCTGGCTTCCGAGCTCGATGTCTCCGTGCGTACGGTCTATCGCGACATCGGCGCGCTGGTGCGCCAGGGCGTCCCCGTGCGCGGCGAGGCCGGCATCGGCTATGTGCTCGACGCCGGGTTCGACCTGCCGCCATTGATGCTCTCGCCAGACGAGATCGAGGCCGTGCTGGTCGGCATGCGCTGGCTGAGCGAGCGTGCCGACCCGGTGCTCGCGCGCGCTGCCGAGGACGTGGTCAGCAAGGTCGCGGCGGTGCTGCCGCCGCATCTGCGGCCGATCCTGCTCGATGGCGCCTTGTTCGCGGCGTCCTACCCGGGCGACGTGCCGGTCGATCAGGTCGATGTCGCCGCCGTGCGCGCCGCCATCCGCAACGGCCGCAAGCTCTCGATCCACTACAGCGACGAGAGCGGCCATGCGACACAGCGCATGATCTGGCCGATTGGCATGACCTTCTACGAGCGTGTGCGCATCGTCGTTGCCTGGTGCGAGCTCCGGCAGGCCTTCCGCCATTTCCGCACCGACCGCATGACTGGCCTCGTCGCATTGGAGGAGCGCTACCCCGCCCGCCGCGCCGACCTCTTCCGCCGCTGGCAGAAGGAGGAGGAGAGGGCGCGCGAGGAGTGGGAACGCTGCAAGCGCGAGGGCGGGGACGATCAGGCCCGGATGACGACGTCGCCCGCCAGCCTGGCGCGGCCGGACGCGACCTCCGCCAGCGCCGCCGGATAGAGCTTATGCTCTTCGACGAGGACGCGCTTGGACAGCGTCTCCTCGTCATCGTCGGGCAGGACCGGCACCTTCGCCTGCAGGATCACCGGCCCGGCGTCGAGTTCCGGCACGACGAAATGCACCGAGCAGCCATGCTCGCTGACGCCGGCTTCGAGGGCCTGTCGGTGCGTGTGCGTGCCCTTGAACAGCGGCAGCAGCGAAGGGTGGATATTGATCATCCGCCCTTCCCAGCGCGTCACGAACCAGGGCGTCAGGATGCGCATGAAGCCGGCGAGCACGACCAGATCGATCTGGTTGACGCGCAGGAGTTCGTCCATGGCGCGTTCGAACGCCTCGCGATCCCGGCCAAAGGGGCGATGGTCGATCGTCGCCGTGGCGATGCCGAAGCCGCGGGCCCGGTCGAGCCCGGCGACGTCGGCGATGTTGGAGATGACCAGCGCGATCTCGGCCGGATAGCCCGGCGCCTGCGCTGCTTCCGCAAGCGAAACCATGTTGGAGCCGCGCCCGGAGATCAGCACCCCGACGCGCTTGCGGGCGTTAGCCGTGCTCACAGCGAGAGCTTGCCGCGATAGCTGACCTGCTCCTCGCCGGCAGCGACCGGCACGATCTCGCCGAGCTTCACCGGCGCCTCACCGGCAGCCTTCAGCGCCGCGAGAACCTCATCGGCCTTGTCGGCCTGCGCGGCGACGATCATGCCGATGCCGCAGTTGAAGGTGCGCAGCATCTCGCGCTCGGCGACGCCGCCGATCTTGGCGAGCCAGCCGAAGACCGGCGGGACCGGGATCGCCGGCAGATCGAGCGCCACGCCGAGGCCTTCGGGCAGCACGCGGGGGATGTTGTCGGGGAAGCCGCCGCCGGTGATGTGGGCCAGCGCCTTGATGCCGTCGGTCGCCTTCAGTGCCTGCAGCAGCGGCTTCACATAGATGCGGGTCGGCTCGAGTAAGGCTTCTGCGAGTGTCTTGCTGCCGTCGAACGGGGCGGGGGCCTCCCAGCCGAGGCCGCTGAGCGCCACGATGCGGCGCACCAGCGAATAGCCATTGGAATGCACGCCGGAGGAGGGCAGGCCGAACACCACGTCGCCGGGCTTCAGGTCTTCGCGCGGCAGCAGCGTGCCGCGCTCGGCCGCACCGACCGCGAAGCCGGCGAGATCGTAATCCTTCTCGGCATACATGCCGGGCATTTCGGCCGTTTCGCCGCCGATCAGCGCGCAGCCGGACTGGCGGCAGCCATCGGCGATGCCGCGCACGATCTCGACGCCCACCTTCGGGTCGAGCTTGCCGGTGGCGTAGTAGTCGAGGAAGAGCAGCGGCTCGGCGCCCTGGACGATGAGGTCGTTGACGCACATCGCGACGAGGTCGATGCCGATGGTCGAATGCAGTCCGCTCTCGATTGCGATCTTCACCTTGGTGCCGACACCGTCATTGGCCGCGACCAGGATCGGATCGTTGAAGCCGGCGGCCTTGAGGTCGAACAGCCCGCCGAAGCCGCCGATCTCGGCGTCCGCGCCCGGCCGGCGCGTGGCGCGCACCAGCGGCTTGATCTCGTCGACCATGGCATTGCCGGCGTCGATATCGACGCCCGCCTGCGCATAGGTCAGTCCGTTTGCGCCGGGCTTGCTCATTGCGTTCCGCCTTCCTTGCATGCTCGCGGGAGCGATAGGCAAGCAAGCTGCGGCTGGCAAGGCGTTTGGGTGGTTTTGTCGCTTTCTCACCAGCAACTGCCGTCATCCCGGGTCGGCGCGGCTTCGGCACTTGTCCAGGATGACATCGGAGGTCGGGTGAACGACGCATGGCTGGCATCGTGTCGCGCCATGAGCGAAGCTGCCGCCATGACGATCCCGAACCTGATCACGGTTGCCCGGCTTTTCCTGGTGCCGCTCGTCATCGTCATGATCGTGAACGCGCGTTGGGAGGCGGCCTTCATCATCTTTGTCGTCGCCGGCATTTCCGACGCTGTCGACGGCTTTCTCGCCAAGCATTGCGGCATGGCGAGCGAGCTCGGCGCCTATCTCGACCCCATCGCGGACAAGGCACTGATCGTCTCGATCTACATCACGCTGGCGGTGGTCGGCGCGATCCCGGTCTGGCTCGTCATTCTCGTCGCGGCACGCGACATCATGATCGTGGCGGCGGTGCTGCTCTCGTGGCTGCTCGCCCGTCCGGTCGCGATGGCGCCGTTCCTCGTCAGCAAGCTCAACACGGCGGCGCAGATCGCCTTCGCGGCGCTGGCGCTCGGCTCGCGGGCCTTCGGGATCGATCTCGGTCCGGCGGCCGTGGTCGGCGAACTCGTCGTCGCCGTGTTGACGCTCGCCTCGATGGCGGCCTATCTCGCCTTCTGGCTGCGCCACATGGCGGGCTGACGAGATTTCACACGCGGCCGGCGCTTGGAACTGCGGCTTTCCGTGCACATTTGTCCCATTCCGCTGGTCCGATAGGCGAAAGAGGCTGATCGATGACGTTGCAGCGCCAGATCGGCTTTTGGCTGGGCTCCCTCCTGGTCTTCATCCTCCTGCTCGTGCTCCTGCGCGATATCCTGCTGCCCTTTATCGCGGCGCTGGCGCTCGCCTATCTGCTCGATCCCCTGGCAGACCGGCTGGAGCGGATGGGGATGAACCGGCTGACCGCGACGATCGTCATCCTGATCGTTTTCCTCATCATCTTCGTGCTGGCGCTGGTGCTGCTGGCGCCGCTGCTCGGCCGGCAGCTAGCCGGGCTGGTCGACAGGCTGCCTTCCGACGCGGCCAAGCTGCAGGCCCTGGTGATGGAGAAGGGTTTCCCCTGGCTTGAACGCCTCGGCGCCGGGAAGCTGCAACAGGAAGCGCAGAATTCGCTGGGCAACCTCGTCGGCGAGGCGACCAAATGGGTCGGTGGCCTGCTGCAATCGCTCTGGAGCGGCGGCACCGCCATCGTCGGCGTGTTCTCGCTGCTGGTCCTGACGCCGGTCATCGCCTTCTATCTGCTGGTCGATTGGGACCGGATGGTCGCGACCGTCGATAGCTGGCTGCCGCTCGATCACCGCGACACCATTCGCAGCCTGCTGCATGAGATGGATCGCGCCATCGCCGGCTTCCTGCGCGGCCAGGCTCTCGTCTGCCTGCTGCTCGGAACCTTCTATGCGATCGGGCTCAGCATCGTCGGCGTGAATTTCGGCGCGCTGATCGGCATCATCTCGGGCTTCCTGTCCTTCATTCCCTATGTCGGCTCGCTGACCGGGCTCGTGCTCTCGGTCGGTGTGGCGATCGTGCAGTTCTGGCCGGACTGGACCTGGCCGCTGGCAACGCTCGGCGTCTTCCTTGCCGGGCAGTTCCTCGAAGGGAACATCTTCCAGCCGAAATTCGTCGGTGACTCCATCGGCGTGCATCCGGTCTGGCTGATGTTCGCGCTGCTTGCCTTCGGCTCGCTCTTTGGCTTCGTCGGCCTGCTGCTGGCGGTGCCGCTTGCGGCCGTCATCGGCGTGCTCTGCCGCTTCGCGCTGCGGCAATATCTCGCCAGCAACCTCTATCACGGTGTCGGTGCCAGGCGTGCAGCCCGAGCGAAGTCCAGCGCCGACGCCGAACTCTGACATACGCATGAACGAAGTGCCCCCACGCCCGCGCCAGCTCGCTTTCGACCTGCCGGTCGACAGCCGTCACGGCGTCGAGGATTTCCTGATCGGCCCGTCCAACGAGGCCGCCTACGGCCTGGTCGAGCGCTGGCCGCAATGGCCCGATGCCTGGCTGCGTCTCACCGGGCCGGAAGGTGCGGGCAAGACCCATCTCGCCGCGATCTGGGCCCGCGTCGCCCATGCCTGGACGATTCGGGCCGCGGAGCTGACCGAGGCCAAGGTCCCGCACCTTGTCTCCGGCGGGGCTCTCGTCGTCGAGGATTGCGATGCCGGTCCGCTCGAAGAGGCCGCGCTCTTCCACCTGATGAACGCGATGAAGGCGCGCGACGGACATCTGCTGCTGACCGCGCGCAAGGAACCCGACTTCTGGGGCCTGCGCGTGCCGGATCTGCTGTCGCGCCTCAGATTGGCGCCGGGGGCCACGATCGAGCCGCCCGATGACGGGTTGCTGCGGGCGCTCCTCGTCAAGCTCTTCATTGATCGCCAGCTCGTGGTCGACACCGCGGTCATCGAGACGCTGGCGCTCAGGATGGAGCGCTCTTTCGCTGCCGCGCGGCAGGTGGTGGACCGCCTCGATCGCGTCGCGCTGGAGCGCGGCCGGCGCGTCACGCGCCCGCTGGCACAGGAGGTGCTGTCGGAATTGTTTCCGGATGAGCCCGGCTGAAAGAGAGCGTGCTTGCGGAGCGGCCGTGCCGTCATACGAAATCATGTCGCCCGTCATCGAAACGTCACGCTAGGATGGCTTCAACGGCGCTATGGGCGGAAAGACAATCAGGACACGGGTGAATCACATGACTCTCGAAGCCGTGACCGTCGAGCCGGAGAAGCTCTCCAGCGAGGCCGATGTTGCGCCGCTGCGTCAGCAGCCCGAGCGCTTCATCAACCGCGAGCTGTCCTGGCTGCAGTTCAACCGCCGTGTCATGGAGGAGGCCTCGAACCGCAGCCACCCGCTGCTGGAGCAGCTGCGTTTCCTTTCGATCTCGGCGAATAATCTCGACGAGTTCTTCATGGTCCGCGTCTCCGGCTTGCGCGAGCAGCTCAAGGCCGGCGTGGTCACGCCGAGCCAGGACGGTCTCACCCCGGCCGAGCAGCTCGTCGCGATCGGCCAAGCAGTTTCGGCCCTTACCGACGACCAGCAGGCGCGCTGGGCGGAACTCCGCCACGATCTGCATGAGAATCGTATCCACCTGCTGCAGCCGGGCGATATCGGCTCGCAGGACAGGATCTGGCTGGAAGACTATTTCCTCAACTACGTCTTCCCGGTGCTGACGCCGCTGGCGATCGATCCGGCGCATCCGTTCCCGTTCATCCCGAATCTCGGCTTCACCGTCGCGCTGGCGCTGGAGCGCAAGAGCGATGGGCGCCAGCTCGACGCGCTGATCCGCGTGCCTGTGAAGATCGACCGCTTCATCGAGCTGCCCGATCTTGCCCGCGAGGGGTTGCATCGCTTCATCACGCTTGAGGACGCGGTTTCGCTGTTCATCAGCAAGCTTTTCCCCGGCTACGAGGTCAAGGGCACCGGCTCCTTCCGCGTCATCCGCGACTCCGATCTCGACATCGAGGAGGAGGCGGAGGACCTCGTCCGCGTCTTCGAGACCATGCTGAAGCAGCGCCGGCTCGGCGTCGTCATCCGGCTCGAGGTCTCGACCGGTATGCCCGACCATCTGCGCCGGCTGATCGTGCGCGAACTCAAGGTCGATGCCGACGAGATCGTCGAGGTCAACGGCATGATCGGCCTGAACGAGCTCTCGCAGCTCGTCGGCGTCGACCGGTCGGACCTGAAGTTCAAGCCCTACAACGCCCGCTTCCCCGAGCGCATCCGTGAACATGGCGGCGACTGCCTCGCTGCGGTCCGCCAGAAGGACCTGCTCGTCCACCACCCCTATGAGAGCTTCGACGTCGTCGTGCAGTTCCTGCAGCAGGCGGCACGCGATCCCAATGTCGTCGCGATCAAGCAGACGCTCTACCGCACCTCGGCGAACTCGCCGATCGTCAAGGCGCTGACGGAAGCCGCAGAGGCCGGCAAGTCTGTGACGGCGCTGGTCGAGCTGAAGGCGCGCTTCGACGAAGAGGCCAACATTCGCTGGGCGAAGGAGATGGAGCGCGCCGGGGTCCAGGTCGTCTATGGCTTCATCGAGCTCAAGACCCATGCCAAGCTCTCGCTCGTTGTTCGGCGGGAAGCCGGGCAGCTCGTCAGCTACTGCCATATCGCGACCGGCAACTACCACCCGATCACGGCCCGCATCTACACCGACGTCTCCTTCTTCACCGCCGATCCGGTGATCGCGCAGGACGTCGCGCGCATCTTCAATTTCATCACCGGCTACGCTGAGCCGGCTGGGTTGGAGCGCATGGCGGTCTCGCCGACAAGCCTCAAGCAGCGCCTGCTCGACGACATCGCCGAGGAAGTCGCCCATGTAAAGGCCGGCCGCAAGGGCGCGATCTGGGGCAAGTGCAATTCGCTGGTCGATCCCGAGATCATCGACGCCCTCTATGACGCCAGCCAGGCAGGCGTGGAGATCGACTTCGTCGTGCGCGGCATCTGCTGCCTGCGGCCGGGCGTGCCCGGCCTGTCGGAGAAGATCCGCGTCAAGTCGATCATCGGCCGCTTCCTCGAGCACACGCGCGTCTACGCCTTCGGCGCTGGGCACGGCATGCCTTCGCCCAAGGCCAAGATCTACATTTCCTCGGCCGATCTGATGCCGCGCAACCTCGACCGCCGGGTCGAGGCGCTGACGCCGATCCTCAATCCGACCGTGCATCAGCAGTTGCTCGATCAGATCATGCTGGCCAACCTGCTCGACAACGAGCAGAGCTGGACGATATTGCCCGATGGCGGCTCGCGCCGCATTGTCCCCGCGCCGAACGAAGAGCCGTTCAACGCGCATAAGTACTTCATGACGAACCCGAGTCTGTCCGGACGTGGAAAATCGCTCTCGAATTCAAGTCCCCGTTCCCTCTCGCGCCGGGGAGGCCGTAAGGCCTGAGCTCCGGCACGCGCCGGGGCGGCTTGCGCTCTCCGACACCATCGCCATCGTCGATATCGGTTCGAACTCGGTCCGTCTCGTCGTCTACGAGATGCTGGCGCGGGCGCCATCGCAGGTCTTCAACGAGAAGGAGATGGCCGGTCTCGGCCGGCAGGTCGCCACGACCGGCCGGTTGGCGGAGGACGCGATCGAGAAGGCGATCCAGGCCCTCGTGCGCTTCCGGATCCTCTGCGAGGCGATGCATGTCGGCGAGCTCCGCGTCATCGCGACCGCCGCCGCGCGCTATGCCGAGAACGGTCCGGAGTTCATCGCCCGCGCCGAGGAGGCGATCGGTCAGCCGATCGAGCTGATCTCGGGCGGCCGTGAGGCGATTCTCTCGGGCCTCGGCGTGATCTCTGGTTTTGATGCCCCCGATGGGGTCGTGGGCGATCTCGGCGGTGGCAGCCTGGAGCTGATCTCCGTCAAGAAGGGAGCCGTCGGGAAGGGTGCCAGCGTCCCGCTCGGCGGCCTGGCTCTGCTTGATCGCTCGAAGGGCTCGATCCGATCAGCCGAGAAGATCGTGAAGGACGAACTCGACAAGCTGCCGCAGCTCGCCGCCATGAAGGGGCGCGATTTCTTCGCCGTCGGCGGCACCTGGCGCGCTTTGGCGACCTTGCACCAGCGCCGTGTGAACTACCCGCTAAACGTGATGCATGGCTACGCGATCCCGCCCAAGGACGCGGCCGACTTCGTCAAGCTGGTCGAGCGGGCCGATGCCTCGGTGCTCGACGCCATCGATTCGGTCTCCTCGGCGCGCCGGCCGCTGCTCGCCTATGGCGCGCTGGTGCTCGACGAACTGATCAAGCGCGGCAAGCCCCGCAGCATCGTCATTTCGGCGCAGGGCGTGCGCGAGGGGCTGCTGCACGAGCAGCTCTCGCCGCAGGAACAGACCTCCGATCCGCTGCTGCAGGCCGCGCGCGACTACAATCTGCTGCGTGCGCGCGATCCGCGCCACGCAGCAGATCTCATCGCTTGGGTGGGCGGAATTCTCGAAACGGCGGGGCTCGCGCAGGACGAGCCCTCCGGGCGCCTGATCGAGACCGTCTGCCTGCTTTCCGATATCGGCTGGCGCGCCCATCCCGATTATCGCGGCGAGCAGAGCATGAACGTCATTGCCCATGCCTATTTCACCGGCATCGACCATGTCGGCCGGGCCTTCCTGGCGATGGCGATCTTCCATCGCTATGCCGGGCTGAAGGCCAGCTCTCCGGCGGCGGAAGGCCTGAAGACGCTGCTTCAGCCGCCGCTTCTCGCGCGTGCGACGCTGATCGCCGCGATCTTCCGCGTCGCCTATCTCTTGTCGGCGGGGATGGCCGGCATCCTGCCGCGAATTCCGGCGACCTGCGTCGATAACCGCCTGCTTCTGCGCTTCCCGGGCGATCTCGCCTCCTTGTCCAGCGAGCGCGTCGAGGGCCGCCTCAAGCAGCTCGCCAAGCTGCTCGGGCGCGATTTCGAGATCGGCCGGCTCTGAGGCGCCGTCGCGGCGGCTTCAAAACGCATCTTTGTCATTCCGGGGCGCGCCACAGGCGCCAACCCGGAACCCAGGACTGGGTGAGATATAGGTGTTCGGTTGTGAGCCGCGTCCAGGTTCCGGGTTCTTCGCTACGCGAAGCCCCGGAATGACAAGCAGTGCGCCGGTTTACCCAACCGCGCGTAGTCGCGCGAAGCCCGCGTCGAGATCGACCTTCAGGTCGTCGATGTCTTCGAGGCCGATATGGATGCGGATCGTCGGCCCCTTGAAATCGGGCTTGGTCGCGGTCCGATAGTCCTTGCAGTCGAAGGGCAGGACGAGGCTCTCATAGCCGCCCCAGGAGGCGCCGATGCCGAACAGGGTCAGCCCGTCGAGCATCGCACCGACCGCCTTCATCGAGACGGGCTTCAGCTCGATGGTGAAGAGCGATGAGGCGCCGGTGAAGTCGCGCTTCCAGATCTCGTGCCCCGGCGCACCCGGTAGGGCAGGGTGGAGGACGCGGGCGACCTCGGGGCGCTCGCTCAGCCATTCGGCCATGGCGATGCCGGCCGGCATCTGCTCTTTCAGGCGTACGGCCATGGTCCGCATGCCGCGCAGCGTCAGGAACGCGTCTTCCGGCGCGACGATCAGCCCGAGCTGATTCCAGGCTGCGCGCAGCTTCTTGAACAGGTCCGGCGTCCGCGCCGAGACGGTGCCGATCAGCACGTCGGAATGCGCCGCGTAATATTTGGTGCCGGCCTGCACCGAGTAGTCGACACCGAATTTATGGGCATCGAAGAAGAGCGGCGTCGCCCAGGTATTGTCCATCGCGACCAGGATGTCGCGTGCCTGCGCTGCCGCGACGATGGCCGGGATGTCCTGCATCTCGAAGGTCTGGGAGCCCGGCGCCTCGGTCCAGACGGCCTTGGTGTTCGACTTGAAGAGCTTGGCGATGTCGCCGCCGATCAGCGGGTCGTAATAGCTGACCTCGACGCCCATGCGCTTGAGGAACGTGTCGCAGAAGATGCGTGTCGGACGGTAGACGCTGTCCGTGACCAGCACATGGTCTCCGGCAGAGAGCATGGTCAGGAAGGCGAGCGTGCAGGCCATCAGCCCTGAGGGTGTGACGACCACGCCGGACCCGCCCTCGATCGTGTTGGCCGCGGCCATGAACGCGTCGAGCGTCGGGTTGCCGTCCGTGCCGTAGGTGTAGCGCGCCTTGCGGACCAGGAAGTCCTCGGTGTTCGGGTAGACGACCGTCGAGCCTCGTACGATAGGCGGATTGACAAAGCCGTAGCTATCGCCCGGGTCGCGTCCGGCCAGCACGAGGCGTGTCCGCTCGCCAAGGCGCGCAAATTCAGGAGAAGACAGCTTTTTCATGGAAACAGCGGGTCTCGAAGGCAGGAAAATGCAGTCGGGCTTGACCACACCCCCCAAACTCGCATGTGATGTATGCGGCGAACAAGGGGCGCCGGGGGCGGATGGCGGTTGCTTGACGCTCATGGGTCGCTCTGGCAATCGACTCGGCAACGGGGGCGTCGCGCAATCGCAAGATGAATCGAGCAGCGAAAATGCTGCCGGCGGCGAGACCAGGATGGCGTTCGGCGCGAGCCGGAAACGTGGCTTCAATGGGAGATTACCGATGAAAAAGTTTCTAGCAGCCGCCCTCGCGGCAGGAATCGGCTTGGCGATTTCCGCGACCGCGGCTTCGGCCCAGGCGACGCTCGCGCAGGTCAAGCAGCGCGGTATCCTGAATTGCGGCTCGAACACGGGCCTCGCGGGCTTCGGCGTTCCCGATGCGCAGGGCACTTGGAAGGGGCTCGACGTCGATCTCTGCCGCGCCATCGCGGCGACGATCTTCAACGACCCTAACAAGGTGAAGTTCATCCCGCTTTCGGCCAAGGACCGCTTCACCGCTCTCCAGTCGGGCGAGATTGACGTGCTCGTGCGCAACTCGACCTGGACGATGACGCGCGATGCCTCGCTCGGCCTGCTCTTCACCGGCGTCAACTACTATGACGGCCAGGGCTTCATGGTCCGCAAGAAGCTCGGCGTGAACTCGGCTCTGCAGCTCTCGGGCGCTTCGGTCTGCACCCAGCAGGGCACCACCACCGAGCTCAACCTCGCCGACTATTTCCGCGCCAACAACCTGAAATACGAGGTCGTGGCCTTCGCGAGCTCTGACGAGACGGTCAAGGCCTATGACGCTGGCCGCTGCGACGCCTTCACCACCGACGCCTCGGGCCTCTATGCCGAGCGCCTGAAGCTCACCAATCCGGACGACCACATCGTCCTGCCGGAGATCATCTCCAAGGAGCCGCTCGGCCCGTCCGTCCGCAATAACGACCCGCAGTGGTTCAACCTGGTGAAGTGGGTCCACTTCGCCATGCTGAACGCCGAAGAGCTCGGCGTCACCCAGGCGAATGTCGACCAGCAGCTCAAGGCCGACAATCCGGAGATCAAGCGCCTGCTCGGCACCGAGGGCAAGTTCGGCGAGCAGGTCGGCCTGACGCCGGATTGGGTCGTGCGCATCGTCAAGCACGTCGGCAATTACGGCGAATCGTTCGAGCGCAACGTCGGCCAGGGTTCGCTGCTCAAGATCGCCCGCGGTCAGAACGCGCTCTGGACCAAGGGCGGCCTGCAATACGCTCCGCCGGTTCGCTGATGCATTCGCGGGGCGCCGGGTAGACCGGCGCCCCGTTTTGTCTTGCGGCCTGCGAGCGGCCGCCTCCGCGCCGTGAGCCGCTCTCGAAGCGTTTCGCGGCGTTCCTGTCTCGGCCGTGACAGGGGGCGAATCTGCAGTTTGCCAGGCACTGCCTCGCGTTGACGGGATTGTTCGTTGACGAGGCGATGTCGGGCGCGCACAGATTCCAAAACCGCGCGTGACGGAACGAAGCGCGGTTGGTCCGGGATTTGCTGTTCGGGTTTTTGCTTCAGCAGGGCTTGCCGTGTCGGCATTTGCTGCTCAAGATTTATTCAATCGGGGAGAGCGGGACGAACCCGCTCCGAACAGGGGAACGGCATGAAGACAGAAGGCATCACTGTCGCCGCAGCGGCAGCTATCGGCGTCGGCATCGCGTCGGGCGCGTGAAAGACGGCGGGGCTCGCAGGGCGCGCCCTTCCAGCAAGCAGCTCACAGAATAAGCGGCACGGGCAACAAGACGACCTCGGCGCAACCRCATAGCCGCAGGATCGCCGGCCGCCACAAGCGAAGCAAAAGGGGCGTGACAAGTGTCGAGCATTCCCGACCAAACGGTATCACCCGGCAAGGCGTCGTTGTTCTACGACCCCAGGATCCGCGGCTACGTCTATCAGATCGTGCTGGTAGGACTTGTCGGCTTCCTCATCTGGTCCGCCGCATCCAACGCCATCGAGAACCTGCGTGCTCAGAAGATCGCCTCGGGCTTCGGCTTCTGGCACAACGCCGCCGGCTTCGACATCAACCAGAAGCTGATCCCGTTCTCGGCCCAGGGCGGCTCGACCTATGGTCAGGCCTTCCTCGTCGGCCTGCTCAACACGCTGCTCGTTGCCGCCCTCGGCATCGTCTTCGCCACCATCATCGGTTTCGCCGTCGGCGTTGCGCGGCTCTCGAACAATTGGGTCATCGCGAAGCTGGCGATGATCTATGTCGAGGTCATCCGCAACATCCCGCTGCTGCTCCAGCTCTTCTTCTGGTACAATGCGGTGCTGAAGCCCCTGCCGGATGCCCGCAACTCGATCGCGCTGCCGGGCAGCATCTATCTCAACAATCGCGGCATCATCCTGCCCAGCCCGCAATTTGCGCCGGCCTTCGAGGCTGTCGTCATTGCCTTCATTGTCGCCGTCGTCGCGGCCATCGCGTTCTTCATCTGGGCGCGCGGGCAGCAGGCCAAAACCGGCAAGCAGTATCACAACGGCTGGGTCGCGCTGGGCCTGGTCATCGGCGTGCCTCTCCTGGTTTTCTTCGCGGTCGGACGACCGCTGTCGTTCGATCTTCCACAGCAGGGTCGGTTCAACCTCACCGGCGGCATGCAGATCTTCCCGGAATTCGTTGCGCTGCTGATCGGCCTGTCGACCTATACCGGCGGCTTCATCGCCGAGGTCGTACGCGCCGGCATCCTGGCGGTTTCGAAGGGGCAGTCCGAGGCGGCGCACGCGCTGGGCTTGAGGAACGGGCCGACGCTGAAGCTCGTCGTCATCCCGCAGGCGATGCGCGTCATCATCCCGCCGCTGACCTCGCAATACCTCAACCTGACCAAGAACTCGTCGCTGGCCGTGGCGATCGGCTATCCCGATCTCGTGCAGGTCTTCACCGGGACGGTGCTGAACCAGACCGGCCAGGCCGTCGAGGTCGTCGCGATCACCATGGCGGTCTATCTGACGATCTCGCTGGTGACGTCGTTCTTCATGAACCTCTACAACAAGCGCATGGCGCTGGTTGAACGGTGAGGGCGGATCGATGACCGACGCAACGCTCGAGAACGCCCCTTACGCCTTCGTCCGCAAGGAGACGCTGCAGCAGGAGCCCGCGCCCCTCTCCGTGGCCGGCCCCTGGGCCTGGATCAGGACCAACCTGTTTTCCAGCCCGCTCAATACGATCCTGACCCTGATCTGCGTTTATCTCGTGTTTGACGCGGTGCCGGGCCTGATCCGCTTCTACTTCCTCGACGCGGTCTGGACGGGGGAGCATCGTGATGCCTGCCTCGCCGACAAGGTCGGCCGGCCGGTCGGCGCCTGCTGGGCCTATATCGCCGACCGTTTCCAGTACTTCATCTACGGGTCCTATCCGGTGATGGAGCGCTGGCGGGTCAACATCGTCTTCGCGATGTTCGCGCTTGGCGTGGTCTGGCTGCTCTGGACCAAGGCGCCGCTGAAGAAGATCGGCGTCTTCTTCTTCTTCGTCATCCTGCCGGCGAGCGCCTTCATCCTGCTGCTGGGCGGGGACCGGGCAGAGAGCTTCCTGCGCTTTCTGATCCTGCTCAGCTTCGCGTTGGCGGTGCTTTATCTGGTCCTGTCCTTCGTGCCGTCGCTGGCCAAGTTCTGGCTTGGCGAGGCGCGGCTGGCTGTCGAACAGGAGATGCCGGCCTGGCAGCGCTTCTACCGGCCAAAGCGCCTGATCCTGATCGCGCTGGTCGTCTTCGGCCTGCTGGCCGTGCTGGCCGACAAGGTCGGGTTGCCGCGCGTCGATACGGGGCTCTGGGGCGGCATGACGGTGACCTTCCTGATCTCCGCGGTCGGTATCGTCTTCTCCCTGCCGCTCGGCGTGCTGCTGGCGCTGGGGCGCCGCTCGCGCCTGCCAGCCATCCAGCTGCTCTCGGTGATCTTCATCGAGTTCGTCCGTGGCGTTCCGCTCATCACCGTGCTGTTCATGGCCAACACCATGCTGCCGCTCTTCGTGCCGCAGGAATGGTCGCCGGACCGGCTGCTTCGGCCGCTGATCGGTGTCGCGCTCTTCGCCGCCGCCTACATGGCGGAGGTGGTGCGCGGCGGCCTGCAGGCGATCCCCAAGGGCCAGTATGAGGGCGCCATGTCGCTCGGCCTCGGCTACTGGCAGATGATGCGGTTGATCATCCTTCCGCAGGCGCTGCGGATCGTGATCCCTGGCATCGTCAACACCTTCATCGGGCTGTTCAAGGATACGACGCTGGTCACCATCGTCGGCATCTTCGATTTCCTGCGTACGATCGAGGCGACGCTCGTCGACCCGACCTGGGCTACGCCGACCACGCGGACGACCGCTTACGCTTTCGCCGCGCTCTTCTATTTCCTTTGCTGCTGGGGAATGTCGCGCTACTCGGTAGCTGTCGAAAAGCGCCTAGCCGCCGGCCAAAAACGTTGAGAGGGATGACGACCATGGCAATGGCAGAAACCAAGATGACCGACACCCGGCCCGCTGCGCTGAAGCAGACGTCTCTCAACACCGCGACCGCGGTCGAGATGATCGGCGTGAACAAGTGGTACGGCGAGTTCCACGTTCTGCGCGATATCAACCTCAAGGTTCAGCGCGGTGAGAAGCTCGTGATCTGCGGCCCGTCGGGTTCGGGCAAGTCGACGATGATCCGCTGCATCAACCGGCTTGAAGAGCATCAGAAGGGCCAGATCATCGTCGACGGCACGGAGCTCACCAACGACCTCAAGAAGATCGACGAGATTCGCCGTGACGTCGGTATGGTGTTCCAGCACTTCAACCTGTTCCCGCATCTGACGATTCTGGAGAACCTGACGCTGGCGCCGATCTGGGTGCGGAAGATGCCCAAGAAGGACGCCGAGGAGATCGCGATGCACTATCTCAAGCGCGTCAAGATCCCCGAGCAGGCGGCGAAATATCCGGGCCAGCTGTCCGGTGGCCAGCAGCAGCGAGTGGCGATCGCCCGCTCGCTGTGCATGAGCCCGAAGATCATGCTGTTCGACGAGCCGACCTCGGCGCTCGACCCCGAGATGGTCAAGGAGGTGCTCGACACCATGGTCTCGCTGGCGGAGGAGGGCATGACCATGCTCTGCGTCACGCACGAAATGGGCTTCGCCCGCCAGGTCGCCGACCGCGTCATCTTCATGGATGCCGGCCAGATCGTCGAGATGAACACCCCGAACGAGTTCTTCAAGAACCCGCAGCATGAGCGCACCAAGCTCTTCCTCAGCCAGATCCTGCACTGAGGAAGAACAGCTTAGCGAGCGATGGAAGCGCGCCGGCCTTGCCGGCGCGCTTTTTCGTTTGGCAAGCAGTTCCTAGGGTGCGCGAAGCATCTTCGACTGCAGCTGAAGCTTTCTACGGAACGAGTCTCCGTCCGGTGCGTTGATGGCGCAAACGGAGGATACGCGATGAAACGTTTTGTCCCAATCATTGCTGTTGCTCTTCTCGCGAGCAGCGGCGCCTATGCTCAGTCGATCAACATCGGTCCAGGTGGCGTTAGCGTCGACCCCCGTACCCCCCATGAACGGGCAATCGATCGCGAGATGCGTCAGGACCGTTATGATCGCACGCCTGAACGCGAGTGGCGCCGCGCCAACTACTATCGCGGCGACGATTGCCGCACCGTCACGACCGAGCGTGAGACGCCGCGCGGCGTCGTGAGGCGCACGACCCGCATTTGCGATTGACCGATTTGAAGGGGAGCGGGCGAGAAGCCCGCTGAAGGCCAGGCCCCGTGGCGAATTTCGCCGCGGGGCTTGGCTTGTCCGGCTGTCGGCCTCGTCCGACGGGATGGCTTACTTCGCGTCGCGCGCCTTCACGGCCTGATCCGAGAAATCCGAAAACAGGCCATCGATGCCGAGCGCGAAGAATGCCTTGTACTCGGCCGCGGCGTCGCCCTTGAAGTCCGAGGTCAGCCGCTTGGGCTCGCTGCGGAAGGTCCAGGTGTGGACCAGAAGGCCGGCGGCATGGGCGTCCTTGACCACGTTCGTCGGCGCGATCAGCGTGCGGTCCTGCTCGTCGATCTTGCCGTCACCGTTGAGATCCTTCGGCTTGCCGTCCTCGCCAATGGTCTGCTTGCCAGCAAGGATATAGGGCTTCCAGGGGCCGACGCCGTCGGCGTAGGTCGCGATCTCCTTGAGCCCTTCAGCGGAGAGCATGTCCTGGAAAGTCCGCTTGTCGCCGAGCACCGCGAAGTCATAGGGGCGGTCGAACGGCGCCACGAGAGTCACCTTGCCGTCCTTGTCGACATCGTCGCCGTCGACGAGCTGCACGAGGCGCAGCTGCGTCTTCTTGCGCAGGTATTTCAGATTCCCGGTCTCGAAGCTCTGGATGAACACCGGCGAGGTCTTCTCGGTCCAGCCGGCCGCCTTGAGCATGTCGAGCAGTTTGTCCTCGAAGGCGAGGCCCAGCGAGGCGTGATAGGTCGGGTGCTTGGTCTCGGGATAGATGCCGATGGTGCGGCCGGTCCGGGCGCTTTCCGACTTGGCGAGGTCGATCACCTCCTGAAACGCCGGAATCTGGTACTTGCCGTTTTGCGACTGGTCGCGATCGGCGAAGGCCTGCTTGGCACGCAGGGTCTTGATCTCGGCCAGGGTGAAGTCGTTGGCGAACCAGTCGGTGGTGTCGATGCCGTCGACCTTGCGCGTCGTCTTGCGATTGGCGAATTCCGGTCGGTCGGCGACGTCGGTGGTGCCGCTTAGCATCGGCTCGTGCCGCACGACCAGGACGCCGTCCTTAGTTGAAACCAGGTCGGGCTCGATGAAATCCGCGCCCATCTCGATGGCGAGCTTGTAGCCCTCGATCGTGTGCTCGGGCATGTAGCCGCTGGCGCCGCGATGGGCGATGATCAGGGGCTTGCGGCTGTTGGAAGCGGATGCCTCCTGGGCGGGCGCCGCAAGCGGCTGCATGGCCAGTGCGGCGAGGAGCGATGTCGAGAGAAGCAGCGTTTTTTTCATGGTTTGACCCGGCTCGCGGAAATGCGCGCGAAGTTAGGTCGAGTGATGTGACAGCCCCATGAAAAGATTGCTTCGTTTTGCCGTCAGCTCAGGCGCCATGCGGCGGGCGACAAAAAAGCCCGCGCCGGCAATACCGGGCGCGGGCTCGTTCGTATCGATGTCGGATCAGCGGCGGTTCTCGAGGGAGGTCTTCGCATCGAGGCGCTTGGAGGCCGGCGGCGTGAAGTCCTGCTGCGGCTGGGTTGCGCAAGCGGCAAGGCCGAAGGCGACAAGGCTCAGAATGACGATGCGGCTGGCGCTTTTCATGTGCGGATATCCTGATGGCCGCGAGATGCGGTTGCATCGTCTTTCCCCTTGTGAAACGAGCGCGTCAAGTGCATGCCGCATGGGGCACCATGCCTCGGCGTGATATTTGAACCGGTCGAAGCACACTACACTCACCGCCTTGCGGGCGCCGGGCCTGATTTGCCTGCGCCAGGATTGAAGCACCATGACGCCAGCCGCCCGGATCAGCGCCGCCATAGAGGTGCTGCAGGACATCATCGAGCGCCGCCGCCCGGCGGCCGATGCGCTGAAGGATTGGGGGCTGTCGCGTCGCTTCGCCGGTTCGAAGGACCGCGCCGCCATCGCTTCGCTCGTCTACGATGCCCTGCGGCGCAAGGCCTCGTCCAGCTATTCGATGGCGTCCGAAGAGCCCCGCGGGCTGGTGCTCGGCATGCTCGCCGGGCTGCGCGGCCTGCCCCGCGACGAGATAGCAGCGCTGTTCTCGGGCGAGAATCACGCGCCCGCTCCGCTCACGGCTGACGAGACCGCACTCCTGGCCGCCTTCTCGGACGATGGGGCGCCCGCCTGGGTGCGGGCGGACGTGCCCGAATGGCTCTGGCCGTCGTTCGAGGCCGGCTTCGGTGAAGCTGCGACGGCGGAAGGGCAGGCGCTGGCCGCCCGTGCGTCGATCGACCTGCGCGTCAACCGCCTGAAGGCCGGCCGCGACGACGTTCTCCGGGATCTCGCCCACCATCAGCCGGAGACCGGCGCCTGGTCTCCCGATGCGCTGCGCTTCCAGCCGGGCCATGACGGGCGCGGCCCCTCGCTGCATGCGGAACCCGGCTTCTTCGCCGGCGCCTTCGAGGTGCAGGACGAAGGCTCGCAGCTGGTGACGTTGCTCGCGGGCGCGCGACCTGGCCAGACCGTGATCGATCTCTGCGCCGGGGCAGGAGGCAAGACACTGGCGCTCGCTGCGCTGATGGCCAATCGCGGCAGTCTCTACGCCACCGATCTCGATAGCCGCCGGCTCGCGCCGCTGCATGACCGCGTGGCGCGCTCGGGCGCGAGCATCGTCGAGGTGCGCATTCCGCGTTCGCGCGGCCATGAGCCCTTCGCCGACATCGCCGGACAGGCCGATCTCGTGCTGGTCGATGCGCCCTGCACCGGCTCCGGCACCTGGCGGCGCAACCCGGATGCGAAATGGCGCGTGCGCCCCGGCGCGCTGGCCGAACGGATCAAGGATCAGGCCGAGGTGTTGGCGCGCGCGGCCAAGCTGGTGCGCCAGGGTGGGCGCATCGCCTACATCACCTGCTCCATGCTGCCTGAGGAAAATGACGAGGCGATCCGTGCCTTTCTTGGCCGCCATCCCGGCTTCGCACCGGTCGCGCCGATCGACGTGCTCAAGGGGGCGGAGAGCGACTTCTCCCTGCTCGCCCGCTTCGCCACCCAATTCGGCCTACAGCTCTCGCCGCGACGCACCGGCACGGACGGGTTCTATCTGGCTTGCCTCCAGCGCGGGGACTGAGGCTGCTACAGCCGTTGCGCGCGCCCGCACGATCCATTAACGGAACGCGATGACGAGCGCTCAGCCCCATCACGACTCCATTCTCATCATCGATTTCGGCTCGCAGGTGACGCAGCTGATCGCGCGGCGCATCCGTGAGATCGGCGTCTACTGCGAGATCGCCCCGTTCCAGTCCGCTTCCGAGGCCTTTGCCCGCATGAAGCCGAAGGGCGTGATCTTCTCCGGCGGCCCCGCTTCGGTGCCGGACGAGGGGAGCCCGCGAGCTCCCGAAGCGGTCTTCTCGGCCAAAATCCCGCTCATGGGCATCTGCTACGGCCAGCAGACCATGGCGCACCAGCTCGGCGGCAAGGTCGAGGGCGGGCACGCTGCCGAGTTCGGCCGCGCCGATGTCGAGATCGTCACCCCTTCAGCACTGTTCGAAGGCGTCTGGGAAGAGGGCGGTCGCTATCCGGTCTGGATGAGCCATGGCGACCGGGTGACACAACTTCCCGCCGGGTTCACCGTCAAGGCGACCTCCGAGAACGCCCCTTATGCCGTGGCGAGCGACGAGGTCAGGCGCTTCTACACCACGATGTTCCACCCCGAGGTGGTCCACACCCCCGACGGCGGCAAGCTGCTGCGGAATTTCGTCGTCGAGATCTGCGGCTGCAAGCCGGACTGGAGCATGTCGGCCTATCGCGCCGAGATGCAAAAGAAGATCCGCGAGCAGGTCGGCACCGGCCGCGTCATCTGCGGGCTTTCCGGCGGCGTCGACTCGGCGGTGGCGGCGGTGCTGATCCATGAGGCGATCGGCGACCAGCTCACCTGCGTCTTCGTCGATCACGGCCTGATGCGGATGAACGAGGCCGAAGAGGTCGTTCGCCTTTTCAGGGATCACTACAATATTCCGCTCGTCCATGTTGAGGCGGAGGAGCTTTTCCTCTCTGAGCTGGAGAAGGTCGGTCCCGATCCGGAAGCCAAGCGCAAGACCATCGGCCGGCTCTTCATCGACGTCTTCGATGCCGAGGCCGCCAAGATCGGCGGCGCCGATTTCCTAGCGCAGGGCACGCTCTACCCGGACGTGATCGAGAGCGTCTCCTTCTCCGGCGGCCCCTCGGTGACGATCAAGAGCCATCACAATGTCGGCGGCCTGCCCGAGCGCATGAAGATGAAGCTCGTCGAGCCGCTGCGCGAGCTCTTCAAGGATGAGGTTCGCGTTCTCGGCCGCGAGCTCGGCCTGCCCGAGGCCTTCGTCGGCCGCCATCCCTTCCCGGGGCCGGGCCTCGCCATTCGCTGCCCCGGAGAGATCACCAAGGAGAAGCTCGACATCCTGCGCAAGGCGGACGCGATCTATCTCGACGAAATCCGCAAGGCCGGCTTGTACGATGTGATCTGGCAGGCCTTCGCCGTACTCCTGCCGGTCCGCACCGTCGGCGTGATGGGCGATTACCGCACCTATGACCATGTCTGCGCGCTGCGCGCCGTGACCTCGGTCGACGGCATGACGGCGGATTTCTATCCCTTCGACATGAACTTCCTCGGGCGCGCCGCGACCCGCATCATCAACGAGGTCAAGGGCATCAACCGCGTCGTCTACGACGTGACGAGCAAGCCCCCCGGCACGATCGAATGGGAGTGATCTGGGCCTAGCGGGACAAGGGCAGGCCCCGCGGCTCGCCTTGTTGCTCCTTTGCCGCGGAGTTCGATCCGGATACGCCTCAGGGCGTCTTGTCGAGGAAGGCGCGGATCATCCGGGTCGTGGTTTGCGGGTTCTCCTCCATGATCCAGTGCCCTGAATCCGGCACGATGCCCTCGGTCACGTCGGTCGCCGCGGCGCGCATCACGACGGCCATCGTCGGGCCAAAGGACTTCTCGCCGCCGATCGCCAGAACAGGCATTGTGAGCTTTCCGCCCGCGGCGAGATACTTCCGGTTGTCGATCGCGTCCTGATCGAATGCGGCGAACTGCGCGAAGCCCGCATGCATCGCGCCGGGCAGGGCATAGAGCTTGGCATAATGCTCGCGCGAGGCTTCGGTGAAGCGGCTGGGCGTTGCCGAAAACTCGTTCCAGAAGCGGTCGAGGTAGATGCGCTCGCGCCCGGCCACCAACCGCTCCATATCCGGGCCGCCGAAGCGAAAATGCCAGAGCAGGGGGTTCTTGAGGATCTCGTCCCAGGGGCCGACACCCGGCACCGGCGCGTCGATGATGGCGAAGCGGCGGACACGCTGCGGCTGCTGCGTGGCGAAGGCAAATCCGACCATGTTTCCGATGTCATGCGTCACCAGATCGGCGCGTTCGATCTTGAGGTTGTCGAGGACGCCGGCCACGTCACCGGCCTGCGTCAGCTTGTCGTAGCCTGATTGCGGCTTCGACGAGAGCCCGAGCCCGCGCAGATCGGGCACGACCACGGTGTGGTCGCGGGCGAGGTCAGCCGCCATAGGCGCCCACATGTCACCGGTCTCGCCATAGCCGTGGATCAGAACGACGGCTGGTCCCGTGCCACCGACCCGGACATGGATCGTTGCGCCATTGGTCTGAATCTCCTGCGTCGCGAATGAGGCTGGGAAGGCCGGAACCTGCGCGGTCGCAGGCGCGGCGAAGGCGAGGGCTCCGAGAGCCAGGACGAACTTCAGCATCATATTCTCCCACCGATCGGGAGGGCGGTCCCTGCGACCGTCGCTTTCAGCCCCGTTGGCTCGTTTCAATTAAGGCTGGGACCGCGTCCGGATTAGCCTGCCAAAAGCGGTCCTAATTTCCGTGAAAGCCGAACAATTGTGCTTCGGTTCGCGGCCATGGTGTCAAGGCACGCCATCTTCCCAATAGGGCGGCTCGCCGAATGTGGCGTGCAGATGGGCCGCGACCGCGCGCAGCTTCGCGGAGGGCCGGCGACCTTCTGGGTGCGCGAGATAGATGAATTCCGACACCGGCAGGACGCCGACATCGATGATCTGAAGCCGGCCCTGGCGGATATCCGGCCCGGCGATGAAGAGGGGCAACAACGCAATGCCGAGACCGGCGAGGGCAGCGTCGCGCATCATGTCGCCATTGTTCACCCGGAGCCCGAACGCTGCGCGCACGATCTCGAGTCCTTGCGGCGTTGCGAAGCGCCAGTCCGACGCGCCGCGGTTCGTGTAGAAGATGCCCTTGTGTGCATGGAGCTCCGCCGTGGTCGCAGGGACGCCGCAGCGCGCGAGATACGCGGCCGATGCGACCAGCATCCGGCGGCTCGGCGCCAGACGCCAGATCATCAGGCGGGAATCTGCGATAGCTCCGTGGCGCACCACGCCGTCATAGACGCCCGAGGCGATATCGACTCGCCGGTCGTCAAGGTCGAGCGTCAGCTCGATTCCGGGATTGGCGGCGAGAAAAGGGTAGAGCGCCGGGCCCAGATGCATCCGCCCGAAGGTAACCGGCGCCGCGATCCGCATCGGACCGCTGAGCGCCCCGCGGCGCTCGGCGAGATCCGTCGTCGCATCCGATACTTCGCGCAGAATGCGCCTCGCGCGCTCGAGGAACGCAAGGCCGTCCTCAGTCACCGACATCCTGCGCGTTGTGCGATGCAGCAGAGTTGCTCCGAGGCCGCGTTCCAGCTCCGCGAGCCTCTCGCTGATCACCGATTTCGACAGGCTGAGCCGGCGCGCCGCCTCGCTGATCGAGCCTTCCTCGGCGACCGCCACGAAGCTCGCGATGCCGTCCAGCTTCATTGTTCGAGCTATCCGGAAAATCGGCCAATCCGCGGAGCATAAGCGGGACCTGCCGCCCGCGCCAGATCGCAGGCAGCGAAAGGTCAATGGCGAGGACATGGCACCCGCATCGGGTGGAAAGCGAGGCGCAAATGCTGCCCGCCTATGCCGGTGATGCCGTCGTACCCCACGCGCGGCGTGACGATGAGCTTCGGACCCCGCAGCGCTGTCGGTCCACATGATGTTGCGGGCAGCTGCGCAAATCGCCTTTGCGCGAGCCGCGATGCTAGCCCGTTGCTTTGGGCGCGTCCGGCTCTATCGTCCTGCGCCGAAGCTCTCCCGATTCAACCGGAGCCCCCGATGGCCGATCTCTCCGCTTTCCCGATCACCAAGCGCTGGCCCGCCAGCCACCCCGACCGCATCCAGCTCTATTCGCTGCCGACGCCGAACGGCGTGAAGGTTTCGATCACGCTCGAGGAGCTGGAGCTGCCTTACGAGCCGCATCTCATCGACATCGGCAAGAACGAGACCTGGGGCCCGGAATTCCTCTCGCTCAATCCGAACGGCAAGATTCCCGCGATCATCGATCCGAACGGGCCGGACGGAAAGCCGCTTGGCCTGTGGGAATCGGGCGCGATCCTGCTCTACCTCGCCGAGAAGACCGGCAGGCTCCTGCCCAGGGAGCCGGCGCAGCGCTACGAGACCATCCAGTGGGTGTTCTTCCAGATGGCGGCGATCGGCCCGATGTTCGGCCAGCTCGGCTTCTTCCATAAATTCGCCGGCCGCGAATACGAGGACAAGCGCCCGCGCGACCGCTACGCCAATGAAAGCAAGCGCCTGCTCGGCGTGCTGGAGGACAGGTTCGCAACCCGCACCTGGGTCATGGGCGACGAATATACCATCGCCGACATCTCCATGCTCGGCTGGGTGCGCAATCTCGTCGGCTTCTACGGCGCCGGCGAGCTCGTCGACTACGCCAGCCTGACGCATGTGCCGATCTGGCTGGAGCGTTGCCTGTCGCGGCCAGCCGTGCAGCGCGGCCTCGACAGCCCCAAGCGCCCTTGAGCTGCGCCCAGTCTTCAGGAGCTCTCGCTGGAGGCCGATGCGGGCTGAACTGACGCCAGCCTTTCCAGGGCGTGCACCGAGATGCCGCCCTGGGCCAGCCGCTCGCGGCCGCCCAGCCCTTCGAGCTCGAAGACGAAGAGCGCTTGCGCGCAGCGCGCACCCAGACGGCGCAACAACTGCGCCGTCGCCAGCACGGTCCCGCCCGAAATGAGGCAGTCGTCGATGATGGTGACGTTGCGCCCGTCGAGCCGATGGCCTTTCGACAGGGCGACACCATTGCCGAGTTCATAATTGGCGGCGAGGCTGCGGACGACGTCGGCACGGATCGAGCCGACCTTGCGGATGTCGATGAAGCCGAGGCCGTTGCGCAGCGCCAGCGCGCCCGCAAAACCGAGACCGCCGATGTCGATCCCGGCAAGAAGATCGGTTTCCCCGCCAAGACGGTCTGCGAGCGCGTCGCAGGCTGTCTTCATCCAGCGGCCGTCGCAGGTGAAGGTCGTCGCATCCGGAAAATCGATGCCGGCGACCGGATGGTCCTTCCAGCGGCGATGGGGAAAAGCAGGCGGAGCCGGCGTCTTCTGCGCGCAGGCCGAGACGGTATCCATGCTATCTCCTGCCGGTATCAGACGACGTTGCCCGCCATGTCATGCCTGCTTGCAGCGCCGATGACAAACCGCGATGACTGGCGGGGGGCACATGCAGCGATGTTTCACAGAGTCCGGACGAAGGCATGACGATCACCATCTACGGCATCAAGAACTGCGACACGATGAAGAAGGCGCGCAGCTGGCTGGACGGCCATGGCGCTCCGCACGCCTTCCACGACTACAAGGCGAGCGGGATCGACAAGGCCTCGCTCGAGCGCTGGGTGAAGGAGCATGGCTGGGAGACGGTGCTGAACCGCGCCGGCACGACCTTTCGTGCGTTGCCCGATGCTGAAAAGCAGGGGCTCGATGCGACCAAGGCCGTCGCGCTGATGCTGGCGCAGCCCTCGATGATCAAGCGCCCGGTGCTCGATCTCGGCAAGGGCAAGACGATCGTCGGCTTCAAGCCCGATATCTACGAGGCGGCGCTGGCGAAGGGGTGAGTCTTCCCGGCTGCCGTCATTCTCGGGCGGCGCGGAGCGCCGATCCGAGACCTCTTGCCGAAAAGGGCTCAGGGAGCTCTCGGGTCATGAGATGCTCGGGTCAAGCCCGAGCATGACGGCGAGAGACCGCCGCCCGGCGCGCGTAGCTCTTCCCTAAATCCCCGCGCTGCTCTACCTCGCGGCCCATGACCATTCAGCCCAAGATCATCGACCCGCAGGCGCCGGAACCCGCCGCCACGGAGTTCACCTTCCATGTCGCGGCCCGCGACGGCGCCGCCCGCACCGGCGCGATCAGCATGCCGCGTGGCGTCATTCGCACGCCTGCCTTCATGCCGGTCGGTACCGCCGCCACCGTCAAGGGCATGTATCCCGAGCAGGTCAGGGCGCTCGGCGCCGATGTCGTGCTCGGCAACACCTATCACCTCATGCTCCGCCCGGGCGCCGAGCGTGTCGCGAAGCTCGGCGGCCTGCACAAATTCATGAACTGGCCGCACCCGATCCTGACCGACTCCGGCGGCTTCCAGGTGATGTCGCTGTCGCAGCTCCGGAAATTGACCGAGGAGGGCGTGACCTTCCGGTCGCATATCGACGGCTCGAAGCATGTGCTGACACCGGAGCGCTCGGTCGAGATCCAGAACCTGCTCGGCTCCGACATCGTGATGCAGCTCGACGAATGTGTCGCGCTGCCTTGCGAGGAGAGGGTTGCGGAGAAGGCGATGCGCCTGTCTTTGCGTTGGGCCGAGCGCTGCAAGGTCGCGTTCGGAGATCATCCGGGGCGCGCGTTGTTCGGCATCGTGCAGGGCGGGGACGTGCCGCATCTGCGCGTCGAGAGCGCGCGTTCGCTCGCCGCCATGGACCTCAAGGGCTATGCGGTCGGCGGGTTGGCCGTGGGCGAGCCGCAGGACGTGATGCTGGCGATGATCGAGACGGTCGAGCCGCACCTGCCGCAGGAGAAGCCGCGCTATCTGATGGGCGTGGGGACGCCGGACGACATCGTCCAGTCGGTCGCACGCGGTATCGACATGTTCGACTGCGTGATGCCGACCCGCGCCGGACGCCACGGCCAGATCTTCACGCGCTTCGGCCGGATGAACCTCAAGAACGCCAAGCACGCCGAGGACCCGAGGCCGGTCGACGAGCAATCCTCCTGCCCGGCCGCCAATAGCTGGTCGCGCGCCTATCTGCATCATCTCGTCAAGGCCGAGGAGATGCTCGGCAAGATGCTGCTGACCTGGGTGAACCTCGCCTATTATCAGGATCTGATGGCGGGCCTGCGCGCCGCCATCGCCGCCGGCCGCCTCGACGATTTCGTCGCCGAGACCAAGGAAGGCTGGGAGCGGGGCGAGCCGGCTTGAGCGCAGGCCTCGCTCTTCTGCCGATCAAGATGGCGATCGCCGCTTCGGTGGTGGTCGGATGTTCTCTTCTGGCCGAGCGCACCGGGCCGCTGGTCGCCGCGATGATCGCGACGCTGCCGATCTCGCTCGGGCCGGTGCTCGTTTTCCTCGCGCTCGATCACGATGCGGCTTTCATTGCCGCCAGCGCGCTGGGCACGATGAATGCCAATGTCACCCATGCCGCTTTCATCCTCAGCTATGTGCTCCTGGCTCAGCATCTGACGATGCTGCCCTCGCTCGTGACCGCCGGGGCCGTCTGGGTCCTCGTGCTGGTCGGCGTGCGCAGCCTGGCCCTGCCGGTGCTGCCGCTCGCCGGCCTGACCGTGCTTGCCTTCTGCGTGGTGCATCTGCTGGTGCGGTCCTATCTCTCTGTCCGCACGACCGGGCCCATCGCGCTCTCGCGCTTTGCCATTCCGATCAGGGCCGGCTGCGTTGCGCTGCTGGCGGGAGCCGTCACGGCTGCGAGCGACCGGGTCGGGCCGCTCTGGTCCGGTGTCCTTGCCGGTTTGCCCATCGTCCTGTCGAGCCTGATCGTCATCCTGCATCCCCGCATCGGCGGGAAGGCTACCGCCGCGGTGATCGGCAACGGGGCGCTTGGGCTGCTCGGCACGGGGCTGGGGCTCGCCGTCGTGCACCTGCTGGCGGTGCCGTTCGGCACATGGACGGCGCTTGCGTCGGGACTCGTCTTAACGGTTGGCTGGAACCTGTTCCTGACCGGCCTTGCGCGCCGGCTTGCGCCATGAGGCGACGAACAGGCCGGCGATGATCAGCATGATGCCGACGAGCTGCAGCGAGGAGGGGATCTCGCCCAGCACCGGGATCGCAAGCAGCGTACCTGTGACCGGGATCAGCGGCGGGAAGCGCCCGACGACCGCAGGCCCCAGCACATGCGCCGCCCAGCCCCAGATCCACAGGCCGACGATGACGTTGAGAACGCCCTGGTTGAACCCGTGCAGGGCGAGAACCCACCAGGGCGCCACGTCGAAGCCGCGGAAATAGAACAGGAAATAGATCGGCAGATAGACCAGCGACAGCACCGAGACTATGGCCGTCGCCCTCAGCCCGTCGACCTGCCAGAGCTGGATCAGCAGGGGATAGAAGCCCCAGAGCAGGCCGACGCCGAGGAAACACAGATCGCCGCGCAGCGTCATGGCGTTCGCGCCTGCGCTGCCGGCGATGCCGAGGCAGAGCAGGCCGGCCAGCACGCCGGCGACGCCGATCATGAGGCGGCCGGTGAGGGCGGCGCCGAACAGCGCGACCGAACCGATGATGCCGATCATCGTCACCGTGCCCGGCCCGATCGTCGCGCCATGCGCCGCCGGCGCCATCGTGAGACCCGTCAGCATCAGGTACGTCATCGGGAAGCCGCTGCTCAGCGTCAGCCAGAAGCCGCGCTTCCAGCCCACGCCGCCACAGCGGGTCAGGCCTGGACGCAGGAAGACCGGCAGGAGCAGCAGGCCCGCGATGGCGAAGCGCAGCGCCATCAGATCATGCTGGGTCAGCCCGTTCAGCACGGCATGGCGGCTGATGACGAAATTCGAACCGTAGATCAGCACGGCCAGCAGCATGCCCAGTGCCGCCAAACGCTTCCGACGACGCGTTTTGGCATCCGTCTCGAGCATGGCTGCGGGCGTGATCTGGTCCATTGCCCCTGTCTAGCGCCGGGTGGCTTGGCGGGTTACGGGCCGGCGCGCATGGCGCCCGCGCGTGCGGCGACCGACCGCAATTGCGCCGCCTTTCGGCCCTTCTGGCGCCTAGGCACATCGGCTTCCTTGTCCCGCGCTATCAAGATGGGCCAGCCACCGGAGTGACCGCCGATGCCCGGCAACCGCTATTCCCCGAGGCCAGCCGCCATGGCGAGCCGCCTCGGCCACCACCTCCTGCTGTCACTCGGCATAGCCACGGCGACAGCGGTGCTCGCGACGCTGCCCGGCCTGTTGTCGGGCGCAATCCCGCGCCACGGGGCAACGCATGCCCCGGTCGAACAGGCGCTGTTGCCGAAGCTGGCGTTGCTGCGGGACGGGAAGATCAGCGATCGATTGGACGGCGCGGATGGCGTAGCGGACGAGGGTTTCGCGGCCATGCCGCAGGTCACGCCGGCCGCCCTGGCGATGCCGATGTCGGTGACCTGGCCGGAGCGCAGCGAATGGGCGCCGCCGCAATTTGCAGAGCTCGGCAAACCGCGCTCGGAGGTGCTGGTGAAGGTGAAGCCGTCCCCCCCGGCGCGGCGAACCGCTTCGGCGTCGGACCGCACTGTCGTTGTCGCAACCCCGCTCGTGATCCTGCCTCCGGCTGCGGCGTCCGCAATCGAAACGGCGCAGGCGAGCGAGGGGGCCCGCGATATTTCCTGGAGCCGCTTCGTGGTGGCGCCGGCGACCAAAGTCTCCGACGCTGTATCGGGCGCTGCCGGCAGCGTGCAGGCGGCCGGTGTCTGGGGGCTCTCCCAGGCGGTGAGCCTGCTGCCGCGCTGGTGAGCGCGGCAGCCGAGGCCTCGATCAGGCCAGCGCCTTCAGCGCACTGCGGCCGGCATAGATCGCCTGCGCGCCCAGCTCCTCTTCGATGCGCAGCAACTGGTTGTACTTCGCCGTCCGGTCGGAACGGGCGAGCGAGCCGGTCTTGATCTGCCCGCAATTGGTCGCCACCGCGAGGTCGGCGATGGTCGAATCCTCGGTCTCGCCCGAGCGGTGCGACATCACCGCGGTGTAGCCGGCGCGCTGCGCCATATCGACGGCGGCGAGCGTCTCGGTCAGCGAGCCGATCTGGTTGACCTTGACCAGGATCGAGTTGGCCGTCTTGCCCTTGATGCCCTGCGACAGCCGCTCGACATTGGTGACGAACAGGTCGTCACCCACGAGCTGGCACTTGGAACCGACGAGATCGGTCAGCGCCTTCCAACCCTCCCAGTCGTCCTCGGACATGCCGTCCTCGATCGAGACGATCGGGTAGTTGCCGACGAGCTTGGCGAGATACTTGGCCTGGGCCTTGGGATCGCGCGTCTTGCGTTCGCCCTCATAGACATAGGCGCCGTCCTTGAAGAACTCGGTCGCGGCGCAGTCGAGCGCCAGCGCCACGTCCTCGCCCGGGCGATAGCCAGCGGCTTCGATCGCCTGCATGACGAAATCGAGCGCGGCTTCCGCCGATTTGATGTTCGGCGCGAAGCCGCCTTCGTCGCCGAC
Organism: Allobosea sp. 10L417; assembly: GCF_056395485.1. Taxonomy (NCBI): domain Bacteria; kingdom Pseudomonadati; phylum Pseudomonadota; class Alphaproteobacteria; order Hyphomicrobiales; family Alloboseaceae; genus Allobosea; species Allobosea sp. 10L417. The sequence continues at coordinate 714,530 of NZ_JBFTJP010000002.1, forward strand.
ATTGGTATTGTGGCCGGCGTCGTGCAGCTTCTTCTTCAGCGTGTGGAAGATCTCCGCGCCCATGCGCAGGCCTTCGGCGAAGGATTCTGCGCCGACCGGCATGATCATGAATTCCTGGAAGTCGATCGGGTTGTCGGCATGGGCGCCGCCATTGACGATGTTCATCATCGGCACGGGCAGGACACGGGCCGAGGTGCCGCCGACATAGCGATAGAGCGGCAGGCCCGAGGCTTCCGCCGCGGCCTTGGCGACGGCGAGCGAGACGCCGAGGATGGCGTTGGCGCCGAGCTTTGCCTTGTTGGGCGTGCCGTCGAGCTCGATCATCGTCTGGTCGATGGCGGTCTGGTCTTCTGCGTCCATCGCGACGATCGCCTCGGCGATGGCGACGTTCACCGACTCCACGGCCTTGAGCACACCCTTGCCGAGATAGCGGCTCTTGTCGCCGTCGCGCAGCTCGACCGCCTCATGCGCGCCGGTCGAGGCGCCGGAAGGAACGGCGGCGCGGCCCATCGAGCCGTCTTCGAGCACGACATCGACCTCGACCGTCGGGTTGCCGCGGGAGTCGAGGATCTGGCGTCCGATGATGTCGATGATCGCGGTCATGGCAGGCTCCGGAGAGGACGAGGAAGGGTGAGGCGCTTCTAGCCAACCGCCTGCCGTCGCGAAAGCCCCGATCCGCATCCGGGTGCTTCAAGCGATCGATGTCCGGTCGTGGCTCGCAAGGCCGCGCATATGAATTCGGCGCTGGCGCGCAGGTTGCGGAGAACCGGACGAATGCCGCCCCGTTTTCCTTTGAGAAGCGAACATGTTCCAGAATCTGACGAGCCGCCGCAGACCGTCCCTGCTCGCTGTCCTGTTCTGGTGCGGCCTGACGATCCTGTGGTGGGCCGGGCTGTGCGCCTTTGCCGGGCGGCCCGTCTGGTTCTGGTAGGCCGGCCGAAAGACCTAGCCTTCGTCGTTGGACATGCCGAGATAGCTGCCCAGCATGAAGCCGCTCTGCAGGGCGAAGAGATAGCCGATCCAGACGAGGACGCTGAACAGGGCTAGCTCTCCACGGAAGAGCCAGAAGGGGAAGATCCCAAAGGTCATGGCCGCGCTCGCGAGCGCGATCGCCGGATATCCGTGCGAAAGACCGATCAAGAAACCGATCAGAAACAATATGCCTGCAATTATCATAGAATTGTATTGATCGGTGCCGAATAGTCGCTCAGGTGTATAGTCTGACTTCTGTCGAAGCAAGGAAGCGTGTGGAAACTCGATAAATATTGATCGAGTAAAAGCAGGCATGGGCTTTGGGCGTCGCCACGCGCTCGTAGCGGCCGACGATGGCGAACGCGTGGCATTCGCGGCTTTCCCCCGCCGCGGAAGATGAGCTACAGGCTCCGGCAAACCTGAGGAGCATCTTCCATGGCCATCGACGCCTCGACCTTGCAGCTCGGCCAGAGCGGCCCGTTGCCGACCTCGCCCGAAGAAGCGCGGCTCGACCGCGTGCCCAATCCCCATGCCGGCACGCGCTATCTCACCCGCTTCACCTGCCCGGAATTCACTTCGATCTGCCCGGTGACGGGCCAGCCTGATTTCGGCATCCTCGTCATCGACTATCTGCCGGGCCAGTGGCTGGTGGAGTCGAAATCGCTGAAGCTCTATCTCGGCGCGTTCCGCAACCACGGCGCCTTCCACGAGGACTGCACCGTCTCGATCGGCAAGACGCTGGTCGATCTGCTCGCGCCGGAATGGTTCCGCATCGGCGGCTACTGGTATCCGCGCGGGGGCATTCCGATCGACGTGTTCTGGCAGACGGGCGAACCGCCGAAGGGCCTCTGGCTGCCGGATCAGGGCGTCGCGCCCTATCGCGGCCGCTGAAGCGGACCGGAAACCTGCGCCCCGCCCCGGGCGCAGGCTCTTCGATCAGCTCCGCGAGCCGAGAGGAGGCAGAAGGCGCGGCGTGACGAGCCCGAGCACACCGATCCCGATACCGAAGACGATGAGCGCCTGCTGGGTTCCGAGGAGATTGAGCAGGGCGCCCATGACCAGCGGCCCCGTGGCGTGCCCCATGAAGAAGAAGCAGGCGAACAGCGCCATCGCCGAGCCGCGCGCCGTCGGCGCGAGCTCCGTCGCCTGTGCCTGGAACGTGCCGTGTAGCAGGAAAAAGCCGAAACCTGTCAGCAGGAATATGCCGATGGCCGTCCACCATGGCGCTGGCGGGGTGAAGGCGAAATAGGCCAGCGCCACCGCGAGGCCGCCATAGCGCATCATCTGGCGCGGCCCGACCCGTTCGACCAGGATGCGCGTCAGCACGCCATAGACGAGCCCGCCGAGCCCCATCGCACCGATGACAAGACCGGCCTGTGAGGAGCTGGTGTTTGACCGCTCGTGCAGGATGGCGGCGATGAAGGGCGACAAGCCGAAGACGAGCGAGCCTTCGAGCAGGACGAGCAGATAGAGCAGTTTGCTGCGCGGATTGGCGAAGACGGCCTTGTAGCTCTTGATCGCCCCCGCGAGGCTGAGCCGGGCACGCGCGGCGTCGGGCCGCGGCTTAAGTGCAAGCCGCACCAGGAGCGCGCCGCCGCCCGCGAGCACGCCCGCGATGACGAGCACGGCGCGCCAGCCGATATAGTCGGCAACGAGGCCGGAGAAGGTGGCGCCGGCCATCTGCCCGATGATCATGATCACCAGGAAGCGGCCGAGCATGATCTGCCGCTCCGCCATCGGCGCGCGGTCCCCGATGGCCGCCATCGCCGCAGGAATGACACCGCCCGCCATCACGCCGCCTGCCGCACGCAGCACAAGCAAGGCCCCGAAACTGGTGGCGAAGGCCGCGAGCATGGAGAGCACGCAAAGCGCGGCAAGGCAGGCCGAGATGCTGCGCAGCTTGCCGACCGAGTCGGCGATGGGCCCGAGGAAAGGCTGGCCCAGGGCATAGCAGCTGGAAAAGGCGGTCGCGATGAAGGCGATCTGGTGGACGCTCTGGCCGAATTCACCCGCCAGCGTCGGGACCAGCGGGTCGATCAGCCGCATGGTGAAGGTCGAGGCGAAGCCGCAGAGACCCAGGACCGGGATCAGGGCGCCCAGATCGGATTTGGACGCCGGCGCGGGTTCAGACATAAGCGACGGCTGGCGCCTGGCGGTTCTTGGCGAGGCGGTCGAAGCCCTGCAACTCGGCGATCAGATCGTGGAATTCGGAGAGAGGGACCATGTTCGGGCCGTCGGACGGCGCGCGATCCGGGTCGGGATGGGTCTCGATGAAGAGCCCTGCGACGCCGACGGCGACGGCTGCACGCGATAGCACCGGCACGAATTCGCGTTGCCCGCCTGTCGATGCGCCCTTGCCGCCCGGCTGCTGCACGGAATGGGTGGCGTCGAAGATGACCGGCGCGCCGATCTCGGCCATGGTCGGCAGGGCGCGCATGTCCGAAACCAGCGTATTGTAGCCGAAAGAGGCGCCGCGCTCGGTCAGCATGACGTTCGGATTGCCGCTCTCGGTCACCTTCGCGGCGACGTTGACCATGTCCCAGGGGGCCAGGAACTGGCCCTTCTTGACGTTGACGACCCGGCCGGTCTGCGCCGCTGCGACGAGCAGGTCGGTCTGGCGGCAGAGAAAGGCGGGAATCTGCAGCACGTCGACGACCTCCGCGACCTCGGCGCATTGGCCGGCATCATGCACGTCGGTCAGGACCGGCATGCCGGTGCGCTCGCGGATCTCGGCGAAGACGGGCAGGGCGGCCTTCATGCCCATGCCGCGGGCGCCCCTGACGCTGGTCCGGTTCGCCTTGTCGAAGGAGGCCTTGAACACCAGTCCGATATTGAGATCGGCCGCGATTTCCTTCAGCGCCAGCGCGCATTCGAGCGCATGGTCACGGCTTTCCATCTGGCAGGGGCCGGCGATCAGCGCGAGCGGCAACGCATTGCCGAAGCGCACGGGCCGGGCGAGTTCCTCGCCGATGGTGACGACGGCGTTGGGTGTCATGGTGGTGTCCTTGTCCAGCGGCCCGCGGGGCTTATGTCCGGCCGGGACCGGGCGGGTCAAGCGGCGCGGGCGGTTGACGGCCATGTCGCGAAGAGTTGCATGGAGCTCGCGGGAACGGACTGGCGAAGCAGGAGAGAGGTCTGTAAATTCGTAGGCGAAGCACTATCTCGGGTGGGAAACACAGGAACGATTTGGGTTGGAATACGATAGGCATGGCGGGGCGCAAATGATGCAATCAGGCCAGGGGACAGCAATGCACGCCGATCCGACCTGGCGCCTGCCGGGGCGCGCGAGCCCGGAAGCCATGGCCGATCGCCCGCGGCGCGCCGGTCCGCCGGCCGACGGAACCAAGGATGGCGCCGGCACCGCCGTGCTGACCCGTACGCGGACCCGCAAGCCCAATCTTTATCGTGTGCTGCTGCTGAACGACGATTACACGCCGATGGAGTTCGTCGTTCACGTTCTGGAGCGGTTCTTCAACAAGGACCGCGCCGAAGCCACGCGGATCATGATGCATGTGCATCAGAACGGCGTCGGCGAATGCGGCGTCTTCACCTACGAAGTCGCCGAGACCAAGGTTACGCTCGTCATGGATCTGGCGCGCAAGCATATGCACCCGCTGCAATGCGTGATGGAGAAGAAGTAGCCTTGGCTCAGAATTCACCTTCCGGAAACAGATAGGAGCGCGCCCCTTGCCGAGTTTCTCGCGCAGTCTCGAACAGGCGCTTCACCGGGCTCTGGCTCTCGCCAATGAGCGCCGCCATGAATACGCCACTCTCGAACATCTCCTGCTCGCCCTGGTGGATGATCAGGATGCTGCGGCCGTCATGCGCGCCTGCAGCGTCGATCTCGACCTGCTCAGGCGCAACCTCGTCGACTACATCGACTCCGAGCTGACGAATCTCGTCACTGACGGGCGCGACGATTCAAAGCCCACCGCCGGCTTTCAGCGCGTGATCCAGCGCGCGGTCATCCATGTCCAGTCGTCCGGCCGCGAGGAGGTGACCGGCGCCAATGTGCTCGTCGCGATGTTCGCCGAGCGCGAGAGCCACGCCGCCTACTTCCTGCAGGAGCAGGACATGACCCGCTACGACGCGGTCAACTACATCAGCCACGGCATCGCCAAGCGCCCCGGCGCCAGCGAGAGCCGCCCGGTCCGCGGTTCCGAGGAAGAGGGCGAGCCGCAGCGAGAGCAGCGCTCCGAGCAGGGCAATACCGAGGACAAGGAAAAGAAGAAAAAGGAAAGCGCGCTAGAGGCTTATTGCGTCAACCTGAATCGGAAGGCGAAGGACGGGCGCATCGATCCGCTGATCGGCCGCGAGGCCGAGGTGCAGCGCACCATCCAGATCCTCTGCCGCCGCCAGAAGAACAATCCGCTCCTGGTAGGCGACCCCGGCGTCGGCAAGACCGCTATCGCCGAGGGCCTCGCCCTGAAGATCACGCGCGGGGAAGTTCCGGAGGTGCTGAAGGACGCGACCGTCTTCTCGCTCGATATGGGCACGCTGCTCGCCGGCACGCGCTATCGCGGCGACTTCGAGGAGCGCCTCAAACAGGTGATGAAGGAGATCGAGCAGCACCCCAAGGCGATCATGTTCATCGACGAGATCCACACGGTGATCGGTGCCGGTGCGACCTCTGGCGGTGCGATGGACGCCTCGAACCTGCTCAAGCCCGCGCTCGCCTCCGGCACGCTGCGCTGCATCGGCTCGACCACCTACAAGGAATACCGCCAGTATTTCGAGAAGGACCGGGCGCTGGTGCGCCGTTTCCAGAAGATCGACGTCAACGAGCCGTCGGTCCCGGACACGATCGAGATCCTGAAGGGCCTCAAGCCCTATTTCGAGGAGTTCCACAAGCTGCGCTACACCCAGGACGCCATCAAGGCGGCGGTGGAGCTCTCGGCACGCTATATCCATGACCGCAAGCTGCCGGACAAGGCGATCGACGTCATCGATGAGACCGGCGCCTCGCAGATGCTGCTGACCGAGAGCAAGCGCAAGAAGACCATCGGCGTGAAGGAGATCGAGGCCGCGGTCGCGGTCATGGCGCGCATCCCGGCCAAGACCGTCTCCAAGGACGATGCCGAGGTTCTGCGCAATCTCGAGAATACGCTGAAGCGCACCGTCTACGGGCAGGAAAAGGCGATCGAGGCACTGTCCTCCGCGATCAAGCTCGCGCGTGCCGGCTTGCGCGACGGCGAGAAGCCGATCGGCTCCTATCTTTTCGCCGGCCCGACCGGCGTCGGCAAGACCGAGGTGGCGCGCCAGCTCGCTTTGTCGCTCGGTGTCGAGCTGATCCGCTTCGACATGTCGGAATATATGGAGCGCCATACCGTCTCGCGGCTGATCGGCGCGCCTCCCGGCTATGTCGGCTTCGATCAGGGCGGCCTGCTGACCGACCAGATCGACCAGCATCCGCACAGCGTGCTGCTCCTGGACGAGATCGAGAAAGCGCATCCCGATCTGTTCAATATCCTTCTGCAGGTGATGGACCACGGCAAGCTGACCGACAACAACGGCAAGCAGGTCGATTTCAGGAACGTCATCCTGATCATGACGACCAATGCCGGCGCCGCCGACCTCGCCAAGAGCGCCTATGGCTTCACCCGCAGCAAGCGCGAGGGAGACGACACGGAGGCGATCAACAAGCTGTTCGCACCTGAGTTCCGCAACCGTCTCGACGCCACCATCTCCTTCAGCCATCTGCCGAAGAGCGTGGTCGCCCGCGTCGTCGACAAGTTCGTGCTGCAGCTCGAGGCGCAGCTCGCCGATCGCAACGTTACCATCGAGCTCTCGGACGAGGCGCGCGAATGGCTGGTCGAGAACGGCTATGACGAGGCGATGGGCGCCCGGCCGATGGCCCGCCTCATCCAGCAGACGATCAAGACGCCGCTTGCCGATGAAGTCCTGTTCGGGCGGCTCAAGAACGGTGGCGCGGTCCGGGTCGTGGTGGTCCAGTCGGAGACCGGCATCAAGGTGCTCGGCCTGGAGTTCCCGGACGGTCCGGCCAAGCCCAAGCCGGAGAAGGACGTCGCCGCCGCGACGGCCAAGCGGGCGACAAAGCCGCGTGCCAAGGCAGCTGGCGGCGACAAGACGACGAAGACGCCGCCGCGCAAGGCCCCCAAGGGGGGCTCCGGACCGGATAATGATCCCGGCAATCCGCCGAAGACATCCGGTCGCACGGTCCGTACTGTTCCGAAAGTACCGCTGACGAAGGCCTGAGAACGTGTTGTTCCGACGCAAGAAAGCAGCCCTCGCCGAAACCGGCGAAGGCATAACGCCCACGGCAGCTCCGGCGCCGCAGCGCCCGGCCAAGGAAAAGCTGGGTTGGTTCGAGAAGCGCGACCGCCGCCGGCGTCGTCGCAAGATCTTCGAGGAGGTGCTGGGCTGGATCCTGGTGCCGGCGTTTATCTATATGATCTATCTCGGCATTCAGGCGGTCGGCGGCATTCCCAAGGAGCTGATCGACTTCGGCAATGAGCTCTTCACCATGGCGATGAAGGGCGGCAAGGGCTGAGCAGCCGCGGCTTTGCAGATGGTGCAGGGCCGTTCCCCTTTCCGGCAGCTTGGCGAGGGCTCCTGCGGTGAGCCATAGGGATTGACGGCCCGTGCGCTCTGCACGGGCTGTTTGCTTTCCCGAGGCTGCCCGCAGCGATGATCCGATGAGCGTATCCGCCGACTGGAGCTGGCAGCGCGTCGCGCTGGCCGGCATGCGCGATGCGCTGCTGCTGCCGGCCTGGATCGTCGGCCTCGGGCTGATCGGTATCGGCTCGCTCGCCCGCGACGTTGGCTACCCGGTCGATGTCGCGGTGCTCTCGACCATCCTCGTCTGGGCGGGCCCGTCACAGGTGCTGTTCTTCGCCTCCATTGCCGCCGGCGCAGCCTGGAGCGCGATCGCGATCGCGATCGCCTTCGCCTCGCTGCGTTTCCTGCCGATGACGATGGCGATCCTGCCGCTGCTGCGCCGGCCCGGCCAGAGCGTCTGGCAGCAGCTCTTTCTGTCGCATTATGTCGCCGTGACCGCCTGGACCGAAGGACTGCGCCGTTTGCCGGGCATCCCTGTGAACCAGCGTGCGGCCTATTTCCTCGGCTTCGCCAACACTTGCATGGCGGTGAGCGCGGTCGGGACTTTCTCTGGCTACTATCTGCTGAACGCCTTGCCGGTGCCATTCGCCGCCGGGCTGCTCTGCCTGACGCCGATCTTCTTTCTGGTCTCGCTGACCGCTGGCCTGCGCCATCGCGGGGACGTCACCGCGTTGGTACTGGGGCTGGCGCTCGCGCCGATCTGCGAACGTTTCATCGGTGGTGGCTTCGATCTGATCGTCGCCGGGCTGATCGCCGGCAGCATCGCCTTCATGATCGGCCGCAAGCGCAAGGCGGCCAGATGACCCAGCCGCTCGCCTTCCTCGACGGGCCGCTCTGGCCCTATCTCGCGCTGATGCTTTTCGCGGTGCTGCCGACCGAGATCTGGCGCTGGCTCGCCGTCGGCTTCGCGCGCGGGATGGACGCGGACTCGCCATTGCTCGAATGGGTGAGGGCGGTCGCGACTGCGTTGCTCGCGGGCATCGTCGCCAAGCTGATGGTCTCCCCGCCGGGCGTGCTGGCGCATGCGCCGCTGTTCGTACGGGTCGCCGCGCTCGCTGCTTCCGTGGCCGTGATGGCCATCAGCCGCCGCCGGATGATGCTGGCCGTGCTGGTCGGTGAGGTTGTGCTCGTCGGCGGGGTCTGGCTGTCCGGGGCAGCTTAATCTCGTCCAGCCTCGAGCCGATCCCTCACGGGACTAAGCTTGTCCGGGTTCCGGATCACGTAGATCGCCTGGACCTGTCCGTGGACGATGTCGAGCACCACCGCCTGCGCAGTGTCGGTTTCCATGCTGATATATCCGGGCATGCCGTTGATCAGCACCGGCTCGTAGCGCGGGACGAAACCCTGCTTTTGTGGTTTGCGGGCAAGCCCGGCGAAGAAGCGGCCGATCTTCTCGCTGCCGAGGATGGGGTTGAGCACCGAGCTCGCCTTGCCGCCGCCATCGCCGTGCAGCACCGCATCCTGCGCGAGCAGGCCCTTCAGGGCGCTAGGGTCGGTGCTATGTGCCGCTTCGAAGAAGGCGACGGCGTAGCGCTGCGCCTCATCGGGAGAGAGCGGATGGCGCGGGCCCGCTTGCTGCGCATGCCGGCGCGCGCGTGAGACGAGCTGCCGGCAGGCCGCCTCGCTGCGCCCGAGGGTCTCGGCGATCTCTGGGAAAGGCAGATCGAACACGTCGTGCAGCAGAAAGGCAGCACGTTCCAGCGGGGACAGCCGCTCCAGCGCGAGCTGGAGGACATAGGGGACGTCGAGGCCCTCGTCACTGCTGGCGGCGCCGCCGATCTCCTCGATCAGCGGCTCGGGCAGCCAGGCGCCGACATAGCTCTCGCGCCGGTGCCGCGCCGACTTCATCAGGTCGAGGCAGAGCCGCGTCACCACGCGCCCGAGCCAGGCGCGCGGGTTCGCCAGCGCTTCCGGCGCGGAGTCGTGCCAGCGCAGCCAGGCGTCCTGCACCACATCCTCCGCGTCGCTGAGCGAGCCGAGCATGCGGTAGGCGAGGCGGGTCAGATAGGACCGATGGGTCTCGAAGCCGGCGGCCGTGACGTCCGTCATGAAATCCTGTGCGCGTGGATTCTATGCGGCCTCGACCTTGGGAGCCCTGTCGTTCGGATGGTGCGAGCGGAAGCCGACCGCGACCCGGTTCCAGACATTGATCGTGCCGATGAGCAGCGTGAGCTTCACCATCTCCTCCGCGCTGAAATGGCGCAAGGTCTCCTCATAATCGGCGTCCGGCGCATGGGTCTGCGGCAGCAGCGTCAGCGCCTCTGTCCAGGCCAGCGCGGCGCGCTCACGCGGGGTGTAGAGTTCGGATTCGTGCCAGGCGTTCAGCAGATAGAGCCGCGCCTCGCTCTCGCCGGCCTTGCGGGCGTCGGCCGAGTGCATATGCAGGCAATAGGCGCAGCCATTGATCTGCGACGCCCGCATCTTCACCAGCTCGATCAGGCTGTGTTCGAGGCCGGAATCTGCGACCGTGGCTTCGAGCGCCATCAGCGGCCTCATCATATCGGGAGCGGTCGTGTAGGGGTTCAGACGTTTGCTCATGGCGGTTCTCGCGAGTTGACGGGATAGCGGCCGGGCGGATGAAGCCGTGCGGCCGCGGGGAGGCATCGGCTCAGGCAGCAGCTTCGGTCTTGCGCTGGCGATCGGCCGGATGCCGCGAGCGGAAGCCCGCGTTGAGCCGGTTCCAGGCGTTGATCGTCGCGATCGACAGCGAGAGATCGACGCATTCCTTCTCGCTGAAATGAGCGCGCAGTTCCGCGAAAGCCTCGTCGCTCGGGCTGGCCTCGGAAAGGCGGGTCAGCGCCTCGGTCCAGCCCAGGGCAGCGCGCTCGCGTGGGGTATAGAGATCGGATTCATGCCAGGCGTCGAGCAGATAGAGCCGGGCCTCGCTCTCCCCGGCCTTGCGGGCGTCCATGGAGTGCATGTGCAGGCAATAGGCGCAGGCATTGATCTGGGAGGCTCGCATCTTCACCAGCTCGAGCAGGCTGTGCTCCAGCCCGCTTTCATTGACGTAATTTTGCGTCTTCAGCAGCGCGTCGATCGCGCCGGGGGCGACCTGGAAGGCGTTGAGGCGTTGGCTCATGGTCTTTCTCCATCGGGGGATGACGATAAGACGAGGCAGCCGAGCCCCTTGTGACATCCCCCTCAGATTTTTTTCAGGGCCTCGCGAATTTTCTCGGCATTGCTGGCGAGCACCTCGTTCTTCTCCATCGCGCCGGTGTGCGGACGCAGCGCCACGCCGTCGAAGCGCGGCATGACATGGACGTGGAGATGGAAGACGACCTGGCCGCCCGCGGCTTCGTTGAACTGCTGGATGGTGACGCCCTCGGCTGCGAAGGCGGTCTTGACGGCGCGCGAGAGCTTCTGCGTCGTCAGCGCGACAGCCTTCAGCACCTCGGCCGGGGCATCGAACACATTGCGGCAGGCCGCCTTCGGGACCACCAGCACATGCCCGTCGGCGCGTGGCATGATGTCCATGATCGCGATCGTCTCGGCGTCTTCGTAGACGGTGTGGGAGGGCAGCTCGCCGCGCAGGATCTTGGCGAAGACGTTGGACGGATCATAGGCGGTCATGGCGGTTCCGATGGCTTGGAAGCAGAGCCTTGAACCTGTGGCCGGCTCGCGAGGGCGTCAAGGCCGCGGAAGCTGATCTTGCCCGCGTCAGTCGCCCAGCGGCAAAGTCTCCTCGACGGCACCGTCTAGAACGAGATCGTCTCCAGCGCTCATGACCTGCAGCGCACTCGCTGTAAGGCGCAGCAGCGGTCGGTCCCACCAGCGCGCGACGATGTCGGCCAGCGCTGACGTCTCGGCGGCATCGAGATCGTCCTTGAGATTGTACAGGCCGACGAGCCAGAGATCGCCGGGCGGGCGCCCGAAGGCGGCCTGCACCGCTTGCAGCATGTTCGCGCCGTTGCGCTTCTCGGGATAGGCGGCAAGATAGAGCCGGCCACGATTGACGTTGCCGGAGAACAATCCGCGCAGCTCGACGGCGAAGGGCTCGATCCGGCCGAGGGCATCGCGCGCAGCCGATGCGAACGTCGGCGGCTCCGCGATTCCGAGTGAGCCGCAGACCGTGGCGTGCAGCTTGTCGCGCCGCTTCGGCAGGATCTCCCAGGCGATCTTGCTGGCGAAAGGGGCGCTCCGGAGCTGTCCTTCCAAAGCGCGGAAGGCGGGCGATGCCTGCAGGGCGGCGTTATGAACAGGCAGCACCAGCGAAAACACACGCGGATGCCGGCCCATCTCATAGAACTTGCCTTCGCGCCGGGGGATCACGGCCGGATGCTCCGGAGCGACCAGCGGCAGATGCGCCAGCCTGTAGCTTTCATCCAGCCGGAGCGGCGCGGAGAAGTCGGTGAGGCTGCGCCGATAGCCGAGCTCGGCATCCAGGCAGAAAATCGGCTGCCCGACCGCCACTGCCGACGTCTCCATCTCAGTCATCATGCATTCCCGTCTTGCGGAACGGCGTTTCCGCTGCCAGCGCGGCCTGCGCGGCGGCGATCTGCTCGCGCTCCTGCGCCAGATAGGCTGCGACCGGACGGCGCAGCCCGGGATCGGCGATATGATGCAGGGAGTGGGTGATGACCGGCCGATAGCCGCGCGCCAGCTTGTGCTCGCCCTGCGCGCCGGCCTCGACGCGGGCGAGCCCATGCGCAATCGCGTAGTCGATGGCCTGATGGTAGCAGACCTCGAAATGCAGGAAGGGATGGTCCTCGATGCAGCCCCAGTTGCGGCCGTAGAGGGTGTTCCCGCCGCGGAAATTGATGGCGCCGGCGATGTAGCGGCCCGCGCGCTTCGCCATCATCAGCACGATGCGCTCGCCCATCGCCGCGCCGACGCGCGAGAAGAAGGCGCGGTTGAGATAGGGCCGGCCCCATTTGCGCGAGCCGGTATCCTGGTAGAAGGCGAAAAAATCGTCCCAGACCGCTTCGGTCAGCTCGCGGCCCGAGAGTGCCATGATCGTGATGCCGGCCGAGAGTGCCTCGCGCCGTTCGCGCTTCAGCGCCTTGCGCTTGCGCGACGCGAGTGTGGCCAGGAAGTCGTCATAGCTGCCGAAGCCTTCGTTCTGCCAATGGAACTGCAGGTCGTCGCGCTCGAGATAGCCGGCCTGCCTCAGCGCGGCGATGTCCGGCTCCTGCGCGAAGGTGACATGGACCGAGGAGGACTGCGTCTGCGCCCGCAGCGCCTCCAGCCCCGCGATCAGCGTCTTCCGCGCTTCATCGGCGCGCGGCCCATCGGCAACAAGAAGGCGCGGCCCCGTTGCCGGGGTGAAGGGCGCCGCGACCTGGATCTTGGGGTAGTAGCGGCCGCCGGCGCGTTCATAGGCGTCTGCCCAGCCATGGTCGAAGACGTATTCGCCCTGGCTATGGCTCTTGAGGAAGCTCGGTGCGGCGGCGAGCAGCTGGCCGGCGCCATCCTCGACAAGGAGATAGGCCGGCGACCAGCCGCTGCGCCCGCCGGTGCAGCCGCTCTCCTCCAGCGCCGTCAGGAATTCATGACTGACGAAGGGGTTGTCCCGGTCGATGCCGCCTTTTGCAGCGGCGGGGCAGGGCGCCAATACAGCGTCCCGCAAGGCGTGGGGATTGGCGCAAGCGTTCCACGCGCCTGCGGGAACGGCCTTGAGGGAGGGCGCGATGCGAACGATCAGATCGTCGCTTTCGCCTTTGCTCAAGGACGAAAGCCCTCGAAGACCATCTGGTCCGCAAAGGCGGCAGCGCGCTGCCGCTCTTCCGGCGTGCGCACGGTCCAGCTCATGAGCGGCATCCCGAGCGCGTTGCGGCACAGATAGGGCGCGGCGCTCTCCAGATCCGCGACCTTCCAGGAGAGGAAGTGCGGCCGGCTCTCGGTGAAATGCAGCAGATTGGCCAGCGCATGTTTCCGTTCCGGGGAGAGCTTGTCGTAGTCCCCGTAATCATAGGCGTTCATCGCCACGATGCCGCGCGGAATCTCCGGCGCAATCTCGCGCAGAGCGGTCACGATCGCGGGATCGAAGGACTTGATCACGATCGGATGATCCCGGTAGCCGGCGACGACCTCGACCGTCCGGCGTGTCAGCGCCAGATCGCCGTCGAAGCGGCTCTTGATCTCGATGACAACGGGCACCCGCCCGCCGATCAGGTCGAGGAAGGCCGACAAGGTCGGGATGCGGTCGCCGCTGCCCTTGAGCGTGATGGCGGAGAGCGCCTCGGCCTTGCGTTCGACGACGGCACCGCTCTCACCCGTCAGCCGGTCGAGCACGAAATCGTGGAACACGACCGCCTCGCCATCGGCGGTGAGCTGGACGTCGCATTCGATGCCGAAGCCGCCGGCGATGGCGGCCTGTGCCGCCGAGGGGCTGTTCTCGATGACGCCAGCAGCAAGATCATGCAGGCCGCGATGCGCGATCGGCCGCGCGACCAGCCAGCCCAGTTCGGGCCGGCCGGTAGTGTTGGAAGTCTGAGCCATCAGCGGATCTCGAACATCGCCTCGACCTCGACGGCGGCATCGGCCGGCAATTCGGCGACCCCCACGGTCGAGCGGGCATGGCGGCCGTTGTCGCCGAGCACTTCCACCATCAGATCGGAGGCGCCGTTCATGATCGCCGGCAGCGCCGCGAAATGCGGGGCGGCGTTGATGAAGCCGCCGAGGCGCACGCAGCGCACGATCCGGCCGAGATCGCCATCGAGCGCCGCCTTGGCCTGGGCGAGAACGTTGATGGCGCAGAGTCGCGCCGCTTCGAGGCCGGCCTCGTTGAAGATCTCGGCGCCGAGCTTGCCCTTATGCTTGTCGGAAAGCTTGCCATCGAGCCCGAAGCAGATCTGCCCGGAGATGATCAGCAGATTGCCGGTGACGACATAGGGGACGTAGTTGGCGACGGGGGCGGCCGGGCTCGGCAGAGTAATTCCGAGTTCGGCGAGGCGCGATTCGACGACGTTCATGGGCACGGCTCCGCGAGCGAGGCAGGGTCTTTGCGACCGGTCTTGCGAGACTGGTCTTTCATGACCGAAGCCCGGACAGCCCGCAAGCATCGCGACATGTCCGGAGGGCAGGGGTGGTGCGGCGTCAGGAAGCGGGCTGTTTGCCATGTTTGCGCCATTGCCGCGTTGCACCTAGATTTCCAATGAGGACGGAACGGAAAAGCGGCGCATGAACCAAACAAGTCTGAGGCTCGCGGCCCATGCGGGCCAGATTGGTATCACAGCTCTGATGCTGGCCGCCGGGCCGGCCTGGGCGCAGGCAAAGGCCGCGCAGCCCGCGCTTGACCGCGTAGTGCTCGCGCCGCATCGCGCGGTCTATGATCTCGTTCTCGACAATGCCAAGGCATCCGGCAACATCGAGACGGCCAAGGGCCGCATCGCCTTCGAGTTCACCGGCGACGCCTGTGAGGGCTATGCCCTGTCCTTCCGGCAGGTCACCCAGCTCGGCACCGAGGCGGGCCCGCGGGTCATCGACGCCCGGACCACCAGCTTCGAGGCGGGCGATGGTGCGAGCTATCGCTTCAAGACCGAAAGCTCCTCCGGCGGCGCCGCGCCCGAGACCGTCGACGGCACTGCGGAAAAGAGCGGCGGCGGCTATGAGGTGAAACTGCGCCAGCCCAACGCCGAAACCCATCGCGACGGCGCCGATGCGCTGTTTCCGAACGCCCAAATGAAGGCCGTCATCCAGGCCGCGCGCACTGGCCAGCACACCCTCAATGTGAGGCTCTACGACGGCGCCAATTCAGGCAAGGAGGTCTACGACACGCTCTCGGTCATCGGGAAGCGGATCGAAAGCGAGCCCTCCGAAAAGCCGCTGCAGCGCCCTGAATTCGAGAAGATGGCGCGCTGGCCGGTGACGATCTCCTATTTCAAGGTTGGTTCGGGCGAGTCGACGCCCTCCTACACGATCTCCTTCGAACTCTACGAGAACGGGGTCACCGGCGCGATCAAGCTCGACTATGGCAGCTTCGCGCTGCGCGGCACGCTCACCCGTCTGGATCTTCTTCCTCAGGAAGCTTGCGCGAAGTAGCCGGCTCGGACGATCGGCGCTGCGGAAGCCTGAGGCCCAGCCCCTTGCCGATCGCCTCATCCCCGAAGCGGGCGCGCAGCTTGTCGAGCGCGCCCTCCATCGCCTTCAGGCGTGGCGTCGCCGTATCGGCAAGGTCGCCATGATCGGCCTCTTCGGGCGGGCTGAAATCGCTCGTGCCGATGCCGATCAGCCGGTAGCGCGGACCGTTGCATTCGCGCTTCAGCAGGTCGCGCCCGGCGGTGAAGAGCCGGGCGGCGAGCTGCGTCGGCTCGGGCAGCCGCGTGGCGCGGGTGATGCTGTGGAAGTCTGCCGTCTTCAGCTTCAGGGTGATGGTCCGGCCGGCGAGTTCCTGTGCCTTCAGCCGCTTCGAGGTCTTCTCGCAGAGCCGCCACAGAATCGGCTCCAGCTCATCGAAGCCTGAGAGATCGACGTCCAGCGTCGTTTCGCTCGAGACGCTCTTGGTTTCGCGCTCGGGCGTGACCTTGCGCGGATCGATGCCGTTAGCGAGATTCTTGAGGCGCGGGCCGTCCTTGCCCGCGATGCGGAAGAGCTTTTCGGCCGCAGCCTCGCGCAGGTCGCCGACAAGCTTGAAGCCGCCTTCCGCGAGCTTCGCGACGCTTGCCGGCCCCATGCCGGGGATAAGGCTGACCGGCTTGTCGGCGAGGAAGGCGACCGCTTCGCCACGGCCGATGATCGAGAAGCCCCGCGGCTTGTCGAGGTCGGACGCGACCTTCGCCAGGAATTTGGCATAGGACAGCCCGACCGAGATGGTGATGCCGAGCTCTGCCTCGATGCGCTTGGCGAAGCGTGCGAGCGTCATGGCCGGGCTGGCGTGATGAAGGCGCTCCGTGCCCGCGAGATCGAGAAAGGCTTCGTCGATCGAGAGCGGCTCGACCAGCGGCGTCAGCTCGCGCATCAACTGCCGGACTTCGCGCCCGACCGAGACGTACTTCGCCATGTTCGGCTTGACGACGACCGCCTCTGGGCAGGCCTTCAGCGCCTTGAACATCGGCATGGCCGAGCGCACCCCATAGGTGCGCGCGATGTAGCAGCATGTCGAGACCACGCCGCGCTTGCCGCCGCCGACGATGACCGGCTTGTCCTGCAGGGTCGGATCGTCGCGCTTCTCGATCGTCGCGTAGAAGGCGTCGCAGTCGATATGGGCGAGGCTCAGGGCATCGCGCTCGGCATGCCTGATCAGGCGCGGCGAACCGCAAGCCGGGCAGCGCCGGAGCGGCCCCGCCGCCTCGTGATCCGCCAGGCAATCGCGGCACAGGCTGCGCAGCGAGAGGGGACTCGTGATCAAGGGAAGTCGTCCGGCTCCGGCCCGGCGAGCAGACGGCGTGCCTCCCCGATAATTTCCGGATTCAGCCTTAAATTTTCGGCAAACTCGAGCAGGAGCGAATCGCTTCCCGCGATATGGTCGAGCACGGCCGCAAGGAAACCCGGTTCGCTCGCCGCGGAACGCAGATTGGCCGGGCCGAGACCGGTCGTGCTGAGGAAAGGCTCGATCCGTTCCGGTTCTGCGGCCAGGAAGCCGAGGGCGCGCAATGCCAGCGTCTCTGCATCCTCGGTGGTCAGTCTTGGTGCCATGGCCTGGGAGTCGCGTATCCGGTTTGCGTTTCGTCAACTGCTCGCGTGTTAGAGACTATCATCGAACGACGCCGCCATTTTGGAAAGACCGCTGGCTGCTGGCGGACATCCCTGGCGCGATTGAAGGGCGGCCTGATGAAGACGGTTCTCATCGTCGAAGACAACGAGCTCAACATGAAGCTCTTCAACGATCTTCTCGAAGCGCATGGCTATGCGACCTTGAAGACGTCGGATGGCATCGAAGCTATCGAGCTGGCGCGGACTCACCATCCGGCGCTGATCCTGATGGACATCCAGCTTCCGGAGGTCTCCGGGCTCGAGGTCACCAAATGGATCAAGGAGGACGACGACCTCAAGGCGATCCCCGTGGTGGCCGTCACGGCCTTCGCGATGAAGGGCGACGAGGAGCGGATCCGCGAGGGCGGCTGCGAGGCCTATCTCTCCAAGCCCATCTCGGTTGCGAAGTTCCTGGAGACCGTCCGCGCTTATGCCGGCGCCGCCTAAGAGCGATCCATGACTGCCCGCGTCCTCGTCGTCGATGACATCGCCGCCAATGTGAAACTGCTCGAGGCCAAGCTTTCGGCCGAGTATTTCGGCGTGGTGACGGCGTTGAACGGCGCGGATGCGATTGCGACCTGCGAGCGCGGCGAGGCGGACATCGTCCTGCTCGACGTCATGATGCCGGGCATGAACGGTTTCGAGGTCTGCCGCTATCTGAAGGGCACGCCGGCGACCGCGCATATTCCGGTCGTCATGGTCACCGCGCTGGACCAGCCGCGCGACCGCCTGGAGGGGCTTGATGCCGGCGCCGACGACTTCCTGACCAAGCCGCTCGACGATGCCGCGCTTTTCGCCCGGGTGCGGAGCCTGGCACGGTTGAAGGAGATGACGGACGAGCTGCGCGGCCGTGCCGTTGCTTCGGTCCGGCTCGGCATGGCCGATCCGCTGGCCGCCGCGGCCGCCGAAACCGGGCTCAATGGCCGCATCCTGCTGGTCGAGGACCGGCCCAGCGTGGTCGAGCGGCTTCAGAGCGCGCTCTCGGCCTTCCATGTCGTCGAGGTCGAGAAAGATGCCCAGCAGGCGGCGCAGCGGGCTGCCGATGGCGACTTCGACAGCGTCATCATCAGCCTCGACCTGCAAGATCAGGACGGCTTGCGCCTGTGCAGTCAGCTGCGCTCGCTGGAGCGTACGCGCAATATCTCCGTGCTGCTGATGGGGGAGGCCGAGGACCGTGCCCGCATCCTGCGCGGCCTCGATATCGGCGCGCATGACTTCCTGCTCCGCCCGATCGACCGCAACGAACTGCTCGCCCGGGTTCGCACCCAGGTGCGCCGGAAGCGCTTCACCGAGCGGCTGCGCGACAGCGTGCAGTCGTCGATGGAGATGGCGGTGATGGATCAGCTCACGGGCCTGCACAATCGCCGCTTCATGACCAGCCGGCTCGCCATGATGTTCGACGAGTCGGCGCTGCGCGCGCGCGCGCTGTCGATCCTTCTGCTCGATGTCGATCACTTCAAGGCTGTCAACGACAGCTGGGGGCATGACGCCGGCGATGAGGTGCTGCGCGAGTTCGCGAACCGTGTCCGCGCATGCACCCGTGGTATCGATCTCGTTGCTCGGATGGGCGGCGAAGAGGTTGTCGTCGTCCTGCCAGATACCGGGCGCGATGCCGCCTGCCAGGTCGCGGAGCGTATTCGCGAGCGGGTCGAGAGTGAGCCTTTCGCGATCCAGAACGACACGCGCGATATCAGGGTCACGGTTTCGGTGGGCGTCGCGAACCGCCGCGCCGGGGACGCCTCTTCGGCCGACATCATGAAGCGCGCCGATGATGCCCTCTATCGGGCCAAGGCCGGTGGCCGCAATCGCGTCATCGCCGCGAGCGCCGCGTAACCGATCGATCTTTGCTCAAGCCAGGTTGATAGGCGTCGGGCCTCGCCTGGCAGGCCGTGGCCGGCTGCCGCTGGACAGCGGCAATCTGCGGTATCAGCGGACTTCCGGCCGATTGCTAAGGCAGTGCGTGAACAACAATCGGCAACGATCTGAAGTTGTTTTTGGAATTGCCGTAGAGTCAGCTTCGCCCGGCGGAAATTTAAGATTAGCCGGTAGGGTTAACGATCGATGAACGCAGGGGAATCGGTTGGATTTGATTGATTCGGATACGTTGCATTGTAAGGGTTGTTGCAACGCAGCGGTCCCGGTGATCGCTCCGGAACGCCCCTCGGGAGCTCGGGTCCGCCGCATCTCCTGGGTAACCGAAGGGCTCGGCCGGTCGGTGACGGAATTCTGGCCTCCTCAGAACCGCCGCCGGCCGGCCACCTTGTTTCTGGGCCGCCGCTTCAGCGTTGGAGATAGTCCGAGATCGCCGCCGGCAACCAGTACCCCGCAGCGCCGAAGGCCGCGAGCAAAGCCAGCACGCTTAGCGCTGCGCCGATGCGTGTCGTGAGGAAGCGCGAGGAATCAATCTCGACCAGCAGCTTCAGCAACTGTCGCACCATGCCGTTCGGTCCTCGCTATCCTGCAATCCCGGCTTCGATCCGGGCGACGGCGGAAGCGCAACAGGTGGGGGCTTTCCCGAAAGAGTCAATGACCCGGCAGCTGTGCCGCGATTGAGGGCGCTGAGATGCGCGCCGGCGGTTGCGCCGCAGCCGCGGGCCGCTGTGTTCAGCGGGGCTTCGGCGGAGTGTCTTGCCTGGCTGGTTCGGTCAGGCCGTGCCGGAGGGCGAGGGCCATGATTTCCCTGGCCGCTGCTTCCGGCATGACGGCATCCAGGACGATGTGGACAGCCTCCGGCGAATAGCGCTTCGCCGAAAACTCGAAGCTCGACCGAGCGCTCCGCCGTGCCCGGGGATTCCACCCACGGGAGATCAGGAGCGAATCCAATCGCTTGCCGAATTCGCTGAGCTCAAGATCCAGCCCGGCTTCAGAGAGTTCATCCATGTCGGGCTGCCTCCACTGGCGTCATGCAGCCTTCATGAGCGCGATTCTACCGAATAAATTCATTTACAAAACGTTAAAATTCTAGCTATTGCCCTACGGGAAACGGGGGCGGTGTAGCGTTATGGTCCAGGCCGTATTGGTGGCCGTGCTGATGATCAGCACGGGCTTGTTGTCGTGGTTGATCGCTGACCGCACGCATCTGCCGCTTGAGCTTTAGCGGCGCGCTTCGCCGGCCGAACAGTCAGAATGGCGACAAAAGTCGCTCAGCCAACAGAGATGTAGCCAAAAGTGCAGGCAACAAAAAACCGCCCGGAAGGGCGGTTTTGCGTTGGTCCAGACCAGTAGGGGCAAGCCTTACTTGATCTTGGTTTCCTTGAACTCGACGTGCTTGCGCGCGACCGGGTCGTACTTCTTCTTTGACATCTTCTCAGTCATCGTGCGCGAATTTTTCTTCGTCACGTAAAAGAAGCCGGTGTCGGCGGTCGAAAGCAGCTTGATCTTGATCGTCACGGCCTTGGCCATGGGTCTATCCTCGAACCATGCGGGCCGCAAAGCCCTCGGAAAAGAAAATGGCCGGGCGAACCCGGCAAACTGTCGGCGTGGGAGATGCCGCAAAGGGCTGGGGAAGTCAAGAAAGAATAACGATCCGATGACGATCCTGTCCGTAAGGCGGGATTTCCGCCGGTTCAGAGCTCCTCGCGCACGAAGCTGCCGCGCTTCTCCCAGTAGAACGGCACCGGCAGGTAGGGCGCGAAGCCGGCGGCGATGCGCGATTCGACCTCCTGCAGGATGACAGTGGTGATCGTCGGCAGGTCGAGCGCCTTCGCCTCCTCGAAATCGACCCAGACGAGATCGGTCAGTTCCGAATCCGGTCCGACGATGCCTTCGACCTTGCCGGCGACCGCTGCGGCGTCGACGGTGAAGAAGCGGGTGTCGAAGCGCTTCGGCCGGCGCGGCGGCGTGATCGCGCGGGCGACGAAGGTGACGGCGGAGAGATCGGGAAACACGCCCTGAGCGGCGAAGTCGGTCCAGCTTCCGGCCGGCGGATTCTCCGGCGCTCCGAATTCGTCAGAGCCGAAGAGCAGACCGGTTTCCTCGAAGGTCTCGCGGATTGCTGCGAGCGCCAGCGCCCGCGCCTTGCCGGCGCTTGGGCGCAGGCAGCGCTTGCCGAGCCGGTCCTCGCAGATCTGCGGCACCGCGCCGGTCGCGACCATACGTCGGTCGCCGTCCTCGATGCGTCCGCCGGGAAAGACGTATTTGCCCGGCATGAACTTGTGGCCGGCGTGGCGCTTGCCCATCAGGACCTTCGGGCGCGCGCCGCTGCGGTCCAGGATCAGCATGGTCGCGGCGTCCTTCGGACGCAGATTGACCGTGGTGCGGACGCGCTCGGCCTGGGTCAGGGTGACGGTGTGGTCGGTCATGGGCGCGATCCGGATGGGGGCAGGGGCTGGCGTTCGGGCCGGTCGGGCTCGCCGCCGAAGCCGTGTAGGCGCACGGCCCATTGCAGGCCGACGACGCCGCCCTTCACAGGCTGCATCAGGGCCATGGACAGGATCAGCGTCAATGCCGGCCAGAGCGCCATGTGCCACCACATCGGCCAGTCGCCGTACTTCTCGGCGAGCAGAATGCCGCCGACCACGATATGGCCGACGATGGTGATGACGATATAGGGCGGCAGGTCGTCGGCGCGCTGATGATGCAGCTCCTCACCGCAGGATTCGCAGGCATCGACCGGCTTCAGGAAGGCGCGGAACAGCCCTCCGCGGCCGCAATGTGGGCATCGGCCCTTCAGCCCACGCGCCACGGCTTCCCGCCAGTCGCGGGTTTCGACATGCGTTTCCGCGCTGTGGATCTGGACGCTCATCACCGCCTCTTGCCAGGCTTGGCCCGGCCCGGCTTGGCCCTCTTGCCGAAGCTCGTCGGCCGGCTTTCCCCATATGGCGCGCCGCCGCGGCGCTTGCCAGCGCGGCCCGTCGCCACAGTCCTGCCGGCCGAAAGCAGCTCGAAGCGCAATGCGCCAGCGACGGGCGCGGCCTCGACCAGCTTGACATGCACCTTGTCGCCGAGGCGCCAGCTTTCGCCGGTGCGCTCGCCGATCAGGGCATGGGCAGCCTCGTCATAGCGGTAATAGTCGCCTCCGAGCGTGGAGGCGGGGATGAAGCCGTCCGCTCCGGTATCGTTGAGCTTCACGAAGAGCCCCGCGCGATTCACCCCGCCGACCCGCCCGTCGAAGCTCGCGCCGATCTGATCGGCGAGGAAGTGCGCGATCAGTCGGTCGGTCGTCTCGCGCTCGGCTGCCATGGCGCGGCGCTCGGCGGCGGAGATGCGGGTCGCGATCTCGCGCAGTTCGGCGAGCGTCGTATTCTTCGGCAGGCCGTCATCGCCGAGCTTGAGCGCGGTGACGAGCGCGCGGTGGACGATCAGATCGGCATAGCGGCGGATCGGCGAGGTGAAATGCGCGTAGCGGCGCAGATTAAGGCCGAAATGCCCGTAATTCTCGGCGACATATTCTGCCTGGGCCTGCGTGCGCAGCACCACCTCGTTGATCAGCGTCTCGTTCTCCGAGCCCTTGATCATCGCCAGGATGCGGTTGAACAGCACGGGCCTGAGCGCCCCGTCCTTCGGCAGCTTGATGCCGATCGAGGCCAGCACCTCGCCTAGCGCGCGCATCTTCTCGAGCGACGGCTCGTCATGGCAGCGATAGACCAGCAGGCTCCCGGCCTTCTCCAGCGTCTCGGCCGCCGCGACATTGGCGAGGATCATGAATTCCTCGATCAGCTTATGGGCGGCCAGCCGCTCCGGCACGATCACGCGCTCGACCGCGCCGTCGGGCTTCAGGATCAGCTTGCGCTCAGGCAAATCGAGATCGAGCGGCTGGCGCTGGTCGCGGGCGCGAGCCGCCACGCCATAGGCCGCCCAGAGCGGCATCAGCACGCTCTCGCGGATCGGCCCGGTCTTCTCGTCCGGGTTGCCGTCGATCGCGCTTTGAGCCTGCTGGTAGGAGAGCTTGGCGGCTGAGCGCATCAGCACGCGGTGGAAGGAGTGGCTCTTCTTCGATCCGTCGGATTTGAGCACGAGCCGCACCGCCATGGCCGGCCGGTCCTCGTTCTCGCGAAGCGAACACAGATCGTTCGAGATCCGTTCCGGCAACATCGGCACGACGCGATCGGGGAAATAAACCGAATTGCCGCGCTCCAGCGCCTCGCGATCGAGGGCCGAACCCGGCCGGACATAGGCCGCGACGTCGGCGATGGCGACGGTGACGACGAAGCCGCCGGCATTGGCCGGGTCCTCGTCGGGCGCCGCATGGACAGCGTCGTCATGGTCCTTGGCGTCGGCGGGGTCGATCGTGATGAGCGGTAGCTCGCGCCAGTCCTCGCGCCCCTTCAGCGTCGCGGTCGGTGCGTCCGCCGCTTCCTGGAGAGCGGCCGGCGGGAATTCATGCGGGATGCCGTGGGCGTGGATCGCGATCAGGCTGACGGCGCGTTCGGACTTGATCGAGCCCAGCCGCTCGCGCACCTGCGCCTCGGGCGGGCCGAAGCGGCTCTCGCGGCGCAGAGAGACCGAGACGAGGTCGCCATCTTCAGCCTCGGCCGTGCGGCCCTTGGGGATGATCGCCTCGCGCCCCTGTGCCTTCTTGTCGATCGGCACCAGCCGGCCCGAGCCGTCGGGCAGGGCGCGGAAGATGCCGAGCACGGCGGCTTTGGCCTTGCCCATGATCTTGAGCACTCGGCCGGAATAGGCGAAGTCCGCGACGCCCCTCAGGCGGGTCAGCTTGAGGATGACCTGATCGCCGACGCCCGGGGCGGGGGCCGCCGCGTGCGGCTTCCGTCGTCCCTCGCGGACGCGCTCGACCAGGATTTGCGGCGGTGCGCCGCTTTCCGCCTCGTCCCATTCGAGCGGCTGGGCTATGAGGTCGCCCTCGCGGTCGCGGCGCTTGATCTCGGACAGCAGCACAGGCGGCAGCGCGCCGCGCGGATGCACCGGGCGCTCCTTGCCGTCCCCGCCGATCTCGCCTTCCTGGGCAAGTTCCTTCAGCAGGCGCTTCAGCCAGATCTTGCCGCCCTGGTCCAGCCCGAAGGCCTTGGCGATCTCGCGGCGGCCGACCTCGCGGCCGGCGGCGCGCTCCTCCTCGATGAAGTCGAGGATCGCCTCGCGGCTCGGTTCAGGAACGGACAATGCTGGTACTCGACGGGTAAAGGCTGGGAAAGTAGGTCACCCCGCCTGTCTGCCACGCCTTGTGGGCTCGCGCCAGCATTCGCGAGATCAAAAGAAGAAGGGCCGCCCTTTCGGACAGCCCTTCCATTGTCGAACCGCGATCCAGCGAGCCGGATCAAAGGTGCGAAAACTCACGCGGAACACGAACCCCGGGAAGAAGAGGTCCAGGTCCACCCGCTTTGCACCAGCGGCTGATGACAATGAGACACTGGATCACCTCCTTTCAGTTGTTACCGACGAAGATGAGGCTAAGTCGATTCTCCTGTGCTCGTAAATGCCAAAAAAAACGCTGTACTCCGTTACTTAAAACCCGTGCCCGTCGATGAAATTTCAGGCATATGCTGCGGTGCACAAACATGCGCCACGTGATTTGATGACGGAATGGGCAGATTTCTCCCGTTGAGTTCGATGATTGCGTTGAGTGGTCGCGCTTTCGCAGGAAATGCTGCCAAAGCCTCGTTACGGACAGAGATTTGCGCCTCGTCGCAAAGGCCGTCGGCGCTTGGCACGGCCCTTGCGAAAGCTGCCTCCGGGCCAGGGAGGCCTGCCGGCGTCGAGGGGCGCCGCCAACAAACATCCTTCGGGAGATGTCCGTGAACAGCAATCGTCGCGAATTCCTCGGCACGGCTTTGGCCGGCGCCGCTTTCCTCGGGTCCTCCTATCTGCCGGCGGCGGCGCAGCAGGAGACCATCAAGGTCGGCATCCTTCATTCGCTCTCGGGCACGATGGCCATCTCCGAGACGACGTTGAAGGACGTCATGCTGATGCTCATCGAGGAGCAGAACAAGAAGGGCGGTCTGCTGGGCAAGAAGCTCGAGGCCGTCGTCGTCGATCCCGCCTCGAACTGGCCGCTCTTCGCCGAGAAGGCGCGCGAGCTGATCACCAAGGACAAGGTCGCGGCCACCTTCGGCTGCTGGACCTCGGTCTCGCGCAAGTCGGTGCTGCCGGTCTTCAAGGAGCTCAACAACATCCTGTTCTACCCCGTCCAGTACGAGGGCGAGGAGAGCGAGCGCAACGTATTCTATACGGGCGCCGCGCCGAACCAGCAGGCGATCCCCGCCGTCGACTATCTCGCCAAGGAGGAGAAGGTCGAGCGCTGGGTTCTCGCCGGCACCGACTATGTCTACCCGCGCACAACCAACAAGATCCTCGAGGCGTATCTGAAGTCCAAGGGCGTGAAGCCCGAGGATATCATGATCAACTACACGCCCTTTGGCCACTCCGACTGGCAGACCATCGTCTCCGACATCAAGAAGTTCGGCTCGGCCGGCAAGAAGACGGCGGTGGTCTCGACCATCAATGGCGACGCCAACGTGCCGTTCTACAAGGAGCTCGGCAACCAGGGCATCAAGGCGACCGACATCCCGGTCGTCGCCTTCTCGGTCGGCGAGGAGGAGCTTGCCGGCATCGATACGAAGCCGCTGCTCGGCCATCTCGCAGCCTGGAACTATTTCCAGTCGATCAAGACGCCCGAGAACGACGCTTTCATCAAGCAGTGGCAGGCCTTCACCAAGAACCCGAAGCGCGTCACCAACGACCCGATGGAAGCGCATTACATCGGCTTCAACATGTGGGTGAAGGCGGTGGAGAAGGCCAAGAGCACCGATCCGGACAAGGTCATCGACGCGCTGCCCGGCATCGAGGCGCCGAACCTGACCGGTGGCATCTCGAAGATGCTCCCGAACCACCACATCACCAAGCCGGTCTTCATCGGCGAGATCAAGGAAGACGGCCAGTTCGACGTGGTCTGGAAGACCAGCGGTCTCGTGCCGGGCGACGCCTGGTCGAAGGAACTCGACGGCTCGAAGGACCTCGTCGGCGACTGGGTCGAGAAGAAATGCGGCAACTTCAACGTCAAGACCGGCAAATGCGGCGGCGTCTGAGATCATGAGGGGGAAGGGCGGCACGGGAAAAAATCCCGGCCGCCCTTCATTCACCCGCTCACAGGCGACCCGTTTCAGATCGAGCCCTCATCCTGAGGAGCGAGCAAGGCTCGCGTCTCGAAGGATGGTCCAGAGCGCGCTGGAGCCATCGTTCGAGACGCCTCTGCGTAGCTCCTCAGGATGAGGACTGAGATTGAACCAAGCGTGAGACGAACCGGCCCGATGCTCATCTTCCATCGCCTGAAGCACGCGATCATCATCCTCGTGGCGCTCCTCGCCGCTTCGGTCGCTTCCTTCGCGCAGACGGCCGACGAAGCCTTCACGCGGCTCGCAGCCGACAGCTATTCGGATACCTCCCGCGCGATCGAAATCCTCGTTTCGACGGCTCATCCGAATGCGTCGCTGATCATCGAGGCGCTCGGCGACGGGCGGCTGCTCGTCGGGGCGGGCGGTGTCGTGGTGAAGACAGCTGCGGGCGGCTTGGTCGACGCCCGGACCGGGCACGCGCTCACCGCGGCGCCCGCAGGACTGAAGACGGTGCGCCTCAACAACAGCGTGCGCCGTGCCGTGCAGGCCGCGCTCGGTGGCTTGAGCCTGCTCAATCCCGATCCGGGCAAGCGCATCTCCGCGGCGGAGGCCGTCTTCAAGTCGCGCGATGCGGGCCTGCTGCCGATCGTCGAGGCCGCGATCGGCAAGGAGACCGATCCGCGCGCGCTCGCCGCCTTGCGACAGGCCCAGGCCGCGATCCTGATCGCCAAGCCAGATGCCCAGCCGCTCGATCGGGTCGCGGCTGTCGAGGTGCTGCGCGAACGCGGCGATCAGGATGCGCTGGCGGCGCTGCGCGGTCTCTCCGGCGAGATCACGCCGACGCTCCGTGATGCGCAGAGCAGGGCGGTCGCCGCCATCGAGGGCCGGCTGAAGCTATGGGCCGTCGTACAGAACCTCTGGTACGGCCTCTCGCTCGGCTCGGTGCTGCTGCTTGCGGCCATCGGTCTCGCCATCACCTTCGGCGTGATGGGTGTCATCAACATGGCCCATGGCGAGATGGTCATGCTCGGTGCCTACACCACCTTCGTGGTGCAGGAACTGATCCGCACGAACGCGCCCTGGCTCTTCGATTGGTCGCTGGCGATCGCGCTGCCTGCTGCCTTCATCGTCGCCGGGGCGGTCGGCATCGCCATCGAGCGCGGCGTCATCCGCTTCCTCTATGGCCGGCCACTGGAGACGCTGCTGGCGACCTGGGGCATCAGCCTGATGCTGCAGCAGGCGGTCCGCACCGCCTTCGGCCCGACCAATCGCGAGGTCGGCGCGCCCGCCTTCATGTCGGGCGCCTTCGAACTCGGTGGTCTGGCGATCACCTACAACCGGCTCTGGATCATTGTCTTCGCGGCGCTGGTCTTCGCGGCACTCCTCGCCATCCTCAAGCTGACGCCGATGGGCCTGCAGATGCGCGCCGTCACCCAGAACCGGCGCATGGCCTCGGCGATGGGCATCCGCACCGGCCGCATCGACGCGCTGACCTTCGGGCTGGGCTCGGGCGTCGCTGGCCTTGCGGGCGTTGCGCTCTCGCAGATCGACAATGTCAGTCCGAACCTCGGCCAGAGCTACATTATCGACAGCTTCATGGTCGTGGTCTTCGGCGGCGTCGGCAATCTTTGGGGCACGCTGGTCGGCGCGATGACACTCGGCGTCGCCAACAAGCTGCTCGAACCCTATGCCGGCGCCGTGCTCGGCAAGATCGCGCTGCTGGTCTGCATCATTCTCTTCATCCAGAAGCGACCGCGCGGCCTGTTCGCGCTGAAGGGCCGGGCGGTGGAAGCATGATCACCCGCTTCCTCCTCCAGAACATGGACAAGCGTGCCGGAATCTTCCTGGCGATCCTGCTCGGTCTCGGCGTGCTGGTGCCGCTGGCGAACCTGCTGCTGCCGGCAAGCTCGCCCTTCCACGTTCCGACCTCGACCATGTCGCTCTGGGGCAAATATCTCTGCTACGCGCTGCTGGCGGTCTCGCTCGATCTCGTCTGGGGCTATTGCGGCATCCTCAGCCTCGGCCACGGCGCCTTCTTCGCGCTCGGCGGCTACGCCATGGGCATGTATCTGATGCGCCAGATCGGCACCCGCGGCGTCTATGGCAATCCGATCCTGCCCGACTTCATGGTCTTCCTGAACTGGCAGGAGCTGCCCTGGTACTGGTGGGGCTTCTCCTCCTTCCCCTTCGCCATGCTGATGGTGCTGCTGGTTCCCGGCCTGCTCGCCTTCGTCTTCGGCTGGTTTGCCTTCCGCTCGCGCGTCACCGGCGTCTATCTCTCGATCATCACCCAGGCGCTGACCTATGCCTTGCTGCTCGCCTTCTTCCGCAACGATATGGGCTTCGGCGGCAATAACGGCCTGACCGACTTCAAGGACATCCTCGGCTTCAACGTCCAGGCGCAAGGGACCAGAGCCGCTCTGTTTTCAATGACCTGCGTGATGCTGGCGGTGGGCTTCCTGATCGCCCGCGGCATCGTCGTCTCGAAGCTCGGCAAGGTGGTGATCGCGATCCGAGACGCGGAATCCCGCACGCGCTTCCTCGGCTACCGGGTGGATCGCTTCAAGCTCTTCGTCTTCACCGTCTCGGCCTGCATGGCGGGCGTGGCCGGTGCGCTCTACGTGCCGCAGGTCGGCATCATCAACCCCAGTGAATTCGCCCCAGCCAACTCGATCGAGACCGTGATCTGGGTCGCGGTCGGCGGGCGTGGCACGCTGGTCGGCGCGGCGCTCGGTGCCGTGGTCGTAAACTGGGCCAAGACGGTCTTCACCTCCGGCTTTATGGCGCCGTACTGGCTCTTCGCGCTCGGCGGGCTCTTCGTCGTCGTCACGCTCTTCCTGCCCAAGGGCATTCTGGGCACGGCCGAGGCCCTGTGGGCGCGTCGCCGGAAGCCCGAAGCGACGCCGGCCGCCGAGCCGGCACCGGCGGAGTGAAGGCGATGAACGCTCCCGTGCCCGGCGCCCTGACCTCCTCGCTGCTCTATCTCGACGGCGTCAGCGTCTCGTTCGACGGCTTCAAGGCCATCCGCAATCTCTCGCTGACGATCGAGCCCGGCGAGATGCGCGCCATCATCGGCCCCAACGGCGCCGGCAAGACCACGATGATGGACATTATCACCGGCAAGACAAAGCCGGATGTCGGCACGGTGATGTTCGCCGGCACCGTCGATCTCACCCGTCTCGACGAGGCCGCGATCGCCAATCTCGGCATCGGCCGCAAGTTCCAGAAGCCGACGGTTTTCGACTTCCACACCATCGAGGACAATATCCTGCTCGCGCTGAAATCGAAGCGCACGGTCGGCAAGACGCTGTTCTGGAAAACCGGGGAACCTCAGCAGAAGCGGATCGATGACATCCTCGGCATCGTGAAGCTCGCCGACAAGCGTGACCGGTTGGCCGGCTCGCTCTCGCACGGCCAGAAGCAGTGGCTCGAGATCGGCATGCTGCTGGCGCAGGACCCCAAGCTCCTGCTCGTCGACGAGCCCGCCGCCGGCATGACCGATGGCGAGACGGCGCAAACGGCCGTGCTGCTCAAGGAGATCGCCAGGGATCATTCGGTGATCGTCGTCGAGCACGACATGGGCTTCATCCGCGAGCTCGGCGTGAAGGTCACGGTGCTGCACGAGGGCTCGGTGCTGGCAGAGGGCCCCCTCGATCAGGTCAGCGCCAATGAGCGCGTCGTCGAAGTCTATCTGGGGCGATGATGCGATGCTGACCGTCGACGCCATCAATCTGCATTACGGCGCCGCGCAGGCCCTGCGCCATGTTTCGATCGCTGCGGAGCCCGGCAAGGTCACCTGCGTGATGGGGCGCAACGGCGTCGGCAAGACCTCGCTGATGCGCGCCATCGTCGGCCATCAGCCGATCTCGGCAGGCCATATTCGCTTCGACGGAGAGGAGATTTCCGGGCTGCGCAGCGAGGAGCGCGCGCGCGCCGGCATCGCCTATGTGCCGCAGGGGCGGGAGATCTTCCCGCTGCTGACGGTGAAGGAAAATCTGGAGACGGGCTTTGCGCCGCTGAAGCGCAGGGATCGCTACGTCCCGGATGAACTCTTCGACCTATTCCCCGTGCTGAAGTCGATGCTCGGCCGGCGCGGCGGAGACCTCTCGGGTGGCCAACAGCAGCAGCTCGCTATCGCGCGAGCGTTGGTCACCCGGCCCAAATTGCTGGTTCTGGACGAGCCGACCGAGGGCATCCAGCCTTCGATCATCAAGGATATCGGCCGCGCCATCGACTATCTCCGCCAGAAGGGCGGCATGGCGATCGTGCTGGTCGAGCAGTATTTCGACTTCGCCCGCGATCTCGCCGACACCATGTTCGTGATGGACCGCGGCGAGGTCGTGCTGTCGGGGCCGATGAACGAACTCGACGGCAATCAGGTGCAGCGGTTGATTCAGGTGTGAGGGCAGAACGCGCTGACCGGGAGCCAGCGGGGCCTACTGAGCCCTGGCTCAGGCCGCGAGGTCGCGCGCCGCAAACACCTCCTTGGCCGCGAACAGCCCGTTCAGCGCGGCTGGAAATCCGGCATAGACCGCCATCTGCATCAGGACCTCCGTGATCTCCGGGCGCGAGAGCCCGACATTGAGCCCCGCCTCGATATGCACCTTGAGCTGCGGCGCGGCATTGCCCATCGCCGCAAGCGCGGCGATCGTCGCGATCTCGCGGGCGCGCAGGTCGAGACCGGGCCGCGAATAGATGTCGCCGAATGGAAACTCCAAGACATAGTCGGCGAAATCAGGTGCGACATCGGCGAGCGCCGCGATCACCTTGTGGCCGGCTTCGCCGTCGATCTCAGCGAGGGCGCGCTTGCCGCGTTCGAGACGAGTGTTGGCGGCGTTGGAAAAGCTCTGCGTCATAATCGTCGATCCTCTTCTCGGCGTCGCCATAGCCGGCGATTTTGGTGTCGAGGACGAGAAGGCAGGCGTTGAGCTCCGCAACGCGGGCGCGGACCTGCTCGCGGTGACGCTCCAGCTGAGTGCGGCGCTCGGATTCCGTGCCAGAACCCTGTTCTCGCAAAGCCGCGTAGCGCAGCATCTCGCGGATCGGCATGCCCGTGGTCTTGAGCTTGCCGAGGAACTCGATCCAGACGAGGATCGAAGCGTCGTAGTCGCGCTGGCTCGACCGGTCCCTGTCGGCATAGGGCAACAGCCCGATCCGCTCGTAATAGCGGATCGTATGGGCCGATAATCCCGAACGCCTGGCCAGTTCACCGATTTTCATGGGCGCCTTCTTCTCATCACGACGCCTTGGAAGCTACGGGTTCGAGCGCGCTCTAAGTCAAGCGTCTGTCGGCGAGAAAATGAGAGCGCCGCGAGGGTGCCCGGCGCTGGCATGCGAGCTTGAATCGAAATCTCAGCCGTGAAGCTTCAACCCCTTGACGATCTTATCGATTTCCTTCCGTTCGGCATGCAGCCCGAGGCCGACAAGGTCGAGATCGGCCGTCGTGACCGCCGCCACCGCCGCACGGTTGTCGACGTCGTTGCCGGTCGTGAACAGCTCATTCGTATAGAGATGAGCCCGCACGCCGCGGCCCTGCGCGCGCTGCATCACCTGTTTCAGATCCTCAGCCGTGGCGGCGAAGATCAGCACGGGCTGGCGGATCAGCGGGCCATAGAAGCGGCCCGAACCGTCCTGATACGGTTCTCCCGCAATTTCGGGGGCAGCGCCGACAAGCCCTCCCGACAGGAAGCTGGCGACGTTGAGTTTCTGCCAGGTCGCGAGATTCTCGCGCACCACGATGGCGATCTTGGTATCGTAACGCATGGATCGAGCGATAGCCGAAGCGGGAAGGGCGCGTCTTGAACGATCGTGCAGATCGGGGGGCGAGGATTGGGTGCGGCTCGGCAGCGGGACTGATGGCATCGAGCGGATCGAGGCCTTCTTTCGCGGCTACGCCTATGACCCGCACCGCCACGACACCTACGCTTTCGGCCTGACGCTCTCGGGCGTGCAATCCTTCGATTATCGCGGCGCACGCTGTGACAGCCTCAGCGGCCAAGCCATCGTCATCCATCCGGACGAAGTCCATAACGGGCGTTCCGGCATCGCTGAGGGCTTCCGCTACCGCATGCTCTATGTCGAGCCGCGGTTGATCCGCGACGCGATGGGCGAGCATGGCAAGGCCTTGCCCTTCGTTTCCTCCGCTGTCTCGCAGGACCGGCGCCTGGTCGCCGCCATCGCACGCGCGTTGCGAGATTTCGATGCGCCGCTCGACTCGATGGCCGTCGACGATCTGATGCAGCGGCTTGCGGATGCCTTGCTCGCCCTCGATCCCTCGGCAGCCAGCCCCAGACCAATGCGCTCCGATGTCGCGGCACTGGAGAAGGCGCGCGACTATCTCGACGCCCATACCGCCGAGGGGGTCGATTCGGTGCGGCTCGAGGCCGTCTCCGGTCTCGATCGCTTCGCGCTGGCGCGTCAGTTTCGCGCGGCCTTCGGCACCAGCCCCTATAATTATCTGATAATGCGCCGCCTTGACCGCGCCCGGCGCCTGCTGGCGCAGGACCTGTCGCTGGCGGATGCCGCCTTGGCCTGCGGCTTCGCCGATCAGAGCCATCTGACCCGCCAGTTCCGCCGCGCCTATGGCGTCACACCGGGGCGTTGGCGAGCCTTGCAGAGCCGGGCCCGGACATGACGCCGGAACTGCGCCGGCTTGCCCCGCCCGCCGCCTCCATGCTTGAAGCAGCGACAAAGGCGGGCTTCGCGGAGTGTCGGATATGCAGCTTGGAGTGATTGGCCTCGGCCGCATGGGGGCCAACATCGTGCGCCGCCTGATGCGCGCCGGCCATGAATGCGTGGTTTATGACCGCGATCCGAAGCCGGGCCAGGCGCTGGCCGCCGACGGCGCGACCCTTGCGGCCGATCTCACGGACATGGTCGCCAAGCTCAAGGCGCCGCGCGCCATCTGGGTGATGCTGCCGGCCGGCAAGATCACCGAGGCGACATTGGCCGAGCTGGCCGGCCTTGTTGCCGGCGGCGATACGCTGATCGACGGAGGCAACGCTTTCTGGAAGGACGATGTCCGCCGCGGCAAGGAGCTCGCGGCCAAGGGCATCCACTACATGGATATCGGCACCTCCGGCGGCGTCCACGGCCTCGACCGCGGCTACTGCCTGATGATCGGCGGCGACAAACCGGCTTTCGACCGGCTGGAGCCGATCTTCGAGGCGCTGGCGCCGGGCAAGGGCGATATCGAACCCACCAGGCATCGCGAGGGCCGCAATCCGACGAGCGAACAGGGCTATCTGCATTGCGGCCCGACCGGCGCCGGCCATTTCGTCAAAATGATCCATAACGGCATCGAATACGGCATGATGCAGGCCTTCGCGGAGGGCTTCGACCTGCTGCGCAATGCCTCCGCCAAGGAAGGCCTTCCGGCCGAATACGGCTTCGATTTCGACGTGGCGGAGATCGCCGAGGTCTGGCGCCGCGGCTCGGTCGTCACTTCCTGGCTGCTCGACCTCACGGCAGAGGCGCTGGCGGCTGACGAGGAGCTGTCCTCCTACACCGGCAACGTCTCGGATTCCGGCGAGGGCCGGTGGACGGTCGATGCCGCCGTCGAGACCGCGACGCCCGCGGAGGTGCTGACCTCGGCGCTGTTCGCGCGCTTCCGCTCGAGGGTGGATCACACCTTCGGCGAAAAGATCCTCTCCGCCATGCGCGCCGGCTTCGGTGGCCATGTCGAGCCGAAGAAGCAGGGGTGAGGCCGTGAGCTCACAAAAGCTGGCAGGTTCCTTGAGCCTTCATCCTGAGGAGGCCGCGGCAGCGGCCGTCTCGAAGGATGCTCCAGAGCGCTCTGAAACATCCTTCGAGGCGCAGCCTGCGGCTGCTCCTCAAGATGAGGGCTCGCCCATCAGGCCCGCCGTCATCGTCGTCATGGGCGTCGCCAGCTCCGGCAAGACCTCGCTGGGCGAGCGGCTGGCCGCGCGGCTCGGCTGGCCTTTCCGGGACGCCGATTCCTTCCATCCGCCCGAGAACGTCGCCAAGATGGCCGGCGGCACGCCGCTGACCGACGAGGATCGCAAGCCCTGGCTCGCCGCGATCGCCGCCTGGATCGACGATCTGCGGACGAAGGGCGAGCACGGCATCGTCACCTGCTCGGCGCTGAAGAGGGCCTATCGCGAGGTGATCGTCGGCGATCGGCCGGACGTCGCGCTGGTCTATCTCAAGGGCTCGCGCGAGCTGATCGGCCGGCGCATGGCCGCCCGGCAGCATCATTTCATGCCGCCGGCGCTGCTCGACAGCCAGTTCGCGACGCTGGAAGAGCCCGGGCCGGACGAGCGGCCGCTCGTCGTCTCCGTGGAGGACAGCAAGGACGCGATCGTGCAGGACGTGGTCGACCGGCTGGGGCTGTGAGGCTCAGCCTCACGTCACCTCGAACCACGCCCACACGCCGAGGTCGAAGCGTTCCAGCACGGTCGATGAGATCAGCCAGCGGCCGGGATTGTCGGCGATGAAGGCGATGTGCAGCCTCTTGCGCTCCGGGATCTGCACCGTGTCGAGGAAGTAGTTCTCCCAGCCATCGTCGAGCGGGTGCAACAGCCGGAAGCTGTGGCCATGGACGTGCAGCGGCTGGATGAAGGCGGTGCGGTTGTCGATGGCGATCACCATCGGCGTGCCGCGCTTCACGCTGAACAGCGGCTTGGCGTCGAGGCTGCCGACGCCGCCATTGACCAGCCAGGGCCGGGCGAGATCGAGGCCGGAGAAGTCGAGCTTCTGGTCGTCGCCGAGCTTCGCGCCCCCCTCGATCACGATCTCCGGACGCGTCGCATCCTGCATGCGGACGGCGGCGGGCAGCGACGGGTTGAGCTTGAGCGCGGGAACCGCCGCGGGCGGGACCTTCGGCTCGCCCGCGGTCACGATTCGCACCAGCGGCAGGCCCGGCCCGATCAGGGCGGTGACGTTGACCGAGGCGCCGACTTCTATCGGCAGATCGAGGACCACATCGTAGCGCGTCCCGGGCGCGAAGGGCAGTTGCGAGCGAACCGGCTCGAAGCTCTCCGTCGGCTGGCTGTCGACCGCGATCACGGTCGGTTTGCCGCCATCGAAGCGCAGCCGCATGATCCGGGCGTTGCAGGCATTGGCGAGGCGCAAGCGGATCCGCGCGCCCGGCCTTGCGGTCACCGGCAGCGGCGGGGAGCGGCCGCTCACGGTGAGCCAGCTGCCAAGCCGGCCGGCGGAGGCTGCGGGGTTGCCTTGCAGGACGAAGGGCTGGAGCGATTGGTCGTCGCCCAGGAGCCAGTCCGTCACCAGCACGGGCAGGTCGAGCTCGACCGCAGGCGGCTCCGGCTCCTCGACGATCAGCAGGCCGCTCAGACCGCGGCCACAGGGCTCCGAGGAGCCGCCGAGGACCAGGGGCCGGTAGAGCAGGGTGCCGCTGTCCGGCGGGGTCAGGCGGATTTCGCCGGTCTCGCCCGGAGGGATCGGCGGCTGGCTGAAGCCGCCGACGCCGTCGCGTGCTGCTTGGCCGCGCAGACCGTAGCAATGCAGCCCGAGCGGGGTCGTCGTCCGGTTCTCCAGCTTCAGGCTCAGCGTTTCCCCCTGCTTGATTCGCAGCGTCGGGCCCGGCGTCACCCCGTCGAAGGCCCAGATCTCCGTCTCGGCGGCGGGCGTGGGGCGCAGCCGGGCCTTGGCCGGGGCAGCCGTGAGCATGCGGGGCTGCGCGACATCCGGCGCTTTCGCTGGCGCGGCCTGCGCCTGCGCGAAGCCCGTCGACGGCGCCAGCAATCCGGCGCTGCCGAACCCGGCGAGCAGATGCCGGCGGGACAACAGGGCGGGGCGGGCAAGGCGTGGTTTCGTCATGACATATCGCATAATCCGCGTGGGCTGCTCTGGCGAGAGGCGCCACGCGGCGCGCCGTGGAAACACGCGCCGGAAGGGTTCTTTGCAGAACCGTCATTTTTTTGCTGCAAGCGCCGGCCGAAATGCGTATAGCACCGCGGCTTAACGATGGCCGCGCTGCGTTTGCTCGCACGCAGCGCTATCGGGCCGGCGGGCGTGGCGGAACTGGTAGACGCACTGGATTTAGGTTCCAGCGGCGAAAGTCGTGGGGGTTCGAGTCCCTCCGCCCGCACCATCGGCCTAGATCGCCGCGCGCCCTTGCGGGTGCGGAACGGCGGTCTATGTGTTTGTTGCCGCATCGGATTTTCCGAGGAGTGGGTTCCACTTTTTGGTCCGATGCGAGAGTTTTTCGCGAGCGCGGCGGCGGTCGGAACCGGCGTCGCGCTTTGGACATTGAGACGTAAACGAGCTGTTGGCGGTAAAAAAAATGAACGTGACCGAAACCCTGTCCCAGGGCCTCAAGCGCGAATTCCAGGTGGTGCTGAACGCCGCCGACCTGAAGACGAGGCTCGACGACAGCCTGCAGGACCTTCAGGGCAAGGCCAAGATCAACGGCTTCCGTCCGGGCAAGGTGCCGGTCGCCCATCTGCGCCGCCTCTATGGCCGTTCGGTGATGTCCGACGTGCTGCAGAACGCCGTCAACGAAGCCAACCAGAAGATCGTCGCCGACAACAACCTGAAGCTCGCCTTCGAGCCGCAGATCCGCTTCCCCGAGAACAAGGACGAGATCGAGGCCGCGATGGAGGCCAAGGGCGATCTCGCCTTCACCGTCGCGCTCGAGGTTCTGCCGAAGATCGAGCTGGCCGACATCTCCGACGTTTCGCTGACCAAGCCCGTCGCCGAGGTTCCAGACGCCGATGTCGACGCCGCCCTGCTGCGCATGGCGTCCGGCAACCGCACCTATTCGCCGAAGGGCGAGAAGGCCAAGGCCGAGAGCGGCGACCGCCTGATCATCTCCTATGTCGGCACCATCGACGGCAACGCCTTCGAGGGCGGCACCGGCGAGGGCATCCCGCTCGATCTCGGCTCCGGCCAGTTCATCCCCGGCTTCGAGGAGCAGCTCGAAGGCGCCAAGCAGGGCGAGACCCGCACGATCAAGGTCACCTTCCCGGAGAACTACGGCGCGGCCCATCTCGCCGGCCAGGCGGCCGAGTTCGTGGTCACCGTCACCGAAGTCCAGGGCCCGGATGCCGTCAAGATCGACGATGAGCTCGCCAAGGCCTTCGGCATGGAGTCGCTGGATGCCCTGCGGGCCGCCGTGAGCGAGCAGATCGGCCGTGATTTCCAGGCCCAGTCCCGCCGTAAGCTGAAGAAGGGCCTGCTCGACGCGCTCGACGGCAAGTACACCTTCGAGCTGCCGCCGACGCTGGTCGAGCAGGAGTTCAACAGCGTCTGGAGTCAGGTCGAGGCCGACATGAAGGCCGCCAACAAGACCTTCGCCGACGAGGACACCACCGAGGACGCAGCCCGCGCCGACTACCGCAAGATCGCCGAGCGCCGCGTGCGCCTCGGCCTCGTGCTGGCCGAGATCGGCGAGCAGGCCAAGGTCCAGATCTCGGATGACGAGGTCACCCAGGCCCTGATCGAGCGCGCCCGCCAGTTCCCGGGCCAGGAGAAGCAGGTCTGGGAGTTCTATCGCAAGAACCCGCAGGCGCTGGCCGAGATCCGTGCCCCCATCTTCGAGGA
Source organism: Allobosea sp. 10L417 (assembly GCF_056395485.1). Taxonomy (NCBI): domain Bacteria; kingdom Pseudomonadati; phylum Pseudomonadota; class Alphaproteobacteria; order Hyphomicrobiales; family Alloboseaceae; genus Allobosea; species Allobosea sp. 10L417. Next base: position 752,245 of record NZ_JBFTJP010000002.1, read on the forward strand.
GAAGGTCGTCGACCACCTCCTCGGCCAGGTGAAGGTCGAGGATCAGACCGTCTCTCGCGAGACGCTCTATGCCGACGACGAGGCCGAGGAGACTGCCGAGGCCAAGCCGAAGAAGGCCGCCGCCAAGAAGGCCAAGAAGGCCGAGGCCAGCGAGAAGGCTGACGACGCCTCCGCCTGAGGCCGCCGGCAACCTTAATGCCAACATTCGCGCCGCCGGCCTTCAAGACCGGCGGCGCTTCCCTTTTCAGCCGCGTTCGCCGTGCTTATGTGGTTGTCTTCCTAGCAGCCGTTGATTCGATAAACCGCCGCAATCCGGCGCTATCACCCGAGGACTGAGCCATGCTTCGCGATCCGATCGAGACCTACAACAATCTCGTCCCGATGGTGGTCGAGCAGTCGAGCCGTGGCGAGCGCGCCTTCGACATCTATTCGCGCCTGCTGCGCGAGCGCATCATCTTCCTGACCGGCCCGGTCGAGGATTTCTCCGCGTCGCTGATCGTGGCGCAGCTTCTCTTCCTCGAGGCCGAGAACCCCAAGAAGGAAATCTCCTTCTACATCAATTCGCCCGGCGGCGTGGTCACCTCCGGCCTGTCGATCTACGACACGATGCAGTTCATCCGCTGCCCGGTCACGACGCTCTGCGTGGGCCAGGCCGCCTCGATGGGCTCGCTGCTGCTGACGGCCGGCGCCAAGGACATGCGCTTCGCCCTGCCGAACGCCCGCATCATGGTCCACCAGCCTTCCGGCGGCTTTCAGGGCCAGGTCACCGACATCCTGATCCACGCCAAGGAAGTCGAAAGCCTGAAGAAGCGGCTCAATGAAATCTACGTGAAGCACACCGGCCGCAGCTACGAGGAAGTCCACGCCGCGCTGGAGCGCGACAACTTCATGACCGCCGAGCAGGCCAAGGAGTTCGGCCTGATCGATCAGGTCATCGAGAAGCGGCCGGAAGAGGCGGCCTGAGCCCCGCGACGCGGGGTGTCGAACCTGTGGGTTGGCGTGCCGGCTCACAGGGGCCATATTGAAAGAAGATCGGCCCCGTGTTTGCATGGGGTCGGGGGTGAGCGGACGAGCGCTCCACTATGATCCGGTTTGGATTGGCCCTGCGTTTCCGGATGTATCGGAACGGGTCGTTAACCTAATCATCGTGATCTGAGCGCTTATTTATGACGGAGAGACGACGGTTGCATCCGCCTCGGCTGATGTGGTCCCGGTCTCCGGAACTGGAGATGGACAATGGCTAATAAGCCCGGCGGCGACTCTAAGAGCACGCTGTACTGCTCTTTCTGCGGCAAGAGCCAACACGAGGTCCGCAAGCTCATCGCGGGCCCGACCGTGTTCATCTGCGATGAATGCGTCGAGCTCTGCATGGACATCATCCGCGAGGAATCGAAATCCGCGCTGGTGAAGTCGAAGGACGGCGTGCCGACTCCCAAGGAGATCCGCAAGGTTCTGGACGACTACGTCATCGGCCAGGATCATGCCAAGAAGGTGCTCTCGGTGGCGGTCCACAACCACTACAAGCGCCTCAGCCACGCGACGAAGCACAACGACGTCGAGCTGGCGAAATCCAACATTCTGCTGATCGGGCCGACCGGCTCGGGCAAGACCCTGCTTGCGCAGACGCTCGCCCGCATCCTCGACGTGCCCTTCACCATGGCGGATGCGACGACGCTGACCGAGGCCGGCTATGTCGGCGAAGACGTCGAGAACATCATCCTCAAGCTGCTCCAGGCCTCCGACTACAATGTCGAGCGGGCGCAGCGCGGCATCGTCTATATCGACGAGATCGACAAGATCAGCCGCAAGTCGGACAATCCCTCGATCACCCGCGACGTCTCGGGCGAGGGCGTCCAGCAGGCGCTGCTGAAGATCATGGAGGGCACGGTCGCTTCGGTTCCGCCGCAGGGCGGGCGCAAGCATCCGCAGCAGGAATTCCTGCAGGTCGATACCACCAACATCCTCTTCATCTGCGGCGGTGCCTTCGCCGGTCTCGACAAGATCATATCGAGCCGCGGCAAGGGCACCTCGATCGGCTTCGGCGCGACCGTCAAGGCGCCCGACGAGCGCCGCACCGGCGCGATCTTCCGCGAGGTCGAGCCCGAGGATCTGTTGAAGTTCGGCCTGATCCCGGAGTTCGTCGGCCGCCTTCCGGTTCTGGCGACGCTGGAGGATCTCGACGAGGCCGCGCTGAAGACGATTTTGACCGAGCCGAAGAACGCGCTGGTCAAGCAGTATCAGCGCCTCTTCGAGATGGAAGACACGCAGCTGACCTTCACCGACGAGGCCGTCAGCCTGATCGCCCGCAAGGCGATCGAGCGGAAGACCGGCGCGCGCGGCCTGCGTTCGATCATGGAGGGCATTTTGCTCGAAACCATGTACGAGCTGCCCGGCCTCGAGGGCGTCGAGCAGATCGTGATCGGCCCGGAAGCGGTGGAGAACAAGGCGCGGCCGCTGTTCATCTACGCGGAGCGCGAGGACGAGACCAAAACCGCCTCGGCCTGAGATTTTTCAAGCCTTGTGACAACGCGACGCGCGCCATTGGCGCGCGTTTTGCGTTGTGATGGGCATTGGCTCGTCGCAGTGCCGTACTGCGACAGCTTCGTGGGAGATTGAACCGTCGCAGGTCTTGGTTTCCGTCCTTCGCCTGCTGCAGGACAGCGGTGCATGGCCCGGATACCTCGCTTGAAAGCCGGCGAGGAAGTCTCCACCTTAGGTGCACTTGCGAGAGTCGCATGCCTAGCTAGGGTGCGATGCGCGGGGGCGGAGGAGCGAATGGTCGCTCTGGCCGCATACGTCCGATCGCTCAGCCCATCTTGGGGGGGTGCCGGGCGCAACTGCAAAGGAACTGCCATGACTGGCTCGACGCCACGCGCTCCCTTCGTCCCAGGCGAGACCGGCACCTACCCGGTTCTGCCTTTGCGCGACATCGTCGTCTTCCCGCATATGATCGTCCCGCTCTTCGTCGGGCGCGAGAAGTCGATCCGCGCGCTCGAGGAAGTGGTGAAGACGGACGGGCTCATCCTGCTGGCGACCCAGAAGAACGCCGGCGATGACGACCCGCAGACCAAGGATATCTATGAAATCGGCACGCTCGCCCGCGTGCTGCAGCTTCTCAAGCTGCCCGACTCCACCGTGAAGGTGCTGGTCGAGGGCGTCGGCCGCGCCAAGGCGCTGTCCTATTCCGCGACCGAGTCCTACTACGAGGCGGAGGCCACCGGCCAGGCCGAGGAGGAAGGCAAGAAGGTCGAGGTCGAGGCGCTGGCCCGTTCGGTCGTCAGCGAGTTCGAGAGCTATGTGAAGCTCAACAAGAAGATCTCGGGTGAGATCGTCGCTGCGGTCTCGCAGATCGACGAGCCCGCCAAGCTCGCCGACACGGTCGCCTCGCATCTGGCGGTGAAGATCGCCGATCGCCAGGGCGTGCTGGAGATCACCAACGTTGCCCATCGTCTGGAGAAGGTGCTCTCGCTCATGGAAAGCGAGATGTCCGTGCTCCAGGTCGAGAAGCGCATCCGCTCGCGCGTCAAGCGCCAGATGGAGAAGACCCAGCGCGAGTACTACCTCAACGAGCAGATGAAGGCGATCCAGAAGGAGCTGGGCGACGGCGAGGAAGGCCGTGACGAGCTGGCCGAGCTGGAGGAGCGCATCGCCCAGACGAAGCTGACCAAGGAAGCCCGCGACAAGGCGACGGCCGAGCTGAAGAAGCTGCGCCAGATGTCGCCGATGTCGGCGGAGGCGACCGTCGTGCGCAACTACCTCGACTGGATGCTCGGCATCCCGTGGGGCAAGCGCTCGAAGATCAAGAAGGACCTCAACGCCGCCCAGCTGGTGCTGGACGACGATCACTTCGGCCTGGACAAGGTCAAGGACCGCATCGTCGAGTACCTCGCCGTGCAGCAGCGCGCCAACAAGCTCGCTGGCCCGATCCTGTGCCTTGTCGGCCCTCCCGGCGTCGGCAAGACCTCGCTCGGCAAGTCGATCGCCAAGGCGACGGGGCGCGAGTTCGTCCGCATGTCGCTCGGCGGTGTGCGTGACGAGGCCGAGATCCGCGGTCACCGGCGCACATATATCGGCTCGATGCCCGGCAAGATCATCCAGTCGATGAAGAAGGCCAAGACCTCCAACCCGCTCATCCTGCTCGACGAGATCGACAAGATGGGCCAGGACTTTCGTGGCGATCCCTCGGCGGCCCTGCTAGAGGTGCTCGACCCCGAGCAGAACTCGACCTTCAACGACCATTACCTCGAGGTCGACTACGACCTGTCGAATGTGATGTTCGTGACGACGGCGAACACGCTGAACATCCCGCCGGCCCTGCTGGACCGGATGGAGGTGATCCGCATCGCCGGCTACACCGAGGAAGAGAAGACCGAGATTGCGCGCAAGCACCTGATCGCGAACGCGATCAAGAAGCACGGGCTGACCGGCAAGGAGTGGTCGATCACCGACGAGGCTCTGCAGACCCTGGTGCGGCGTTACACCCGCGAGGCCGGCGTCCGTAACCTCGAGCGCGAGATCTCCAACACCGTCCGCAAGGGCGTGAAGGACATCGTGCTCGGCAAGAAGGACAAGGTCGTCGTCGACGAGAAGCTGCTCGAGGAATATCTCGGCCCGCCGCGCTATCGCTACGGCATGGCGGAGACGGAGAATCAGGTCGGTGTCGTCACCGGCCTGGCCTGGACCGAGGTCGGCGGCGAATTGCTGACGATCGAGGGCGTCATGGTGCCCGGCAAGGGCCGCATGACCGTCACCGGCAACCTGCGCGACGTGATGAAGGAATCGATCTCGGCGGCGGCGTCCTATGTCCGCTCGCGGGCCGTCGATTTCGGCATCGAGCCGCCGCTCTTCGACCGGCGCGACATCCACGTGCACGTCCCGGAAGGGGCGACCCCGAAGGACGGGCCTTCGGCAGGCATCGCGATGGCGACCGCCATCGTCTCGATCCTGACCGGCATCCCGACCAACCGTGACGTCGCCATGACCGGCGAGATCACGCTGCGGGGCAGGGTGCTGCCGATCGGCGGGTTAAAGGAGAAGCTCCTGGCGGCGCTTCGCGGCGGCATCAAGAAGGTGCTGATCCCGGAGGAGAACGCCAAGGATCTGATCGATCTTCCCAAGTCGGTGAAGGACGGCATGGAGATCGTCCCGGTCTCGCGCATGGAGCAGGTGCTGCAGCATGCGCTGACCCGCCAGCCGGTTCCTATCGTCTGGGAAGAGGATCTGAAGGCCGTGCCCGCTCCGGGGGCGGACGACGAGGCGGCGGGCGTCGTCGCCCACTGACTTTCGGCCTGAGGAATGAGAGCCGCCGGTGCGCAAGCGCCGGCGGTTTTCTTTTGGGTGCCGGCAGGATGATCCATCCGGGTAGGACTGGCCGGCATGTCCGGGGAAACTGGCGCGGGCGACGGGGCTCGAACCCGCGACCTCCGGCGTGACAGGCCGGCACTCTAACCGACTGAGCTACGCCCGCGTTTTGCTGCGACGCGCGGTCGTCAGCAGGGTCTGGACCATGGCTAGGCCACGATGTCCGGGAAGGGCTGGTGGGCAGTGACGGGCTCGAACCGCCGACATCCTCGGTGTAAACGAGGCGCTCTACCAACTGAGCTAACCGCCCCCGGTGCTTGCCGTTTAAGGCCTGAAGCGTCGCATCGCAAGCGCCCCCCGTCGCTCGTGTGTGGACGAATCGCGGCTTCCGGCCGAATTCCGCCATCTTGATCGGCAGGCTGGCCGGGGTGAACGCATCTTTGCAGAATCGCTTCCGCTCGCGCTGCCGGCGGCCCCTTGCCGTCGCGGCTCTCGCAGCCGCTCTGGGGCTGGAGCCGGCATTGGCGCAAACGCTGCTCCCGGATTCCTTTTTTGCTGGCCGCCCGGCCTTCTCGCAACCCGAGCAACCGGGCCAACCGGCAAGTTGCGAAGACGTCGCCGGACAATTGCCCGGTTCGATCCCGCCAGATTCGCGTGTGGATATGGCGATCACCGGCACCGTGTCCTTGATTCAGACCGATGGGACGCTCTGGTATGTCGCTGTCTGCGCTGAACCCGGCATCCGCGTGCTGTGCGTGACCTACAGCGCCAACGATCTCAAATTGGGCGACAAAGCCCTCCTGCGAGGCGGATATAACCGTCAGGACCGCCGACACGTGCTGCTCGATCCCTGCCTCGCATCGCCTGACATGGGAGGGGGCACGCCTGAACCGTGAATGCCGGCGAAGGGATTTTTCCCCAGATGTGAATTTGCCGGCATCACGCGCTTGACACTTCCAGCCGGGGGCAATACTCACCACGTCGCTGACGGCGAATGCCTCAGCCGCCCAGCGCGGGCGTAGCTCAGTTGGTTAGAGTGCCGGCCTGTCACGCCGGAGGTCGCGGGTTCGAGCCCCGTCGCCCGCGCCATATAAATCAAGAGGTTAGTCGCTAATCTCTTGCTTCCGGTAGAAATTCCGGCCGACTCGGTTATAATTTTCGTCGCGTTTTGTTCTCGCGACGTTTGGCTCGGCCCCTCTCCTTATCGCATCCACTTCCCGCACTGTCGCCAGGTCGACCGGATTCTTCCGCAGTCGGGTGGAGGCAGCAAGGGTACTGGCGATCTTGGCCGACACCGCCTGAGGGTCGGCACCGCCCGCCGTCCCTCCGACAGGGCCCGACTGTCGCATGTCAGAAAACGCCCGATCGAGCGCCGCCGAACGCTCACGGGTCCGCGCCTGAACGCGCCCCGGTTGTTCGATCTCCGCCAGCTCCTCCGAGCAGACCATCTTGAAGCCCTCCTCGAACTCGAGCCCCACGGAATTCCCATGGTGCCGCGCGCGAAGACGCGGCACCACCGGCCTTTCCGGCTGCAACGGGCCCGGCTGTAGATGTCGTTGGAAAGTGCTCGTCCGCGCCTGCTGGACAAGTCTCCGTGAGCGGGGCTGACAGCCAGCGCCAGCGTCACGTTTGGGTCAGCTTTCGACAATAGCGTTGCCGGGTGGAACTCGCCCATTCTGGCGATGTTGGGCTTGGGGCGCCGGCCCGAGAAACTCCTGCTCCGGCGCATTTTTGAGGAATATCCCGCATTCGAGTTGATGAGGCAGACCATGGCTTTCGTTTTCGACGAGAAAACCGCACCCGATCTTGCGAACTGGCGGCAGAGCGTCAGGTTCTGGATGGTGGATGGGCCCAGGCGAGCGCCTTGCCAGATCGGGTTTTCCACGCTGCGCGAGCTCGGGCCTGAGAACCTCGAAAACGACAGGCAATGCCTCGCTCAATTTTATCTGCACTGTGCAATGATCGCGGCAGCGGCTGCGCGCCTGCTTTCCGCGGGGGCATCCGACGGCAGCTCGATCGTCCAGGTCATGCTCGCGAACTTGATCACCTGATCTCAGGGGCTAGGGCGACGGGCATTCGCCAGCAATTGCCGCTTGCGGCTTGCTCCTCCAGCGTTTGGTGGATTTCCGGCGGCCGGTCGTAGGGTTCGGTGCCGATGAACCTCGCCACGAGGCGGGGGCGGAAATCCCCGTCCATGCGGCTGCGACTACGCGCGTGCCTCAGCAAAAACGCGAGGGGCTAACCGCGCCATTCTTATAGCATTCCCAGAATTTTACGGTCCTTTCCTCGACAAGGGTTTGGGCTCGTCGGAACGGAACCCTCGGCAAATTCTGGAGGGATGCGCCGCTCTCGTTCGGCACCAGCTCGTCCGGCGCGGCTGCGAGACGATGAATGGTCCGCGGCGAAGGGGGCTTCAATAAGTCCCGCTGATCAGGTGAGATGGCTTCGTGCCGGCGAGGGTGCTGCTACGCGCCTTCGCGGTACCTTTTCCGCTCCACCCGATGACCAGCGAGAGGGATTTATCTTTGCGCCGCGACGTTGGAATCTCGCTCCTTCCCGGCACGGCCTCCGGGCCGGTCGTCGTGATGGGGGAGCCGTTGAGTTTCTGGGGCGGGGTCGATGCGGCCACGGGAACGGTGATCGACGTGCACCACCCGTCGCACGGCGTCTCGCTCGCCGGAGCCGTGGTGCTGATGCCGACCAGCCGCGGCTCCTGCTCGGGCTCGGGCGTGCTGCTGGAACTCGCGCTTTCCGGGCGCAGCCCCGCGGCTCTGGTCTTTGCCGGCCCCGAGGATACGCTGACGCTGGGCGCCATCGTCGCCGCGGAAATGTTCGGACATCCCATTCCGGTTATTCGCCTGCCGACAGAAGCGTTCGACGCGCTCTCTTCCGCGTCCGAGGCGCAGGTTATGTCGGACGCGGTCCTGGCCGATGGCGGGCGGCTCCATATCCCGCTTTCCGCCGCTGCGCATGGCGACCTGGAGCTGTCAGCCAGCGATCGCCGCTTGCTCACGGGCGGCGAAGGAGTGGCCGCACAGCAGGCCATGCGTATCGTCTGCGCCATGGCCCAACAGCAGGGCGCGACCGCGCTCGTCGATGTCACGCGGGCTCATGTCGATGGCTGCATCTATGCCGGACCGGCCAATCTGATCTTCGCCGAGAAGATGGAGGAGTTGGCAGCCCGCGTTCGCGTCCCGACGACCATGAACGCGATTTCGGTGGATCACGCCAACTGGCGCCGACAGGGCGTGGCGCCGGCGTTCGGCGAGCCTGCCGCGCACTTGGCCGATGCCTATGTCCGCATGGGCTGCCGGCCGAGCTTCACCTGCGCTCCCTATTCCCTGCCGGAGCCGCCCGGGCTGGGCGAGGCGATCGGCTGGTCGGAATCGAATGCGGTGATCTTCGCCAATTCGGTCTTGGGAGCCCGGACGGCGAAGCACCCCGATTTCCTGGACTTCTGCATCGCGGTCACCGGCCGCGCGCCACTTGCCGGGGCGTTCCTCGACGAAGGCCGGCGCGCCCGCCGTGCGGTTCGGGTGGATTTGCCGGAGGGGGCGGACAGCGCGGCCTGGCCGTTGATCGGCTATCTCGCCGGACTGGCCGCGCCGGATCGGGTCCCGTTGATCAAAGGGCTCGCGCAGGCGCGCCCGACGCGGGACGATCTCAAGGCGCTCTGCGCCGCGTTCGGTACGACCTCGGCGGCGGCCATGCTGCATATCGAGGGTATCACGCCGGAAGCGGACAGCCTCGGCAGCAGCCCCGAAGACGAGGTCGTCATCACGCGTGCTGCGCTGGCAGCCGGCTGGCGCCAGCTGAACGACGGGCCGGCAGGCATCGATCTCGTCGCGATCGGCAGCCCTCACGCCTCACCGGAAGAGTGCAGGGCCGTCGCCGAGCGGCTTGGCGGACACCGCCTTGCAGGCAATCTCTCCGTCATCATCACGACGGGCCGGGACGTCCTCGCCGCTGCCAAGGCCGAGGGGACCCTGGCAAGTCTTCGAGAGAGCGGCGTCGAGGTCATCCCCGATCTCTGCTGGTGCTCGATCACGCGCCCGGTCTTTCCGGAGAGGGCGAAGGTGGTCCTCACCAACTCCGGAAAATATGCGCATTACGGACCCGGGCTCTCGGGCTGCACCGTCAGGCTCGGAACATTCGAGGACTGCATCGAAGCGGCTCTCTCCGGCGCCGCGCCAGCGCGTTTGCCGCGCTGGCTGTCCTGAGCCGGTCCGCGTGCCGCTGCTCGCCAGTCCTGCGCCGCGGGACGCGTGGTCGCGTCCCGCCACATAGCTAGGTTCGATCCGCGTTCCGCTCAGCTGCCCTGGCGGCCGGCGATCTGCGGCACGAACATGTCGCTCCACTTGGCGGGCTTCACCTTGATCGAGCCGGCCTTGTGCATGAACTCGGCGAATTTCATCACGCCCTCGGGCGTCGCGGTGAAGCGCGAATCCTTGTCTTCGATCATCTGCTGCACCTCGGCGGCGTCGACCTTGACCTTCGAGCTCTTGGCGAAGATCTCGGCGGCAAGCTTCTTGTCCTTGGCGATGAGGTCGTTGGCGTCGTCCATCGCGTCGATGAAGGCCTGGGTCATCTTAGGGTTGGCATCGACGAACTTCTTCGGCGCGAACGTGACGTCGAGCGTCAGATTGCCGAGATAATCGACCGAGTTGAGTACGCGGTGGATGCCGGGGCTCTTGGCCTCGATGTACTGGAAGGGCGGCGAGGTGAAATGCGCCTTGATCTCGGTCTTGCCGCCGATCAGGGCCGCGAGCGCCTCCGGATGCGGCAGGCTCACCGTCATCGGGTCCATCTTGGCGTAGTTGGCGTCGCCGAATTCCTTGGCCGCGATCATCTGCAGCACGACGGCGGCGAGCGAGGTCTTGATGCCGGGCAGGGCGATCTTGTCAGTCCCGGTGAAGTCCTTGAGCGACTTCAGCTCAGGCTTGTTCGACATCAGCCAGAGCGAGGTCGAACTCATGCCGGAGACGCCGACAACCTCGACGCCCGGGATGCCCTTGGCCTTGGCCCAGAGCGTGACGAAGCCCGGTGCGCCGGTGCCGGCGAAATCGAGCGTGCCGGCCATCATCGCGTCGTTGATGACGTTGCCGCCGTCGAGCATCAGCCAGGTCACCTTGACGTCGCCGAGGCCCGCGGCCTTGGCGCGCTTCTCCAGGAACTGCTGGTCCTGCATCACGATGAGCGGCAGGTAGAGGATGCCGAAGCCCTTGGAGACGCGGACCTCGCTCACCTCGGCGCGGGCCGGGGCGGTGAGTGCCGCGCCGAGCGCTGCGACGGTGAAGGCGCTGCGCAGGAATGTCTTGAATGCCATAGGTGTTTCCCTCCGAGTGACGGCCGTTCGGCCTTGTGGATATGAACAGTCAGTGCTGCATGCCCCAGCGCCGGATCGTCTTGCGCTCGATGGTGGCGAAAATGACGTTCTCGACGAAGAGGCCGATCAGGATCACCGTGAACAGGCCGGCGAAGACATTCGCCGTCTCCAGCTGGTTGCGGTTCTCGAAGATGAACCAGCCGAGGCCGCCGGAGCCCGACGAGACGCCGAAGACCAGCTCGGCTGCGATCAGCGTGCGCCAGGCGAAGGCCCAGCCAACCTTGAGGCCGGTCAGGATCGCCGGGAAGGCGGCCGGGATCAGGATGAGCCGCACCAGCTTCAGGCCCCGCAATCCGTAATTCTGCCCGACCATGCGCAGCGTGTTCGAGACCGAGCGGAAGCCGGCATGGGTATTGAGCGCGATCGCCCAGAGCACGGAATGGACGAGCACGAAGATCACGCTGCCGGTGCCCAGCCCGAACCAGATCAGCGCCAGCGGCAAAAGCGCGATCGCCGGCAGCGGGTTGAACATCGATGTCAGGGTTTCCAGCAGGTCCGCGCCGATGCGCGATCCGATGGCCAGCGTCGTCAGCAGGGCGGCGAGTACGATGCCGATGCTGTAGCCGATGATCAGCGTCTGCAGCGACACCAGCATGCGCTGCGGGATGACGCCGTTGACGATGTTCTCGACGAAGGCCGTGACGGTCTGGCCGAAGGTCGGGAACAGCAGGGGATTGCCGAGCCAGCGGCCATAGGCCTCCCAGGCGATGGCGAGGACGGCGAGGATAAGGCCCTTGCGGACGAAGCCGAGGCGGTAGATCCGCTCGGCCCAGCCGATGGTCTTGGCGACGACGGGGGCGTCGCTGGAATTGACGTCGCGGATGATTTCCGGGCGGAAGCTGACGAGGTCGGTCATGTCGGTCTCCTCCGGTTCAATGATGCGCGAAGAGCATGTCGTTGATGCGGGTTTCGAGCGCGGCCTGCTTGCCGGTGCCCATCTCCTCGGGCGGCACGCTGTTGAGCTCGGCCTTGACCTCGCCGGGATGTGGCGAGAGCAGCAGGATGCGGGTGCCGATCTTGATCGCCTCCTCGATCGAGTGGGTGACGAAGAGCACGGTGAACTTGGTGTCGTCCCAGAGCCGCAGGAGTTCGTCCTGCATCTTGCGGCGGGTGAGGGCGTCGAGCGCTGCGAAGGGCTCGTCCATCAGCAGGACGTCGGGCTCCATCGCCATGCCGCGCGCGATGGCGACGCGCTGCTTCATGCCCCCGGACAGCATATGCGGATAGCTGTCGATGAACTTGGAGAGGCCGACCTTGTCGATATAGGAGCGGGCGCGCTCCTCGGCCTCGGCCTGGGTGGCGCGGCCGGAAGCCGTCAGCGCGAAGACGACGTTCTCGCGTACCGTCTTCCAGGGCAGGAGCTGGTCGAATTCCTGGAAGACCATCATGCGGTCGGGACCGGGGCCGGAAACCTTGCGGCCCTTCAGGCTGATCTCGCCCTCGACCGGCGTGAGATAGCCGCCGATCGCCTTGAGCAGGGTCGACTTGCCGCAACCGGACGGGCCGAGCAGGACGAAACGGTCGGACGGATAGACGTCGAAGGAGACGCGGCGCGTCGCGGTCACCACCACGTCGGGCGTCTTGTATTGCAGCGTCACGCCCTCGACCGAGAGGAGCGGAGTCGCAGAAGCGGCGTCGAACGGGGCTAGCATGCACCCTCCCATGTCTCGTTTCCATGCGCACTTATGGGCGCTTGCGAGATGGGATAGCCTAGTAAGCTGACGTGAACCTGACTGGCGCCGCCCGGCGGGTCGGAGCGCGTCCAGGGAGGTCAATCCGCTTGCGCGTGCTCGTCGTCGAAGACACCGCCGATATCGCCGAGGCCGTGGTGATGCGGCTCGAGAAGATTGGCCACGCCGTCGATTGGGAGCAGGACGGCGTTACGGCGGCCGAACTGCTGGCGGTGCAGGCCTATGACCTCGTCATCCTCGACCTCAGCCTGCCCGGACAGGATGGGCTCGCGGTTCTCCGTCAGATGCGGGCGCGGCGGCTGGCAACGCCGGTGCTGGTGCTCACAGCGCGCTCGGCTGTGGACGAGCGCATCGGGGCGCTCGATCTCGGCGCCGACGACTATCTGGTCAAGCCCTTCGATTATGGCGAGCTCGAAGCGCGGGCGCGAGCACTGCTGCGGCGCAGCGCCGGGCAACCCGACAATCTGCTGCGAGTCGGGCCGCTCGCGATCGACCGGGCGGGGCGGGTCGCGACCATCGCCGACCGGCCGCTCAACCTGACGCGCCGCGAGCTGACCGTGCTCGAAATCCTCGCCGCCCGGCCCGAACGGATCGTGCCGAAAGAGGAGCTCGTCGAGCAGCTCTTCAATTTCGACCAGGAGCCGAGCCCCAACGCGGTCGAGCAATTCGTCGCGCGGCTGCGCCGCAAGCTTGCCGACACGCCGGTCGAGATCCGGACCCTGCGCGGATTGGGCTACCAGCTTGCGGTGGTCTGAGCTTCGCCTTTCGCTGCGCTTCCGCATCATCGCCGTCCTCACGGCGGTGCTGGCGGCGGGAGCGGTCGTGCTCGGCCTTGCGGCCTGGCATTCGGCCTCTCTGGCGGCGCGTCAGGCCTATGACCGGCTGCTCGCCGGCGGGGCAGTGCAGATCGCCGAGAACGTCTACGTCCAGGGCGGGGTAGTGACGCTCGATCCGCCCGTTTCCGCGATCGCGACGCTCGCGGCCTATGACCTCGTCTTCTACAAGATCGTCGATCCCCGTGGCGTCGTGGTCGCGGGCTACGACGATCTCGCTTCGGAGGCCGATCCCGCGGATATCCGCGCCGGTGTGGTCCTTGAGGACGGCCTCTATCAGGGCCAGCCGGTACGCATCGCCACCCTGGCCCGGCAGATCGATCTTCCCGGAACCAACAACTGGGCGACCATCGTCGTCGCGCAGACGACCGAGGCGCGGCGCGCGCTTGCCCGCGACCTGACGCTCAAGGCGCTCGGCGTCATCACCGTTATGAGCCTGCTCGCCCTTCTCGCGACGGGCTATGCCGTGACACTGGCGCTGAAGCCGCTGACGCGCATCGAGCGCGAGATCGCAAACCGCCGGCCCGACGATCTCAGGCCGATCGCGGCCGAGCCTCCGGCGGAAATCCGGAATCTCGTCGAGGCGATAGACGACTTCATGCGCCGCCTGTCCGAGCGCATGGCGATCATGCAGCGCTTCATCGCCGACGCCGCCCATCAGATCCGCACGCCGCTGGCGGCGCTCGATGCCCAGGTCGAAATCCTGCTCGCGACGCCCGCATCACGGCGCAAGGCCGACACCGTCAAGCGAATCCATGAACGCACGGCAGAGCTCGGCCGCCTCACCGGGCAGTTGCTCGACCATGCGATGGTGATTCACCGCAAGGATGCCGCCGCCGCGGCAGCGGTCGATCTCAACCAGCTGGCCAAAGCCGTTTTGGCCAAGACGGTGCCGCTCTCGCTGCCCCGCGAGGTCGACATCGCCTTCATCCCGGCCGAGCCGCCGCCAATCGTGAATGGCGATGCGGTGAGCCTGCGCGAAGCTCTGGGGAACCTGATCGACAATGCATTGAAGCACGGTGCCGACAGCCGGCTTGTCGTGACCGTGGGCGAAGACGCAGAGCACCTCTGGGTCGACGTCGCCGATGATGGCGACGGATTTCCGGAGCCGTCCGCGGAGCTGTTCCGCCCTTTCGCGAAGGGCGCTGCCTCCAGCGGTTCGGGGCTGGGGCTGTCCATCGCGCTGGAGGTCGCGAAGGCTCATGGCGGAGAACTTGCGGTGCGACGCGAGGGCGGGATGACGCGGGCGCGCCTCATCCTTGCGCGGACATGACCGGCGCTCGAACGGCCGCGCGTTGATCGGCCGGTTCAGTCGAATTCTTTGCGGAACTTCTCGCTCACTGTTGTTGCCGAGCGGAAGCGCCCGATCGAGAACGGCTCCAGAGGGGTCGGCGTCCCACCGTCGAGGATCATCTCGCTCAGGCAGAGCCCCACGCCGGGGCCGATCTGGAAGCCATGGCCGCAGAAGCCGAAGGCGTGGAACAGCCCAGGCGTCGTCTCGCTCGGGCCGATCACCGGGATCATGTCGGGCAGATAGGCCTCGATCCCCGACCAGACGCGGATGACATGGCATTGCGCGAGCATGGGCGCGACGCGCGCCAGCGCCTTCATCGCGGCGAGCGTCTTGAGCGGCGGCACGGGCGCGCGGTTCGCCAGCGGGTCGGCGGCCGTGCGCGGATAGCCGGCGAGAATGATGTTGCCGCGCGGAATCTGGCGGAAGATGACCGAGCCGTCGATCGCCTGGACGGAAGGCTCGATCAGATAGGGGAAGGGTTCCGTCACGAACTGAGGCGGGCCGGCGGGAAACAGCGGCGCCGTTTCGCCGAAGCGCTCCGCGATCTCCAGCGCCCAGGCACCGGCGCTGTTGACGAGCGCGCCGCAGCTCAGAGTCCCGCCATCCGCGAGCGCCAGCACGAAGCCATCGCCCGAACGATCGATCGAGGCGACGCGCGTGTTCTCGCGAATGACGGCCCCATGCCGCGCTGCGGCGCGCACGACGGCGGGCGTGGCAAGGCGCGGATTGGCGGTGGCGTCACGGGCCGAGTAGGTGGCGGCGACGGCACGCTCGGTCAGCCAGGGCCAGCGCCTCCTCAGATCGGCGGGGCCGACGCGCTCGATGGCGAGGCCATAGGATTCGGAGATTTTGGCGTAGCCTTCGAGCCTGGCGTGCTCCTCCTCGTCATAGGCGAGGTAGAGGTGCCCGGTCTGCTCGAACTCGCAGTCTTCGCCGATCAACGCTTCAAAATCCTCCCACAGCGCCTGGGAGCGGAGCGAGAGGGGGTACTGGCCGGGAAATCGTCCCTGGAGGCGCAGATTGCCGAAGTTGACGCCGCTCGACTGGGCGCCGACGACGCCCTTCTCGATCAGGGTCACGCGCTGGCCGCACCGTGCCAGGAAGTAGGCGGTCCAGGCGCCGATGAGCCCGCCGCCGACGATGGCGACATCCGTCGTGGGCCCGTTCATGCCGCATCTCCGGCTGCCGCGAGCGCGATCGGCTTGACCGGCGCCTGGCCACGCAGCCGCCCGGCTGCGACGCCGTCGCCACCGGCACCGGCCGCGACGATCTCCTGCAGGGCCGGGCCGCAGACGCGGCCTTGGCAGCGCCCCATTCCGCAACGTGTCATCGCCTTCACCCGGTTGACCTCGATCGGGCCGAGCTCCTTCGCCATAGCCGAGCGGACCTCGCCGATGGTCACGTTCTCGCAGCGGCAGAGGGTCACGGAATCGGGCAGGCCTGCGATTTGTGCCTTCGGCCAGGCGAAGGCGCGCGCAAGCCCGCGCTGGAAGTCGCGCAGGCGCTCGACCCGTCGTGCCAGTGCGCGTGCGGCGTCGATTTCTTGGGCCTGCCCGAGATCGGACAGGATCGCATGGGCGGCCAGAGCCCCGCTTGCCTCAGCGGCATCGGCGCCGCCGATCCGCACGCCGTCGCCGGCCAGATAAAGGCCCGGCCGCGACCGGCCCATTCCGTCGATCACCGGCAGGAACAGCCTAAAATCGGCGTCGTAAGCGAATTGCGCCCCGGCCAGGTCGGCAAGCTGCGTTTCGGGCTTCAGGCCATAGCCAAGCGCCACCGCGTCGCAGGCGAAGCGGCGCTCGCGTCCGCCGGTGTCGCGCAGCACGAGCGCCTCGACACGGTTCCGGCCCTCGATTGCGATCGGCGTCACCCCATGCAGCATGGCGGTTCCTGCTTGCAGCGACGCTGCCATATACCAAAGCCCGCGGAGCAGGGTGCGCGGCGCTCTCAGCAATGCCGGAAAGGCGGCGAGCTTGGCCGCAAACGGGGTGGTGTCCGCGATGACGGCGATCTCAGCGCCCATGTCGCGATACTGCTTGGCCGCCAGCGCCAGCAGCGGCGAGGCGCCGAGGAAAGCGACGCGGCTCCCGATCAGACAACCCTGATCCTTGAGCGCCACCTGTGCGCCGCCGAGGGTGAAGACACCCGGCAGCGTCCAGCCGGGCAGGGGAGCGATACGGTCCATCGCGCCGCTCGCGATCAGAAGCTTGTCGAAGGACAGCGCCTCGGCCTTGCCCTCGTGCAGGAGATGCAGCTGGTTGCCGTCGATGGCCCATACCAGCGTGCGCGGGCGATAGTCGATTGCGGGGAGGAGCGCTTCGAAACGGCTGTGCAGCGCGGTGTAGCGCTGCGCTTCCGAGCCCATCAGGCGGTTCATGTCCAAGGCGAGGTCTTCGGACGGGCGGCGATAGCCTTGCCCACCCGCCCTGGCCCCCTCATCGATCAGAATGGGCCTCAGCCCTTTCGCGCACAGCACCTCGGCAGCGCCGATGCCGGCCGGGCCGGCGCCGATGATGACGATCTCAGCCATGAATRGCGGCCATCGGCTGCGGCTCGGCGAACAGGATCATGCCGTCGGAGACCGGCGTGGTGCAGGCCCTGATCCGTCCGCCTTCCGCGCTCCAGACCCAGCAGTCCTGGCAGGCGCCCATGAGGCAGAAGCCGGCGCGCGGCTCGCCGCCGAACTCGAGCCGGCGGATCAGTGCGCCGCTTTCGAGCAGCGCTGCAAGAACGCTGTCGCCCGCCGTCGCCGTTATGGTCGTGCCTTCGAAGCTGAGCGTCGCCTGCTGTCCGGCGCGCACCGCCACGCGGCGGAACTGGGGCTTCGGAGCGTCCATGCGAATCCTGATAGATTATTTCAATGCAATAAATTCTCTTGAATAATGATAAGTCGGCAGTCGGGCTGTCAAGCGCTTCCTCGGCGCTGCTCAGACGCGGGAAATGGCGTGGGCGGTTGCGATGACGAGCGAGGAGAAGCGCGCAACGACCTCGGCATGGCTGTAACGCGACGTCGAAGTGGCGATATTGACGGCGGCCTCCGGGTGACCGTAATGATCGACGATCACGGCCGCTATCGAGGCATCACCGAGATAGACCTCTTCAAAGGCGGTGGCGTAGCCCTGGGCCGCCGACTGGCGCAGCTTCTCGCGCAGCGCCTCGCGCTGCCAGGTGGTCGAAGGGGTGTGTTGCTTGAGGTCGGACGCATCGATGATCGCCATCGCCTCCTCCTCGGGCAGGCGCGACAGCATGGCGATGCCCGGCGCCGTCGCATAGGCCGGCATCCGTGTGCCGATGATGACGTCGGTATTCAGCACGTGCCGGCTGAGGAAGCGTGAGACGAAGATGATCTCGGTCCCGTCCCGCACGGTCAGGTTGATGGTCTCCTCCGTCTCCTTGCTGAGATGCATGAGATAGGGCATCGCCCGGTCGAGCAGGCGGCTGCTGCGCACGAAATGGTAGCCGAGATCGAGCGTCTTGGCGGTCAGTTCGAAGCGCTTGGTCTGCGCATCCTTCCTGAGATAGCCGAGCTTGGTCAGCGTATGCGTAAAGCGCTGCGCGGCGCTGAGGTCCATGCCGGTTTCGGACGCGACCTGCGACAGGTTCAGTGTCTGGTGCTGGCGTCCGAAGGCGGAGAGCACCCGGAACGCCTTCTCGACCGAATTGACCATCAGCACGTCGTCCTTGCGGCCGGCTCCTTCGCCTGCCGCGGCTGCGCGCTTGCGGCCGTTCTGTCTCGCTTCGGGCATCGTCATCGGGGCCAGCTCTCCTGAATCGATCAATGGCTGTGACCGACGGCCTTGACAAGGTGGCGCAACTTCGTCGACTATTCAATAGAAGTTATCGTATAGAAATAAACATTCATCGGAGAGCGTCATGAAGGATTCCGTTCTGGTCGAGGTGCGCGGCGCGGTCGGCATCCTGACCCTCAACCGCCCGCAGGTCCTCAACGCCTGGAATGCGCCGATGCGCGCCCGCCTCGTCGAGGGGCTGGAGGAGCTGGAGGCGAACCAGGCGGTGCGCGCCATCATCCTCACCGGTGCGGGCGATCGCGCCTTCGGCGCCGGCCAGGACCTGAACGAGACCAAGACTTTCGATGCCGACCGGGCCGAAGTCTGGATGGGCGAATGGGAGCGCCTCTACGACCGGATTCGTTCGCTCTCGAAGCCGATCATTGCGGCGCTGAACGGCGTTGCAGCCGGCTCTGCCTTCCAGGTCGCGCTGCTCTGCGACCTGCGTATCGGCCATGACGGCGTCACCATGGGCCAGCCCGAGATCAATTCCGGCATCGCCTCGGTCACCGGTCCCTGGATCATGAAGGAGATGATCGGGCTTGCCCGGACGATCGACCTGACCCTGACCGGCCGCATGATGGATGCCGACGAGTGCTTCCGCATCGGCCTGATCAACCGGATCGTGCCGAAGGAGAAGGTCATGGAGGCAACGCTTGCCCTGGCCGATGAACTCGCGGCGAAGGCGCCGGTCGCCATGCGGCTCAACAAGGCCCGCTTCCGCGAGGTGACCGAGGAGAGCTTCCGCGAGTGTCTCGCCGCCGGCATCCGCACGCAGCGCGAGGCCTACGCCTCCGGCGAACCGGCGCGGATGATGGAAGAGTTCCTCGCCAAGCGCGCTGCGCGCAAGAGCGCCTGAAGGCCAGAGCGCCTGCTGATCTGACCACCCATGGGGAAATGCGGAAAACCGCTTGAAGGGGAGAAGACGATGAACAAAACCACGAATCCGACGAGGCGTACCCTGCTGCAGCTCGCTGGCGGCGCTGCCGCCGGCGCGCTCGCGGCGCCCTATCTCATCGGCACGGCCAGGGCGGCGACCCAGATCACCGTCGCCGATCCCGGCGGCCCGTTCGGCCTGGCCTTCCGCAAGGCTTTCTACGATCCCTTCGAGAAGGCGACCGGCAACAAGGTGGTCAACGTCGCCCGCGAAGCCGAGCCGACCGCCCAGTTCAAGGCGATGGTCGAAACCAAATCCTATACCTGGGACGTCTGCACGCTGACGCTCTCGGCCCGCGATATCCTGAAGGCGCAAGGGTTGCTCGATCCGATCGGCTTCGCCCATGCCGACGTGCCGAAGCTGATGCCGCAGGCGATCTCGCCCGAATTCATGGGCACCGACGTCTATTCGACGATCTTCGCCTACCGGACCGACAAGGTGAAGAACGCGCCGGCGAGCTGGACCGACTTCTTCAATGTCGAGAAGTTCCCGGGCCGGCGCTCGATGCGCAAGAACCCGATCGACAGCCTCGAGCAGGCCCTGCTCGCCGACGGCGTGCCGCTCGACAAGCTCTACCCGCTCGATGTCGAACGCGCCTTCAAGGTGCTCGACAAGATCAAGCCGCATATCGCGGTCTGGTGGACCGGCGGCGCCCAGTCGACGCAGCTCCTGCAGAGTGGCGAGGTCGACATGACCACGGGCTGGAACGCCCGCCTTCAGGCGGCGATTGATGGCGGCGCTCCGGCCAAGATCATCTGGAACCAGGGCCTCTATTCGATCGAGGGCTGGGGTCTGCCGAAGGGGGGGCCGAAGGCGGATGTCGCCCGCCAGTTCGTCCGCTTCTGCTCGGACCCGAAGGCGCAGGCGGTCTTCACCGACGCCCTGGCCTATGGCCCGACCAACCTCGACGCCTATCAGACGATCCCCGCCGAGCGCGCCAAGGTCCTGCCGACCTCGCCGGAGAACCTGAAACTGATGGCCATCGCCAATGAGGATTGGTGGAGCGCCAACCGCGCCAAGGTGAGCGAGCGGTTCAACTCCTGGCTCCTGACCTGATGGCGATGGCGACGAGCGCCGCGATGACCATGACCCAAACAAGAACCGCCAAGCTCGTCGTCGAGGGCCTGTGCAAGCGCTACGGCGCGACCACGGCCCTCGAGCCCAGCTCGCTCAGTGTCGCCGAGGGCGAGTTCCTGACTTTGCTGGGGCCTTCGGGCTCCGGCAAGACGACGCTGCTGCAGCTCATCTGCGGGCTGGTCGAGGCGAGCGAGGGCAGGGTCGTCATCGATGGCCGGGACCAGTCGGCCATGCCGGTGCATCAGCGCGATATCGGCCTCGTCTTCCAGCATTATGCGCTGTTTCCGCATCTGACGGTGGCGGAGAACATCGCCTTTCCGCTCAAGATGCGTGGGCGCCCGGGCGCGGAGATCGCGAAGCGTGTCTCGGAAACCTTGGAGATGGTGCATCTCGGGCATCTCGCGGGGCGCTTCCCGCGCGAATTGTCCGGTGGCCAGCAGCAGCGCGTCGCGCTGGCACGCTGCTTCGTCTACCAGCCCTCGATCATCCTGATGGACGAGCCGCTCGGCGCACTCGACAAGAAGCTGCGCGAGCACATGCAGATCGAGATCAAGCGCCTGCACCGCGAGAGCGGCGCCACCATTGTCTATGTCACGCATGATCAGGAGGAGGCGCTCGCGATGTCTGACCGCATTTGCCTGATGAACCATGCCAAGATCGAGCAGCTCGGCACACCGCGCGAGATCTACGAGCGACCGCGCACCGCTTTCGCCGCCGATTTTATCGGCATTTCCAACATCTTCCGCGGCCGCTGGGACGGCAACGGCTCGCTTGAAACGGCGCATGGCCGCTTCGCCTTGCCGCGCGGGGCGCATTGCGAGAGCCAGGATGCGGCGCTGGTGATCCGGCCCGAGAACCTGCGCCTCGGCGCGCTGGACGAAAACGCTGTGAACGGGCGGGTCTGCGAGATCGTCTATGCCGGCTCCGAGACGCGCGTCATCGCCACGCTCAAGGATGGCGGTCAGCTCGTGTTGCGCCTCGGCCCCGACGATGCGGTGCCGACGATCGACGAGGTCATTGTCGCCGGCTGGCCACGCGACAAGGCGGTGCTGGTCGCATGAGCGCCGTGAGCATCAGCAGCGCGCCGGCGCGCACGAGCAGGCTGCGCCCCAATGCCCTCTGGCTGGCGGTGCCCGGCATCCTGTTCCTCGCGGTCTTCTTCGTCTGGCCGGTCGCGCAGCTCCTCGGCCTGAGCATCGTCGACCCGGAGAGCGGAGCTTTCTCGGCGGGCTCCTATCAGCGCATCGCCGCGACCGACGTCTATCTGCGCGTGCTCGGCATCACCTTCCGCATCGCCGGCTGGACGGCGCTGTGGTCGCTGCTGATCAGCTATCCGCTCGCTTACTGGCTGGCGCGCCTGCCCGATATGTTCCGGGGGCGGATGCTGCTTTTCGTCATGGTGCCGTTCTGGACGAGCTATCTCGTCAAGACCTTCGCCTGGATGCTGATCCTGGGCCGCAGCGGCGTGATCAACTCCCTGCTGACCGGCTCGCATGTGGTCGACCAGCCGCTGTCGCTGATCAACAACCAGTTCGGCGTCATGGTCGGCATGGTCCACGCCATGGTTCCGTTGGCGGTGCTGACCATGCTGCCGGTGATGGCCGGCATCGACCGGCGCCTCGTTCAGGCGGCGCAGACGCTGGGGGCCGCCCCGGTGCGCGCCTTCTGGCTGGTCTATTTCAAGCTCTCGCTGCCCGGCGTGGCGGCGGCGGGGCTGCTCGTCTTCATCTCCTCGCTCGGTTTCTTCATCGTCCCGGCCTTCCTCGGCGGGCGCCAGGAGACGATGCTCGCGCAGCTCATCATTACGCAGGTGCAGGAGCTGCTGAACTGGTCCTTCGCCGGGGCGCTCTCCGCGATGATGCTGGCGGCGGCTCTGATTTCCTGCGTTGTCTACGACCGGATCTTCGGGCTCTCGACCATCGCCGGCGGCTCGGCTCAGGTCGGCACCGGCCGTATTCGCGACCTCGGCCTGGCGATTCTCTCCGCCATCGCGGCGGTGGTGGGGCGGCTCGCGGAGTTCGCACGCTCGCTGCTCGGCAAACGCGTCTGCGCGATGCTGCTGCCCGGCTTCTGCTGGCTCGTCATCGCCTTCCTGGTGTTGCCTACGCTGCTCGTCATCCCGCTGGCCTTCACCTCCTCGCAGTTCCTGGAGTTCCCGCCGCCCGGCTATGGGTTGAGCTGGTTCCAGACCTATTTCAGCTCGCCTTTGTGGATTCAGGCGACGATCCGCTCTTTCGCGGTTGCCTTCGTCACGGCCCTCGCGGCGACAGCGATCGGCGGCTTCACGGCGCTGGCTCTGGCGAACAGCCGCACCCGCTGGGCCGGGCTGATCTTCGCCTTCTTCCTCGCGCCGATGATCGTGCCGCGCATCGTCATCGCCGTCGGGTTGTTCTACCTTTTCGCGCGGCTGGGGCTGATCGCGACCGATCTCGGCCTCGTCATCGGTCACACGGTGCTGGCGATTCCCTTCACGCTCGTCACCACCGCCGCCGTGCTGAAGACCTATGACCAGCGCCTCGATCAGGCGGCGGCGACGCTCGGCGCCAACCGGGTGCGGACGCTGACGGGCGTCACCATCCCGTTGGTCAAGGGCGGCCTCGTCGCCGCCTTCCTCTTCGCCTTCATCACCTCCTTCGACGAACTGACCATCGCGATCTTCGTCTCGGGCGGCATCAAGACGACGCTGCCCAAGCAGATGTGGGACGACATGATCCTGCAGCTCAACCCGACGCTCGCGGCGGTGTCCGTCGTGGTCTTCGTCGTGGTGACGGCGATGCTGCTCATCGCGGAACGCTTCCGCTCCTCTTCCCGACACGACTGACCGACGAACATGACGCCCCCCGACGAAAACGGCTTCGTGAGCCTTCTGACAGCGCATGCCAAGGCGCAGCCGGAGCGCGTCTATGCGCGCTTCTGCGGCGAGCCCGTGACTTATGCCGAGATCGAGCGGCGCTCGGCCGCCTTCGCCGGACATCTGCGAGCGCGCGGCATCGTGGCCGGCGATCGGGTCGCCGTGATGATGCGCAATTCGATCGCGGCCATCGCAGTGGTCTTCGGCCTCGCCCGGGCCGGCGTCGCCTGGGTGCCGGTCAACGCCCAGCAGCGCGGCGAGGGGCTGCGCTATCTTCTGACCCATTCGCAACCACGCCTCGTCGTCGCCGATGCCGAGCTCGTGCCGGAGATCGCCGAGGCGATGGCGTCGGAAGCGGAGCTGCCGCGGCTCGCGCATGCGCCGGGCGGCGAGCTCGATGCGGTTCTGACCGGCACCGACGTCTTCGAGGATCCCGCGCCGCCGGCCGATGCGGTTTTCGCGATCATGTACACCTCCGGGACGACCGGGCGGCCGAAGGGCGTGATCGTCTCGCACCGCATGCTGCGGCTCGCGGCGGAGAGCGTCGCGCTGCTGTCCGACGCGAAGCAGGATGACGTCTTCTTCGTCTGGGAGCCGCTCTACCATATCGGCGGCGCGCAGCTCCTGCCCCTGCCGATGATCCGAGGCATCACGCTCGCCATGGTCGAGCGATTCAGCGCCAGCCGCTTCTGGGATCAGGTCAGGGCGGAGGGTGCGAGCCATATCCACTACCTCGGCGGCATCCTGCAAATCCTGCTCAAGCAGCCGGCTTCGCCGCGCGATCGCGAACATGGCGTGCGCATCGCCTGGGGCGGCGGCTGTCCCGCCGACATCTGGCCTGCGTTCCGCGATCGCTTCGGCATCGATATCCGCGAATGCTACGGCATGACCGAAGCTTCCAGCCTCACGACCTGCAATGTGACCGGTGCCGTGGGATCGGTCGGAACGCCGATGCCGTGGTTCACGGTGAAGCTGCAGGATGCCGAGGGCAGGGCGGTCACCACCGGCGAGCGCGGTGAGATCGTGATCGAGACCAGCATCCCCGGCGCGATCTTCCCCGGCTATCTCGACAATCCGGAGGCGACGGCGAAGGCCCTGCGCGCGGACGGCTTCCACACCGGCGATCTCGGCTCCTTCGATGCCGACGGCAATCTCTATTTCCATGGCCGGATGACCGACAGCGTGCGCTGCAGGGGCGAGAACGTCTCGGCCTGGGAGGTCGAGCATGTCGCGGCCGAGCATGAGGCGGTCGAGGATTGCGCGATGATCGGCGTCGCCGCCGATGTCGGCGAGCAGGACATCAAGCTCTTCATCAAGCCGCGCGGCGGCGCCGTCATCGATCCGCAAGCGCTGTCCGGCTGGCTCGGCCAACGCCTCGCGCCCTACCAGAACCCGCGCTACATCGCCGTCGTCGACGAGTTCGAACGCACGGCGAGCCAGCGCATCATGAAGCATAAGCTCTCACCTCGGCTCGATGATTGCTGGGACAGGGCGGCGATGGCAATCGGGCGCTGAGATGGCTGGCTGCGATATCCTTGTTTCCGGAACCGGCGGCTTTGCTGCGCGCATCGCCTTCGACATCGCCGCGACGGCCGACGAGCCTGTCGAGGTTGTTATCGCCGGCCGCAATCGCGAGCGCCTGAACTGGCTGCGGACCGCTGCGAATGCCCGCGCGGCGCTGTTCGGCAAGAAGGCGCGCTTTACCACCCATGCGGTGGACCTGCTTGCTCCGAACGCCTCGGACGAGATGCTCGCGGAGACCGGCCCGCGAATCGTCGTCCAGGCTGCCTCGATCCAGACCTCGCAGGTGATCGCCCAGAGCGGCAATGCCTGGACGCAGCTCGTGGCCGAGGGCGGCCTGAGCGCCACGGCGGTGTTCCAGGCGCTGCTCTCGTCGCGCGTCGCTGCGGCGATCACGCGCGCCGGCAAGCCGGTGACACTGGTCAATTGCGGCTTTCCCGACGTGGTCAACGGCATGATCCGCGCGATGGGCCATGACGTCGCCTGCGGCATGGGCAATGTCGCGATCCTGTCCAACGTCTTCGCCGGTTCGGCCGCCACGCCAGCGGGAAGCGAGGTCGAGGTTCTCGCCCACTACCAGAACCTCGCTGCCTGGCGCCGCCGGCCGGAAGATCGGGGTGGGCGGCCGCCGCGCGTCTGGCTGGACGGTGCTGAGGTTGCGGACGTCTACGCGCGCTTCGCAGACATCCAGCTCACGCCCGAACCGGTCATCGAGATCTCCGGCGCGAGTGGCGTCCCGATGCTGCTCGCCATGGCCGCTGGCCGCTCCTGGCGCGGGCATGTGCCGGGGCCGAACGGCCTGCCCGGCGGCTATCCGGTCCGGCTCGTCGATGGCGCGCTCGAACTCGACCTTCCGGCGGGCATCACAGAAGCCGAAGCCGTCGCCTGGAATGCGTCGTTCGAGCAGGAAAACGGTCTCGTCGTCTCGCCTGAAGGCAAGGTCGTCTTCACCGGCATTCTCGGCGGCAGGCTCGCCGAACACTGCCCCGCTCTTCGCGACGGCTTCGCGGTGCAGGAGCTCGAGGCGGTGTGCGAGGAACTGCTTGAGCTGCGTTCGGCCCTGATGCAGAGGGCTTAGCGCGCGTCAACTCGCCAGCGCGCCGCGAAGCAGGCTCGCGGCGAGCGCCAGCATCATGACGCCGATCGCGAGATCCAGGATGCGCCACGCTGCCGGCTTGGCGAAGAGCGGCGCCAGGAAGCGAGCGCCGAAGCCCAGCGAAGCGAACCAGGCGAAGCTCGCGCTCGCCGCTCCGGCCATGGCGCTGGCAGCAGTCGCCGCCGTCGCGCGCGAAGGCAGTTTCGAGAAGGCGGCGGCGGCGCTGGGCGTTACGCCGTCGGCCGTCTCCCAGCGCGTAAAAGGACTCGAGGAAAGGCTCGGAGCGATCCTCCTGACGAGAGGCACGCCTTGCCGCCCCACGGAGATCGGCGCCAGGCTGTGTGCCCATGTCGAGCAGGTCCGGCTCATCGAGACCGAAGTCGTCGGCGCTCTGCCCGGGCTGACGGCCGGTCCGGAAACCGGCTCCTATGCGATGCGTGTCGCGGTCAACGCCGACAGCGTCAGCACATGGTTTCCCCGGGCAGCAGCTCAATTTGCGGCTGAAACAGGTGGCTTGCTCGATCTTGTTCTGGACGACGAGGCCCATAATGCCGAGCGGCTTCGCACTGGCGATGTCCTGGCGGCGGTGACGGCGGACCCGGCCCCCGTCGTCGGCTGCAGAATTCATCCGCTCGGCATCGTCGAATACCTGGCCGTGGCCAGTCCGGTATTTGCGAGCAGGCATTTTCCGGCGGGCGTCGATGCATCGAGCTTGCAGCGCGCGCCGATGATGCGCTTCGACCGTCGCGATGAACTGCAGTCTCGATGGGCGCGGGAGGCATGGGGAGCGACGATCTCGCCGCCCATTCACTGGACGCCATCGACCCAGGGCATGCTGGACATGACGCTTGCCGGGCTTGGATGGTCGATGGCCCCTGTGTCTCTCGCGAGCCCGCTGGTTGCCGCCGGCCGCCTCATCGAGCTGCCGCCTCAGAGGCGGATCGAGGTTGCGCTTTACTGGCAGCGCACACGATTGGCGGCCCGGCTGCTCGACCAGCTCACACTGGCGGTCCGAACCGTTGCGGCGCAGGAGCTTGGACCCGCTGACAGAGCCCAAGAGCCCGCTAGAAAATTCACTGAGCCCTCATCCTGAGGAGCCATTCCCTTGGGAATGGCGTCTCGAAGGATGCTCCAGGAGGCTCCTGAACCCTCTCGACTATCCTTCGAGACGCGCCTTACGGCGCTCCTCGGGATGAGGGCTGGAGTTTCCAGACGGTCTCTAACTGACGCGCGCATGGAAGCCGGCTGACACATCGCTGTTTGCCGCATGTCAAAGACGACGATTGGGCCTGACAACTAAACAAGGGCTCAATTGAACGTCGACTGGAGCCGCGCCATGCAGGCCACGCCATATCGAGACGAGCGGCTGCCGCGTTACACCAGCTACCCGACAGCCCCTCACTTCCACGCGGAAGTGGACGGGCCATCCTATGCGAAGTGGCTGAAGACGCTTGCGGCCGGGACGACCACGTCGCTCTACCTGCACGTCCCGTTCTGCCGCTCGATGTGCTGGTATTGCGGTTGCCACACCACGGTGGCGCTGCGCAACGGCCCGATCATCGACTATCTCGCAGCGCTGCGCGGCGAAATCGCTTTGGTGGCCGAGCACCTTTCCTCTCCCGTCGACGTGCGTCACATCCATTTCGGCGGCGGCACCCCGACGATCCTCGAGCCGGCGGATTTCGTCGCGCTGGTCGGATTGCTGCGCCGGCATTTCACCGTCCACCCCGACGCCGAGATCGCGGTGGAGATCGATCCGCGCCGCCTCGAACCGCCCATGGCTGCCGCCTTGGCCGCTGCCGGCGTGAACCGCGCGAGCCTCGGAGTGCAGAGCTTCGACCCTGCCGTGCAGAAGGCGATCAACCGCATCCAGAGCGTCGAGCAGACCGCCGCCGTGGTCGCGGGGCTTCGCGAGGCGGGAATCGGCGCCATCAGCTTCGACCTGATCTACGGCCTGCCGCAGCAGACGCTGCAATCCTGCCTCGACACGGTCGAGCAATGCCTGGCGATGCCGCCCGACCGCTTCTCGATTTTCGGCTACGCCCATGTGCCGGAATTCAAGAAGCGCCAGCGCCGGATCGCCACCGCGGACCTGCCCGGCGGACCTGCGCGGCACGAGCAGGCGGAGGCAATGGCGCGCAGCCTCGCCGCGGCCGGCTATGTCCGCATCGGGCTCGATCATTTCGCCCGGCCGGACGATGCGATGGCCCGGGCGCTGCCGGAAGGCCGGCTCCGCCGCAACTTCCAGGGCTACACAACCGATCCCTGCGAGGCGCTGATCGGCTTCGGGGCATCGGCGATCGGGCACCTGCCGCAGGGCTATGTCCAGAACGAGGTGGTCACCGGCCGCTATGCGGAGCGCATCGCCGAGAGCGTGCTGCCCACAGCCAGGGGCTACCGCTTGAGCGCCGAGGACCGTCTGCGGGCGGAACTGATCGAGCGCGTGATGTGCGATCTCGCAGTGGATATCGACGCGGTCTGCGCGCGGCACCCTGTCGATCCCCAGGTGCTGACCCCTGCGCTGCGCGCCCTCGATCAATTGGCGTCGGAGGGGGTGGTCGACTTCGACGGCAGCCGCGTGCTGCTCCCGGAGAATGCGCGCCTGTTCGTGCGCAAGGTCGCGTCGGTTTTCGATGCCCATGTCGAACAGTCGCCGCGCCGCTACAGCCGGGCCGTCTAGGCGTTCTCCGCCATCGCCATCACGCTATTCGGGGGGGCCCGCCGCGGTCATCGCGCGCATCTGGCTGCCGAGCTTGGCTGCTCTGGGTGCGTGTGCTCGTCGGCATGTCCGCGCTCAGGATGGCGAAGCGCCGTCGGCCGCCGCTGGCTCGCCTTCGTCGGCATTTGTCGGGTTGCGCACTAGCCGCGGCGCCGTCGCGTCAAGGAGCGGCAGCGCTGCCGCGCCGAGCGCTGCGGTGAATTGGCCGGTGGCGCCGCGCTGGACACGCGGGACAGAGCGATCGCCACGCCTCGCCACCGAGAGCGGCAACGGCCCGGCTGCCGCGATCAGTGCATCGATGATGCTGTCCGGCATCGCGCCGCCAAGCACAATGGTCTCCGGATCGAACAGATTCTCCAGCAACCCCAGCACTGGAGCGAGCAACGACCCCGCCTGCGCGATCCAGCCCGTCACGACGGGATGCCCCTCGGCATGGAGGCGCGCGATTCCGTCGGCATCGATCTGGTCGATGCCGGCGCGGCGCAAAGCGTCCCGCAGCGCCGCCGGCGAAACATAGCGTTCCAGGCAGCCCTGGCGGCCGCAGATGCAGGCCTCGCCATGCGGCACCACCGGAATATGGCCGATCTCGCCGGCATTGCCGAAGGCGCCGCGATAGGGCTCGCCGTCGAACATCAACCCAAGGCCGAGACCGAGGCCGAAATAGACCAGGCAGAAATGCCGCAGATTGCGGCCGATCCCGTAGAGATGTTCTCCGACGGCGGCAGCGGTAGCGTCGTTTTCGATGGTGACCGGGGTGCCGAGCGCCGCGCTCATCAGCGCCGTGACATCATGACCGGTCCAACCCGGCAGCGCCGTCGAGCCGACGGTGAGCGTGCCCTCGAAATCGAAGGGGCCGGGCATCACGACCCCGCAGCCGAGCAGTCGCTCCGGCAGCCCTGGCGTCGCCCGCGCCCGCGCCAGCTCCGCCGCAGCAAGTGCCTGCACCGCCTCCACCGCGAGGTCGGGGAGGGGGGCGACGCGCTGCGCCCTGACGTCCCCGGACAGGTCGACCAGCACCGTGGTGATGTGGTCCGCGGCGATTTCCATGCCGGCGGTCAGGCCACCATCGGCATTGATCGCGAACTCGACCGGCGGCTGGCCCCGCGCCGTGCGCCGGCGGCCCAGCTCGATCAGATATCCCTCGTCCAGCAACTCGGCGACGATGTTCGAGACGGTCTGGGCGGTCAGCCGGGTCAAGTGGGCGATGTCCGAGCGGCCGAGCCGGCCATGCTGTCGCAAGGTCTCGAGCACAACGCGGCGGTTGTGGTGGCGCGCCCGCTCGGGGTTGGCGCCGAGGGCGGCACTATGCGCTGGGGAAGGCTTGCGGTGAGGCATCGGGAACCAAGCTTCTTCGTCTGGCCAAGCTGCGACGGCTATTAATTCAATTCAAGTGAATTAATAGGTTGACAGCGATCCGGTGCCGGGAAAAGCATGGCGCCAGACAGCCCAGCCGCCGGAGAGCGGAGCAACCGGGCGTCGTAACCAGAGGGGAGAGGCCATGCGCGGCTTTCGCGGATTGTTCCTGGGCATGTTGATGTCGGTCGGCGCCATCGCCGGCGCCCGCGCCCAGGCGGTCGAGATCGAATATTGGCAGTATGTGTTCGACGCTCGCGTCAAGGCGATGAACGAGCTGATCAAGCGCTTCGAGGCCGCCAATCCGAACATCAAGGTCAAGCACACGACCTTCCCCTATGCCGACTACCAGACCAAGATCGTCGCGGCGGCGCCCGCCGGCCAGGGGCCGGACGTGGTCCAGCTCTTCTACGGTTGGGTCGACAACTTCATCGCCGGCAAGGTCATCCGGCCGCTGCCGCGCGACGCCTTCCCGCCGGAGATGATCGAGAAGGAATTCTATCCGATCGTCTCGGCGATGAAGCGCGATGGCGAGTATTACGGCCTGCCAACGGCGGTGCGCTCGCTGGCGCTGTTCTACAACAAGAAGATTTTCCAGGAGGCGGGTCTCGATCCGGCCAAGCCGCCGAAGACGCTCGACGAATTCCTCGACGTCGCCAAGAAGACCACCAAGCGCGACGGCGCCGGCAACATGCTGCAAGCCGGCGTGACGCTCGACATCCCCGGCCAGGACTATCACTGGTGGCGCGAGGTGCTGCTGCGCCAGATGGGCGGCAAACCCTATTCCGACGACAACAAGACCGTCACCTATGACAGCGAGGCCGGCGCCAAGTCGCTGGCTTGGTATGCCGATCTCCAGCGCGTCCACAAGGTCGGGCTCGCCGGCTTCATGGACGAAGGGCAGGCTGCCTTCCGCGCCGGCCGTGCGGCGATGACGATCGACGGCTCGTTCCGCCTCGGCGCATTCGGGGGCATCAAGAACTTCGAATGGGGCGTCGCAGAGCTGCCGGCCGGCCCGGACGGGACGAAGTCGAACTTCGCCAGCTATTGGGTCAACGCCATCACCACGAAGCCGACCGGCGAGAAGCTCGAGGCTGCCAAGAAGTTCATGGCCTTCGTGACCACGCCTGAATCGATGCAGCTCTGGCTGGAGACGGTCGGCGAGCTGCCGGCGCGCAAGTCAGCCGCCGAGACCGAGAAGAACCTCGCCCATCCCGTTTACGGGCCGTTCCTGAAGGCGCTGAACTATTCGCAGGCGACGGTGTTCGTCGACGAGATGCCGCAGCGCCAGGTGATCCTCGACATGGCCAACCGCGTTCTGCTCCAGGACCAGGAGCCCAAGGCGGCGCTTGCCGAGGCCGCCAAGGCCGAGCAGGCGATCCTCGACCGCTTCTACAAGAAGTGACCGCGGCGGTCTGAGCAGCCCATCGGGACAGGACGCATATGACGATCGACACCGGCGTCGCCCGCTCCGGCGGGCGCCTTTGGCAAGGCCTCAGCCTGCGGCAGAAGCAGGTCGCCTGGGCCTGGACCTTCCTGGCCGTGCCGATCCTGTTCTACGGGCTGGTCCGCTTCTATCCGACGCTCGAGGCCTTCGTGATCTCGACCACGAAGTGGAACCTGATGACGCCGCCGACCTTCGTCGGCCTCGCCAATTTCGAGCGCCTGCTGACCGATCCCGTGTTCTGGAAAGTGTTCGCGAACACCTTCCTCTACCTCGTCATCGGCACGCCGCTGAGCCTGATCCTGTCCTTCGTGATCGCCTATCACCTCGACCGGGTCCGCTTCATGCACGGCTTCATCCGGGCGCTCTACTTCCTGCCCTTCCTCACTACGGCGGCGGCGATGGCCTGGGTCTGGCGCTGGTTCTACCAGCCGGTGCCGATCGGCCTGTTCAACAATTTGCTCGCCGGGCTCGGCATCGCACAGCAGCCCTTCCTGCGCTCCACGACGCAGGCGCTGCCTGCCGTGCTCGCTCCGGCGATCTGGGCGGGGCTGGGCTTCCAGGTCGTGATCTTCCTCGCCGGCCTGCGCGCGATCCCGACCACATATTACGAGGCGGCGCGCATCGACGGGCTTCCCGATTTCGCCATCCTCAGGCGGATCACCCTGCCGCTGCTCAAGCCGACGATCATCTTCCTCGTCGTCTTCTCCTCGATCGGATTCCTGCGGATCTTCGATCAGGTCTACAACATGACGAGCCAGACGAGCAGCGATCCCGGCGGTCCCCTGAACGCCACCAAGCCGCTCGTGCTGATGATCTACCAGACTGCATTTTCCTCGTTCGACATGGGCTATGCCGCCGCCCAGACCGTCGTGCTCTTCCTCGTCCTGCTCTGCGTCTCGCTGCTGCAGCTCCGCCTGCTGAGGGATCGCTGATGAGCGCCATCGCCTCGTCTCCTGCCGGCCGCGCCACGCCGGGTCGCATCCTCGTCTGGCTGCTGCTCTTCGGCGGGGGCCTCATCATGGTGACGCCGCTTGCCTTCATGTTCGCGACCTCGCTGAAGGATTCCTCCGAGATCTACGATCTCGCCTTCTTCCCGGCCCATCCGACGCTCGAGAACTACGTCACGGTTCTCTCTGACGGCCGTTTCCTGCGCTGGTTCGCGAATTCCTTCGGCATCGCGGCCGTCGTGACGCTCTCCAACGTCTTCTTCGACAGCCTTGTCGGCTACACGCTGGCGAAGTTCCGGTTCCGCGGTCGCTATCTCGTCTTCATCGCCATCCTCTCGACCCTGATGATTCCGACGGAGATGCTGGTCATCCCCTGGTACGTCATGGCCAAGAACTTCGGCTGGCTCGACAGCTACTGGGGCATCATGTTCCCGGGGATGATGACCGCCTTCGGCACCTTCCTGATGAAGCAGTTCTTCGAGACGGTGCCCAACGACTTCCTCGAGGCAGCGCGCGTCGACGGCCTCAACGAGTTCGCAATCTTCTGGCGTATCGCCATGCCGCTGGTGACGCCGGCACTCTCGGCGCTCGCGATCTTCACCTTCCTGAGCAACTGGACGGCCTTCATCTGGCCGCTGATCGTGACGACCAGCAAGGAACTCTACACGCTCCCTGTCGGCCTCACGAGCTTCGCCGTCGAGGCGCAGGTGCAGTGGGAGCTGATCATGACGGGGGCGGCGCTTGCGACCCTGCCGACGCTCACCGTCTTCCTGGTGCTGCAGCGCTACATCGTCCGCGGTGTCGTGCTCGCCGGGTTGAAGGGATAAGGTCCGATGAAAGACAACACCGACCCACGCCTGCGCGACAACTCCGTTTTTCCCGACCCGGTCTACAAGGAGACGGTGCTGCGCCCGCTCTTCGACGGGGCGAGGACCCATCACGTCGAGGGCTTCCGCGCCATCGACCGCGCACATCTCCTCATGCTGGCCGAGACAGGCATTCTCCCCTGTGAGGCGGCTGCGGAGATCGCCCGAGCCCTCATTGCGATCGAGCAGGAAATCGATCCCGCGACTCTCAGCTACACCGGCGAGGTCGAGGATTATTTCTTCCTGGTCGAGGCCGAGCTGCGCAAGCGCCTGAAACCGGAGGATGACGGCCGGCTGCACACCGGCCGGTCCCGCAACGACATTGACCACACCTTGTTCAAGCTGGCGCTGAAGCCACGGCTCGACCGGCTAAGCCAACGTCTGCGCGCCGTCATTGCCGCTGCGCTGACGCTGGCCGAGCGCGAAAAGGCGACGCTGATCGTCGCCTATACCCACGGTCAGCCGGCCCAGCCCTCGACGCTGGGACACTATCTCGCCGCCGCCATCGAGGTGATGCTGCGCGACCATCAGCGGCTGATGCAGGCGCGCGAACTCCTCGATCGCTGCCCGATGGGTGCCGCAGCGATCACCACATCCGGCTTCCCGCTCGATCGTCACCGTGTCGCGCATCTGCTCGGCTTCAAGGCGCCGCTGCAGAACTCCTATGGCTGCATTGCCGCGGTCGATTACGTGACCAGCGTCTTCAGCGCGGTCGAACTCGTCTTTCTGCATCTCGGTCGCGTGATCCAGGACCTGCAGTTCTGGACCGCCTTCGAGGTCGGGCAGATCTATGTTCCCAATGCCTTCGTGCAGATCTCCTCGATCATGCCGCAGAAGCGCAATCCGGTGCCGATCGAGCATCTGCGCCACCTCTCCTCGCAGACGATGAGCCGCGCCCGCATGGCCCGCGACATCGTCCACAACACGCCCTTCACCGACATGAACGACAGCGAGGGCGAGACCCAGGAAGCGGGCTATCAGGCCTTCGAGACGGGTGAGCGCGTGCTTGATCTGCTCGCCGCGCTGCTGCCGACGCTTACGGTCGACAGCC
Organism: Allobosea sp. 10L417; assembly: GCF_056395485.1. Classification (NCBI taxonomy): domain Bacteria; kingdom Pseudomonadati; phylum Pseudomonadota; class Alphaproteobacteria; order Hyphomicrobiales; family Alloboseaceae; genus Allobosea; species Allobosea sp. 10L417. The sequence goes on from NZ_JBFTJP010000002.1 coordinate 786,403, forward strand.
GCCGTGTCGCCGAGACGATCCGCCGGTCCTGCATCACGATCACCGAGCTTGCCGACACGCTGGTGCGCCGTGAGGGGGTGCCGTTCCGCGTCGCGCACGAGATCGCCTCGGCGGTCGCGCGCGCCGTGGTCGCGAAGGATGGCGACCTGCAGCGGGATGGCTACGAGGCCTTTGCGAATGCCTTCCGCCATGCCGCCGGTCGCGAGCCTGCGCTGAGCCGCGAGGATTTCGCGCTCGCCGTCTCGCCGGAGAACTTCGTCGCCCTGCGCGAGCGTTTCGGCGGGCCGGGCCCGAAGGCCTTGGGCGCAGCGCTGGCCGGCTATCGCACCGGGCTTGCTGCAGCCGAGGACGCCGCCACCGCGATGGCGCAGCGCGAGGAGGCCGCGCGGCAGGAATTGAACGGCGCATTCGCCGCCTTGGCAGGAGCCGTCTGATGGCCGGGATTGCGATCGAGAAGCTGGTCAAGCGCTATGGCCCGACGCAGGTCGTGCACGGCATCGACCTCGACATCCGCGATGGCGAGTTCGTCGTCTTCGTCGGCCCCTCCGGCTGCGGCAAGTCGACGACGCTGCGCATGATCGCCGGTCTCGAAGAGATCGACGGCGGTTCCATCGCGATCGGGGGGCGCGTCGTCAACCAGCTGGAGCCCAAGCAGCGGAACATCGCCATGGTGTTCCAGAACTATGCGATCTACCCGCATATGAGCGTGGCCGAGAACATTGCCTTCGGCCTCTACACCTCCGGGCTCGACAAGGCGCAGAAGCGCAAGCGCGTCGAGGAGGTCGGCGAAGTGCTCGGCCTGACCGCGTTGCTGGAACGCCGGCCTTCGGCCCTGTCCGGCGGCCAGCGTCAGCGCGTCGCGATCGGGCGCGCCATGGTGCGCGATCCGGCCGTCTTCCTGTTCGACGAGCCGCTCTCCAATCTCGACGCACAGCTGCGCGGGCAGATGCGGCTCGAGATCAAGCGGCTGCATCAGCGGCTTGGCACCACCATCGTCTTCGTCACCCACGACCAGGTCGAGGCGATGACGCTGGCCGACCGGATCGTGGTGATGCGCGACGGGCGCATCCTGCAGGTCGGTGCGCCGATGGAACTTTACGAGAAGCCGGCGGATGTCTTCACGGCCCGTTTCATCGGCTCGCCGACGATGAACATCGTGCCGGCGAAAGCGACCTCCGAAGCCGGTCGGAGCATCCTCCAGCTCGGCGAGGCCCCGCTCTCCTGGTCCGGCCCGCTTCCGGCCGACCTGCTGGTCGGCGTCCGCCCGCAGGAGTTGCGCGTGCTGGAGCCGGGCGAGGGCGCTGACCTCGTTCTCTGCGGGCCGGTCGCAGTGGTCGAGCCGCTCGGGCCAGAGACCTTCGTGCATGTCGAGGCCGAGGGCGGCCTCCTGCTTGCCTCGGCGCCGGCCAAGCGGCCGCCTGCCATCGGCGCCGCAGTCAGGCTCGGCGCACCGGCATCGGCGCTGCGTCTGTTCGACGCCAAAAGCGAGCAGGCCCTGTGATGGCCGATCGACCACAGTCGGACGGTCTGGTGCTGAGCATTGGCCGGCTCTATTGCGATCTCGTTTTCCGGGGATTGGCGGCCATGCCGCGGCTTGGCGAGGAGCGTTTCGCCGACGAGGTCGCCGTCGTGCCCGGTGGCGGCGGCTTCATTACCGCTGCGCATCTGATCGGGCTCGGCCGGGCGGCCGGCCTGCTCGCGCGCCTCGGCGAGGACCCGATCTCGCAGGCGCTGCGGCCCGCACTGGAAGACAGCGGCGTCGATCTCGCCTTTCTCGAATGTGCGGCCGATGCCGGTCCGCAGCTCACCGTCGCGATGATCAAGGATGGCGAGCGCGCCTTTCTCTCGCGCCGTGCCGGCCCGGCACGCCCGGCGACACTGGAGGCAGCACTCGCCGATACCCGTGCCTGCCATCTCCACATCGCCGAATTCGCGACGCTGGCCGAGATTCCCGATCTGACGAGCGAAGCCCGCCGGCACAACCTCACGGTCTCGCTCGATCCGAGCTGGGACGACGCGCTCATCCGCTGGCCCGATCTCATCGCGCGATGCAGCGGCATCGATATCTTCCTGCCCAACGCCGCCGAAGCCTGCGTGATCGCCGGCTGCGACGATCTCGACCTCGCGGGGCAGCGCCTCGCCGAGCACTTCGCCTTGGTGGCGATCAAGGATGGCGGCGCCGGTGCCCGGCTCTACCACGGCGGCGAGCAGATCATCCTGCCCGCTGCGCCTTGCCGTGAGGTGCTCGATACCACCGGCGCCGGCGACGCCTTCAATGCCGGCTTCCTTGCAGCCTGGCTTGCGGGAAGCTCGCCCGCGCGTGCGCTCGCCGAGGGCATCGTCAGCGGCACGCTTTCGGTGCAGAGTGTCGGGGGGGCAGGCAGCAGGCTCGACCCGCGGCAGGTGGGTCACCTCGCCGACCAACTGCTCGAAACACCTTTGCGCCGTCATGGTTGAAGCACTGCTTACCCTGGAAGCGGCCGAGTCCGCAGCGGTCGCGCTCCGCCAACGGGCGGAGAACGCGGCCATCATGGTCGATCTGGCCGAGCGCCTGCGCATCAAGCGGCCGGCCTTCGTCACGACCTGCGCGCGCGGCTCGTCGGACCATGCCGCAACCTACGGCAAATATCTGATCGAGCTGGCTCTCGGTCTGCCGGTCGCCTCGCTCGGACCCAGCCTCGCTTCGGTCTATGGCGGCGAGCTCGACCTCTCCCGAGCCTTGTTCATCGCCGTGTCGCAGTCGGGCCGCAGCCCCGACGCCCTGCGCCTGACCGAAGCCGCAAAACGCGCCGACGCGCTCGTGGTCGGCTTCGTCAATGACGAGGCCTCGCCGCTCGCCGGGATGGTGGACGTGCTCGTGCCGTTGCGGGCCGGGCCGGAGCACAGCGTCGCAGCGACCAAGAGCTTTCTCGCCACCTGTCTCGCCTTCCTGCATCTCACGGCTGAATGGACACGGGACGATGCCCTGTCCGCCGCGCTGGCGCAGGCGCCCGAAGCGCTCGGCGCTGCCGGGCACTGCGACTGGGGACCGGCTCTCTCGACCTGGCGCGAGGCGCGTAGCCTCTATGTGATCGGGCGAGGCCTGAGCTTCGGCATCGCGCAGGAGATCGCGCTCAAGTTCAAGGAGACTTGCCGGATCCACGCGGAGGCCTTCAGCGCCGCCGAGGTGCGGCACGGCCCGCTGGCTCTGGTCGAGCCGGGCTTCCCGGCGCTGGCTCTGGACCCCGGCGACGAAGGTAGCGCGAGCGTCGCCGCCGCCGCATCTGCCCTGGCGCAGCTCGGCGCGGACCTGCGCTATGCCGGTGCGAGCGAGGAGAGGGGCGACAAGAGCCTGCCCCTGCCGCTGCCGCCTGCGCTGCCCGCTCCGTTGCTACCCTTGGCACAGGTTCGCGCGTTTTACGGTGCGGTCGCAACGCTGGCGAAAAGCCGCGGCCTCGATCCCGATCGGCCGCCCCATTTGGCCAAGGTAACGCGGACGGTGTGAGCGGGCGTCGTCGGCGGTCCGGCGCGGCCGAACAGCTTGTCCGCGACAATCGCGACGCTGAGCGTGCCGGGGTCGAGGCATCCCGCGAGACATAGCCGGCTCGTCGAAGATCTTGCCGGGGAGGGCGGTGAAACGAACCCCGAAAGTAGTGCCTGTCGGCGGATTCGTATTGTTTCGAAAGATTATAAACTAGACAATAATAATTGACAGCTTTGACGCTTGGGAATCTAACGCCGGCCCAGTTCACGAACTGCGTTGGCAGGAGAAGGTCACCATGGCGTCGTACTCGTCCCTTGCTCTCCGTATCGGCGTTCTCGCCGTCACCCTCGCCGCGGCGAACGCGGTTCGGGCTCAGGACGGAATCACGGTCTACAACGCCCAGCATGCCAGCCTGACGCAGGCCTGGGCCGACGGCTTCACCAAGGAGACCGGCATCAAGGTGACGATCCGCAAGGGGTCGGATACCGAACTCGCGAACCAGATCGTCCAGGAGGGCGCGTCCTCTCCAGCGGACGTCTTCGTCACCGAGAATTCCCCGGCCATGGTGCTGGTCGAGAAGGCCGGGTTGTTCGAGACGCTGCCCAAGGACGTTCTCGATCAGGTTCCGGCGCAGTTTCGTCCGGCGAGCGGGCGCTGGACGGGCGTTGCCGCGCGCAGCACCGTCTTCGTCTACGACAAGCGCAAGCTGAAGGAAGCCGACCTGCCGAAGTCGATGCTGGACCTCGCCGACGCCAAGTGGAAGGGCCGCTGGGCCGCCTCGCCGTCGGGCGCCGACTTCCAGGCGATCGTCGGCGCGCTCCTCGTTCTCAAGGGCGAGAAGGCCACGGGCGACTGGCTCAAGGCGATGAAGGACAACTCCAGCGCCTACCGCGGCAACAGCGTCGCCATGAAGGCGGTCAATGCCGGCGAGGTCGAGGGCGCGCTGATCTACCATTATTATTACTTCGGCGATCAGGCGAAGACGGGCGAAAACAGTGGCAATGTCGGGCTGCACTATTTCCGCGGCCAGGACCCCGGCGCCTTCCTGAGCACTTCGGGCGCGGGCGTGCTCGAATCCAGCAAGCACAAGAAGGAGGCGGAGGCCTTCGTGAAGTGGATGACCGGCAAGCACGGCCAGGCCGTGCTGCGCGAGGGCGATTCCTTCGAATACGCCATCGGCAATGGCGAGGCTTCGAACCCGAAGCTGGAGCCGATCGCCAAGCTCGACGCACCGAAGGTCGAGCCCTCGCAGCTCGACAGCAAGAAGGTCACCGAGTTGATGACCGCCGCCGGCCTGCTCTGACCCGGTTGCGTCGATCGAATGCGCGTGCGAGATGCCCTCGCACGCGCATTGTCCCATGACCGTTTCTCTGTCCGTCGATACGCCGGCTCTGCCGGTTTTGCCGCTCAGACGGCAACGCAATCTCGCTGGCCGGGCAATGCTGCTGCTCGCCGGGGGCGTCTCCGTCTGCGCCCTGCTGCCGTTGGGATTCATCGTCTGGATTGCGATCGAAACCGGCTGGCAGACGGCCTTCTCGCTGATCTGGCGGCCGCGCGTCGGCGAACTGCTCGTCAACACGCTGCTGCTGGAACTGTGCACGCTGCCGCCCGCGATCCTGCTGGCGGTGGCGCTGGCCTGGCTCACCGAGCGCAGCGACATGCCCGGCGCGAAATTCCTTTCCTGGCTCGCGGTCGCACCGCTCGCAGTGCCAGCCTTCGTCCAGTCCTACGCCTGGGTCAGCCTCCTGCCGCGCTTCCACGGGCTTGCGGCGGCGGTGCTGGTTTCGGTCCTCGCCTATCTACCATTCCTTTATCTGCCCGTGGCCGCGCAGATTCGCCGGCTCGACCCTGAACTCGAGCATGTCGCGGCCTCGCTCGGGCAGTCTCCGCCGCGCGTGCTCCTGCGGGTGGTTCTGCCGCAGCTGCGGCTGGCGATCTGTGGCGGCAGCCTGCTGGTCGGGCTGCATCTGCTCGCGGAATACGGGCTCTACGCCATGATCCGCTTCGACACCTTCACCACCGCGATCATCGACCAGTTCCAGTCGAGCTATAACGGCCCGGCGGCGAACATGCTCGCGGGCGTGCTGGTGCTGAGCTGCTGCGGCCTCATCGGGCTCGAATGGCTGCTGCGCGGCGGCGCACGCTACGCCCGGCTCGGCTCCGGCGCCCCGCGCCCGGCGCCGCGCCAGCGGCTGGGGCGCTGGCGGCTGCCGGCCCTGGCGCTGCCGCTTGCCTTCGCCGCCCTCAGTCTCGGCGTGCCCATCCTGACACTCACGCGCTGGCTCATGGCCGCGGGCGAGGATGTCTGGCGGCAGAACGCGCTGGCCGCATCCCTTGCCGAGACGCTGGGCTATGCCGCTGCCGGCGCCTGCGTCGCGGCGGCGGCAGCGCTGCCGATGGCTTGGCTGTCGGTGCGCGCGCCCGGCCGGGTCACCCGCTTCCTGGAGAGCTGCCACAGTTATCTGGGCGCGCTGCCGGGCGTCGTGGTAGCGCTGGCCCTCGTCACCGTGACCGTGCGCATCGCCTTGCCGCTCTACCAGACCGTCGCGACCGTGGTCTTCGCTTATGTCCTGATGTTCCTGCCGCGCGCGTTGGTCGGGCTGCGTGCAGGCATCGCGCAGGTTCCGGTCGAACTGGAGCGCGCCGCGGCGGCGCTCGGCCGCAACCCGGCCCACGCGCTTCTGACGGTGACGCTGCCGCTCGCGGCGCCCGGCGTCGCCGCTGCGATGGCGCTGGTCGCGATGGGCGTGGCGACCGAGCTGACCGCGACATTGCTGCTTGCTCCCAACGGCACCCGGACGCTGGCGACCGAGTTCTGGGCGCTCACCAGCGAGCTCGACTATGCGAATGCTGCGCCCTATGCCGTGCTGATGATCCTTCTCTCGTTGCCGATGACCGCGCTGCTGCACGCTCAGGCACGCAAATCCCTCGGCGCATGACCCAGCTCGTCATCTCGGATGTCTCGAAGCGCTATGGCGCCATCGCGGCGCTGGATCGCGTATCCCTTGCCGTCGAGGCGGGCCGCCGCGTCGCCATCGTCGGCCCTTCCGGGTCGGGAAAGACGACGCTGCTGCGCGTCATCGCCGGCTTCGAAGCGCCCGATGCGGGAACGGTGGTGCTCGACGGGCAGGTGCTGGCCGACGGGCCGGCGATCGCCCCCGCGCATCGGCGCCGGATCGGTTATGTCGCCCAGGACGGGGCCTTGTTCCCGCATCTCGACGTGGCCGGCAATGTGGGCTTCGGCATCCCGCGAAACGAGCCTGACCGGGCGGCCCGCTTGCGCGAGCTGATGGAGCTGGTCGAGCTTGATCCAGCGATGCTGGAGCGCCGGCCGCACGAACTCTCGGGAGGGCAGCAGCAGCGCGTTGCGCTTGCCCGCGCACTGGCCCGGAAGCCGGCGCTGATGCTGCTCGACGAGCCGTTCTCGGCGCTCGATACCGGGCTGCGCGAGAGTGTTCGGCAAGCTGTTGCGCGCGTGCTGGCCAAGGCTGGCATCACCACAATCCTTGTCACCCACGATCAGGGCGAGGCGCTGTCCTTTGCCGATCAACTCGCGGTGATGCGGGAGGGCCGGTTGGTGCAAACGGGACGACCAGCCGAGCTTTACTGGCGGCCGGCGGATGTCGAAACAGCCCTGTTCCTTGGTAATGCCGTCCTGTTCGAGGCCGAAATCGCGGAGGGGAGTGTCTCCTGCGGGCTGGGCGAGTTCGAAGCCGAGACCGGCGGCCGCCGCGGGGCAGGCACGATCATGCTCCGGCCGGAGCAGTTCCTGCTGTCGCCAGTCGGTCCAGGTCACGAAGCCTTCATCGAGAACGTCGCATTCCGGGGCGCACAATGCACTGTGACGCTGCGGACGAACCACGGCGGAGGGGGCATCCGTTTCACTGCGCAGGTTTCGAGCATGGACCGGCCGCAGATTGGACAGACCGTTTTCGTGTCGGTGAAGGGCGAGCCGTTCCTGCTGCCCGGTTCCCGATAGACGCCGAACCGCGGCCCACCGTTTGGCATTCGATCGGCCGGTGTATGGCTGCTCCTTGATCGCCCACGCGAAGAGGAACCGCCGCCCGAGACCTCCTTCCAGCGTGCGCCTTCATGCGCGCTTCATTCGGCGTTTTCGCTTCCCTAAGCGCGTGCTGCCGCCAGCCGTCCTTTTCTGAGGGAACGCCGAGCCGGAGTGGCTGCTTGGAAGATGAACGTACGCGAACAATCCCGTTCAGGCCGCGTTCCACAACCGACTGCTCTACTTGGCTGGAGCAAAAAGGGAGATTCCCATGCGTCGGTTAGCAATCACAGCATTTGTTGGCTTCGGTATTGCCGCTTCGTTGACGTCGGTGCATGCCGGCGAGGCACTGCCCAGAGACGTTGCTCGGCGCCTCGACAAGCAGGCGGCCGAATTCACGATGAGCGAAGCCAAGCGCGAGCGCCTGATGATCATTCAGGAGAATATGGGGCGCCAGCGCTACTATGAACGCCGTCACGGCTATGGTGGCGGATACGGCTACGGACGCCGATATGGCGGTCCGCCGCCCTGGGCGCCGGCATATGGCTATCGCCGCGACTACGATGACCGTTGGTGATCGGGCGCGGGGACAGCAATGACGGACGCCTGCGATAGGTTGGCTGGGCTTCTCTCCGTTTCGCGGGATCAAGACACCAGGCGCCGCTCTGCAGCCCATTCCGCCGAACCGGGTGCCCGGTTAATGTCCGTTTTCGAGGTTCAGGTGAAAGGTGGCCGCGAATTGCCGGCCATCCGGCGCCGGCGCGCCTGAAAAACGCAGTTCAGGGGCCGGTCCTCTCGGAGGCGTTACGCTAGCTGACGGCTGGACCGTTCGTAGATCCTGGCTCCCGTCTGCGCATCCACGCCCTCCAGAACGACGTCATAGCCCCAGAGCTGGTGGATACGGCGCAGCGTCGCATCGCAGCTCGCGCTTTCCAGCAGAATGCCGCCATTGACTCGGTGTTGCAGGCGCAGATGCCTCTGGCCGAGCAGATCCACATCCACGACCTGGATATCCGAATAGCTCGTTCCGATGTCGTATTTCTGGGCGAGAGCGGCGCGTATCCGTTCGTAGCCGCGTTCGTTATGGATCGACGCTACGGTGTAGAAGCGCTCATCGGCCGCGTCAGACAGCACGAACATCCGCCATTTTCGGATCAGAGCCGGACTCAGATACTGGCGCATGAAGGATTCGTCGCGGTGATTGGCCCAGGCGTCGAGCAGGATTGCGCGCCAATCGCCTTTGCCCGCGATTTCGGGAAACCAGTCACGATCCTCAGCAGTGGGCTCGGTGGCGATGCGTTGGATGTCCTGCATCATGTCCAGGCCGAGCGCATAAGGATTGATGCCGGAAAAGCGGGGATCGTCGAAGGCAGGCTGGAAGATGACATTCGAGTGGTTCCGCAGGATTTCCAGCATGGCGCCTTCGCTGATCCGGCCCTGGTCGAACAACGCATTCATGACCGTATAGTGCACGAAGGTCGCGCAGCCTTCGTTCATCACCTGCGTCTGCCGCTGGGGGTAGAAGTACTGCGCGATGACGCGGACGATTCTGAGGATCTCGCGCTGCCAGGGCTCGAGGATCAGGCTGTTCTTTTCGAGGAAATAGAGGAGGTTCTCTTCCGGGAGATTGAGCGCCTTCTTCCGCTCGGCGACGCTGGCTTCCGCCTCGTCGGCCTTGCTGCCATCGGCCGGGCGCGGGACGGTGCGCCAGAGATCGTTATAGGAGCGCTCTTCGTACTCCAGCCGCTCGCGCAGTCCTTCGCGCTGCTTGTCGGATGAGAGCTTGGGAGGGCGGCGATAGCGAAACACGCCCTGGTCCATCAGCGCGTGCGCAGCATCCAGAATCGCTTCCACCGCCGCGACGCCGTGTCTTTCCTCGCAGCGGGCGATGAAGCCCTTGGCGAAATCGAGATAGCCCAGGATGGCGCTGGCATCCGTCCATTGCTGGAACAGATAGTTGTTCTTGAAAAAGTGGTTGTGGCCCAATGCCGCGTGAGCGGTCACCAGGGCCTGCAAGGCCATGGTGTTCTCTTCCATCAGATAGACGATGCAGGGATTGGAGTTGATCACCAGCTCATAGGCGAGGCCGCGCCCGCCCTTGCGATAGAGCAGTTCGTGATGGAGGAAATGCTTGCCGAAGGACCAGTGGCGATACATCAGCGGCATGCCGATGGAAGAGTAGGCATCGAGCATCTGCTCGGAAGAAATGACTTCCATCTGAACCGGATAGATATCGAGATGGAGTTCTTCCTTCGCGACGGCCTCGATGACGTCGTAAGCATGCGAGAGGGTCTGGAAGTTCCAGTCGGAGCCGGAAAACAGCAAGTCGGATCTGTGCGCGTACCTGGGCATCGGCGCTCCTTTCAGTCGCGCTGCAGTGCCGGTTGCTTCGTGAAGAGCTGGCGAAAGACCGGGTAGATGTCGGCCGCCTTGGCGATGCGGCTCATGTCGAAGTTCGGCCATCTGTCCCTGACCGTCCGATAAGCACGCCAGAGCGATGTCCCGTTGTCCGTGGAGCCGAATATCTCGCTCTCGCGCTCGTCGATGATCTCGACATAGGCGAAATACTGACACAGGCGCATGATCTCGCCGTCCATCAGGCTGAGGCAGCGATCGGAATCCGTCGCGAGGTTGTCGCCGTCCGACGCCTGGGCGGCATAGATGTTCCATTCCCGGCTGGGATAGCGCTGCGTGATGATGCGCTGCATCTCCTCCAGCGCAGTCGAGACGACGGTGCCGCCGCTCTGCGTGCTGTAGAAGAAGGTCTCCTCATCCACCTCCTTGGCCTCATGGGTATGGCGGATGAAGACGATGTCGGTGCGGTCGTAGCGGCGCTTCAGGAACAGATGCAGCAGGACGAAGAAGCGCTTGGCGAGGTCCTTTTCGCGTTCGCCCATGGAGCCGGAGACGTCCATGAGGCAGAACATCACCGCCTTCGCGTTCGGAAGGGGCTGCGGGTCAAAACGGTTGAAGCGGATATCGACCGGGTCGACGAAGGCGATAACGCGACGACGGCGTTCCAGCCGGTCGAGTTCCTCGCGCAAGGCGGCGATACGCTGGCGGGTCTCGGGATCGGTCCGGCCGGAATCGAGGCTGGCCAGCTCGCGCAGGATCGCCTCGAGCTCCTCGCGTTTGGGTCGCCGGAGCGCAATCCGGCGGCCGTGACTGTTCCGCATGGTGCGCGCGACGCTGATGTTGGTCGGCGACCCGCTCACCGAAAAGCCGGCCCGTCGCGGCTTGAAGGCGAGAATTTCCTGGAGATTGAGCTTGACCATGTCGGGAAGCTCGAGATCCTCGAAGAACAGGTCGAGCACCTCCTCGCGCGACAGAACGAAACGAAAATCATCCTCGGATGACTGCGAGCCCGGTGCCGATCCGGCTCCGCCGCCTTGGCCCGGCTTCGGCATCCGGTCGCCCGCGGAGAAATGCTTGTTGCCAGGCAGGACGTACTGGCGATGTCCGCTATCCTTCGCAACGCGGAAGTTCGGCTCGCTCGTCTCGTTCGCCGGCACCGAGACGACATGCTCACCATCCGCGTCGGCGATCTTCCCGGCTCGGATCTGTTCCTGGATGTTTCGCTTCAGCTCCGTGCGCACGCGGCGCAGGAAGCGCTGGCGATTGCCAAGGCTTTTGTCCTTCGGGTTCAATCGACGGTCGATGAAGATGGGCATGGGACCGCTCGGGCCGACGTTAACCCGCCTTGTTCACGCGCATGTACCAATCCACGAGGCGCCGGACCTGGCGCTCGGTATAGCCCCGCTCCACCATGCGCTCGACGAAACCCAGGTGCCGCTTCTCAGTCACGCTGTCCTGCTTCGAGCCGAAACTGATGACGGGCAGCAGGTCCTCGACCTGTCCGAACATCCGCTTCTCGATGACTTCGCGCAGCTTTTCGTAGCTGGTCCATGACGGGTTGCGGCCGTTGTTGCGGGCCCGCGCACGCAGCGTGAACTTCACGACCTCGTTACGGAAATCCTTGGGATTGGCGATGCCGGCCGGCTTCTCGATCTGGGACAGTTCATTGTCCAGAACCTGCCGGTTGAGGATCTGGCCGGTATCGGGGTCCTTGTAATCCTGATCTTCCACCCATGCATCGGCATAGGCGATGTAGCGGTCGAACAGGTTCTGCCCGTACTCCCCGTAGGATTCGAGATAGGCCTTCTGGATCTCGTGGCCGATGAATTCGGCGTAGCGCGTCGCGAGTTCCGACTTGATGAAGTCGAGATAGGCCGCTTCCGTTTCCTTGGGGAACTGCTCGCGCTTGATGGCTCCCTCCAGGATGTACATCAGGTGCACGGGATCGGCAGCGAGCTCCTGCGTGTCGTAGTTGAATGTCTGCGAAAGGATCTTGAAGGCGAAGCGCGTGCTCACGCCGGTCATGCCTTCGTCGACTCCGGCGGCGTCGCGGTATTCCTGGATCGCCTTCGCCTTCGGCTCCAGCTCCTTGAGGTTCTCGCCGTCATAGACGCGCATCTTGGTATAGAGGGGCGAATTCTCGAATTCGGTCAGCCGTGTCGAGACCGAGAAGCGGCTGAGAATATCGAGCACTTCGGGTGCGCAGGGGCTGTCGGCAAGCTCGCTTTCGCGCAGCAGCTTCTCGTAGATCTCCCGCTCTTCGGTGACGCGCAGGCAATAGGGTACCTTGACCACCATAATGCGGTCGAGGAAGGCCTCGTTGTTCTTGTTGCTCTTGAACTGCAGCCATTCGGACTCGTTGGAGTGAGCCAGCACGATGCCCTGATAGGGGAATGCGCCGAAGTTCTCGGTGCCGTTGTAGCTGCCCTCCTGGGTCGCGGTGAGCAGGGGATGCAAAACCTTGATCGGTGCCTTGAACATCTCGACGAATTCGAGCAGGCCCTGCGTCGTACGGTTCAGCCCGCCGCTATAGGAATAGGCGTCCGGGTCCGACTGGCTGAAATTTTCGAGCTGGCGGATATCCACCTTGCCGACCAGTGTCGAGACATCCTGGTTGTTCTCGTCCCCCGGCTCGGTCTTGGCGATGCCGATCTGGCGCAGCCGCGACGGCATCAGCCTGACCACGCTGAACTTGGAGATGTCGCCGGATAATTCGTCCAGTCGCTTCGCTGCCCAGGGCGAAATGAGGCCGTTCAGCCTGCGCCGCGCGATGCCGTATTTGTCCTCGAAGAGGCCGCCCATGCGCTCCGGATGGAACAGGCCCAGCGGCGATTCGAAAACAGGGCTGATCTTGCCGCCCACCTTGAGCGTGTAGAACGGCCGCTCCTCCATGAGCTTCTTCAGCCGCTCTGCCAGCGAGGACTTCCCGCCGCCGACGGGCCCGAGCAGGTAGAGGATCTGCTTGCGCTCCTCCAGCCCTTGCGAAGCATAGCGGAAATAACCCGCGATCCGCTCGATCGTATCCTCCATGCCGTAGAAATCGGCGAAGGAAGGATAGATCTTGATGGTCCGATTGGCGAAAATCCGACCAAGCCGCTCATCCTTGCTGGTATCGAGAAGTTTCGGTGCGCCGATCGCATCGACCATCCGCTCGGCCGCGGACGCGTACATCGACTTATCTTCGCGACATGCCAGCAGGTATTCCTGCAGGCTCATCTCCTCCTGTGAGTAGCTCCGGTAATCCTCGGAGAATAAGCGGAATACCTCGCTGTCTCTCTCGATCATGGCAGCCATCCACCGATTGGTGGTCTCCTCGACGACGGCCCTCAACATCCAACAGATGATAGTCGTGCAAGTTCCTGTCCAGTGCCTGAACGGCTGCTGCGACAACGGCGCTGCGCCGTCGGGGCAGTCAAGCGTTCGGGCGGCCGACATCTCTGCTGCAGGCGGCGGCCTAGCGCCCTGACGATATGATGCATCACGCGTGCCATCGTGGCGGTGGTGCCATCATTGCCTTGCTGCGGCTGCCGTGCACGGGCTGCGATTCGCAAGACCTGCAGCAAGCATGGTCGCAAATGACCCTGCATTCAACTGAATTCGGCCCGCGCGATGAGGCAGCCGGGCGGCGCCGGGCACCACTTATGCGGTTTGCCGCGCCGATCTCGCGATCCGGGATGCGGCAGGCGGGTTTCGCGGTGCGCGAGACCGCAATCGTGAAGACTGCTATGGTCGATATGGTTGCTCGCTCTCAATCTTGGAAATCTGTGCCGGAGTGACACGATGTCGCTTGTTTATAGGCCAGCTCGAGCGAACGATCTGGCAGCTGCCGATGCTCTGGTGGTGGCCAGCATCAACGAACTCACTATTCGTCATGGCTTCGGCCCCATGGCGTCGGCCAGCCCCCCGAGCTTTCAGCTGTTTTCGCTCGAAGACGACCCCGATGGCCTGTGGGTCGCTGAGGATAGCCGCGCGATGCTGGGCTTTGCCTGGAGCTGGGTTTGTGGGGATGTCTGGTTCCTGGCCCAGCTCTTCGTCGATCCGGCCCGACAGGGCGAGGGCATCGGAAACGAGCTGTTGGAACGAACCATGGAGCATGCCCGGAAATCAGGGGCGGCTCACAAGGCGTTGATTACCTTCACCTTCAATCGCGTCTCGCAGGGCCTGTATATGCGGCACGGGCTCTTTCCCAGGATGCCGGTCTACTTGTTCAACGCCGCGCGCGATCGGGTGGCGCAGGCGTTGCCGGAGCCGCGATTGCGAGCCGCGGCGATCGACGACAGCGCTGCTACCATGGAGAAGCTCGCCGCGATCGATTCAAGCGCCATCGGCATCTCGCGGGAAAAGCATCATCGCCACCTGCTCAATGACGCGGCGGTCGGGGGTGTCTTGCTCCACGCCGGCAGCGAATGCGTCGGCTACGCCTATATCAGCGCCAGCGGGCATATCGGGCCGCTCGCCGTCACGAGGTCTGGCATTCTTCGCGATGCCTTCTCGACGGCGTTGCGATTGGCGGCAGATAGCTCTGTCGAGAAGATTTCCGCTTTTCTGCCAGGTACCTGCGACAGCGTCTTAAGCCTTGCAGTGAAACAAGGCATGCGTATCAGCTTTCCCATGCTGCTGATAGCGTCGCCCGGCTATGGCGGCTGGACGCAGTATCTGCCGCGAAACCCAGGCTTCATGTGATTGCCAGGGCCTCGGTGCGACCTGTGTCATCGCGGCAGACGGATGGTCGTTCGGGGTCGCTCACCGCAGCGGGGGCCAGCGCAAATGTTCGGCGATGTAGATCATAACGTTCGATTGAATGCGTTTGCTTGGATCGTTTTTCTAAAAGATGGTGCCACAGAGAAAGAGTTTTTCTAATCCTTGGCGCCCCCATCCATGAATGACGTTTCCGGACCCTTCCGTTCGCCGATGCTGCGAGCCGGGCAACTTCTGCCTGGCTTCGGGCTTTGCGTGCTCATCAGTGCTGCGGCCTACGGCCTTGAAGTGCTGGAAGCGCATTTTACGGGGCGTGCGTGGCTGGAAGCTCTCGTGCTGGCCATCCTGCTCGGAACCACGGTGAGGACCCTTTGGACCCCGTCGAAGTTCTGGCTGCCGGGAATCGCGTTCTCGTCAAAGACGGTTCTGGAAATCGCGATCGTGCTCCTCGGCGCGTCGCTCAATGCCGAGGCCATCATCGCAGCCGGCCCGAGCCTGATCGTCGGCATCGCCGCAGTCGTCGCCGTCGCGCTTGCCGTCAGCTTTCTGATCGGACGCATGCTCGGCCTGCCCAAGCGCATGGCGGTCCTGGTCGCCTGCGGCAATTCGATCTGCGGCAACTCGGCCATCGCGGCGGTGGCGCCCGTGATCGGCGCAAGCGGTCACGACGTTGCATCGTCCATTGCATTCACAGCTGTGCTGGGCGTCCTGGTGGTGCTGGGCCTGCCGCTGCTGGTGCCGCTGCTGCATCTGTCGGACATCCAATACGGGGTGCTGGCTGGCCTCACCGTCTACGCCGTCCCGCAGGTTCTCGCGGCAACGGCGCCGGTAGCGGCCGCAAGCGTCCAGATCGGCACGCTCGTCAAGCTCGTGCGCGTGCTGATGCTTGGACCGGTCGTCGTCGTCCTTTCAATTCTGAGCAGCCGAGCGCAGGCCAAGGCGAATAACCTCACCGCAGAGAACCAGCCCCGTCGCGGCGTGCCCGTGCACAAGCTCGTCCCTTGGTTCATCATCGCCTTCCTGGCGATGGCGGCGCTCCGTTCGCACGGCGGTATCCCGCAGGCCGCACTTGGCCCTATCGCTCAAACTGCGACCATCCTCACCATCATCTCGATGGCCGCATTGGGCCTAGGCGTCGACATCCGCGCGGTTGCCAGGGCCGGCCGCAGCGTAACAGCTGCGGTTTCGCTCTCTCTGCTCGCGCTTGCCGCGGTCAGCGTCGGTCTGATCCGGCTGCTGGGCATCTCGTAGGTCTGCATCGAGGCTCCCGGCGGCGTCACTGCCAGCGGGAGCGACACGGCATCAGGTTCGGGAGGTGTCACCCTGCGAGCGATGATCGAAGAAGCGTTGCGCAGCAACTGGAAGAGCCTTTTTTCCTATGCGCTCCGCCTGACCGACAATCCCGACGCTGCCGCGGATCTGGTGCAGTCCTGCGCTCTCAAGGCACTCGGGAGCTCGGGTGCTCAGCCTCGCCCTGAAGCCGTTCGCGCCTGGTTGTTCAAGATCGTCCGCAATGCCTGGATCGACAATTATCGCCGCGCGCGCCACATCCCTGATGTGCCCGAAAGCGGAGCGCTGGAGGAGGGCCCTGGCTTCGACCATCGCTATGATGACAGCCTTATCGCCGAAATCACCGTTCGGCAGGCCTTGAAGCGGATACCGCCCGACCACCGCGAGATCGTCGAACTGGTCGATCTGGCGGGCTTCAGCTATGGCGAGGTCGCGTCTATTCTCGGGGTGCCGCAAGGGACGATCATGAGCCGGTTGAGCCGGGCGAGGCAGGCATTGCTGGCCGTCATCGAGCGCGAGAATCTGCGCCCCCTCCAGTCGAGGCGCCGCCGTCATGCACGGTGAGGAATCGGCCGGGGACGGCGGAGTTTCCCTCGATAGGCTGAATGCCTATGTCGACGACGAGCTTTCTGCGGAGGAAGCGGCCGAGGTTGCGGCGGCGATCGCCTGTGACCCACGGCTGGCCGAGCGTGTGGCAACGCTGTCGCGGCTGCGCGCCGTCGCACGCCGCTTGCCTCCCGAAATGGCGCCGCCCGCATTCATGCTGCCGCCCCGGCGCCGTTCGCGAGCGGTCCTGCCTGTCGCCGCCGCTCTGGCGCTCGCGGCCTGCATCGGTTTCCTCGCCCTGCTCTCCGGCTCGGCGAAAGCTCCTGACGGAGGGCTCGCAGCCGCGATGTCAGCTCATCGCCACTGGATAGCAGAAGGTCAGCCGGAAATGCCGGAGCGACGCGTGCGAGTGGATCTCGCCGCAGCGCAGAGCGGACACCTTCCGGATTTGCGGGCCTCCGGCTTGGAGCTCAGCTATCTTTCGCTCGATCCGACCTCCGGCAATGGCGGCCTGCTCGCGGGCTATCGCGGCCCCCATGGCTGCCGGCTCGGGCTCTGGATGGCGCCGCATTCCGGACGCTGGGGTGCGACGCCGGTGAAAAGCGATCGCGATGAATTGCGCATACGCGCCTGGAGCACGGTCGGCGCCGACTACGCGCTGATGAGCAGCGGCATGGATCCCGCGCGGCTCGATCGCCTCGCCGATGTCATCGCCAATCTGATCCGTCAGAAGCTGGAGCCGACGGACGAGCAGGTCGCGGCTCTCAGGGACGTGCCGAATATCGGTCAGCCCTGCGGCGCCTGACCGTTTTCTTTCCTTGATATGGAATAGATCGACGCTCTGATGCGTCTCAATCTCCAGAGGAGTGTGTCCTCGGGAGAAACGCCATGTTGAACAGACGACAGATGCTCACATCTGCCGGCCGTGCGGCTTTGGGGCTGGGAGCCGCCGCGATCGCTGGATCGCGCTTCTCGGCCCTGGCCGCCGAAACCGTCAAATTGCCCTTCCAGAATGGCGAGCGCGAACTCGTCAAAGTGCCGGGCAAACGCCCGCTGATTCAGCAGACAGCCCGCCCGCCGCAGCTCGAGACGCCATTCTCGGTCTTCAATGACGGCGTGGTCACGCCGAACGACGCCTTCTTCGTTCGCTACCATCTCGCCGACATTCCGCTGGAGATCGACCCGGAAACGTTTCGGCTCGAGGTGAAGGGCAAGGTGTCCAAACCGCTCTCGCTGTCGCTGCGCGAGTTGAAGAGCGGCTTCCCTGCGGTCGAGGTCGTCGCGGTCAACCAGTGCTCCGGCAACAGCCGCGGCTTCGTCGAGCCCCGGGTCGCCGGCGGCCAGCTCGGAAACGGCGCCATGGGCAACGCGCGCTGGCGCGGCGTCTCGCTCAAGGCCGTCCTGGAGCGAGCCGGTGTCCAACCAGGGGCGGTGCAGGTCTCCTTCGACGGCCTCGACGGTCCGGTTGCGCCCGATACGCCCGATTTCACGAAGGCGCTCGCGCTCGACCATGCCCGCGACGGCGAAGTCATGCTGGCCTATGCCATGAATGGAACCGACCTGCCTTGGCTCAACGGCTATCCGCTGCGCCTGGTCGTGCCGGGCTATTACGGGACCTATTGGGTCAAGCACCTGAACGAGATCACCGTGCTGGACAAGGAGCTCGACAGCTTCTGGATGAAAACGGCCTACCGGATCCCCGACAATGACTGCGCCTGCGTCGAGCCTGGAAAGGCGCCCGTGGCGACGATTCCAATCAACCGATTCACCGTCCGCTCGTTCATCACTAATGTGCTGGATGGGGCCAAGGTCAAGGCTGGTAGACTTGCGCTGCGCGGCATCGCTTTCGATGGCGGTTCCGGCATCGCCGAAGTCCAGGTTTCCGGCGATGGCGGCCAGACCTGGGTCAAGGCTGGCCTCGGGCACGATCTCGGCAAGTACTCCTTCCGCGAATGGAAGGCGGACGTCTCCGTCGCATCCGGCGAGCAGAAGTTGATGGTCAAGGCGACCAACGCCAAGGGGCAGACCCAGCCGATGCAGCCGCTCTGGAACCCGTCCGGCTATCTGCGCAACGTCGTCGAAACGACGCGCGTCATGGCCGCGTGAGGGAGAATGTCATGACGACGATCACTCGCCCGCGCGCGTTCGGCGCCGCATTCATCCTCGCATGCACTCTTGCCGGAACCGCGCTCGCGGCTCCGAAGACCTATAAGCTGCCGGAAGAGACGGCCGCGCTCAAACCCGGCGCCGAGCCGGGCTTCGAGGCCGCCAAAAACAACTGCATGGCTTGCCACTCGGCCGACTACGTCAATTATCAGCCGAGCAAGAAGGGGCAGGCCTTCTGGGACGCCGAGGTCCAGAAGATGATCAAGGTCTACAAGGCTCCCATCGACGACAAGGATGCCAAGGCCATCGCAGAATATCTGGGCCAGACCTACTGACCGACGCGGAGCTGCGCCGGGGTCTGCTTCCAGCCACGGATTGTCCCTATCGAACTGGCGGCCCTTTGCGGGGCCGCCATTTCTGCGCCTGGTCGTCGTTACCGATCGAAAAGCCCGGATCGTGCGAGGGCGCTCGCCGTGCTGGGGCTGAAGGCGGCCGGGATATCGTACACCAGGACCAGCCTCAGCAATGCCTTCACGTCGACGTCGTGAGGTTGGGCGGCGAGGGGATCCGGAAAGAACAGAAGGACGTCCAATTCGCCTTGCGCAATCATCGCCCCAACCTGCTGATCGCCGCCAAGCGGGCCGCTTTTGACGAGGCGGATAGTGAGATCGGGAAGCGAGGACTTCAACACGCCACCAGTCGTCGCGGTCGCGACCACGGTATGGCGCGCGATCAAGCCGGCATGCTGTACGGCCCAGGCCGCAAGATCCGGCTTCTTGCTGTCATGGGCCACCATACCGATCGTGAGAGACATGGCGCTCAGCCCCCGAAGACGCGCTTGAGTTCCTCGACTTCGGTTTCAACACGAAGCTTGTCGCTGCGGCCGGAGCGGAGGATCAGAAGCTTCGCAGTCTCGTCGAGCTCGTCCGCCGCGTAAACAGCGCTTTGGAAATCCTTCCCAGGAGATATGGCGCACTTCGGGCTCTTGCCGCACGCTATCCCGACCCGTTGTCCGGTGGCCAGCAGCAGCGCGTCGCGATCTGCCGTGCCCTCGTCTACGAGCGGAAGGGTCCTGCTCCTCGACGAACCTCTCTCGAATCTCGACGCCGCGCCGGGTCACGAGCTTTCAGCGTGCGCGCAAACCTCGTGCGACACTCATGGCTCGCCTGATTGCGGTTATGGCGGCCCCGGCGGCTATGAGCCAGAGAGCGATAATCAGCACCTCGTTGTGGCCGCGCCAGAGCGGTTCCAGCAGTGACAGCAGGGCCGCCGCGGTGATCGTCGCCATGCGGTGCTGCTTGGCCATCGGGCCCGAGAAATCGGCCGGCAGCCCGCAGGCGCGGCCGAGTTCGCGCGTATACGCGGTCAGCACGGCAAAACCGGCAGCCGCCCAGCCCAGGGCCGGCACGCCAGCCCCGCAACCGGCGCCGACGAGAATGAGGATATCGGCAACGCGATCCGGGAATTCGTTCCAGAACGGCCCATCGGGCTCCTGCTTGCTGCCTTCGATGGCCACCATTCCGTCGAACAGGTTGCACAGCAATCTGAGCTGACAGAACAGGGCGGCGGCCAGGAGCAGGGCGGCGCGTGGGCCGGCCTCCGCCGCGCCCGCCTGCCAGAAGGTGATGCCGGCGAAAGCCGCCATCACCATGCTCGCCATCGAAATCTGGTTCGGCGTGATAGCGGCAGCGCTCAGCCGTCGGGCGATGGAGCGGGCCCAGCCGGAATCGCGGCTGGCGAGCGGGCGTCGATTCTCGTCCTGCGCCATCGTTCAGGCCTTCCCGATACGCCAGAGCGAATAATTGTAGAGCGCGGCGTAGCTCGTCGCGACGGTGAGGGGCACGGCGATCGTCCTTGCGATCTCGGGCGTGCCGCCGATCGTGTGGATGACGGTCAGCACGCTTGCGGAGACGAGCCCGGCGATCAAGGGCGGCGCCAGAAGCGCGGCGAGGCCGGTGAAGCGGCCGGCGAGATATTCGATGCATCGCTTCAGGACGAGCGTGATCGAGGCCGAGAGCGCACCCTGGATCAGCCCCGCTTGGAGCGGAGCCGGCATCGCATGGCCGCGGTTGGCGAAGGCCGCCCAACTCCCCATGGCGAGGAAGGCAAAGGCGACATGGACGATGCTGCTGCGCATCAGGCGTGCGATCGGCCGGGTCATACGGCCGACCATCCGTAGCGGACCAGATGGAAGAAGATCGGGGCTGAGAACACGACCGAGTCGAGCCGGTCGATGAAGCCGCCATGGCCGGCGATCAGATGGCCCCAATCCTTGACGCCGCGGTCGCGCTTGATCGCGGACATGACGAGCCCGCCGAAGAAGCCCATCAGAACGATCACCAGCGACAGGAAGGCGGCTTGGAGCGGCGTGAAGGGCGTCATCCAGGAGAGACCGGCGCCGACGGCGGTCGCGCTAAGCGCGCCGCCGACGAAGCCCTCGACGGTTTTCGAGGGCGAGAGCTTCGGCGCGATCTTGGTGCGGCCCAAAAGCTTGCCCCAGACATATTGCAGGACGTCGCTGATCTGCACGACGATGACCAGAAAGGCGATCAGCAGGACATTGCGTCCCTGATAGCCGGCGATGTCGAGGTTCAGCAGCGCCGGCACATGCGAGGTGCTGAACACGCAGATCATCAGCGCCCACTGCACTTCGGCGATGCGCACGAGGAAATGGTCGGTGTCGCCGCGCAAAGCCGCGATGATCGGCATCAGCAGGAAGGCGTAGACCGGGATGAAGATCGAGTAGAGCCCGTACCATTCGATCCAGATCAGGTAGTATTGCACCGGCAGCACGACGAAGAAGGCGGCCGCCAGCGCCCAGTGGTCGGCCCGGCGCGTATCGATCAGCGTGATGAACTCGCGCAGGGCTGCGAAGGAGCAGAAAGTAAAGAGCAGCGTCACGCCGGTCTTGCCGCCGATCAGCGCCAGCGCCATCAGCACGACCATGACCCACCAGGCCCGGATGCGGTCGTTGAGGTTCTCGACCACGGCGTTAGAGCCGTCCGGCGAGAATCTGCGCTGCAGCACGAAGCCGATAGCGGAGGCGAGGACGAGGACGCCGAGGATGCCGGCGAGCACGGCCACCAGATCGGGATGCGGCATCGTCATGACGCGTTCGCCTTGGGGGACAGGGCGAGCAACGCGGCTTCGGCTCTTGCCAGGAAATCCTGCTTCGTTTCCGCATCGGCAAGACGGAGCGGCGCGCCGAAGGTGACGGTGCAGATCAGCGGGATCGGCACGAACTCGCCCTTGGGCATGACGCGGTTGAGGTTGTCGATCCAGGCCGGCACGAGGACGACGTCCGGCCGCGCCTTTGCCAGGTGGAACAGCCCGCTCTTGAACGGCAGGAGCGGGGCCTCCGTGGTGTTGCGCGTGCCTTCCGGGAAGACGATGAGGGACGAGCCGGCATCCAACGCTTCTGTCATCTGGGCGATCGGATCACATGTGCGGCTCGCGCGGTCGCGATCGATCAGAACGGCGTTGAAGACATCGCAACCGATGAAGCGCCTCATGCGGCTCTTCAGCCAGTAATCGCTCCCGGCGACCGGCCGCGTCTCAAATCGCATGCGGCGCGGCAAAACGGTCCAGATCAGGACGAAATCGCCATGGCTCGCATGATTGGCATAATAGATCCGCTGCTCGGCGGCCGGGGCCACACCTACCCACCGTCCGCGGACGGCGGTCAGGAAGCGGGCGAAGAACAGGATCAGCGTGCCCGCCAATCTGATCCATGCTTCATGCATGTCTTAGCCCCGATTGCCGCCCCACCGCTGAGGTAGCGTTCAATTCCGGCGCTGTCGATATTGTTCGAAGTCGGAAAATGGCCTCGCAGCAGCGCACGGATCAATGTCGCGAATATCCGGCGCTGCAAGGACGTCGTCAGCAGCCGATCACCTTGAATTCCACCCGCCGGTCGAGCGCGTCGCTGCTGTCGTCCTTGCCGGTTCCGATGAGGTTTTCCTTGAAGCCGCGCCCGGTCGCGATCATGCGGTTGCGGTTATCCGGGGCGCCGGTCAGCAGCAGATCCATGACG
Source organism: Allobosea sp. 10L417 (assembly GCF_056395485.1). NCBI lineage: Bacteria > Pseudomonadati > Pseudomonadota > Alphaproteobacteria > Hyphomicrobiales > Alloboseaceae > Allobosea > Allobosea sp. 10L417. The sequence continues at coordinate 808,894 of NZ_JBFTJP010000002.1, forward strand.
AACTGGGCGCGCAGCGTCGAAAGGCGCTCGTTCACCTGCGGTAGCCCGGTGTGCGAGGTGTGCCCGACGATCTCCAGGCAGGCTCCTTTCTGACGGGCATGCGTCGCGATCTGGCTCAGCCACATCGGATAGGGTTCGGTGATCCGCGGATCGTCGATGAACTGGGTGGTGCCGGGCTTGAACAGCAGCTTCACCATCAACTGGTTGGTCCCCAGCCCGTAATCGACGAGGTCGCCGAAGGCATCGACCATGTCGTCGCGCCGCGCGAGCTTTGTGGCGGCGAGGTAGGTCCCGATCCTGACCCGGTGCTGCTCGCCTCCAGGCAGTTTGCGCGCGGCCCGATAATAGGCCAGCGCCTCGCGGAAATGCTGCGCTTCATAGGCAAGGATGCCGTCATTGACCAAGGCATTCGCCGTCAACCGTTCGACATAGGCCGGATCGATCGCCTCGCCGAGCTTCGTGCCCTGACAGGTCTTGATATAGGCGTTGGTGGCCTGGTCCTGCGCCCAGAGCGGCGAGTCGCGGTAGAATGGGGTCGGCGTCACGTCGACGCCCTCGATCTGGGCACGCGCCACGCCCTTCGAGACGACGCTGTTCGTTTTCAGATCCGCCAGCGTCAGGCAGATCCGATAGGCGTCCCGCGGGCCGTCCGCCGCACCCTGGTTGTTGACGGCGGTGAAGGTGCCGACCAGCACGACAGGCTTGCGCGCCAGCGCCTCGCTATCGAAGGCGCGGACAGTGAAGCGCGGATAGGATTTGCCGATGATCTCGATCAGCGTCTGCTGCATCGTGCGCGTGGCGCTGGATTGCGAGCCGGAGGCAGCGTCGATCAGCGGGTCGATGACGAGATCGATCTGCTGTTCAGTGAGCGCGGCCTTGCCGAAGAGGTCGTCGGCAGCCTTCTGAAGCGCTTGCTGGAAAGGCGCCGGCGTGGGCGGCGGCGGCGATTGTGCCCAGGCGGCCGCGCTCGCCAGAAGCGTCAGCGGAGTCAAAATTCGGCCGAGGCGCGCGGCGATCGACATGCTCCATTCCTCCCTGTGCGTGCCGGCTTTCGCCTCACCTGGTCCCACGCCGCTCAGCGGCATTGCTGAAGCTGCTCGCGCGCCGCCGGCGTGAGATCGCCGAGCTGGGCGCGGAGCAGGAGTTCGCCGCAATTCGTCTTGGCCGGCGCGCCGGCTGCCGGATCGGCACGGCGCTCGGCCGGGCGCGGCGCACTTGCCGGCACGGCCTGCGGCTGCGCCGACCGGTCGGCCGGCGAGGGCGTCAGAGTGCCGAGCCGCGCCGCCAGCGCCTGCTCGACATTGCGGCGCTCTTCAGCCAGGCGCCGCTTCTCGGTTTCGAGCGCAGCCAGTTCCTTCTCGCGCCGGGCCAGTTCGTCGGCGAGACGGGAGCGTTCGGCAGCGTCCCCGGTCGGTGGCTTGGGCTGGATAGGAGCCGGCCTCGCCCGCGTGCTGTCCCCGCTCGCAGGTGGCGGCGGCGGGACCGCTTCGTCGGGCTCCTGCCGGGCAAGATCGGTCGCGGCCTGCTGGCGCCCCTGTTCGGCTCGCTCGACACGCTCCAGCAGCGCGCGCTCGCGCTCTGCGAACTCGCGCACCAGCCGGTCGCGTTCATTCGTCGCGAGCGAGCGGCGCTCGATCAGGTCGAGACGCGTGCGCGCATCGATGGCGAAGAAGCTCGCCGGATAGCGCTGGATGAAATCCCGGAGCACGCCGGGCTCGTCGCTGGAGCGGATGCGCTGCCAGATATCGGCATCGGTCTCCTCACGGTTGAGGTAGAAATCGCCGAGCAGCGACAGCGAGAGCTCAGGGGTCTGCCGGCCGGAGGTCGCATCGTAGACGCTCTTCTGGACGCGGCGGAACAGCGTCGCCACCTCCAGGCCTGGCTGGTCGATCTCGCGCACCAGCGCGGCCGTGAACGGGCTGTTGCGGCCGGCGCCGTCGGCGGCGACGTCGTTGGCCTGCGTCGCATAGGCGATGACCATGCCCTGCGCCCGCGCCACGGGCGCCAGGCCCGAGCTGACAGAGAAGCCGCGCGTCGCCTGCCTCTTGGCGAGCTGGTTGACGAAGGGGTTGTTGCGGCAGGCGTCCAGCACCATGATCTTGACGCCCTTGGCGAAGTTCAGCGCCGTGACGACGTCGTTCAGCCGCGTCGTCTCATATTGGACGCCGACCTCGTCCTCTATCTTGGCTTCGACCGGCACGAGGTAGTTCTCGCCGTTGAACTGGAAGCCGTGGCCGGCGAAATAAAACATCGCGGCATCGGCGTCCTGCGCCAGCCGGGCGAAGCGCGTGAGCGCCGCATCCATGCCGCGCTTGTCGAGATCGATGCCGTCGATCACCTCGAAGCCGACCTTGCGCAGTGCCCCGGCCATGTCGCGGGCGTCGTTGACCGTATTCGGCAGGGCGGGGGCGTTGCGATAGCTGGAATTGCCGATGACGAGCGCGACACGGCGCTCCGGAACCGGCGCCGCCATGGCCAGCCCCGTCAGCATGAGCATGACCAGCCCGCAAAGTCTGGCGATGAGGATCATGACCGCCTTCCCCGCGTGAGGCTAACGCATGACTTCGCCGGACTCCAGAACAAAGCCGCTCCAGCTACGTAAGCGCCGAGTGTTCCGCTTGCTGGGGCGCAGCCGCGCTGGTAGCCTCGCAGTGTTCGTCTCGTGGATGGGAGACGTCGATGCCATCGAGGGCGCCGCGCCTTATACCCGCCCTGGTACCGGCGGCTCTGGCATGGGCGTTGGCCGTTGCTCTTCCGATCGGCGGGGCGATGGCGCAGGCGCGTGCGATGCAGCGCAGCCCGGCGCCGGCAACTGCGAGGCTGAGCTTCGTGGGGCTCGCCAATAACGACCGCGTCCCCGGCAAGTTCACGGTCCGCTTTGCGATCAGCGGCATGGAGGTCGCGCCCGCCGGGCAGCCCAGACGCAATGCCGGGCACCATCACCTGCTGATCGACACCGAACTTCCTCCGCTCGACCAGCCGATCCCGAGCGACTTCAACCATATCCATTTCGGCGGTGGGCAGACCGAGGCCGAGATCGCGCTGACGCCCGGCCGGCACACGCTCCAGCTTCTCTTCGCCGACCATAATCATGTGCCGCACGACCCTCCGGTCGTGTCCGAGCGGATCACCGTCGAGGTCGCGGCCGATCCGGCCGAGAAGCCGCGTTCCGCCGCTGCGCCCGGTGCCCGTGTCTTCTTCATCGACCTCAAGGACGGCGCCACGATTCCGGCGCATGCAAAGATCCGCTTCGGCGTCGAGGGCATCGCCATCACGCCGGCCGGCACGATGAGCCCCAATGGTGGCCATCACCACCTGCTCGTCGATACGGAGGTTCCGCCGCTCGATCGCGAGATTCCCAGCGATTTCAATCACCTGCATTTCGGGCGTGGCCAGACCGAGGTGGAGCTCTCGCTTCCACCTGGCGAGCATACGCTGCAGCTCCTCCTGGGCGATCACGAGCATGTCCCGCATGACCCTCCGGTGATGTCCGAGCGGATCCGGGTGCGCGTTGTCGACACCGCGCAGGTCGGCCCCGCGGCGCCCGCTGCCCCGGCGGCCGGAGGCGGGCGTCCGCGCACAGCTTCGCCCAACGACGCGGCGGTTTACTTCATCTATCCGAAGGATGGCGAGACGATCTTCCCGACCTCGACGATCCGCTTTGGCTTGCGCAACATGGGTGTGGCGCCTGCCGGCGTCGCCAGGCCGAACACCGGGCACCACCACCTGTTGGTCGATGTCGCGACCCCGGCGCTCGACGAGCCCATCCCCTCGGACCTCAACCATATCCATCTCGGCGGCGGCCAGACGGAGCGGCGCATCACCCTGTTGCCGGGCAAGCACACGCTGCAGCTCCTGCTCGCGGACGAGAACCATGTGCCGCACGATCCGCCGGTCATGTCGGAGCGCATCACCGTGATCGTGATGCCCGGCGGCGGCAAACCCGCGAGGCGTCGATGACAAGTTCGCGCCCTGGCATCGCTGTGCTCCTGGCAGTCTGGTCTTATGCGATGGCCGGCCTCTTCCAGCCGACAGACGCGCTGGCACAGGCCGCAACGCGGCAGAAGGCGCCCCCCGGCGCGGAGGTCTACTTCCACTACCCGCTCGACGGATTGCGCGTGCCTGAGCGCTTCACGGTCCGCATCGGCTTGCGGAACATGGGCGTCGCGCCTGCCGGCGTCGAGCACGCGGCGACAGGCCATCATCATCTGCTGATCGACACCGATCCCGGCCCGCCGGACCAGCCGATTCCGTCCGACTACAACAATATCCATCTTGGCAACGGTCAAACGGAGGTTGTCGTCACCTTGCCGAAAGGGCCTCATACGCTGCAATTATTGGTCGGAGATCACACCCATACGCCGCATGATCCGCCCGTGATGTCGAAGAAAATCACGATCTATGTTCGCTGAGCCCGCGGCGGCCCCAGCCAGCCGCCGATGACGAATGGTCGCCAAGCATGGACTGGTTGCGCTTCTTCCTTCTCGCCGTGCCGCTCATCGCGCTTGCGGCCAGTCCCGCCCTGCCGCAGGAGGCTGCGCCGCCCGCCCGCATCGCGCTGGTGATCGCCAACGGCACCTACCCCGACGCCGCCGTCGCGCAGGCGCCGGCAGAGGGGCGGGCGGTCGCTGCGGCCCTGCGCGACGGCGGCTTCGAGGTGATCGCGATCGAGAACGGCGCCCGTGCGGAGACGCGGCAGGCCATCGCCGAATTTGCCGGCAAGCTGCGGCCCGGTGCGCAGGCCGTCGTCTTCTATTCCGGCCATGCCGTGCAGCAGCGCGACCGCAATTTCATCGTGCCGATGTCGCCTAACCCTGTGCAGGACGCGGTCGATCTCGACGAGGTGATCGACCCGCTGATCATCGCCAAGCCGTCAAGCGCCCTCGTGCTGATCGACGCCAGCCGCGACAATCCCTGGCAGGCGCGGGGCAGGGGCCTTCGCGCGACCGAGCCGCTCGAGACCGTCGCGGTGATGTTCACGGCCTCGCCGGGAAAGACGGTCGCGGATTCCGGGCCCCGCGGGAACCACGCGGTCGAGGAATGGCTGAAGGCGATCCGCACGCCCGGTCTCGACATGGCGGCGGCTGTCGTCCGCGTGCGCGACGCGGTGGCGCGGGCGAGCCGGCGCAGCCAGCAGATCTGGCTTTCATCCGAACCGCCGAAGGGGCTGGTGGTGACACCTGTCGGCCAGCCCGTTGCGGTGGCGCAGGCGAGCCGCGCCGTCATCCTGCCACCGACCGGACCCGACGCCTCGCCGGACGCCTTCGAACTCGCCTTCTGGGAATCGATCCGCAACAGCGAGAATGCCAGCGAGTACCGCGCCTATCTCGACGCCTATCCGAATGGCCGCTTTTCGACGCTGGCGCGCACCCGCGAGCAACTCTACCGGGGCAAGCCCGGGGTGTCTGCAGCCTCGGTCGCTCCGCCCCCGGCTGCGGCAACGCCTGCCGCACCGGCGCCGAAGACCGGACCGATCCGCGATTGCAGCGACTGCCCCGAGCTGACGGCGATACCGCCCGGCTCCTTCCAGATGGGCTCGAACGATCTCTATGAGTTCGAGAAGCCGGTTCACCCCGTCACCATTCGCGGCTTCTATCTCGGCACGCGCGAGATCAGCCTGGATGAATGGGACCGCTGCGTCAGCGAGGGCGGCTGCAACTACCGGCCCGACGATCGCGGCCTTGGGCGCGGCAAGCGCCCCGTCACGGATATTCACTGGAACGACGCCAACGCCTATCTCGCTTGGCTCTCGGCCAAGACCGGCAAGCGCTACCGGCTGCCCAGCGAGAGCGAATGGGAATATGCGGCTCGCGCCGGCACGACGACGACCTATCCATGGGGCCAGACCGTGGAAAAGGACCGCGCGAATTGCCTGGGCTGCAATGATCGGCCACTCCGGAGCGCCGTCCCTTCAGGCCAGTATCCGCCCAATGCCCTCGGCCTCTACGACATGGCCGGCAATGCGGCCGAATGGGTCGCGGATTGCTGGAGCGAAAGTTATCGCAATGCACCGCGCGACGGCAGCGCCTATGTGGTGCCCGGCTGCCGCGAGCGCGTGCTGCGCGGAGGCTCCTTCAACAACGATCCACGCTATCTGCGCTCGGCCGCCCGCTTCAAATACGAGGCCGATGTGCGCTTCTATACAAACGGCTTCCGCGTGGCGCGCGATCTCTGACCAGCGGCGAAATCGCGGATGGGATGGCTCGTTCGGAAAGTGCCTGTAGGCCCGCTGATCATGGGCGGGCGCTGTTCAGTCGAGCAGAATCCGGCGGATTTCCTTCCAGCTTTCCGCGTCGGGCGCGCAGAGCAGCCCGGCCGGGCGCTCGGTTGCGGAATAGCGCCGGCCATCGAGCAGTCGTGCATGGCCACCGGCTTCGCCGTAGAGCAGCACGCCCGGCGCGTGGTCCCAGGGGTTGAGGACGCCGTAGAGCAGGAACTGGCAGCGTCCCGCAGCGGCCAGCCGGTACTCCTGGCCGCAGCAGCGCAGCGACCCGACTTCGAGGAAGGCCGGGAAGCGGCCCGGAAGCGTGCCGCGCATCGGCTCCGGGAAATACTGCCAGCTCGCCATGCCGTTCATGTGCCGCGTCGGGACGGCCGGGGCGACGCGTAGGTCGCGGCTGAAGCCATCCGCACGCCTTAGCCATGCACCTTCGCCGCGCAGCGCCATGGCGCTGTCATCCGCGACCGGATCATGGATCACGGCGGCGGCGATCTCGCCCTTGACGATGACGGCTGCCATCACCGCGAAGAGCGAGAGATCGCTGGCATAATTGAGCGTGCCGTCGATCGGATCGATGACGAAGGCGAGATCGGCATCGGCCAATTGCCCGAGTAGGGCGGGGTCCTTGGTCACCGCCTCCTCGCCGACAAGCGCCGCGCCCGGAAAGGCCTTCGCCAGCTCGGCGCAGATGAAGCGCTCGGCCGCCTCGTCGGCCTCCGTCACCAGATCGCCGGGTGCCTGCTTGGCGCGGATGTCGCCATCAGCCAACCGGCGAAAGCGCGGCATCACCTCGCGGCGAGCCGCCTCGCTCAGGATCGCATGGAGCCGGTCGTGGTCCTGCCGGGTGAAGATCATCCGAGGTCGAACTCGACCAGGATCGGCTGGTGGTCCGAGGCCCGCGTCTCGACGTCGTAGACGATGGAGCGCGCCCGTGCGGCGAGATCCGGCGTCGCCAGCACATAATCGAGGCAACCGGGCGGGCCGTAGGTCTGGTCGCAGATGAAGGCCGATGGCGGATGCGGCGCGTCGCCGCGCAGAACCGGCCAGAGATCGACCAGCGGCGGCACATCGCCCTCGAACGGCGCGAGCAACTGCGCCAGCCCGGCATCATCCGGGCGCATGTTGAAATCGCCGGTCAGGATCGCGCTCGCGGCGTTAGGCGTCGGAGCATAGGTGTGCGGACCGGGCGCTCGCGGCGTCGCCTGTCGCGCAGCGGCCATGCGGTGAACCTGCCGGATGCCCTCGACCTGCGCGGTGCGCAGCATGGAAGAGGAATATTCAAGATGCGTCGTCATCACCCGGATCGGCCCAAAGGGTGTCTCGACCATCGCCTCGACCAGCACGCGCGGCATGTTGCGCGTCGCCGCCGCTTCCCAGGGCAACAGGTGGCGCAGCGCCTGCGCTACCGGCAACCGCGTCAGCAGAAGGTTGCCGAAGCGCTTGCGCCCGCCCTCGCCATCCGGGACATCGACGCCAACAGCCTCGATCGCGGTGAAGCCGGGAAGGAGCTCGCTGAACAGGGCGAACTGGTCGGTGCGGTCGTTGCCGTCGAGGTCGGGGAAGTTGGCCGCGACCTCCTGCAGGCAGAGCACGTCGAAATCGGCCATCTGCCGGGCGTGGTCGATGATGCGGCGTGGATCGACGCGCTCGTCGACGCCGCGTGCCCACTGAATGTTCCAGGTGATCAGCTTCAACGGATCAGCCTCGATGTCACTTGATGCCCGCGCGCATAAAACTCTGCACGAACTGGCGCTGGAACAGCAGGAAACCGACGAGCAGCGGCGCCGAGGTCATCAGTGTCGCCGCGCAGATGATCGCCCAGTCGATGCCTTGGTCTGCCGAGGAGAAGACCTGCAGGCCGACAGTCAGCGGCCGTGACTCCACCGAATTGGTGACGAGCAGCGGCCAGAGGAAGTTGTTCCAGTGATAGCTGACCGAAACGAGGCCGTAGGCGATGTAGGTCGGCTTCGCGAGCGGGACATAGACCCTCATCAGCACCTGCAGCGGGTTCGCACCCTCGACGCGCGCCGCGTCGTCCAGTTCCTTCGGCACGGTCTTGAAGGTCTGCCGCAGCAGGAAGATGCCGAAGGCCGAGGCGATGTAGGGCAGGGCGATCGCCGGGATCGTGTCGATCAGGTTGACCTTGGCCAGCGTGCGGTAGTTCTCGACGATCAGCGCGTCCGGCATGATCATCAGCTGCGCCAGGATCAGCACGAAGGCGACGTCGCGGCCCCAGAAATCCTGCCGCGCCAGCGCATAGGCTGCGAGCGTCCCCAGCACGAGCTGGAAGGCGAGGATCATGGTGACCAGGATGAAGGTGTTGAGGAAATAGCGGGCGAAGGGCGCCGCGGCCCAGGCGCGGGTGAAATTGTCCAGCGTCAGCGGCGCAGTCAGTACGAAGCGCGTGGTGTATTCGGCCGGGTGGAACGCGGCCCAGACGGCATAGGCCAGCGGCAGCACCCAGATGAGTGCGAGCAGGATCGCGCCGGTGGATTCCAGCGTGAGCGAGAAGCCTTTGGGCGCGTAAGGGTCTGTGCGCGTCGGGGCGCTCATCGATAGTGCGTCCTGCGTTCGAGCCAGCCATACTGGACGAACGCGACCAGCGCGAGCAGCACCAGCAGCACGCAGGTCAGCGTCGCCGCGTAGGCCGTGTCCCAGAAGCCGAAGCCGACCTGATAGATGTAGTAGAGCAGCAGCGTGGTGGCGTTGTCCGGCCCGCCGCGCGTCATCACCACGATATGGTCGACCATGCGGAAGGCGTTGATCACTGCGTTGATCAGCACGAACAGCGTCGTCGGCATCAGCAGCGGGAACTGGATGCGCCGGAAGAAAGTCCAGCGCGAGGCGCCTTCGATCGCAGCCGCTTCGCCGAGGCTGGGCGGGATCGCCTGCAGCGCCGCGAGGTAGAAGATCATGAAGAAGCCGGCTTCTTTCCAGATCGCGACGACGGTGATGGCGTAGAGCGCGGTGTCCTGCGATCCCAGCCAGTTGGTCGAGCGGCCGCCGAACAGGCCGATGATCTGTTCCAGAAGCCCGTATTGCGGCGTGTAGAAGAACAGCCAGATATTGGCGACCGCGATCATCGGCAGGATCGTCGGCGTGAAAAAGGCCATGCGGACCAGCGTCCGCCCCGCGATCTTGTCGTTGACCCAGACCGCCATCAGCAGCGCCAGCGCGATCGAGGTCGGGATGGTGCCGAGCGCGAACCAGAAATTGTTGCTCAGCGCCTTCCAGAAGATCGGGTCGGCCAGCATCTGCTGATAGTTGTCGAGCCCGACAAAGCGCGCCGGGCGGCGCGCTTTCGGGGTCGAATAGAAGCTCTCGATGAAGCTCGCGACCGCGGGCCAGTGCGTGAACAGGGCCAGGCACGCCATGGCGGGCAGCAGGAGCAGCCAGCCATGAATGGTCGCGGTCGCGCGGTTCGTCATCGAGAGTTCGGTGTCCGGGTCAGCGGTACGGCTTCAGGATGCGTTCGGCCTCGGCCTGGGCATCCTCCATCGCCTTCTGCGGCGTCTTGGTGCCGGTCAGCGCGGCCTGCAGCCCGTCGTTCAGCGCCTTGGTGACGCGCTGGTTCTCATGGGTCGAGAGCTCGGCGACCGCGCTCGGCAACTGGTCGCGCGCGACCAGCGCCTGCGGGAAATCGGCGACGTATTTCTTCATCGCCTCGGTCTCGTAGGAGGCCGGTGTCACCGCGACATAGCCGGTATCTGCGCTCCACTGGGCGGCGCGCTCGGGCGTGGTGATCCAGCGCACGAACCTGAAGGCGGCTTCCTGCTCGGCCTTGGTCGCCTTCTTCGACAGGTAGAAATTGCCGCCGCCGGTCGGGCTGCCCGGCTTCTTGCCGGCCGGCAGAACCGCGACGCCGAAGGGGAACTTGGCATTGGCGCGGACATTGGTGAGGTTGCCGGTGGTGGTCCACATCATCGCGACCTTCTTCTCGAAGAAGTCGCGCGGCGTGGTGCCCCATTCGACGATGCCGGGCGGGTGAACCTTATACTTCTGCGCGAGGTCGACCCAGTACTGAAGGGCCTCGACGACGCCTGGATTGGCATAGTCGGTCTTGTCGCCCGCGGCGTTGGCGAGGATTGCGCCGGCCTGGGTCGAAAGGCCCTGGAACAGCCAATAAGGGAAGCCGGAGGATGGGATCTGGATGCCCCATTGCGTGACGTTGCCGGCGGCGTCGCGCTTGGTCAGCTTCTGCGCGAACTCGAGCTGTTCGGCCCAGGTCTTCGGCGGCTTCTCGGGGTCGAGCCCGGCTTCCTTGAAAAGCTCCTTGTTCCAGTAGAGCACCACCGTGGAACGCTGGAACGGGATGCCCCAGGTCTTCTTTTCGTTAGGGTCCTTGCCGCCGGTCTGGCTGTTCTCCATGAAGCCGGGGAAGAAGCTGGCCAGCCACTTCTTGTCCTCGTCGGTCTTGACGAAGTCGTCGAAGGGAACGATCGCCTCTTCGTCGATCAGCGTGAACATGTCGGTCGAGAGCAGCACCGAGAGCACCGGCGGATTACCGCTCTTGTGCGCGGTCAGCGCCTTGACGATGGTCTCCTGATAGGTGCCGGCATAGATCGGCTTCAGTTTGACCGAGGGATTCTCCTTCTCGAAGCCGGCGGCATAGGCGTCGATGAGCTTGGTGATCGGCCCGCCCACGGCGACCGGGTAGAAGAAGGAAAGCTCGGTGCTCTGCGCGCGGGCGATGCCGGGCAGGGCGGTCGCGCCCGCGAGAGCGGCGGTGCCGCCAAGGAATTCACGCCTGTCCATAATGTCCTCTCTCCCTTGCTGGGATGGTTCGAGCGTCCGACTCGCGCGGCCGGTTCAGTCCCGAACCACCTTTCGTTCCGACGCCAGATCGAACCAGTGCAGCGCCGATTGTGACAACGTGATGTAGATCTGTTCGCCGGCTGTGACACGCACTTTGCCGGGGCGCTTGACGATGAAGGAATGGCCGTCGACGCGGGTCTCGATCAGCGTGTCCGAGCCGAGATATTCGACCGCGACGACTTCTGCCGCGACGCCGCTGTCGCCGATCTCGATCATCTCCGGGCGGATGCCGACCGCAAGCCCCGCCGGATCGAGGCCAACAGGCTGGGTCAGCGCGCCGCCGCGCCCCTGCACGGCGGTGAGCGGCAGCACGTTCATCGGCGGCGTACCGACGAAGCGGGCCGCGAAGATCGTCTCGGGGTTCTCGTAGAGCACATCGGGCGGGGCGTCCTGCTCGATCTTGCCGTTGCGCATCAGTACGACCTGATCGGCCATCGTCATCGCCTCGATCTGATCATGCGTGACATAGACCATGGTCATGCCGAGGCGTTGCTGCAGCTCCCGGATTTCACGGCGCATCTCGACGCGCAACTGGGCATCGAGATTGGAGAGCGGCTCGTCCATCAGGCAGACCGGGGCCTCGGCGACGATGGCGCGGCCCAGTGCGACGCGCTGCTGCTGGCCGCCGGAGAGCTGGGAGGGCTTGCGTTCGAGTAGGGCGGAGAGCCCGAGGATCGAGGCGGCGCGGGCCAGGCGCTCGTCACGCTCGGCGCGGGAGACCTTGCGGACCTTGAGCCCGAACAGGATGTTCTCGGCCACGCTCAGATGCGGAAACAGCGCGTAGTTCTGGAACACCATGGCGATGCCGCGTCGCGAGGGCGAGGCATGCGTGACGTCGCGGCCACCGATCGAGATCGTGCCGCTGCTGGTGTCCTCAAGCCCGGCGATCAGCCTGAGGGTTGTCGACTTGCCGCAGCCGGAAGGGCCGAGCAGCGCGACGAGGTTGCCGCCTGCGACGGTGAAGCTGATGGCATCGACGGCCGCGGCTCCGCCCCAGCTCTTCGAAACGGTCTTGAGCTCTACCGAAACCATTCGCAACCCGCCGTCCCAGCAATCCATATCGTGCCGACGCTGGACGTTGCGACTGTCGGCTAGGTGACGGGCCGAACTTGAAGATAAAATTCATGCGGAGACAAGAGCGGCGCCAAGCCTGACCACACGTTCCTGCGCGGGGGAAACGGGAGGCTCGCGCTGCGCGCGCAGCGTTGGAGGTCCAGGGTCCGCTCCATGCGGCCGCTTTGTGGCTGGCGCATGCATTATTTGCATCGCCGTGACGCCGGCTTACGAAATTGTTTGCGTCCCGGAGATCGTCTAGAGCGCATTCTGCATGCCGGTTAGGAATCGTTCCGGCCGCGCGTGCTGGAAGGCTCCGCGATGACCACCAGCGCACAGACCGCCTCCTTGCCTCAGCGTGCCATGATGCCGGTGCTGATCGCGCTCAGCGTGACGCATCTGCTCAACGATATGATCCAGTCGCTGATCCCAGCGATTTATCCGATCATCAAGGAGGCCTATCGCCTCGACTTCGGCCAGATCGGCCTGATCACGCTGACCTTCCAGGTCTCTGCTTCGCTGCTGCAGCCGGCCGTCGGCCTCTATACCGACAAGCACCCGATGCCCTATTCGATGGTTGCGGGCATGGGCTTCACGCTGGCCGGGCTGATCGGCCTCTCCTATGCCGGCAGCTACGGGCTTCTGCTCCTGTCGGCAGCCTGCGTCGGCATCGGCTCGTCGATCTTTCACCCGGAGGCGACCCGGATGGCGCGCAACGCCTCCGGTGGGCAGCACGGCTTTGCGCAAGGCATCTTCCAGGTCGGCGGGCAGACAGGCGGCGCGCTCGGACCGCTGCTTGCTGCCTTCATCATCGTGCCGCGCGGGCAGGGGAGCCTCGCCTGGTTCTCGGTTGCGGCGCTCGTCGCGATGATGCTGATGATCTGGACGGCGTCGAGCTATGCCCGGCTGGACCGTGCGCGTCCGTCCAAGCCCGCTGCAACATCAGGCGCCCGGCCCGCCCGGCCCGGCCGCCGCTCGGTCGCCTTCGCCATCACGATCCTGATCGTGCTGCTCTTCTCGAAGAACGCCTATACCGCGAGCTTCACCTCGTTCTACACCTTCTACCTGATCGGCAAGTTCGGCATCTCCGTGCAGAATTCGCAGGTCATGCTGTTCCTGTTCCTCGCCTCCTCGGCTGTGGGCGCTCTGGGCGGCGGCATGCTGGGCGACCGCATCGGCCGCAACAAGATCATCTGGTTCTCGATCCTGGGCGCGCTGCCCTTCACCTTGATCCTGCCCTATGCCGATCTGTTCTGGACGGGCGTTCTGACCGTCGTGATCAACCTGATCATGTCGAGCGCCTTCGCCGCGATCCTGATCTACGCGCTCGAATTGCTTCCCGGCCGCGTCGGGCTCGTCGGGGGCTTCTTCTATGGGCTCTCTTTCGGGCTCGGCGGCTTGGCGGCGGCGTTGCTAGGCGGATTCGCGGATATCCTCGGCATCGAGACGGTCTACAGGATCTGTTCCTTCATCCCGCTGGTCGGCCTCCTCGCCTGGTTCCTGCCGCGTCTCCACGACACCGCCGGGGCGCGGCCGGCGCATTGATGCAGGCTGCGCTGAGCTCGTCCGGCATTGACCTCCGCAACGGTCGGCTCCCGACCGATCCCTGCGCCGCACTCATTCAGGTCATTTCGCTCGCGGCAATGGGGTGACCGGCACAGCGCGCCCGCAGCGCCGCCAGCGTGACCTGACCAATGGGCCGACCGTGCTCGTCGACAATGGTCGCGGCGTCGCGGCCTTCCGCGAGCAGCGCCGACAGCACTCCCCGGAGCGGAAGGGAGCCGGGAAGCTCGAAACCATCGGAAGCATAGCCCGGCTCGACGGCGTCGGCGGCGTTGACCAGTGAGAGCCGGCGCAGCGCCCGGTCGGCGCCAACGAAATCGGCGACGAAATCGTCGGCCGGTGCGGCGAGCAGACGATCGGGCGTGTCGTATTGGACGAGCTTGCCGTCGCGCATGATCGCGACGACGTCGCCCATGCGGATGGCTTCGTCGATGTCGTGGGTGACGAAGATCACGGTCTTCTTCAGCCGCTTCTGGATCGCCAGGAACTCATCCTGGAGGTGGCTGCGGGCGATCGGATCGACCGCGCCGAAGGGCTCGTCCATCAGCATCACCGGCGGGTCGGCGGCCAGAGCCCGCGCCACGCCGACGCGCTGGCGCTGCCCGCCCGAGAGATGGCGCGGGTAGCGCGGCAGATACTGCGCCGGGTCGAGGCCGACGAGCGCCAGCATCTCCTCGCTGCGAGCCCTGATGCGGGAGGTGTCCCAGCCGAGCAGCTTCGGCACGGTCGCCACGTTCTCGGCGATCGTCATATGCGGGAACAGCCCGACCTGTTGGATGACGTAGCCGATATGGCGCCTGAGCTCGACCGGGTCTGCCTGGGTGACGTCGCGGTCGCCGACGAAGATGTGGCCTGAACTCGGCTCGATCAGCCGGTTGATCATCCGCATCGTCGTGGTCTTGCCGCAGCCGGACGGGCCGATCAGGACGCAAAGCTTGCCGGTTTCGACGGTGAGATCGAGCCCGTCTATGGCCGGGCGCGCTGCGCCGGAAAAGTGCTTGCTGATCTGTTCGAGCCGGATTGTCATGCGCTTTCCGTTTGCAGGCGGCGGGTTGTCAGCCGCTCGAGGCCCGCAAAGAAAATCTCCGTCGCGAAGGCCAGGGCTGCGACCGCGACGGCCCCGGCGATCAGCTGCGGGAAATTGAAGTTGGCCATGCCGCTGGTGATCAGCTCGCCCAGCCCGCCGCCCCCGATGAACGCGGCCAGCGTCGCAGCCGAGACGATCTGGACGGCCGCGGTGCGGATGCCGGCGAAGATCACGGGCAGAGCGAGGGGGATCTCGATCCGCCTCAGCAACTGGGCATCGGACAGCCCCTGGCCGCGCGCCGCGTCGACGATGTCGGCATCGACCCCGGTCACTCCGGTATAGGTATTGAGCAGCAGGGCCGGCAGGCCATAGAGCGTCAGCGCCACGACCGAGGGCGGGAAACCCGTTCCCAGGACGGGCAGCATGAGGACGAGCAGCGCCAGCGAAGGCACGGTCCTCAGGATGTTGGCGAGCGCGATGGCGGGCTGAGCCCAGCTGCGATGACGGGTCAGGGCAAGGCCGCCGGGCAGGGCGATCAGCAGCACGGCGGCGAGGGATGTCGCGCTCAGCCAGAGATGGTCCTGGATCGCGGAGACGAAGCTCTGCGGATGTGCCGAGATCCAGCCGAACATCAGGCTTGCTCCGCCTGATGGGCGCGCACCCAAACCTCGAACCTGCGCAGGCTCTCGTCGCAGAAGATCGCCAGCGCCGAGGTGACGACGGCGCCGATCACGACCTTTTCGCCGAAGTCCTGGGTGATGCCCTGGAAGATGATGTCGCCGAGCCCGCCGGCATTGACGAAGGCGGCGACGGTGGCGACCGAGACCTGAGTCACCACGGTGATGCGGATGCCGGCGATGATCACCGGCAGCGCCAGCGGCAATTCGATGGCGAAGAGGCGGCGCCATTTGCCGTAGCCCATGCCATCCGCCGCATCGAGGATGTCCGGTGGGATTTCGCGCAAGCCCGTCGCGGTGTTGCGGATGATGATCAGGAGCGCATAGGCGACGAGCGCCACGATGGCCGGCCAGAAGCCGAGGCCGAGATAGGGAATGAGCAGCGCGAAGATCGCCAGGGCCGGCACGGTGTAGAGCCCGCCGGCGACCAGGAGGACGCCGAGCGCCAGACGCGGGCGCCGCGCGGACAAGACGCCGAGCGGCAGGCCGATCGCCAGCGCGATCAGGAGGCCGGTTCCCACGAGCTGGATATGTTCCCAGAGCGCGAGAAGCAGGCGGTCGTAGTTCTCGATCGTCCAGGTCATGAGAGGACCGCCGGGGCCGAACGCTTACAGACCCTTGGCTTTCAGGAAGTTCGCCGCGACGGTGCGCGGCTCCTTCTTGTCGACCTCGACCTGCCGGTTGAGCTCCTGCATCACGGCGTTGTCGAGCAGCGCGTTCACCTGCTCCAGGGTCGCGACCACCTTCTCGTTCTTCGCGATGTCCAGGCGAACGACAGGCGCCAGGAAATAGGGCGGGAACAGGCCCTTGTCGTCGTCGAGCGCGACGAACTTTTCGGCCGCGATCTGCCAGTCGGTCGAGAAGCCGTTGGCGATGTCGACCTGCTTCTGCGTCAGCGCGTCGTAGCGCAGGCGCAACGCTGCGAACTGCTTGAACTCGCGGAACTCGGCGCCATAAACCTCCTTCAGCCCGGCGAGGCCGTCGCGCCGGTCCACGAATTCGGTGCCGGCGCCGAGACTGAGCTTGTTCGCGACCTTGCCGAGATCGCTGAGGGTCTTGAGGTTGTATTCCCTGGCCGTCTCCGGCCGGACCACGATCGCATAGCCGTTGTTGATGTTCGACGGCTTCAGCCAGGTCAGGTTGAACTCCTTTTCGTAGTAGGCCTTGACGATCTGACGGACCTTCTCGGGATCCGTCTCGGTCGTCGTCGCCTTCATCACCGCGTTGAAGCCGGTGCCGGTATATTCCGGATAGAGATCGATCGCGCCGCTCTTCAGAGCCTCATGCGCGACCAGCGTGCCGCCGAGATTGATCTTGCGCTCGACCTTGAAGCCGGCCTTCTCCAGCGCGGCGGCATAAAGCTCCGCCACGATGAACTGCTCGGTGAAGTTCTTCGAGCCGATCTTGATGGTCTGGGCCGTGACGGCCGTCACGGATGAGACGATGAGCGCGGCAGCGGCGAAGAGCATGGAGATGGGACGCATGGCGGTAAGCTCCTGAGCGTCGGTGGATGACAGGCTAGCAAGCGGGGCGGCCGGTGCAAGCGATAGCGCAGGAAATTGCCCTGCCGTGGTGGCTGGTGACCGATAGGCTCATGCGCGAACTATCCGGTGGGCGGCGGGTTCCGTTCCCCGCCTCGGACGGCTGCCGGCAAACTATTCTCAATCGGCGCGAGCGGGCACACCCAGGCGTCGGAATGGGCGCAGGATGGAAAGTAGGCGAAGTTGAAATCGAGGATCAGCCGGCCGTCATCGGTCTTGCCGAGGTCGGCGCTCTTGATCGTGTCGAGGAGATAGCGCCCGGCGGGATAGGTTTCGTCGCGGTTCGTCAGGTCGCCGAAGGGCAGGAAGAGGCCGCCGCCATAGCCGGTCATCCAGTAGAGTGTGAGCTCCTTGCCGAGCGCGGCACTTAATCCGTCGGTAAGCGCGAACGGGACGAGCCGGACCGCCTCGTCCTCGCCGAGCCGGATGTCGATCGCCTCGCGATCGCCGGTGCTCTGCAGGCCGACATCGAAGCGCAGTGCGGGGTCGTAAGGGAAGCAGTCGATGCCGCGGAAGCCGGCGCGCCGTTCCGGCGGGAGCGGCGACTGGGCGTGTTCGCGAAAGAGCCGGTCGCGCGTGCTGCGCCAGTGCTCCCAGCCCTCGCGTCCCGGCATGGAGCGGACGGTCGCATAGAGATCGGCAACCTGCCGCCGCCAATCGTGCAGGCTCGAGAACTGCCGGAGTGTGCCGGCCGTTGACCTGAGCGGTTCCGGCAATGCGTCGGCCATCGAGATACCTCCGCGTTCGGACAGTTGCGGTCGCCCCGGCGGTCAGCTGCCATGGACGGATCACACAGAAGCGATGACTCGGTGTCACCTCATGTCAGTGGGCCCCCTTTGCACCAAGGCCATGGTTCAAGTGATCGGCCGCAGATCGCCGAGCACGGTCGGGATCAGCTCCGAGACGGTCGGGTGGATCGGCACGGCCCATTGCAGGGTCGGGTAGGGGGCGCCGGCGTTCATCATGTCCAGGACGCCGTGGATCGCCTCGTCGCCGCTGATGCCGAGGATCGCGGCGCCGAGAATCCGCTTCGTGTCGGCGTCGGCAACGACCTTCATGAACCCCTTGGTCTCGGCCCGTTCTACCGCGCGGCCCACCCGCGTCATCGGCCGCTTGGAGACCAGCAGGGGGCGCCCGGTCTTGCGGGCCTCGGTCTCGGTCATCCCGACACGGCCGAGCGGCGGGTCGATATAGAGCGCATAGGCGGGGATGCGGTCGCTGACGCGGCGGCTCGCGCCGTCGAGGAGATTGGCCGCGACGATCTCGAAGTCGTTATAGGCGGTGTGGGTGAAGGCACCCCTGCCGTTGCAGTCGCCCAGCGCCCAGATACCGGGAACGGAGGTGGCGAGGCCGTCGTCCACGGTGACGTAGCCCCGGGCATCCGTCGTCACGCCGGCCCTGTCGAGGCTGAGATCGTCGGTGTTCGGCCGGCGGCCCACCGCCAGCAGGACGTGCGAGCCGACGACCTCGGGGGCGCCGGCGGTACAATCGACGCCAACAGCCACGCCGTCCGGGTGCGGCTTGAATGCGATGCAGGTCGCGTTCGTGCGAACCGCGATCCCTTCGTCCGTCAGGATCTCCCGGATGGCATCGGAGACGTCCTCATCTTCACGCGCGATCAGCCGCGGCCCCTTCTCGACGACCGTGACCTCCGCGCCGAAGCGCCGATACATCTGCGCGAATTCAAGGCCGATATAACTCCCGCCCACGACGACCAGATGCTTCGGGACGGTGCCGAGCCGGAGAATGGAGGTGTTGGTGAGGTAGTCGACCGCTTCGACGCCCGGCATGTCCGGCACGCTCGCACGCCCGCCGACATTGATGAAAATGCGAGGCGCTCGCAGAAGGGCCTCGTCGACGCGGACGCGGTCAGGGCCTTCGAAACGCGCATGCCCCAGGAAGACTGTCACCCCGTCCATGCCGCGCAGCCAGGTCTCGACGCCCGTGCGGGCATTGATCGTGACGGTGTTGGCGCGGGCCCGAACCCGCTCCATGTCGATCCGGATCGGGCAGTCGATCGTGAGCCCGTACTCGGCGCCGCGGTTGGCCTGATGCGCGGCATAGGCGCTTGCCACGAGTGTCTTGGTCGGCATGCAGCCGGTATTGACGCAGGTGCCGCCGAACAGGTGGCGCTCGGCGAAGGCCACCTTCATCCCCGAAGCGGTCAGCCGTGCCGCGAGGGAAGGGCCAGCCTGCCCGGCCCCGATGATGATGGCGTCGAAGCTTTGCTCCATGGCGTGAGCCTCCATCCTTGCTGCGAGAGCAAACGCGGGCGCATTCATGTGGGCCGCCGGCCTCGTGCCAGGCGGCGCGGCTCAGCTCGGCAATGGCGCGCCGTTCTGCTCGGCCACCATGAAGTCGGCGTACCACTCCGGCCAGTTCTCGTCGTGCTCGCCGGTACGCTTTTCGTGCTCGCCATGAGCGGCCGCAGCGCGCTTGAGCGCAGCAGCGAGATCGCCTGGCGAGGCGAACACGGTGTTGCCGCTATCCAGGCGCCCGGCCAAGCGCTGGGTGATCTCCTGCAGCAGCCAGCCATTGCCGTCCGGGTCGGTGAAGGTTGCGTATGAGCGATAGCTGCGCCTCTCTGGATCCCGGCCGCTGAGTGCCGGCTGGCCCGGCCCCGTCCGGTAGAAGACCTCACTGACCTTGGCGCCGCCCTTGACGAGTTCGGCGCGCGCGATCTCGATGTCCGAGACGACGAGATAGAGACCGCTGGCCGAGCCGGGCGCAGCCGCAGTAATGCCGGTGCCGAAGTGGATCGAGGCAGGCGAGCCCGGCGGCGTGAACTGCACAACGCGGAAACTGTCACCGACCCGGAAGTCGGCATCCAGCCGCCAGCCCAACCCGCCGTAGAAGCGCTTCGCACGATCGACATCCGCGACGGGGATGGCGACGACCTCGAGCTTCAGGTCAACACCGGGCACCTTGGCCGCTCCACCCGCAGGTTCGCTGTGTTGCAGAGTGTCGCTCATATCGGACTCCTCCCTTTGCGAATGTCTTGAGTGTGTTTACGCGCTCATGTCCGCCAGGGCCTGATCGCCCCCGGCGTCATCTATCGCTGCCTTGGCGAACTTGTGTGTCACCTCCTGCGCCGAGTTGTGCCGATGCAGCGCTTGGATGGCGGGTGCGCGTACTGGCCGGTGAAGCGCTTGGCATAGGCCGTCGGCTCCGGATGCGGGCGCCATTGGCATCGCCATTGCTGGTATGGGCCGGCGCGCCGATGCTGACGATCGTCGATGATGCGCATGGCATGCGCCGCTATTCAAGGGCGACCTGCGGCGACATCGTTGCAGGCGGACCTCCGCGCATCCGGCCTTCGGTTGCAACGCGCCGATCCCGCAGCGCGCAATGGTTGTCCACGAGCCTTCCGATACCGTCATGCGCCCAGGCCCGCCAGCGTCCGTGTCAGAGCTGCCGCCGACATTGGTCTTGCAAGCGGGAAGGCCTGGCCGGCCCAAAGCAGGGTAAAGTCGTCGCGCCCCGCCGCCTCGGCTGCACTGCGCAGCGGCCCCAGCGCCGTGCCGGCAGTCGGAAAGGCCGGCGCAAGCCCCGACAGCGGTCCGAGTTCCGCCATCAGGCGGTTGACGATGCCGCGCGCCGGCCGGCCGGTGAACAGGTTGGTGATCGCGGTCGGCCGTTCGCTCATGCCGAGGGCCTTGCGGTAGATCGGCGAGATGCTCGCTTCCGGCGTGAACAGATAGGCGGTGCCGACCTGGACGGCGGCGGCGCCGAGCGCGAAGGCGGCGCTGACGCCGCGCCGGTCCGTGATGCCGCCCGCCGCGACGACAGGCACGGAGACGGCATCGACGACCTGCGGCACCAGCGCGAAGGTGCCGACCTGCTCGGAGATCCGGTCGGTCAGGAAAGTGCCGCGATGGCCGCCAGCCTCGGCGCCCATGGCGATGACGGCGTCGACGCCGTGCTCGGCGAGCCAGCGCGCCTCTGGCACCGTGGTGGCGGAGGCGATGACCTTGGCGCCGGTGCGCTTCACCCGCTCGAGCAATTCGGGTGCGGGCAGGCCGAAATGAAAGCTGACCACCTCGGGCCGATATTCTTCGATGACAGTCGCGAGCGAGGCGTCGAAGGGCGTGCGTCCGCCCGGCGTCTTCGGCATGTCCGGATCGAGCCCGGCCTCGGCATAATAGCCGGACAGCCTTGCGAGCCAGGCCGCCTGGCGCGCCAGATCGTCGGCCGGCGGCGTATGGCAGAAGAAATTGACGTTGATCGGCCGCCGCGTGCCGGCCCGCACCTTGTCGAGCGCTGCGCGCAGTCCCGCCTCGTTGTATTGGGCACCCGCCAGCGAGCCGAGCCCGCCGGCCTCGCTCACGGCGATCACCATCTCCGGTGTCGTCGCGAGGGCCATGGGCCCCTGGATGATCGGCAGCTCGATGCCCAGGAGATCCAGAAGTCTCGTATTTCCTGTCGCGCTCACGATGAACCTCTTCGATTGGTGCCCGGTTGTCGGCGGGCGGAACGGAGCTTAGCCGCGATGCGCGTCCGCCGGGAGCCACTTGCGGATCAGTTCTCAGCGAGTCGATGGCCGAGGCCAGAATCGTCGCTGCGGCGCCGATCACAAACAGCAGCCGGTGGTTTCCGCCGCTGGACGGAAAGAGGAACGAAAGCCCGTACGGCACGGCCCTGACGTCGCGCCGGGCCGGCCCCGGCGGCGCGCGTCAATGGGGCAAGCCTGCTGTCCGTCGCCGGCCCTCCGCGCTTGACAAGCTGCTGAAACCGCGAAGGCTGGACGCTACGAGGCTATTGGCACTGCATGGATCGCATCGACGCGATGAAGGTCTTCATAGCCGCCTTGGACGAGGGGAGCCTCGCCGGGGCGGGGCGCCAGCTTGGGCGCTCCCCGGCAGCGGTGAGCCGGGCGATCGCCTTCCTCGAGCAGCAGGTCGGCGCGACGCTGCTCCACCGCACAACCCGGGCGATCAGGCTGAGCGAGATCGGCGAGCGCTATGCCGCCGCGTGCCGCCGCGTCCTTGCCGAGCTGCAGGAGGCCGAGGCCGTGGCGGCCGGCGAGCGTGTCGCGCCGCGCGGCACCCTGACCATCACGGCGCCGCCAATCAGCGGCGAGGAGATCCTGCGGCCTATTATCGACGCCTTCGTCGAGGCCTTCCCGGCTGTCTCGGTCAATCTCGTCCTGCTCGTGCGGGGCGCGAACCTGATCGAGGAGCGGATCGACATCGCCCTGCGCATCCTGGAGCTACCCGATTCCGCGATGACAGCGATCCGCATCGGCGGGGACGTCAGGCCGGTGATCGTGGCCGCACCGCGCTATCTCAGCCAGCACCCGCGCATTGAAGAGCCGGGCGACCTCAGCAGGCACAGCATTGTCGCCTGCACGGATTTCGGGCGCGATGCCTGGGTCTTCCCGCCCGCGAAGGGCGGCTCGGTTCCCCGCGCGGTCCAGTTCAAGCCGCGGCTCATCGTCAACAGCGTGCGGGCGGCGCTGGGTGCGGCCGTCGGTGGGCTGGGCGTCACCCGCCTCCTCACCTACCACGTCGCCGAGCGCGTGCAGGATGGATCGCTCCAGCTCCTGCTGCGGGACGCCGAGCCACCGGCTCGCCCTGTCAATCTCGTGCTGCCGCAGGGGCGTTCGAGCCTCCCGAAGGTTAGGGCGTTCCTCGACTTCGCCGTGCCCCGGCTGCGCGCGGACTTCGCTCGGCTGTCGGCGGAGTCGGTGGCGATGCATGGCTGAGACAGTAACTCTTCCGATTTATGGAAGAATGACTGCCGAACGTCGCGCATTCAGTCGAAGGGTGAAATTTCCGAAAATCGTTCTCGTCAGGCCGAACCGGCCGGGCGGCGCGCGTCCCGCGAGCTGTCGCAAAGACGAGGATCATCATGAGCAACGAACGGAAGGTGGCGATCATCACCGGTGCCTCGCAGGGCATCGGCGCCGCTCTGGTCAAGGGGTTCCGCGACCGCAACTATCGCGTCGTCGCGACGTCGCGCTCCATCAAGCAGGGCGCTGACCCGGACATTCTCGCGGTTCCCGGCGATATCGCCGATCCCGCGACGGCCGAGGCGGTCGTCCGTGAGGCGCTGGCCCGCTTCGGACGGGTGGACACGCTGGTGAACAATGCCGGCATCTTCATCGCCAAGCCCTTCACCGATTACACGGCCGAAGACTTCGCCAGCAAGATCGCGACCAATCTCACCGGTTTCTTCCACATCACCCAGAAGACCGCGGGCGCGATGCTGAAGCAGGGCTCGGGCCACATCGTCAGCATCACCACAAGCCTGTCCGACCACGCGATCGCCGGCGTCCCGACCGTGCTCGCCAATCTGACCAAGGGCGGCATCAATTCGGCGACCAAGGCGCTTGCGATCGAATACGCTCAGAGCGGCATCCGTGTGAACGCGGTCTCGCCCGGCGTGATCAAGACGCCGATGCACGCCCCCCAGACGCACGAGTTCCTGGCCAATCTCCACCCGGTCAAGCGGATGGGCGAGATCAAGGACATCGTCGACGCCGTGCTGTTCCTCGAGAGCGCTCCGTTCGTCACGGGCGAGATCCTGCATGTCGACGGCGGACAGAGCGCCGGCCACTGAAGCGCAAGCCAAACCAGAAGGAGGCTTTCATGCCGATCGTCACCATCCAGGTCACGCGGGAGGGCTCTGGCCCTGGCCGTACCTCGGTAACCGCCGAGGAGAAGGCCAGGCTCATCGCCAGCGACAGTCAGCTCCTGTTCGATGTCCTAAACAAGCCGCTCGACTCCACCTTCGTGGTGATCGAGGAAGTCGATCTCGACAACTGGGGGTGGGGCGGCCTGCCAGTCCCGGAATACCGCCGGCGACGTGCGGCAAGTTAGTCCACGGCAACACGCTCGGGCCGGCAATCCGCCGGATATCCGAAAAGATATGCCATGACTGCGGCTGACCAGTCGCGGTCGTTCGATCTGCCTGGCGTCGAGTTGGCGATTGCGAAGGCGAAGCCGCAGCGGACCTTCTTGAGGGGCCAGCGTTTGGTCCGGCTGTCTCGCCTAACGTCAAACCGGCGGGAGCCCTGACATCCGCGCCCGCCCGCCGCGCAACCCTGCCCGCGCGCTGGCGGGCCTTGAAGCCACCCCCTTCACCGCGGCTATAAGGCGCTGCACAAGCGGAGGGGGAGTGCCCGCATGACCAAGGAATTCACCGGCAAACGCGTGATCGTGATGGGCGGCAGCCGTGGCATCGGGCGTTCCATCGCGCTCGGCTTCGCGGCGGGCGGCGCATCTGTCTCGATCTGTGCCCGGGGCGCTGGCCCGCTCGAGGCGACGCGCCGGGAGATCGAGGCGCTCGGCGTCACCGCTCATGCGGCCAGCGTCGACCTCGCCGACGCGGATGCGATTGCGGCCTATGTGCCCGCGGCGGCGAAGGCCCTCGGCGGGCTGGACATCCTCGTCAACAACGCCTCCGGTTTCGGCCAATCGGACGACGAGGACGGTTGGGCCGCCTCGCTGAGCGTCGACATGATGGCTGTCGTTCGCGGCAGCCACGCGGCTATCCCGCACATGGAACCGGGCTCGTCGATCGTGAACATCTCGTCGATCTCGGCCCTGCGCGCCTCCTCGCGTTCGGCGCCCTACGGCGCCATCAAGGCGGCCGTAATGCACTATACGGCGAGCCAGGCGAAGATGCTGTCGCGCAAGGGGATCCGGGTGAATTGCGTCGCGCCCGGTTCGATCGAGTTCCCGGGCGGTTCCTGGGAGGATCGAAAGACCTCGAACCCCGCGCTCTATCAGGCGACGCTGGCCACCATCCCGTTTGGCCGGATGGGCAAGCCCGAGGAAGTCGCCGAGGTCGTGCTCTTCCTCGCCTCCGCCAAGGCGAGCTGGGTCACCGGCCAAAGCATCGTGGTGGACGGCGGGCAACTCGTCGGGCCCTGACCCTCGCCATTGCGCTTGGCGCGTCGTAACCGCGCCAAGCGCAGGCTTGCATAATTGCCCGCTGGCGGGGCTCGTCGTCCGCAGGGTATCGCGCGCTCTGGCCCGCGCCTTATTTCGGCACGCCGTTGATGACGAAGAGGGCGCGCGTGAACTGATCGGGCGGGAAGCTGCCGAAGCTGCGGGCGTAGATCTCCTTCACACGATCGGTGCGATAGAGCTCCGCCAGCGTGGCGTCGACGAGCAAGCGCAGCTTTTCGTCGCCGCGCGGCAGAGCCAGCGCGTAGGTCTCGAACGTGAAATACTGGTCGGAAAGCTTCATGCCCGAGCGGTTCGGGCTGTTCAGCAGATGATAGCTGAGGATCCCGCGATCCGCGAAATAGGCGTCGATCTTGCCGGCGGAGAGGCTCCGGACACCGTCGGGATGAGTTGCCATCGGGATGATCTCGGCCTGGATTCCGAGTTGCCCCAACGTCGCCTTCAGGACTTCTTCGGTCGTCGTGCCCCGCAGGACGCCGATCCTTTTGCCGCGAAGATCCTCAAGGCGGACGACCTCGTTGCTCCGGTGCAGCACGCCGGCGCCGTCGATGAAGGTCGGGAGCGAAAAATCGACGATGGCGCGGCGCGACATCGTCATCGAAGTCGGGTCGCAAAGAAGATCGATCTTGCCATCGCGCAGGGCTTCGAGACGATTCGCGGATGAGACCTCGAAATATTCGAGCTTGAGCGCCGGGATGGCTTGCGCGTTCTTCACGCTGGCAGCAACTTCGCGGCAGAGGTCGACGATGTATCCGGAAGGATCGCCCCTGGACGTGCGATAGGAGTACGGTGGCGCATCGGCCCGGAAGCCAAGCCGCAACGTGCCGGTCTCGCGAGCCCGTGCCAGCGTGTCGGCCGCCGCGCTCGCCGTCGATATCGCCGTGCACAGAAACGCGATCAAGAAAGCCCGCATCATCTGCCCCCCTCCATCCGGCAAGTATGCGCACACTAGGCCGGCAGGATAAATCGAAGAACGCCGTTTCCGGCGGCTGAGGCTTGCGGCGCTTGCGTATCGGCCCGATCGCAACTTCCGGCTCGCGGCGCTGCAGCAATCGCCGATCTCGGCGCTGCCACCGACATTCGTCGATCTCGGCCGCCGGGGCGTTTGCCGCCCTGCGACTGCCGGAAACCGCTTCCGCCGGACGAGGGCGCTTCCAGGCGAGCGGGCGCCCGATAGCGCAAAGAAAGCGCGCCAAAACAAGCGATAGGGCATCTCCACGGTTCGGGAATGCGTGGAAATGCCCCTGTGCTTATGCCGCCATTGTATTCGTCATCGGCGTCACGTTCTGATTCATGCGAAACAGGTTGGATGGATCGTAGCGTAACTTCAGCATGGCGAGGCGCTGATAACTGGCACCGTAGGCCTCCTGGACGCGATCTGCCTCGTCGGCCGGCATGAAATTGATATAGGCCGTGCCGGCGGAAAGCGGTCTCGCGGTTTCGAAGAGCTCTCGTGCCCAGCCAATGAAGGCCGGATCCATGCCTTGTTCACGCCAGCGCGCATGAACGTTCATCACGAAATGGGAGCTGCGCTGGGGAAATGCCGTGGAGGCGGCGGCCACGCGGCCTGCGGCACCGCCGACATGCGCGATGAAAATCTCGCATTCCGGCCCCGGCAGCCGGCGCGCCGCACGGAGCAGGATATCGATGGCAGCATCCGAGAGCTCGGTGAAATCGTGGCTCTTCCAGTAGTTGCGGGCGCCCGGCGTGAGCAGGGGATCGAATGCCTGTTGCCACGCGGTGAACGGGGCGGGACCGACGACATCGGCGATCGGCCTCCCGATCGAACGCAGCATCGCAGTGGCCTTTTCGCCCTCGGCGATGTCGCCGCAGTAGCACATTGCGAGGATCAGCACCTCCTTGCCGTGCCACTCCGCCGGTAGAAACGGAAGAGGCGGCGCCTTTCGCATCACGGCCCAGCATGTCAGCTCGTCGGGGGCGGCTTCGAGCGCCGCGCGATAGTTCTTCAGGATGAGCTCGGCATCGTCGAGCGGATGGACGACGAGGCCCGAGAAGACCTGAGGGCCAAACCGATGCAGCCGGAACTCGAACGCCGTCACGACGCCGAAATTCCCGCCGCCGCCGCGCAGGGCCCAGAACAGGTCGGGCTCTTCCGTCTCGCTGGCCCGCCGGAGTTCGCCATCGGCGGTGACGATCTCGACCGATATGAGGTTGTCCAGGGTCAGGCCGAACTTCCGTGTGATCCAGCCAAAGCCCCCGCCCAGCGTCAACCCGGCGATGCCTGTGGTCGAATTGATGCCCGTCGGCACGATCAGCCCGGCGGCTTGCGTCTCCCTGTCGACATCGGCGAGGGTTGCTCCCGGTTCGACCCGGGCGCGCTGCGCTGCCGCGTCGACGCGGATTGATTTCATCGGCGAAAGATCGATCATCAGGCCGCCGTCGCAAACGGCGTTCCCGGCGATGCCGTGGCCGCCCCCGCGCACCGAGACGAGCAACCCGTTGTCGCGCGCGAACCGCACCGCGCTGACGACATCGGCGGCGGACATGCAGCGTATGATCAGCCCGGGCTTGCGGTCGATCATTCCGTTCCAGATGGCGCGCGCGTCGTCATAGCCTGCATCATGCGGGGCGAGGAGGCTGCCGCTCAGCTGTGCGGCAAATGCTTCGACGGCCGAGCTCGCGATGCTCGTCTTTCCGGCCGTCAGCGTCGTAAGGCTGTGTGCAGGCATGATGGCTCCTCCGGAACGGGTGCACTGGCTTTCGCCCCCCGGCGACCGGGAATGTGCGTCCATTCGTGGCGCCACGCAGTGATGCAGGTCACACAGCGCGAGCTGCAACGCTTCAGCGGAGAAGCGCCGCACGCCCGGCTTTCGCAATCCGGAAAAACGGTGACTGGCCCGCGCTTTAGGCGTTGGATCTCAACTCTGTTGAGAGCTTCTGCTTGTCGAAGAAGGCCTCGCAGGCTTCGGCAACCCGCTCGACGGACGCGTCATCCACATCCAGATGGGTAACCCAGCGCAGCGTCCCGTAGCGGCCGCTGACGCCGATGCCGCGCTCGCGCAGAAATGCGGCGAGGGTGGCTGTGTCGAGCCCCTTCGGCGTCATGAACACCATGTTCGTCCGCGCCGGTCCCGCGCCGAGGTCCGGAAAACACGCGAGCACAGCCGCGAGATCCGCAGCGCGCCGGTGATCCTCGCTGAGCCGCGCGACGTTGTGCTCCAGGGCGTAGATGGCGGCCGCAGCGATCACGCCGGTCTGGCGCATGCCGCCGCCCAGCATCTTCCGGATCCGGCGGGCCTTCTCGATGAAGTCCTTCGGGCCGACGAGGATCGATCCGATCGGCGCGCCCAGCCCCTTCGAGAGGCACATCGACACCGTGTCGAACTGCCCGGCGATCCAGGCCGCGTCGCGGTTGCTCGCCGCGGCTGCGTTCATTAGCCGGGCGCCATCGAGATGGGTGGCAAGGCCGCGCGAGCGGGCAAGCCCGGTCGCAGCCTCCAAATAGGCATCGGGCAGGACGAGGCCGTTGAAGGTGTTCTCCAGCGCCAGCAGCCGCGTCATCGCGAAATGGAAGTCGTTGGGCTTGATTGCATTGGCGATGGCGTCGAGCGCGATCGTGCCGTCCGGCTCATTGGGCAAGGGCTGCGGCTGGATCGAGCCCAGCACGGCCGCGCCGCCGCCTTCGAGCCGATAGGTGTGAGCCATCTGGCCGACGAGATATTCGTCGCCGCGGCCACAATGGGCCATCAGAGCGGCGAGATTGGCCTGCGTGCCAGTGGGGAAGAAGAGGGCGGCTTCCTTTCCCAGCCTCTCGGCGGTCATCGCTTCCAGGCGCTTGGTGGTCGGGCAATCGTCGTAGACGGCATCGCCCACCTCGGCGCCAGCCATCGCGGCCCGCATGCCGTGGTCGGGGCGCGTGACCGTATCCGAACGGAAGTCATCCACCAGCATCGATCAGATCCTTATTCAGCGTGAGTCTGCTCGGGCGAGAGCCCCACCGGAGCGGTATAGGATAAAGCGGCGGTTCAACGCTCGGGCAAATTGACCGCGAAGCCGCGAAGGCTGGATTTCTTGAACCGGTTCTTCATGGCCACGCCGGTCTGCCGCATCGCCTCGACGCGGTTGTCCAGCGGCCTGTTACGCGCGTCTCGCTGCCGACAATGAGCGCGGACGGCGGTCCACCTGATTGCACCGCCGCGCGCTGAACGATCCTGCCGACGAGGAACGCTCAACCCGGCGGAGCGGGCAGGGGGCACGGCGAGGCGGCCGTGCCGAACCCCTCGGACGTCAGAACAGGAAGTATCGCTGCGCCATGGGAAGCGAGGTCGCCGGCTCGCAGGTGATGAGTTCGCCGTCGACACGCACCTGATAGTTCTGCGGATCGACCTCGATCTTCGGCGTCAGCGCATTGTGGATCATGTCCTTCTTGCGGATGCCGCGCGTGCCTTTCACCGCCACCAGCTGTTTTTGCAGCTGCAGCTTGTCGCCGATTCCATCATCGAGCGCCGCCTGCGAGACGAAGGTGACGCCGGTCTTGGCCCGCGCACGCCCCATGATGCCGAACATCGGCCGGTAATGCACCGGCTGCGGCGTCGAGATCGAGGCGTTCGGGTCGCCCATCGGCGCGGTGGCAATCATGCCGCCGATCAGGACCAGCGACGGCTTGACGCCGAAGAAGGCCGTTTTCCAGAGCACCAGATCGGCGCGCTTGCCGATTTCGATCGAGCCGAGCTCATGGGAGAAGCCATGGGTGATCGCGGGATTGATCGTGTATTTCGCGACATAGCGCTTGCAGCGGAAATTGTCGTTGCGTTCGCTGTCCTCGGGCAGCGGACCGCGCTGCACCTTCATTTTATGCGCGGTCTGCCAGCAGCGCAGGATCGTCTCGCCGACACGGCCCATCGCTTGCGAATCCGACGACATCATCGAGAAGGCGCCGAGATCGTGCAGGATGTCTTCCGCCGCGATCGTCTCCTTGCGGATGCGCGACTCCGCAAAGGCGACGTCCTCGGGAATCCGCGGGCTGAGGTGGTGGCACACCATCAGCATGTCCAGATGCTCGTCGATGGTGTTGACCGTGTAGGGCCGGGTCGGATTGGTCGAGGAGGGCAGGATGTTCTCCTGGCCGGCAGCCGTGATGATGTCCGGGGCATGGCCGCCCCCGGCACCTTCCGTATGGAAGGAATGGATCGCGCGGCCCTTCGTCGCCGCGAAGGTGTCACCGACGAAGCCGCTCTCGTTCAGCGTGTCGGAATGCAGCCCGACCTGGACGTCCATTTCGTCGGCGACGGAGAGGCAACAGTCGATCGCGGCCGGGGTCGTGCCCCAGTCCTCATGCAGCTTGAGGCCGATGGCGCCGGCCCGGATTTGCTCGCGCAGCGGCTCGGGCAGGCTCGCATTGCCCTTGCCGAGGAGGCCGACATTGAGCGGCAGCTCCTCGATCGCCTCGAGCATGCGGTGAATATACCAGGGACCCGGCGTCACGGTGGTGGCGAGCGTGCCGACGGAAGGCCCAGTGCCGCCGGCGACGAAGGTCGTCGTGCCGCTGGCAAGCGCCATCTCCGCCTGCTGCGGCGCGATGAGATGGATATGGGCATCGACGCCGCCGGCAGTCAGGATCTTGCCTTCGCCGGCAATGACATCCGTGCCCGGGCCGATGACGATGTCGACGCCGGGTTGGATATCGGGATTGCCGGCCTTGCCGATCGCGGCGATGCGCCCATCCTTGATGCCGACATCGGCCTTCACGATCCCCCAATGGTCGAGAATGACCGCATTGGTGATGACGAGATCCACCACGTCGGCGGCATTGCGCTGGCTCTGGCCCATACCGTCGCGGATGACCTTGCCGCCGCCGAAGGTGACCTCGTCGCCATAGACGGTGTGGTCTTCCTCGATCTCGATGACGAGTTCCGTGTCGGCGAGGCGGATGCGGTCGCCCTTGGTCGGGCCATAGAGCGACGCGTAGTTCTCGCGGGTGATGCGCGCCATCTCAGCTCTCCAACTTGCCCATGACCTTGGCGTTGAAGCCGTAGACTGCCCGGTCGCCGGCGAGCGCCACGAGACGGACGGTGCGCGACTGGCCGGGTTCGAAGCGCACGGCCGTCCCGGCCGGAATGTCGAGCCGGAAGCCCCGCGCCGCCGCGCGATCGAAATGCAGCGCCGCATTGGTCTCGTAGAAATGATAATGCGAGCCGACCTGGATCGGCCGGTCGCCGGAATTGGCGACCTCGACCGAGCGCGTCTCGCGCCCGGCATTGAGCTCGATCTCGCCATCCTCGATGAAGAACTCACCCGGAATCATCGCGGCACCTCACGGAATCGGGCTGTGGACGGTGACCAGCTTGGTCCCGTCGGGAAAGGTGGCCTCGACCTGGACGTCGTGGATCATCTCCGGCACGCCTTCCATGACGTCGTCACGGCCAAGCAGGGTCGCGCCATAGGACATCAGCTCGGCGACCGTGCGCCCGTCCCGTGCGCCTTCGAGGATGGCCGCGGAGATATAGGCGACCGCCTCGGGGTAATTGAGCTTGACCCCGCGCGCCTTGCGCCGTTCCGCCAGCAGGGCTGCCGTGAAGAGGAGGAGTTTGTCTTTCTCACGTGGAAGAAGTTCCATGGCCTTCTCTCGTTCCTGCCTTTGACCGTGCTGCCGCTGTTCCGGGGTGCAAGCGACCTTCTTCAGGTCGCCCAGATGCGCGGCGGGCTGGCGGGCTTGCCCTGGCCGGCCGCCCGCAGCAAATCCCATGCACGGAGGAAGAACGATTTGCCTTCCGATACCCGCGCCCCGAGATAACGGCAGACCACGACATCCTCGAGCTGGCTGACTGAAAACACGCCTTCGCCGCTCGCGCCGCTGGCGGCGCGCACGCGTTCCGCCGCATCCTCGCCGATCGCGCCGGCATAGACCATCGTCCCGAAGATGGGCTGCCCGGCGAGCGCGAAGGCCGCGCTGAGAAGGGGAGATCCACCGGCGATCTCGACCCGCTCGAACCAGATCGGCCTGCCGTCTCGCGTGATCTCTACGCGCTGGCTCAGCTTGCCTGTCGTGAAGCGTTCATGGGCGGCCGGACGGCCGAGGCAGAGAAAATCCCACCCGACATAGGTCGCGTCGGGCGCGAGCGACACCTGCGTTTCGAGACGAGCATCGGCACCGTCGAACAAGATGGTTTCCTGCGGCAGGTATTCGCAGACCGCTCCTGGCCCGACTGCGACCCGGCTCGATTGCACGGACAAGCCGTGCTCGCTGCGATAGAACTTGGTCGCGCCGGGCGTCGTCAGCACGGCGCGGGCCCCGGCTTCGAGATGGAAGCTCAGCTCTAGCCGATCGCCGCCCGCCACGCCGCCGGGCGGATGCAGCAGATAGACATGGCAGGTCCCGTCCTTCTCGGGATGAAAGGGCTGCTGGACGACGAGCGGCCCGAGATGGCGCCGGCGCATAAGCCGGGTCTTGCCGGCTGCAACCGCGAACCACAGCTCCAGCTCCGCCAGCCAATCGCTCGGCTGGACGGTATAGTGGGCGCGCTCGGCAGAGCCCGCGGGCGGTCGTGCGGCTTCGACGGAGGGAACTGGCGCGAGAGCATCCATGGATGAGGTTTTGATCAGGGATTCCAGCTCGCGGTTCGAATGCGAGACTATGTCGGGACCTCGTCTGCTGTCATCCTGGCCATCGGGCGCGGCGGTCTACAAAAACGGCAGAATTGGCTGAAACTGCCTCAATCGGCGCCATATGCCCGCCGTTTCGGCGTTGCCGGTCCACCATGACTCTTGCCTGGCCAGGGATGAAGAGCCACCAAATGCGGCAGGGAACGTCGTTTCGGGACATTGGCCCTCCGCTTGCCTTGGCGGCGGAAAGCCCGTCCGGCTCGGAACGGGTCCCAGCGCCGCGAGGGGCACAGGCTGCGAGAGGCGATATGTTGAAGGCGATTGCGGTCAGGCGAGCTTCGCAGAGCGGTCCAAGCCACGAACCGGTGCTCGGCAGGGCAGTTCTCCCGCACGATGAGCGCCACCTGCGCCGACGAGCGATCGGGCTCGAGGACGGACGGAAGATTCTGATCGATCTCCCCGACACGGTCGTGCTCGCGGATGGGGACGAGTTGCTGTTGGAAGGCAGCGGCGTCGTCGAGATCGCCGCCGCGGAAGAGCCGCTCTATGCGGTCCGCGGCCGCGATGCCCTGCATGTCGCCGAGCTGGCCTGGCATATCGGCAACCGTCACCTGGCCGCGGCGATCGAGGCCGACCGGATACTGATCCTGCGCGATCACGTCATCAAGGCGATGCTCGAAGGGCTGGGCGCCGCCGTAGAGGAGATCACCTCGGCGTTCACCCCTGTGCGCGGCGCCTATTCCGGCCATGGCCACGCGCATGGGCATTCCCACGGCCATGGGGATCATGATCATCACCATGGCTGAAGCCGGCGGAGCGAAGCTTGCATGCAAGCTCGCCCGGTTTCCAACCCGAGGGCATTTGCACCGATGATATCAAAGAACGGTCCTCTCCGCGTCGGCATCGGCGGTCCCGTCGGCTCGGGCAAGACCACGCTGACCGAGAAGCTGTGCAAGGCGATGCGGGATAAGTTCTCGATCGCCGTCATCACCAACGACATCTACACCAAGGAGGACGCCATGATCCTGGCACGCCTCCAGGCACTGCCCGAGGATCGCATCGTCGGCGTCGAAACCGGCGGCTGCCCGCATACGGCGATCCGCGAGGACGCCTCGATCAACCTGCAGGCCATCGCCGAGCTCAATCGCCGGATTCCCGATCTCGACATCGTCTTCATCGAATCCGGTGGCGACAATCTGGCGGCGACCTTTTCGCCCGACCTTGCCGACCTGACGCTCTACGTCATCTCCGTCTGCCAGGGCGAAGAAATCCCTCGCAAGGGCGGGCCGGGGATCACCCGCTCCGACTTCCTCGTCATCAACAAAAGCGACCTCGCGCCCTATGTGAATGTCGACCTCGACGTGATGCTGCGGGATGCGGCGCGGATGCGCGGAGCTCGGCCCTTCGGCTTCACCGATCTTTCGCGCGGCCATGGCGTCGACGGCATCGTCGACTTCATCGTCGAGCAGGGCGGGCTGTTCGAGGGCCGTCCGGCTGAGGCCGCCCCGGCGGGAGCGTGAGCGATGGGCGCTGCGCCGGATCAGCCGCCGAGACCGGAAACCATGCCGCTGCATCTGCTGCGCCTGGTCAGCCAGGGCTTGCCGGTGGGTGGATTCTCCTATTCTCGCGGCCTCGAAGCAGCCGTTACGGCCGGCTGGGTTCGTGACGAGAGGACCGCCGGCGACTGGATACTGGGCACGCTCCGGACGAATGTGGCGCAGTTGGACGGCGCGCTGTTCTGGCGCATGGCGAACGCTCTGGCCGCCGGCGACGTTGAGCGCTTCCGCGCGGCCAACGCCTGGCTCGCGGCGGGGCGCGAAAGCCGCGAATTCCAGCTCGAGGACAGGCGTCTGGGCGAGGCGCTTCTGCGCCTCCTCGCCGATCTCGCAGTTCCCGCGGCCGCGGGCCACTGTGCCGGCGAGCTGTCGTTCGCGGGGGCTTTTGCCCTGGCCGCACATCATTGGTGCATTGCGCCGACGGCGGCGCTGAGCGGCCTGCTGTGGATCTATGTCGAAGGACAGGTGAACGCGGCGATCCGGCTGGTCCCCCTCGGCCATACCGCCGGTCAGCGCATCCTCATCGAGGCCGCGGGCGCAATCGAGGAAGCGGCTGAATGCGCTCGCTCGATCGGCGACGACGAGATCGGCAGCCTGTCCCCGGCCTTGGCCATGGCGAGCGCCTGGCACGAAACGCAATACAGCCGTCTCTTTCAATCCTAGAGGCGGCAACACCGGCGCCTGACGCGAGCGATCTGCGTCTCGCAAATGTCGGGTGCTCGCTCAATTTTCCAGCCGGGCCGTGGGGTCGGAATAGGGGTGCAAGTGGAACGGGTCACGATCACCATCGATGCAGAACTTCTCGCATTCGTCGATACGCTCAGCGTATCGAAAGGCTATGGCAGCCGTTCCGAGGCGATCCGGGACATTCTGCGCCATGCCGCCCGGACGGAGACCGCCACCGACCCCGCCGCTCCCTGCTTTGCGACGCTGGCATATGTCTTCGATCACGAGACGCGGGATCTCGCGCGCAGGTTGACCAATCGGCAGCATGACCATCACGACCTCTCGGTCGCCACCCTCCATGTCCATCTCGATCGACATGAATGCCTGGAGGTCTCGGTGCTGCGTGGAGCGAGCGGTGAAGTCCGCGCCTTTGCCGACGGCGTCATCAGCCAGCGCGGCGTCCGGCACGGTCATCTTCAGATCCTGCCCGACGCGACCGCAACCGAGGATCGGCATCCTCACGAGCACGATCACTGAGCATTTTCGGCTCCGTGCTGCTCAACATTTCAGCGATACAGCCCGCCGCCGCTGCCGTATGAATTTTGGACGAAAACGTCATACGGTGGCACCTCATGCCTCGCGCCCATCTGCGCAAGCTGGTTCTGATTGGGGCGCTGTTCGTCGCTTCCGTCGCAGCCGCACAGGAGCGGCCGCTGCGCGTGGCCGAGATCTGGGAGATTCCCACGCTCGACCCTTCTCAGGACGGCACCCTGATGAAGGAAAAGGCGATGGTCACCGAGACATTGGTGGCCGGCAACCCGGA
The DNA here is from genome assembly GCF_056395485.1 of Allobosea sp. 10L417. NCBI lineage: Bacteria > Pseudomonadati > Pseudomonadota > Alphaproteobacteria > Hyphomicrobiales > Alloboseaceae > Allobosea > Allobosea sp. 10L417. The sequence continues at coordinate 844,311 of NZ_JBFTJP010000002.1, forward strand.
TTTCACGCTCGGGCCGGGGCTCGCCATATCGTGGACGCGCGAAAGCGACACGGTCTGGCTCTTCAAGCTGCGGCAGGGCGTCAGATTCCATGACGGTTCGGCGCTGACGGCCGAGGCGGTGGTCGCGAGCCTGTCCGACACGCTGAAGCGAAGCGGCACCGTCAGAAGCTACACCAGGATCGCCGATCTCGCGGCGCGCGATACCAATACGGTTGCGATCACCACTTCCGAGCCGTTCCCGGCGCTACCCGCGGCCCTGGTCTATTCGAGCGCGGCGATCGTGTCGCCGGCTTCGCCACGGTTGGACGATGGCGCGATCGAGCGCCCGATCGGCACCGGCCCCTTCCGGATTTCGGCCTGGCAGCCGGCCGCACAGAGCTTCGCCACCGAGCGCTTCGATGGTTATTGGGGTGAGAAGCCTGCGATCCCCGCGATCAGTTTCCGCGGAATTCCCGATCCGACCACACGTTCGCTCGAACTGCAGAAGGGGAGCGTCGATTTCGCCTCGGAGGTCCCTTATGGCGACCTCGACATGCTCGCGGGAAAGGGCTTCACCGTCTCGCGCAACGTCACCGCCCGCAACTACGTGCTGAGCTTCGGCAGTCTCAAGGATACGCCCTTCGCCGACGCCCGCATCCGCAAGGCGCTCTCGCTCGCCATCGATCGGGAAGAGATCGTGCAATACGTGTTGTTCGGCATGGGCCGCGCGGGCATCGGGGCCTTTCCCGACACGATGGCCTTCGCCGACAGATCGATCGTCCTGCCCAAGCCTGATCTCGCGGCCGCTCGGAAGCTGCTGGCCGAAGCCGGATATGCGCCGGGCCCGGGCGGCGTCATGGCGAAGGACGGCAAGCCGCTCGGCTTCACCCTATACACCTATGCGCAGCGACCAGGGCTCGTGCCGATCGCCGGGGCACTCCAGAACCAGCTCCGCAAGCTGGGGGTGCCCGTCGAGATAAAGGTCACGACCTTCGCCGCCATCGCCAGGGAGATGAAGCCCGGCGATGCCAGGCTCGCCGCATTGGCGACGGCCATGTATCCGCATCCGGATTTCTACCTGCGCCAGACCTATCACTCGAAGGGGGTGATCAATAGCTGGGGCTACGCCAATGCCGAGGTCGACCAGGCTCTCGCGACGGTGCTGACGACGCGCGACGAAGCCGAACGCACTGCCGCCTACAACCTCGTCCAGCGCATCGTCGCCGCGGACGAGCCCTGCCTGACCATCGCGCATTACGGCGTCAACGTCGTGATGAAGCCTGGCATCGCCAATTACGCCTTCAATCCGATCGCCCATGACTACATGCTCGATCCGCGCATGACGGTCGCTCCCTAGATGACGGCCTATGTCGTCAGGAGGCTGGCGCTGGCGGTCACGATCGTCCTGGCCGCCACCTTTCTGACCTATGTGCTTCTGCGACTGGTTCCGGGAGAGCCGGCAGCGGTGATCCTCACGCGGGTCTTCGTCCGGGACCAGACAGCGGCCGTCTCGCGGGCGGATGTCGCGGCCATCGCCGGGCGCTTCGGCCTCGATGCCCCTCTGGTCGTGCAATATGGCCGCTGGCTTCTCGGCGCCTTGGGGGGAGATCTCGGCCACTCGATCCGGACCGGTCGGCCGGTCGCGACCGAGCTCGGCTGGCGTCTCTCCGCGACCGGCCTCCTCGCCATCTTGGCGACGCTTTCGTCGCTCGTCCTGACTTTCGGGCTCGTCGCCTTGAAGCGCTCGGTCGCGACGCCGCTCGCCGCCCGGGGGCTCGAGCTTCTCGCCGTCTGTTCGGTGGCGCTGCCCGCCTTCTTTCTCGGCGCGCTTCTGATCATACTCTTCGCGATCGGTCTGGATTGGCTGCCGGTCAGCGGCTTCGCGGGCTGGGCGCATCTGGTCTTGCCGGTCGCCGTCCTGGCTCTGGGCCAGTTCGGCTTCAACGCCATTCTGCTGGACGATGCCCTGAGCGAGGCTTTCGACGCCCCTCACATAGCAACGGCGCGAGCTAAGGGGCTGGGCGAGGGCAGGGTCCTGCTCGTCCACGCCCTGCCCAACGCGCTCGTGCCGCTGATTCCCTATCTCGCGCTGCAATTCGCCTTCCTGATCGGCGGCGTGGTGGTGGTCGAGCGGCTATTCTCGATCCCCGGCCTGGGCGGCTACCTGACCGAGGCGCTCGACAGCCATGATGGCCCAGCCTTTCTCGGCGCGATCGGCGCGATCGCGCTGGCCGTGTCCACGGTCAATCTCGCCGCCGATCTGGCCGTCGCGCGGATCGATCCGCGCATCGAGCTCGACGGGAGGGCATGATGACGCGGCATTGGAGGGCAGCCTGGCCGCTCATCCTGCTGGCGGCGCTTCTGCTGGTGCCGATCGGCTGCGGGTTGCTGCGCGATCCCCTCGACGGCTCGCTTCGCGACAGCCTGCGGCCGCCCGGAGCGGAATTCCCCCTCGGGACCGACCATCTCGGCCGCGACGTGCTCGCCCGGATCGCACACGGCTTCGTGTTCGATATCGGCCTTTCGTTGGCAATCGTGGCGTTGTCCCTCGCGATCGGCCTGGGCATCGGCACGCTGGCCGCCGCGATCGGCGGGACGCTCGACCGCTCCCTGACCTTCGCGATGGACGTGCTGACGGCGCTGCCGCAGATCGTGATCGCCCTGATCCTGTCGGTCTATCTCGGCGGTGGCGGGCTCTCGCTCGTCCTCGCCCTGTCCACGGCAGGCTGGGTGAAATATGCCCGGATCGCACGGGCCACGACGTTTTCGCTGCGGGAACGCGATTTCGTCACCGCCGCCCGGGCCGCAGGAGGGCGGCGGCTGTACCTGGTCAGGAGGCACATCCTGCCCCAGCTCCTGCCTGTCTTCTCCGGGCTGCTGGCCCTTCAGTTCGGACACAACATCCTGAACATTGCCGCCCTCGGATTTCTGGGAATCGGTGTTGCGCCACCGACGCCGGAATGGGGAACGATGATCGCCGAAGCACGGCCCTATTTCTCGCGGGCGCCGTGGCTCGTGATCGCGCCAGGTGTTTTTCTCTTCTTGCTGACGGCATGCGCGCTCTGGATGGCACGCGGCTTCGGCCGGCGGGAGGCAGACGACGTTCGCGGTGGACGATATCAATCGCCTCGCTGAAGAGGATGGCGCACGCGCGATAGCCGGCGTTCTGCGGAATATGAGGCGTTGTCCCGCGCTGGGCGCCTTCGAGCCATGTTTCCCGGCCTTGCGGAAATGCACTCGCGGCCATGGCCCGGCCGACAAGCGAAATTTTTCTCGTCAGTTTTGGCCGGTTCGGAAGGCCGATCGAGATCATCCCCGCCGGCTTGCGCGAAGCCGATCCGGCGGGTTCATGCGGGACGTCGACGGAGCCCGGCCCCGCACCCGTCCGAACCTTCATGCGAATGTTAAATCGCGGACCTAGAGCCCTCCTGCAAATTCAACCGTGACCCCTTCCAGGCCGGTTGCGACCGAAGGAGACTCCCTGTGCTTCCTATCAATCGACGCGGCGCGCTCGGCCTGTTCGGGGCGGCTGCCGGCTCCCTGATTCTGCCGCGCCCGGTCCTTGCCCAGGGCAAGCGGCGTTCCATCACCATTGCAGTGCAGAAGATCACCATCAACGGCACGCTCGACGTCTGGAACGAGCAGTCCAATGTCGGCGAACGCGTCTTCTTTCCGAACCTGTGGGAAGGCCTGATCCTGCGCGACTGGATGGGCAACCAGGGCCCGCTCCCCGGTCTCGCCACCGAGTGGAAGCGCATCGACGACAAGACGCTGGAGCTGAAGCTGCGCCAGGGCGTGAAGTTCCACAATGGCGACGAGCTGACCGCTGCCGACGTCGTGTTCACCTTCTCCAAGGAGCGCCTGTTCGGCAACACCGAGCCGAAGGGCGGCAAGACCATCTTCGCCGACGATCACAAGCCGACCACGGTCAAGGAATTGCCGGCTTCCGTGCCGGGCATCGCGCGCCGCCTCTGGCCGGCGCTCGCCGGCGTCGAGGCCGTCGACAAGTATACCGTGCGCTTCCACAACGCGACGCCCGACGTGACGCTTGAAGGTCGCCTCTACTCGGCCGGCAGCCAGATCACCAATCGCCGCGCCTGGGACGAGGCGAAGAGCTACACCGATTGGGCGCGCAAGCCGGTCACCACGGGCCCCTATATGGTTGCGGAGTTCAGGCCGGACGTCTCGCTGACGCTGGTTGCCTTCGACCAGTATTGGGGCGGCCGCCCGCCGCTGGAGCAGATCCGCTTCGTCGAGGTCCCGGAAGTCGCGTCGCGCGTCAACGGTCTGCTCTCGGGCGAGTACGACTTCGCCTGCGACCTGCCGCCTGACCAGATCGCGACCATCCAGAAAGCGCCGGGCTTCGAGGTGCAGAGCTCGACCATCTGGAACCATCGCGTCTCGGTCTTCAACATCGAGAACCCGGTCCTGGCGAACCCGCTGGTGCGCCGCGCCATGACGCATTCGATCGACCGTCAGGCGATCGTCGATGCGCTCTGGGCCGGCAAGACCGTCGTCCCCGCCGGCCTGCAGTTCGAGTCCTTCCGGGCCACGGACATGTTCATCGAAGGCTGGAAGGCGCCGGAATTCAACCCCGCGCTCGCCCGCGACCTGCTGAAACAGGCCGGCTACAAGGGGGACCGCATCCCCTTCCGCCTGCTCAACAATTACTACACGAACCAGACCGCCAACGGGCAGATCATGGTCGAGATGTGGAAGCAGGTCGGCCTCAACGTCGAGATCGAGATGAAGGAGAACTGGGGCCAGATCCATGATCGCAACGGCGTCAAGGGCGTGCGCGACTGGTCAGCCTCGAACAACATCAACGATCCGATCACGCCGATGGTCGTCCAGTACGGCCCGAACGGCGAGCTCCAGCAGATGAAGGACTGGACCAACGCGGAGATGAACCAGCTCTCCGTGGTCATGGAAACCTCGACCGACCGGGCGCTGCGCAAGAAGGCCATCGCTCGCATGCTCGAGATCTGCGAGCGCGAGGACCCGGCCTATCAGGTCCTGCACCAGAACGCGGTCTTCACCGGCATGAAATCCTCGCTGAAGTGGAAGGCTGCACCGGCCTTCGCCATGGACTTCCGCGCGGCGAACTGGGCCATCTGATCGGCCCTCGGTGATGATCTCCGGCGGCCGGAAGGCCGCCGGAGACTTCGACATTCTCTGAAACGACGGAATGGCTATGGGCATGTTCGGCACAGCCGACTCCAGACTCGTCGAACTGCGCGGCCTCACGGTCGCCTTCGACGGCGTGCAGGTTCTCCATGGCATCGATCTGGACGTCGGCAGGGGAGAAGCGCTTGGCCTGGTCGGCGAGTCCGGCTGCGGCAAGTCGGTCACCTGGCTGGCGGCGCTGGGCCTCTTGCCCGGCAAGGCCGCGGTCTCCGGTTCGGTGAAGCTGGAGGGACAGGAGCTGATCGGCGGGGCACGCTCTGTCCTCGAAGGCGTGCGCGGCGGACGGATCGCCATGATCTTCCAGGACCCGTCGAGTTCGCTCAACCCGGTGCTGCGCATCGGCCGGCAGATCGTCGAGGCGCTTGCCGTCCATCGCGGTCTTCGCGGCGAGGCGGCCCGCGCCGAGGCGCTGCGGCTGATGGAGATGGTCGGCATCCCCGACGCCCGCCGCCGCTTCGACCTCTACCCACATGAGTTTTCGGGCGGCCAGTGCCAGCGCCTGATGATCGCGATGGCGCTGGCCGGGGAGCCGGACGTCCTCGTGGCCGACGAACCCACAACGGCGCTGGACGCCACGATCCAGGCCCAGATTCTCGATCTGCTGGCCCGGCTGAGACGCGAGACGGGCATGGCGACAGTCTTCATCAGCCATGATCTCGGCGCCGTCAGCCAGGTCTGCGAGCGCGTCTGCGTCATGTATGCCGGGCGCATCGTCGAGGAGGGGCGCGTCGCCGGTCTCTTCGCGGAGCCGCGCCATCCCTACACACGTGGTCTGTTCGACGCGATCCCGCGCCTCGATGGCGGGCGCGAGCGGCTGCGCCCTATCCCGGGCACGGTGCCCCATCCGCAGCATCTGCCGAAGGGTTGCTCGTTCTCGCCGCGCTGCCCGCGCGTCGCGGACGCCTGCCACGAGGCGCGCCCGCCGCTGCTGGCTCTCGACAATGGGCGCAAGCTCGCCTGCATCCGCCCGGTTCCCCCCGCCGCGCCGGTTCCGGCCCGAATTGCCGAGGGGGTGCCGGCATGACGCCGCTCGTCGAAGCGCGCGGGCTTGTGCGCGTTTATCAGATCCGACGCGGCCTCTTTGGTCGCTCGGTGCCGGTGCGCGCGGTGGACGGCGTCTCGCTCACCGTTATGCCCGGCGAAACGCTGGGCATCGTCGGAGAATCCGGCTCCGGCAAGTCCACCCTCGGCCGCATGCTGCTTGGTATCGATGACGCGCAGGAGGGAAGGGTGCTCTACGACGGGCAGCCGATGCCGGCGCTCCATACGGGCGCATGGCGGGCGCTCAGAGCCAGTATGCAGTTCGTCTATCAAGACCCGCTCGCGGCGCTCGACCGTCGCCTGACGATCGCCGCGCAGATCGGCGAACCGCTGGAGATCCACGATCTGCTGCCGAGAGAACAACGCGGGGCCCGAGTGGCGGAGCTGATGGCCGCTGTGGGCCTGAGGCCGGATCAGGCCGGGCGCTATCCGCACGAGCTCTCCGGCGGCCAGCGGCAGCGTGCCGTCATCGCCCGCGCGCTCGCCTCAAAACCCAGGCTCCTGGTTTGCGACGAGCCGGTCTCGGCGCTGGACGTCTCGATCCAGGCGCAGGTCGTCAACATGCTGCGCGACCTGCAGGATCAGACCCGCATCGCCATGGTCTTCATCAGCCATGACCTGAAGGTGGTGCGCAACATCGCCGACCGGGTCGCCGTGATGTATCTGGGCCGCATCGTCGAGGGGGCCTCCTCCGATGTGCTTTTCCGGTCGCCGCAGCACCCTTACACAAGAGCGCTCGTTTCCAGTGTGCCGGAGCCTGGCAAGCAGCTGCAGGGGCGCGTCATTCTGCAGGGGGAGCCGCCGAACCCGGCCAACAGGCCCTCCGGCTGTGCCTTCCATCCACGGTGCCCGCTGGCGCGCGACGTCTGCCGGGCGGAAGTGCCGGAGTTGCGCCGGATCGGCGAGGGGCGGACAGCAGCCTGCCACGTCCTGACGGGCGAACCCGCACTTGCAGCCGCATAGGGTAGGGCGCCATGTTCCGCTTCGCTCTCGTCCGCCTGTTCCGCGCCTTTGTCACTATCTTGGCGGTGGTGACGTTCGCTTTCGTCGTGCTGCGTATGTCGGGCGATCCGGCGCAGGTTATGCTCGGCCCCGACGTGCCGCTGGAATCCCTCGCCGCCTTCCGCAAGGCCTGGGGCCTCGATCAGCCGCTCTGGGTGCAATACGTCGCCTATCTGAAAGCGATCTTCTCGGGCGATTTCGGCATGTCGATGCGCGACAAGGCCTCCGCCCTGAATCTGGTGCTGGAGCGCGTGCCGGCGACCCTGCAGCTGACCCTGCCGGCGCTGATCCTGAAGCTGATCATCGGCATCCCTGCGGGCGTCTATGCCGCGCTGCACCGCCAGAGCTTCACCGATCGCGGCGTCATGCTCGCCGCCGTATTCGGCTTCACCATCCCGTCCTTCGTGATGGGCCTGGTGCTGGTGCTGATCTTTTCGATCACATTGCGCTGGCTGCCCTCCGGCGGACAGGACACCTGGGTGCACGGCATATTGCCGACCCTGACAATGAGCATCGGCGGCATCGGCATCCTCGCCCGCTTCTCGCGCAGCGCGATGATCGAGGTGATGGGCCAGCCCTATATTCGCACGGCTTCCGCAAAGGGGCTGAAATGGCGCGAGGTGGTCCTGGGGCACGCATTGCCGAACGCGGCGGTGCCGATCGTCACCATCGTCGGCTTCATGGTCGGCTCGCTGATCGCCGGTGCCGTGGTGGTGGAGTCGATCTTCTCCTGGCCGGGGATCGGGCGGCTCTTGGTCGTCTCGGTCGGGAACCGCGATCTCGCCGTGGTGCAGTGCATCCTGCTGATCGTCGCCGCGGCCATGGTCGTCTCCAACCTCGTCGTCGACCTGCTCTATGGCTGGCTCGACCCGCGCTTGCGCGCGCAGGCCTCCGGTCATTGAGGAAAAACCCCATGGCTGCCATCGATCTCCACGAAGCACCATCCTCTGAACCGAGGGGTGGTTTTGTCGCGCTTCTGCGGCTGAAGCTTCCCCTGACAGTCGGCCTTGGCGTGATCTGGCTGCTGGCGATGATCATCGTTGCCGCCTTCGCTGATCAGATTCGCCCCTACAACATCACCTCCATGGACCTGGCCAGCCGACTCGCGGCGCCGGGCGGTCTCAGGCATCTGCTCGGCACCGATGAACTCGGCCGCGATGTGCTCTCGCGGCTCATCCAGTCCATCCGCATTTCGCTGGTGATCGCGTTTGGAGCGACATTGCTCTCGGCGTTTTTCGGCACGCTGCTCGGCTTCCTGGCGGCGCAGTTTCGCGGAACGGTCGAGCATGTCGTGCTGGCTCTGGCCGATTTCCAGGCGGCGTTGCCATTCCTCATCATGTCGCTGGCGGTGCTCGCCTTCTTCGGTTCGTCGATGGTGCTCCTGGTCTGCCTGATGGGCTTCTATGGCTGGGAGCGCTATGCGCGCATCGCGCGCGGCCTTGCGATCTCCGCCGGCGCGCAGGGCTATGCTGCGGCTGTTGTCCAGCTCGGAGCTACGCCGACGCGGGTCTATCTGCGCCATATCCTGCCCAATGTCGCCTCGACGCTGATCGTGTCGATGACGCTGACTTTCCCCGAGATCATCCTGATGGAATCCGGCCTCTCGTTTCTGGGGCTCGGCGTGCAGCCACCCGAAACGAGCCTTGGCAACATGGTCGGCTTCGGGCGGGAATATCTCACGCGCGCGCCCTGGATCATGCTCGCCCCCGCCATCGTCATCATGCTGACGACGCTCTCCATCTCGCTGGTCGGCGACTGGCTGCGCGACAAGCTCGACCCGACCATCCGCTAGAGACGCCGCTTTCCGAGGGAATTGGCATGACCCTGATCAAAGGCCATCGTGGCGCCCGCAATCTCTGGCCGGAGAATTCGCTCACCGGTTTCCGAAACGCGCTGATGCTCGGCGTCGACGGCATCGAGTTCGACGTGCATCTGACGAAGGCCGGCGAACTCGTCGTCATCCACGACGCGACGCTGGACCGCACCGCTGAGGGGGCGGGGCCGGTGCGCGAGTTATCGGCCGAAGCGCGCAAGGCCATGAAGCTTAAGGACACCGACGAGACCATCCCGACCTTGGCGGAAGTGCTCGAAATCCTGGCGCCCGCAAAGGCCATCGAGCTGCATGTCGAGATCAAGATTGACGAGACCGGAACTCCCTATCCCGGCATCGCCCCGCGCGTGGCCGCCGAGCTGGCCCGTTTCGGCATCGAGGAGCGGTCGTATCTGACGTCCTTCGACACCTCCGTGCTGGAGGAATGCCGACGCCATGCCCCGCAGGTCGCTCGCCTCGTCTCGGTCAATGCTGCCTGGGCCGCGCGACAGGGTGGGCTCCCCGCCTTCCTCGACCGCGTCGAGGATCTGGCCGAGATCGTGGCTGTTCATCATGAGCTGCTGGACGCCGAGTGGGAGCTGATCCGAAGCAGGCTCGCACTCGACCGCCTCTGCGTGTGGACGGTCAACGACGAAGCTGGAATCCGCCATTGGCTCGGGCGCAATATCGGCCGCATGACTTCGGACAGCCCCGATTTGGCGCTCGCGCTGCGCGAGACGATCACGGCCTGATCCTTGAGTTTGCTTCGACTGGAGACCTCCATGAATCACATCATCTCGACCGGCTTTGTCGCCGCCTCGACGGACGGCGAACTCGACAGCCTGGAAAGCGATCTCAAGCGTCTCGCAGATCTCGGCGTGGAGACGGTCGAGCTGACACCGACCAGCATCGATCTCATTGCGGGCGGGCGCATCATCGAGGAGCGCGCCGACAGGCTCGCAAGGCTGACAGCCCAGTTCCCGTTCAATTACTCGATGCATGGCTTGGTCTCGTCCAACTTCATGGACCCGGACACGCTGCGCTATCAGCTCGAGGCGGCGAAAGCGCTGGTCCAGCTCTGCGATCGGGTCGGCTCGCGGATCCTCGTCCATCACGGCGGCTTTCTGCGCGCTGAGCAGCTCTTCGAAAGGGCTGATGCCGACCGGCGGGAACGCGAGGCTCTGCACGAACTTGCCGAATTCGCGAAATCCTACGGCGTGCGCATCGCGCTGGAGAACATCTTCACAACGGAGGCTGGCCAATACCGTCAGACACCGGCTGGGATCGCGGAGACGGTGAGGGCCGTCGACCATCCCAATCTGGTCGCCCTGATCGACTTCAGCCACGCCTATATCGAGGCGACCTATAAGGGGCTCGACTTCCGCGAGCAGCTTCGCGCCATGGCGCCCGTCGCGGGCCATCTGCACGTCCATGATTCATTCGGGCGGCCAACCGCGTTCTACAAGGGCTATCATCTGCAGGAATACACGGCGCTCGGCATCGGCGACCTGCACATGCCGCTTGGCTGGGGCGATATCGACTGGGACGAAATCTTCTCCGAGCTGACGTTCCTGCCCGGCACCGTCCTGATGATGGAGATCGGCCGGCGCTATCGCAGCGAGCAGCCGGCCTGCCTCGAGCGCGCCAAGCATTTGATGGCTCTGAACGCGGTCAACGACGCGTCGAGGTCGACCAACGCGCCAGCGCCTTACGCCACCGTCTAGGGTTGCCGCTCACTACGCGCCGGATCGGCGGGGGTGGCGAGGTCCCAAGATTTAGGAAGGACACCGCCAAGCCGGGTAACAGCTTCGTCGACGCTGTGGAAAATCCGGTCTTCTCCGATCGCGCGGATAATGCCGAAGCGCTCCAGCGCTTCGCGGGCCCGTGCGGATTCCACCCGCGCAATCGCGAAGGCCGCTCCCTGCGCTTCGCAGGCCCGGGCTACGGCGAGCAGCGACTGCGCCGCCGTATAGTCGATGGCGGCAATGCCGCTGGCCTCCAAGACCACCAGCCTCGGCTTTTGCGCTGCGAGCCGATCGACCAGCTCCTGCTGGAAACCTGACGCATTCGCGAAGAGCAACGGCGCCGGAAAGCCGGCGACGAGGATGCCAGGCAGCGTCGTCAATGGCTGCCCCGACCCCGGTGGCCACCAGATCGTCGTGCCCGCGATCCGACCGAACTCGACCAGATGGCTGCGGGTCGTCATCCAGATGCCGTGCAACAGCGACAGGCCGATGCCGATCGCCACGCCGCTTTCGATCGGCAGCAGAGAAACGGCAAAAGCGGTCAGCAGGACGAGGGCGAATTCCTGCGGGCTCTGGCGCGCGATCTGCGCGATCAGTCCCACCCTCACAATCCGCCCGGCCACGAAGAAGAGGACGCCGGCAAAGGCCGCTTCCGGGACATTGGCGAGAACATCGCCGCCGAAGAGCGCGAGACCCAGAACCAGCGCCGCGGCGGCGAGACCGGCGACGGGATTCCGGCCCCTGCTCTCGACGACGATGGCCGTCCGCGGCGGGCTGGCGTTAACCGGGAAGGTGCCTGCCAGGCCGGCGAGCAGATTGGCACCCGCCAGTCCGAGATAATCACGCCCGACATCGGGCTCGCGCCCATCGGGATCGCGGAAGGATCGGCTGACCGTCGCCGTCTGCATCATCACGATGAGCGCGATGATCAGGGCCAGCGGAATGAGAGACCGCAAATCGGCCCAGGACAGATCGAAGCCGGGCCATGGCGGCAACCCCGTCGGCAACGAGCCGAGCACTGCGACGCCGCGGCTCTCCAGACCGAGAGCGGCGACCGCCGCCGTCGCCAAGGCGAAGGCGATCAGCGCGCCGGGCAGCCAGGCTGCGAGCTTTTCGCAGGCGACGATGACGGCCAGCACGCCGAGACCCAGCATGACCGAGAACGGATTGCTACCTGCACGCGCCGCCCAGATTTCCGCCAGCCGGGGAGGCAGACTGCTCGCCTGCACATTCAGCCCCAGCAGGCTCGGGAGCTGGGACACGACGATATGGGCTGCGATGCCGGCCAGGAAGCCGGACACGACCGGCGTCGAGAGAAGATCCGCGATCCAGCCAAAGCGCAGGAAGCCGGCCCCCAGAAGGAGGACGCCGACCAGCACGGCAAGGGTCGGCGCAGCCGTCGGTGCGATGATGCCCCCCGCCGCAAGCGCGGCGAGTGCGCCGGCAAAGATGGGGGTGATCGTCGAATCGGCGCCGACGGTGAGGACACGGCTGGCTCCCAGCAGCAGGAAACCGAGCGTCGCTGCGACGAAGGCGAATAACCCCGCCTGCACTGGAAAGCCGCCGAGGCGCGCCGTTGCCATCTGCTCCGGGATCGTGATCGCCGCGAGCGTCAAACCCGCCAGCACATTCCGCCCGAGATCCCTGGGATGCGACGGGCCTCCGGAAGAGCGCTGTTCCGATCCGGCGAGGGCTGCGTTGCTTGGCATGACCGGCCACCGTCGTTGCATGCGAAGCTGATGCGGCAGCAACCATAGCAGTTCGCCTCATGCAGGCTGAAGCGCGTCGTTCCGGGCTAGATTAACGCTGGATTACGCCTGTTTCATGTGCGGCGCCGCGCAAATGCGTATAGCATCCTGCGGGCGTTCTATGCGGCATCGGTGCAGCGATGAACCAGAAGCCCGAGTTCCCGGCCTTAGCTCCTGCCACGGATCGTTCGCCGGCGGTCTCGCGGAAGTCGCGGGCCGGCCTTCCTGGTTTGGTGCTGATCGCGCTGGTCGCGGCAGGGCTCGGATTGTGGTGGTGGGTGCGACCGGGCGGCGAGAAGCCAGCGGGGTCCAATCGCAGCGTTCCAGCGATGTCGATCGTGTCCGCGCAAGCGACGCAAGGCGATATCGCGATCAACCTCGATGCTCTCGGTACCGTGACTGCTCTCGCGACCGTTACGATCAGGTCCCAGATCGCAGGAAAGCTCCTGGCGGTGGACTTCGAGGAGGGGCAGGATCTCCGGAAGGGCGATCTGCTCGCGGAGATCGATTCACGTCCCTATGAGGCCGCTCTGGCTCAGGCGAAGGGGCAATTGGCGCGCGATGAGGCGCTGCTCAGCGGGGCACGGGTCGACCTGCAGCGCTACAGGAGCCTTTCAGCCCAGAACGCCGTGCCGCATCAGACTCTCGATACGCAGGTCGCGCTGGTCGCCCAATATGAGGGCACGGTCGCGGCGGATCACGCGCAGGTCACGGCCGCCGAGGTCAATCTCCAATATTGCAGGATCGTCTCGCCGATCGACGGGCGCGCCGGTCTACGCCAGGTCGACGCGGGAAATTACGTCACGGCCGGCGACGCCAGCGGCATCGTCGTGATCACGCAGCTCGAGCCGATCAGCGTGCTCTTCACCCTGCCGGAGGACAATCTCCAGGCGATCGCCGCGCGCCTGCGGGCGGGCGCGACATTGCCGGTCCAGGCCTTCAACCGCGGCGGCACGACGAAACTCGCGGATGGGTCCCTCAAGACCTTCGACAGCCAGATCGATCCCACCACGGGCACGATCAAGTTGCGCGCGACCTTCGGGAACGGGGAGCGATCGCTCTATCCCAACCAGTTCGTCAATATCCGCCTGTTGCTCGACACGCGCAGGGGCGTGACGCAAATCCCGTCGGCGGGCGTCCAGCGCGGCGTGCCCGGCACCTTCGTCTATATCGTCAACCCCAACGACACCGTCTCGGTTCGCAAGGTCGAGCTCGGCGTGACCGATGGCGATCATGTGGAGATCCTGTCGGGCCTCAAGCCGGGCGACGCGGTCGTCATCGACGGCGCCGACAAGCTGCGCGAAGGCGCCAGGATCAGCGTGCGGGCGCCGCCCGACGCAACGCCGCCGCAGGCCGCGGGCTCCGGCCGCCGCACGGGCGCGAGGCCAGGCCCGTGAGCCCGTCCCGGCCCTTCATTCTGCGGCCCGTGGCCACCACGCTGCTGATGGTGGCGATCATGCTCTCGGGCATCCTCGCCTTCCGGTTTCTCCCTGTGGCGGCTCTGCCCGAGGTCGACTACCCCACCATCCAGGTGCAGACCTTCTATCCGGGCGCCAGCCCCGATGTGATGACCTCCTCGGTGACGGCGCCGCTCGAGGTGCAGTTCGGCCAGATGCCGAACCTGAACCAGATGAGTTCGGTCAGTTCGGGCGGCGCCTCGGTCATCACTCTGCAATTCGACCTGAACATCTCGCTGGACGTGGCGGAGCAGGAGGTTCAGGCCGCTATCAACGCCGCCGGCAACCTTCTGCCGGCGGACCTGCCGGCGCCTCCGATCTACGCGAAGGTCAACCCTGCCGACGCGCCGATCCTGACGCTCGGTCTGACCTCCGCCACCGTTCCGCTGACGCAGGTGCAGGACTTCGCCAATACACGGCTGGCGCAGAAGATTTCGCAGCTTCCCGGGGTCGGTCTCGTTACCATCAGCGGCGGCCAGCGCCCCGCCGTGCGGATCCGCGCCGATATCCGCAAGCTCGCCGCCTACGGCCTGAACATCGACGACCTGCGCACCACCTTGGGCAATGCCAATATCAACACGCCCAAGGGCAGTTTCGACGGGCCGATGCGGGCCTCGACGATCAATGCCAATGACCAGATCCGCTCCGCCGACGGCTACCGTTCCCTGATCGTGGCCTACAAGAACGGCGCTCCGGTTCGGCTGAGCGATGTCGGAGAGGTCGTCGACGGCGCCGAGAACGACAAGCTCGGTGCCTGGATGAATGCGACGCCGGCTGTGATTCTGAACATCCAGCGTCAGCCGGGCGCCAATGTCATCTCGGTGGTCGACAGCATCAAGGCGCTGCTACCGCAACTCAAGGCGTCGCTGCCGGAAGCCGTCGACATGACGATTCTGACCGACCGCACGGTGACCATCCGGGCCTCGGTCCGCGACGTCGAATACGAGCTCGCCCTGGCGGTCATGCTCGTCGTGCTGGTGATCTTCGTCTTCCTGCGCAGCCCGCGCGCGACGCTGATCCCGAGCCTGTCCGTTCCCCTCTCGCTCGTAGGGACGCTCGGCGCGATGTATCTGATGGGCTTCAGCCTCAACAACCTGACGCTGATGGCGCTGACCATCTCGACCGGCTTCGTCGTCGACGACGCGATCGTCGTGATCGAGAACATCTCGCGCTACATCGAGGAGGGGGATTCCCCGCTCGAGGCCGCCCTGCGCGGCTCGGAGCAGATCGGCTTCACCATCATTTCGCTGACGGTCTCGCTGGTCGCGGTGCTGATCCCCCTGCTGTTCATGGGCGACGTGGTCGGCCGATTGTTCCGCGAGTTCGCGGTGACGCTGGCGGTGACGATCCTGATCTCGGCCGTCGTCTCCCTGACGCTGGTGCCGATGGCCTGCGCCAAGCTTCTGAAGCCGGCCGCCGAGGCGCGCGAGAACCGCTTCCAGCGCGTCAGCCGGGAAGCCTTCGACAGCATCATTGCGGGTTATGGCCGCATGCTGGACTGGGTGCTCGATCGGCAGACGCTGGTGCTGCTGATCGCGCTCGGGACCTTCGGGCTGACGGGGTACCTTTACGCCGTCATCCCCAAGGGCTTCTTCCCGCTGCAGGACACCGGGGTCATCCAGGGCATCACGGAGGCGCCGCAGTCCGTTTCCTACGCCGCGATGGCCAGCCGGCAGCAGGCGCTCGCCGCCGCGATCCTGGAGGATCCCGATGTCGCCAGCCTGTCCTCCTTCATCGGGGTCGACGGCACCAACAGCACGCTGAACAGCGGGCGCATCCTGATCAACCTGAAGCCTCACGAGGAGCGCAGATCCAACATCGCGGCGGTGATGGAGCGCCTGCGACAGCGCACGGCCGCGCTGCCGGGCATCTCGCTCTACATGCAGCCGGTGCAGGACCTCACGGTCGAGGGCATTGTCAGCCGCATGCAGTACCAGTTCGTCCTGCAGGATGCCGATGCGGCTCAGCTCGCCGAATGGACGCCGAAACTGGTCGAGCGGCTGGCGGCGCTGCCGCAGATCGCCGAGGTCGCGAGCGACATCTCCGCACGAGGGCTCGCCGTCTTCGTCGACATCGACCGCGACCAGGCGGCCCGCTTCGGCATCACCCCGGCCACGATCGACAACGCGCTCTATGATTCCTTCGGTCAGCGCATCGTCTCCACGATCTTCACCAATGCGAACCAGTACCGTGTCATCCTGGAGGCCGATCCGCTGCTGCAGACCTCCCTGCGTTCGCTCTCGGCGATCTATTTGCCGTCGGCGGTGGGCGGTGGACCTGTCCCGCTGGCGGTCGTCGCGAGGATCCGCGAGGGCACCGCACCGCTCCAGGTCTCGCATCTCGGCCAGTTTCCCTCGGCCACGGTCTCCTTCAACCTGACACCCGGAACCTCGCTCGGCGAAGCCGTGACTGCGATCAGGCAGGCCCAGGCCGAAATCGGCCTGCCGGAAAGCGTGACCAGCAGCTTCCTGGGCGCAGCGCAGGCCTTCCAGTCGTCGCTGTCGAACCAGATCCTGCTCATCCTCGCGGCGATCGTGACGGTCTATATCGTGCTGGGCGTGCTCTATGAGAGCTTCATCCACCCTCTCACGATTCTCTCGACGCTTCCGTCGGCGGGCATCGGCGCATTGTTGGCGCTGATGATGGCGGGCCAGCAACTCACCATCGTCGCCATCATCGGCATCATCCTGCTGATTGGCATCGTGAAGAAAAACGCGATCATGATGATCGATTTTGCGCTGGACGCCGAGCGTAACGAGGGGAGGACACCGCGCGAGGCGATCCGTCAGGCCTGTCTGCTGCGGTTCCGGCCCATTTTGATGACGACGATGGCTGCCGTGCTGGGGGCCCTGCCGCTGATGCTCGGAACCGGCGCGGGCTCCGAACTCCGGCATCCGCTCGGTATCGCGATCGTCGGCGGGCTGCTGCTCAGCCAGCTGCTGACCCTGTTCACGACGCCGGTCATCTATCTCTGGTTCGATCGGCTGGCCGTCGGCGCCACCGATGCCCGGTTGGCCCTGCCGCCGTCCCACGAAGTGCCTGGGCCATGAACCCGTCGCGGACCTTCATCCGCCGCCCGGTTGCGACCACGCTGCTGACCGCCTGGCTGGCAGGGGTGGGTGCCGTCGCCTTCTTCCAACTCCCCGTCTCGCCGCTCCCGGAAGTCGATTTCCCGACGATCTCGGTCCAGGCCACGTTGCCGGGAGGCAGCCCGCAAGATGTGGCGGCGACCGTCGCGAGCCCGCTGGAGCGCCATCTCGGCCAGATCGCCAATGTGACGGAGATGACCTCGTCAAGCACGGTCGGGGGAACGCGGATCACCCTCCAGTTCGGCCTGAACCGCGATATCGACGGCGCTGCGCGCGACGTACAGGCTGCGATCAATGCGGCTCGCGCCGACCTGCCGGCAAGCCTCCGTGCGAATCCGACCTATCGAAAGGTCAATCCGGCGGACGCCCCCGTGCTCATCCTGACGCTGACCTCGGATACCAAGACCCGGGGCGAACTCTACGACGCGGCCACCACGGTGCTCGCGCAAAAGCTGTCTCAGGTCGAGGGTGTCGGCGAGGTCCTCGTCGGCGGCGGCTCGCTGCCAGCCGTCAGGGTCGAGTTGAATCCGCAGGCCGTCTATAAATACGGCATCGGCCTGGAGGATGTCCGTGCCGCCATAGCCAGCGCCAATGCCCACAGCCCCAAGGGCGGGATCGATGTCGGCGATCGACGCTACCAGATCTACGCCAACGACCAGGCGGAAAAGGCGGCACAGTATCGCTCTCTAACCATCGCCTATCGCGGCGGCGCCCCCATCCGGCTGTCCGATATCGGGGAAGTGACGGATTCGGTCGAGAATCTGCGCAATGCCGGGCTCGTCGACGGCAAGCCGGGCGTTCTCCTCGTCTTGTTCCGGCAACCCAACGCGAACATCATCGGTGTGGTCGACCGGGTGAAGGCGCTCCTGCCGACGCTGCGGGCCTCGATTTCCCCCGCCATCGATCTCGCGCCTGCGGTCGACCGGTCCACGACGATCCGGGCTTCGCTCCAGGACGTCGAGCGCACGCTGGTGATCGCGATCCTGCTCGTGATCGCCGTGGTGTTCGCGTTCCTGCGCGACTGGCGGTCGATGCTCGTGCCGGTCGTGGCCGTCTCCGTATCGCTGATCGCGACCTTCGCGGCGATGTACCTGCTCGGCTACAGCCTCAACAACCTGTCGCTGATGGCCTTGACCGTCGCGACGGGTTTCGTGGTCGACGACTGCATTGTGGTTCTCGAAAACGTCGCGCGCCATGTGGAGAGCGGGATGGAGCCGCGCGCGGCCGCGCTCAAGGGCGCGCAGGAGGTCGGCTTCACGGTCCTGTCGATGAGCATCTCGCTCGTCGCCGTGTTCATTCCGATCCTGCTGATGGGGGGGATCGTCGGCCGGCTGTTTCGTGAATTCGCCATGACAACCTCGCTGGCGATCATGATCTCGCTGCTGATTTCGCTGACGACGACGCCGATGATGTGCGCCGTGCTTCTGCGCAGAAACGCCGAGCTCAGGCATGGCCGATTATATCGCGGCAGCGAGCGGGTCTTCGCCTGGATGCTGGATGGATACAGGCGAACGCTGACAGCCGCGCTTGGCCATCCCGGGGCGGTCATGCTGGTCTTGGCGGCTGTGCTGGGCCTCAACCTCTATCTCTACGACACTATTCCGAAGGGCTTCTTTCCCCAGCAGGATACGGGGCGCATCGTCGGTGCCATCCAGGCCGATCAGAGCATCTCCTTCCAATTGATGCAGCAGAAGCTTTCGCGCTTCGTCTCGATCGTCAAGGCCGACCCGGCCGTCGACACGGTGGTCGGGTTCACCGGCGGCGGGCAGACCAATTCCGGCAGCGTCTTCATCGCGCTGAAGCCGCTCGCCGAACGCGTCGTCTCGGCCGACCAGGTGATCGCGCGCCTGCGGCGGAATCTGGCAGTCGTGCCCGGCGCGAGCCTCTTCCTGCAGGCGGTTCAGGATATCCGGGTCGGCGGCCGGGCCGGCAATGCCCAGTACCAATACACCCTGCAAGGCTCGACCCTGGAGGATCTTGCGGAATGGACGCCGCGGATCGCAGCCGCACTGCAGGCGCTGCCGACACTCGCCGACGTCAACAGCGACCAGCAGAACAAGGGGCTGGAATCCAATGTCATCGTCGATCGCGACACCGCCGCGCGCCTCGGCGTCACCATGGCGCAGGTGAACAACACCCTTTACGACGCCTTCGGCCAGCGGCAGGTGTCGACCATCTATGTCCCGCGCAACCAATACCACGTGATCATGGAGGTGGCGCCGCGGTTCTGGCAGAATCCGGAAACGCTGAAGCAGGTCTTCATCAGTACCGCCGGCGGGTCGGTCGGGGGCTCTCAGGCAACCAATGCGGTCGCCGGCACGGTCGTGGCCGCGGGCAAATCGACCACGGCGAGCAGCGTCGCGGCCGATGCGGCGCGCAATCTCGCGACCAACTCCATCGGCGCTACCGGCAAGGGGGCGGTTTCGACGGGTTCGGCGGTCAGCACGGTGCAGGAGACGATGATACCGCTCTCGGCGATCGCACATTTCGGACAGGGCGCGACGCCGCTGGCCGTCAACCACCAGGGGTTGCTTGTCGCCAATACCATCTCGTTCAACCTCCCGGCGGGCGTGTCGCTGAGCACGGGAATTGAGTCGATCGAGGCTGCCATGAACCGGCTGGGCGTCCCCGCCACGATCCACGGCACCTATCAGGGGACGGCCCGCGCCTTCCAGGCCTCCCTGGGCAGCCAGCCCTATCTCATATTGGCGGCATTGGTGACGATCTACCTTGTGCTGGGAGTGCTCTATGAGAGCTTCGTCCACCCGCTGACGATCCTATCGACGCTGCCCTCCGCCGGGGTCGGCGCATTGCTCGCCCTGATGGCCTTCGGAGTCGAATTCAGCATCATGGCGCTGATCGGGGTGATCCTTCTGATCGGCATCGTTAAGAAGAATGCGATCATGATGATCGACTTCGCGCTCGACGCGCAGCGCCATCGCGGCCTGTCTCCGTTCGATGCCATTCAGGAGGCCTGCCTGCTGCGGTTCCGGCCGATCATGATGACGACGATGGCAGCGATGTTCGGTGCGATGCCGCTCGCGATCGGCTTCGGCGAAGGCGGCGAACTGCGGCGCCCGCTCGGCATCGCCATCGTCGGCGGTCTGGTCCTGAGCCAGATTCTGACGCTCTACACGACGCCGGTCGTTTATCTCTACGCTGACCGCTTCCGCGCCTGGTGCGGGAATCTGCGCAGGCGTCCCCCTCAGCCGGTCGCGGATCTCACGGCATGACGCGGCGAGACGGCGAGGCGCCGGAGCGAGCGCGGCGACGTCTCATGATGCAAAAACATTTGCTGTTGCCTGGCCGAGTCTATCGCTTCGCGGTGCGATCGGATGAACTCCAAGGATTGGCGAAGGAGTTCATGCATGCGTGACGGCGTCGCGTCCGCTTCGGTTTGCGTCTTGGCAAGGCGCAAGCCGTCGTTCCGCTGGCGCGGTATCGGCGCATCGATCGCCGTTGCGCTTGGCCTGTCGGGTTGCATTCTCGGCAGCGAGAATCCGGCGGTCGATCTGGAGGTGCCTGCCAGCTACCGGGGCGGAAACCGAAGCCCGGACGCCGCGCTGCCCGGCCTCGACTGGTGGCGCGGCTTCCGCTCCGCCGAGCTCACGAGCCTGATCGAAGCCGCACAATCCGCCAACCTGGATATCGCGGTCGCGGTTGCGCAGATCGCCCAGGCGGATGCGCAGGCCGGCATCGCCGGCGCGTCATTGCTCCCCACGGTGACCGGAGTTGGAAATACGGAGCGGATAAGGCTGGCCACGACCAGCGGCAGCTCGGGGTCCAGCACGAGGTCCCAGGTCAACGTCGGGCTGACGGCGAGCTACATGATCGACTTCTGGGGCAAGAACCGCGCGACCCTATTTGCCGCGCAGGAAGATGCCATCGCGGCCCGGTACAATCGCGACGTCGTCACCCTCAGCACGACCGTCAGCGTGGCCAATACCTACTTCCAGATTCTGACGGCCAATGACCGCTTGCGGATCGCCCGCGGCAACGTCGCCGCGGCCGAGCGGATCCTGACTCTGGTGCGGCAGCAGTTCAACGCCGGAACGGTGTCGCAACTGGATCTTTCCCAACAGGAGACGCTCGTCGCGACGCAGAAGGCGGCGGTCCCGCCACTCGAGCTTGCCGCGGCTCAGAGCAACGTGACCCTGGCCCTCCTGCTCGCCCGGGCATCTGCGAATTTCACAGTGATCGGCGGTGGCATGGCGAAAGTCTCGGTGCCGCGCGTGACGCCGGGGCTGCCATCGGAGCTGTTGCGCCGCAGGCCGGATGTGCTGCAGGCCGAGTCACAGCTCGCCGCCTCGAATTTCAGCGTCGAGTCGGCCCGGGCAGCCTTCTTTCCGCAGATCCAGCTGACGGGCGATGCCGGCTTCCAGAGCAAGGCGCTCGCCTCGCTGTTTGGGCCGGGCGCCTGGTACTACACGCTGGCTGCCGGCTTGACGCAGCCGATCTTCGACGGATGGCTGCTGCAGAGCCAGCTCGACCAGGCGAGGGGCGCGCAGTCGCAGGCCCTGCAGGCCTACCGTCAATCGGTTCTCTCGTCCTTCGCCGATGTCGAGAAGGCACTCGTGGCGCTGACCCAGACGACCCGGCAGGAAAGGCTGCAGTCGGAGGTCGTCAGCAGCGCGCGCCGGGCCTTCGAAGTGGCGGAAGCGCAGCTGCGCGGCGGCACGGCGAATCTCATCAGCGTATTGCAGAGCCAGCAAACGCTTTTCACCGCCGAGGACAATCTGGCGCAGGTCAGACTAAGCCGCTTTCTTGCCGCGACGAGCCTGTTTCAGGCATTGGGCGGCGGATGGACCCGCGATCCGCCTCTTTGATCGAGCGGCGTCTGCCTGGGCGGCGATCGCCCTGAACCCGCGCAGGATCTGCAGATTCAAGACCTGCATCGGCACTTCGGATTTGACTTCGACGGGGTCCACGAAACCGGTCCCCCTCCAGCAGCAGACGTTCTCTCCGCTACGCAATCTTTTGGCAGCATCGATCTCTGTCCTCTCTTACCCACCTCTGGCGATCAGGAACCTCGCTCAATGGCCGGCAAGCTCGGTCGATGAGGTATCACTCGCGTCGCCTGCCAGGTCACGCCTATGGTCCTGACGGGCCCTGGCAGGGTGGGGTGTGGTTCTATGGCCTCACTTGGGCGATGCTGCCACGCGGGAAGGGCGGAAGGACGGATCAATTCGCCCGGTTCCGCGTTACTGCGCGAACCGCCCGGGCGATCGGCCCCGGCGGCATCTGTCATGGCCAGCGCGGGAGCATTGACGATGAAAGCCTTTTTGGGAGCCGCCACGCTTGCTTTCGGCCTCGGTCTCGGCGCCTCGGCCATGGCTTGCGAGCTTGACCGCCCGCTGAAGATGGCAGGGCTCGACTATGATTCCGCCGCCTTCCACACCGCCGTTGCCAGCGCGATCGCCGAGCGGGGTTTCGGCTGCAAGGTCGAGCGCGTGCCCGGCGCCATCGCGCCTCTGGTCAACGGCGTGGCGCGGGGCGATGTCGACATCGTCATGGAAATCTGGACGGCCAACCCGGTCGAAGCCTGGGTGAAGGCGGCCGAGGCCGGCAAGGTCGAGCCGCTGGGTACCACCTTTCCGGATGCGAGCGAGGGCTGGTTCGTGCCGCGCTATCTGGTCGCCGGGCCGGACGCCAAGGCGCCGGACTTGAAGACCGCTGAAGATCTCAAGCGCTACAAGGCTCTGTTCGCTGATCCGGAAGAGCCGGGGAAGGGGCGCTTCTACAACTGCGTCGCAGGCTGGGTCTGCGAAGGCATCAACACCAAGAAACTCGCCGTCTACGGGCTCGCCGGGGACTTCACCAACACGCGCGGCGGCTCGGGCGAGGCGCTGGTCGCGGCGATCGAGGCCGCACTCAAGCGCAAGCGCCCGGTCGTATTCTACTATTGGGGGCCGAGCTGGCTGCTGGGTGCCTATGACCTCGTCAAGCTCGACGAGCCGCCCTTCGACCCCGCTGTTTGGGCAGAGCTCAAGGCGAGCGACAACCCCAAGCGCGCCACAGCCTATCCGATGAGCAAGGTGGTCATCGGCGCCAATGTCGACCTCGCCAAGAAGGCGCCGCAGCTGGCGAGCTTCTTCAAGAGCTACGGCACGACCAGCGACATGACCTCGAAGATGCTGGCCGAGGCGCGCGAGAAAGGGGTCACGCCTGAGCAGCAGGCCGTGGTCTTCCTCAAGACGCAGCCCGATATCTGGCGCAAATGGCTGCCGGCCGATATCGCCACGAAGGTCGCATCGAGCCTGTGACGGCCGCTTCGGTGCCGGAATTCGGCAAGGCGCTGCAGGGCGCCGTCAACCGCGCGGTTGATGCCGTCGTCACCGGCTATGGCGACAAGCTCGATGGTTTCGGCGCAACGCTGACCGCGCCGGTCCGCCTGGTCGAAACGGCGCTCCAGCACATCCCGGTTCCGGCATTCGTCCTCGCGGTCGCGGCGGGCGCCTGGCTCGCGACGCGACGGATCGGTTTCGCCCTGGCGATGGCGGCCCTGCCGGTGGCGCTGGCCGGTCTCGGCGTCTGGGGTGAGGCGATGCAGTCGCTCGCTCTGGTCACCGTCGCCGTGCTCTTCGTCGTGCTGCTCGGGCTGCCGCTCGGCGTTGCGGCGGCGCGGCTTCCGCGACTGGGCCGCGCGCTCGCGCCGCTCTATGACCTCATGCAGACCATCCCGAGCTTCGTCTATCTGATCCCGGTGGCGATGGTGCTCGGGCTCGGGCGCGCGCCGGCGCTGGTCGCGACGTTGATCTATGCGCTGCCGCCCTTCGCGCGGCTGACGGAACTGGGCCTGCGCGGCGTCGACCCCGGTTTCATCGAGGCCGCCCGGGCGCTCGGCCTGCGACCCCGGCAGAGCTTCTGGCTGATCGAGCTGCCGCTTGCCCAGCCCACGATCCTGCAAGGGCTGAACCAGGCGATCATGATGGCGCTGGCCATGGTCGTCGTCGCCTCGATGATCGGCGCCAAGGGGCTCGGCGAGATCGTCCTGCTCGGCTTGCAGCGGGCCGATCCCGGCCTCGGCTTCGTCGGCGGGCTCGCCATCGTCCTGCTCGCCGTGCTGCTGGACCGGATGGCGCAGGCCGTCCTCGTGTCGCGGCGGCAGGGTGGCTGATTGTCGGGAGCCGGGCGAGGAACGCTCGGCGCTTCGTCCGCGACAAGCCGAGCCGGCCACGCTATGAGCTTGCGCGCGCCGTTTCGGCGCGGGCTTTGAAACGCGCAAAGGCTACGGACGATGAATGCGACGGCCGCACTGACGATCGTTCCGCCGGACGCGCCGCTGCGGGGCAGGGTGGTGCCGCCCGGCTCGAAATCCATCACGAACCGTGCCTTGCTCGTGGCGGCGCTGGCCGGAGGCACGAGCCGGCTGACCGGCGCCCTGAAGAGCGACGACACCCGCTACATGGCGCAGGCGGTTCGCGCGATGGGCGTCGCGGTCGAGGAGCCTGATGCGACCACCTTTGTCGTCGCCGGAACCGGCCGGCTGCAGCCGCCGGCCGAGCCGCTCTTCCTCGGCAACGCCGGTACTGCGACACGCTTCCTGACCGCAGCCGCCGCGCTGGTCGACGGCACCGTGATCGTCGACGGCGACGAGCACATGCGCAAACGCCCGATCGCGCCGCTGGTCGAGGCGCTGCGGACATTGGATGTCGCGGTGACGGCTCCGAGCGGTTGCCCCCCGGTTAAGGTCCAGGGGCAGGGGAGCTTCCCCGCCGGACGCGTGGAGATCGATGGCGGCTTGTCCAGCCAGTATGTGTCCGCCCTGCTGATGGCGGCGGCCTGCGGGCGTGGGCCTGTCGAGATCGCCTTGACGGGCAAGGAAATCGGCGCCCGCGGCTATATCGATCTGACGCTGGCGGTGATGAAGGCCTTCGGAGCGAAGGTTTCACAGCCGGATCCGGCGACATGGCGGGTGGAGCCCACCGGCTACAGGGCGGCCGACTTCCTGGTCGAACCCGATGCCTCCGCCGCCACCTATCTCTGGGCGGCCGAGGTGCTGACCGGCGGCGCTATCGATCTCGGCGTCGCCCCCTCGGCCTTCACCCAGCCCGATGCCGCCGCGCACAAGGTCATCGCCAGCTTTCCGAACCTTCCGGACGTCATCGACGGCTCGCAGATGCAGGATGCGGTTCCCACGCTCGCCGTGCTCGCGGCCTTCAACCGGCGGCCGGTTCGCTTCGTCGGGATCGCCAATCTGCGTGTCAAGGAATGCGACCGGGTGTCGGCCTTGGCGCAGGGGTTGTCGCGCATCCGGCCGGGCCTCGGCGTGGAGGAGGGCGACGATCTTCTGGTCGCGTCCGATCCGGCCCTCACCGGACAGACCCTTCCAGCGCGGATCGACAGCCATGCCGATCACCGCATCGCGATGAGCTTCGCACTGGCGGGTCTCAAGCTCAACGGCATCACCATCCTGGACCCCGCCTGCGTCGGCAAGACCTATCCCGGCTATTGGCGGGCGCTGGTTTCGCTCGGCGTCAGGCTGGAGGGCGACCTGCCATAGCCCTCCGACGGTTCGTCTGCGGCGACCGCCGGGCGCCGCGATTCGATAGGGGAAAACCACTTGAACAAAACGAGAACATCATTGATAATGCCTTAATCGGCCGATAGGGTTCGGCTCCGGTCAAGCGGCCGGTTTGTGTGAAGTGCGCAGGAAGTGGAGCCTGTCATGGCTGGTAGCGTCAACAAGGTCATTCTGGTCGGCAATCTCGGGCGCGACCCCGAAGTGCGCCGCCTCGGCAGCGGCGAGCCTGTCGTCAATCTGCGTATCGCCACCTCCGAGACCTGGCGCGACAAGCAGAGCGGCGAGCGCAAGGAGCGCACCGAGTGGCACTCGGTCGTGATCTTCAACGAGAACCTGGCGAAAGTGGCCGAGCAGTACCTCAAGAAGGGCTCGAAGATTTACATCGAGGGTCAGCTCCAGACCCGGAAATGGCAGGACCAGTCCGGCGTGGAGAAATACACCACGGAGATCGTGCTGCAGCGCTTCCGCGGCGAACTCACCATCCTCGACAGCCGCCAGGGCGGCTCGGATGAGTACAGCGAGGGCGGCGGTGGCGGCGGCTACGTCGACGATCGCTCGGGCGGCGGTGGCTCCTTCGGCCGCTCCGGCGCGATGGGCGGTGGCGGAGCTTCGCGCCAGCCGGCCATGCCCGGCGGCGGTGGCGGTGGCCGTTCCTCGTCGACCCATCTCGACGACGATATTCCGTTCTGATGTGCGGTACATAGGCGCGATGCCCTCCCGCACGCCGTGGTTGGGTCAGTCGAGAGACACGTTGTAGCTAGCAGCCAGGACCCCGCGCAGTTCGTCCCAATCGGCGTGAGCGAGGTGCGGAATCCCCACAGCCCCACGATAGGGCGCCTTCAGACCTGTTGAAGTGGAGATGTGAACTACGGGGCCGGGCGGCAAGAGTGCCTTTTGGGCAGCGATGCGCAAGGCTGCCAGACCCGCGGCCGACGCCGGCTCGCTCCATAGACCGTCGAGCGCCAAGGCAGCCTGGGCATCCGCAATACTCCGATCGTGAACCGCAACAGCGTGCCCCCTGGACCGATGCAGTGCGGCTATTCCACGAAAGCCGCCGCGGGCGGAGCCAATACCGTGAGCAATGGTTTCGACCGGCTCGAGGGTACTGGACGAGCCGCTGGCGCAGAACCGGCCAAGGGCATCCGATCCCTCGGGCTCGGCGGCGATCAAGATAGGCTCTTCCGTCGCCAGGCCCAGTGCCTTGAGCTCGGAAAAGCCTTTGCCGATCCCGAACAGCAGCTCGCCGTAGCTCGTCGGTACGGACACTGCGGCAGGTACTCGTCCGAGTTCGAGGAAGAGTTCATATGCGATGGTCTTGTAGCCCTCTGGGCCGAATGGATGGCCGGTATGGGTCGGGGCCGTGTTGCCAATCAGATACCAACCCGGCTGGCGCGACAGGACATCGAGGAGCGGCCACCGCGCCGTGCGTGGCATCGCGATCACGGCGGCACCATAGGCGCGCATCTGTCGTGCATGGGCCGGCGAAACCGCGTCGTCGCAAAGCACGATGCATTTCAGACCGGCGCGTGCCGAGTAGGCCGCGGCCGAAGCGCCATGATTGCCGGATGAAGAGATGACCGTGCCAAGGGCGCCGGCGGCGGCAGCAGCGCTGACGGTGCAAAGGCTCAGGCGGTCCTTGTGACTCCAGCTCGGATTGGCGCTCTCGTCCTTGACGAAGAGCTCGGGCAGGCAGGCCCAAGCGGCCGCCCGCGGCGCAGAAACCAGCGGCGTCGCGCCCTCGCCGCAGGACAGGCCGGGCAGGAGTGGCGGCAGGAGCGGCGCCCAGCGTTCGAGGCCGCTGCCGAAGCGTGGCGCAAACAGGTCGCCTGCAAGTCGCTCGTAGGCGTAGCCGACCTCGTAGGGATAATGGAACGGCTCGGCGCCGGTCTCGTCGATATGAGCGACGAACGGAGGAACCTGCGGATAGAGCGGGCGCCGAACGCCATCGGACATCGAGATCAGGGCGTCGGCCAGGGATGGCGATGTGGTGACCCAGGACGGCACAGCCGCCTCCGGGCCACGATCGGCGAAGCGGTCCATTCTTGCCTCAGCGCAGCGGCAGGGCGTAGATCTGGCCGCCGCGCGTCCAGAGGTCGTTCTGGCCGCGTTCGAGGCCTATGCGCGAGCCCTTGCCGAGATTGCGCTCGAAGATCTCGCCATAGTTGCCGACGGCGGCGATCATCCGGGCGACCCAGCGCTCGTCGAGACCGAGCGCCTTGCCGAGGCCCGGCTCGCTGCCGAGCAGGCGCTTGACGGCCGGCGGGCCTTTCGCGGCAAGTTCTGCCGCATTGGCGGAGGTCACACCCATCTCCTCGGCCTCCATCAGCGCGAAGACCGCCCAGCGGACGATGTCGTAGAATTGCTCGTCGCCTTTTCGGATTGCGAGCGCTGTCGGTTCCTTCGACAGGCGTTCCGGCAGCAGGACATAATCGTCGGGCCGTTCGGCCTTGAGCCGCATGCCGATCAGCGGTGTCGAGTCGTTGCTGTAGGCATCGCAGCGGCCGGAAAAGAATGCATCCTCGACCGCATCGAGCGTGGCGACCGTCACCGGCGAGAAGGTCATACCGTTCGTGCGGAAATATTCGGAGAGGTTGAGTTCTGAGGTACTGCCCTGCTGGACGCAAATGGTGGCGCCGCTGAGCTGCCTGGCGCTGGTGACGCCGAGCTTGCGTGCGACGATGATCGCCTGTCCGTCATAGAACCAGATCGGCGCGAAGCGCAGGCCGAGCTGGGCCTCGCGAGTCAAGGTCGCGGTCGCCGTCCGCGAAAGCACGTCGATCTCGCCGCTCTGCAAGGCGGTGAAGCGCGTGACGGTGGTCGTCGGGACGAAATCGACCTTGGTCGCGTCACCGAGGACGGCTGCGGCTACGGCGCGGCAGAGATCGGCATAGATCCCGGTCCATTTACCCTCGCGGTCCGGCATGGTGATGCCCGGCGTGCCCTCGGAGGTGCCGCATTTGAGAACGCCACGCTGCTTCAGCGCGTCGAGGTGCGGCCCTGCGGCAGCAGGTGGAAGCGATGAGAGCAGCAGGCCTCCCGCAAGCGCCGTGGTCTTGATGACACCCCTGATCATTCGCCCCTCCATTCTTGGTCGGTTGAGACTAGGCAGGGCAAGGCTATGCGTCCAATATCAGCTGACGCGGACTTGATAACGAAAGCTGATAGATATGCAGCATCGACAGATCGAAGCCTTCGCCGCCGTCATGACCAGCGGCAGCGCGTCGCGTGCAGCCGAATTGCTCAGTGTCACCCAGCCGGCGATCAGCCGCTGCATCGCCGAGCTGGAACGCGAACTCGGCTTTGCCCTGTTCGACCGGGTTCGCAGCCGCATAGTTCCAACATTCGAGGGGCGGATGTTCTTCCGCGAGGTCGACAGCCACTTCCTGGCGATGGCGAAGCTGGAAGCGGCGGCCGCCCGTATCCGGGAGTTTGGAGCGGGTGAGCTCAAGATCGCGAGCTTGCATTCGCTGGGAGGGCGGCTAGTGCCCAAGGCGCTGGCCCTATTCCAAAGGGCGTTCCCGAAGATCAACGTCACCTTGCAGGTGCAATCGTCCAGCCAGGTCAGGGACCTCGTAGAATCGGGGCAGTTCGACCTTGGGCTGTGCTCGGAAGAGGTCGATCTCAATGGTGTCGAGCATCAGCATTTTGCCGATTACCGGATGGTCGCTGTGCTGTCGCACGCTCATCCTCTCGCGTCCCGGGCCGTGATCCGACCGGAGGATCTGCATGACCAACCCTTCCTCCAGCTCGATTTCGACGAACGCCTGTCACGAGATCTCCACGCCGCATTCGCCGCCGTGCATGCGAAGCCGCGCGTCGTCGTGGACGCGGAGTATTCAGCTACGATCTGCGCGCTGGCCTCGGAGGGGGCGGGGATCGGCCTCGTCAACCCAGCGGCGATCGCCGGGCTGGATCGCTGGGGGGTCAGGGTGCTGCGCTTCGAGCCTGCGCTGCATTTCCGCAAGCATCTTGTTTTCCCGCCGGGGCGCCCGCGGCCGCAGCTTGTGCGCGACTTCCTTGGGATTTTGGCCGAGGTAAGGAACCGTTTTACGCTTCAGCTCGACAACGCATGACAAGGGCCAGTTCCAGACATTGGGCGATCGCCGCGAAGCGGACGCTCAGGATCAGTTTCGCCGGTCAGATGACGGCCCATCTCGGACCCACGCGGCGGGCCCTACCGAACACGCGACGATGCTCGTGCCGACGTGTTCGATTGCATTGAGCGGTTCCACAATGCCGTTCGCAGGCACTCGACCATCGGCTACATCAGCCCGGTCGAGTTCGAACAGAAGGTGGGGTTAGCCTAACGCCCTGTCCACGAAACGGGCAGCAGGCCACTACGAACATCCCGCTCTCCTCAGGCTCGAATTTCGCCGCAGCCCTCTCAAGATTGCCGCGCTAGGCTTTGCCGCGCCGGAGCTCGGAGAGAGTGTACCAGACGACCGCCGCGAAGATCACTGCTCCACCAACGATCGTCGCGAAGGGCGGCGGCTCCGCGAAGAGGAGCCAGACCCAGACCGGCGTCATGACGACTTCGGTCGTGCCGATCAAGGCCGATTCCGCCGGCGGCAGGTGCCGTGCGCCGATGATGAAGAGCACCAGCGCGATCGAGAAATTGGTCGCTCCGAAGGCCGCTAGCACCACGAGGTTATGGGCATCGAGCGAGCTCCAGGAGCTGAACGGCGCGAAGAGCAGGAAGGTCAGCACCGCGCTGATGAAGATCGGCGGCATCGCCGGAAGGTCCGGGTCCAGCCGCGGGATGACAATGACGAAGGCGAATGTCACCGTCATCAGCAGGGCCAGCAGGTCGCCGATGATGCGACCCGCGCCCAGCGAAGCCGAGATGATGATTCCGACGCCGATGAGGCAGGCGAGCCCTGCCGCCATCGTCCGCAGGACGATGCGCTCCTTCAGGAGCAGCCAGCCGAGCACGGCGGCGATGAAGGGCGCAGTCGCGTAGATCACTGCGACATTCGCCACGCTGGTCATGTAGTAGGCGCCGATGAAGGCGGCCTGGCTGATCGTCTGGAACGCGATCAGGGCCAGCCCGGTCGGCCCGAACGCCTTTTTCCAGGCCCGGCGCGTCCTGGCGCCGCCGAACATGGCCATGGGGACGATCAGGAAGAGGGCGGCAAACAGAGCTCGCCAGGCGATGGCGGTCAGGGCATCCGTCGTCAGCAGGCGCGCATAGATGCCGCTGGCGCTCCAGGCCACGGTCGCGGCGAAGACGAGCAGGACGCCACGGGAATGTGCGGTCGAAGAAGAGGTTTCGCTGGTCAAAGTCGCACGCATGGCAGGATCGGGCAGCACCGCTCGCATATCGGGCTCCGTCGCGGAATATCATTCCGCGAATAGCGAGATGTTGGCAGGAACATGCCAACCTTCTCGCGTGGGTGGCTTCGCGTCGTTGAAGGGGCGCTCCTGCGCTTGGAGAAGGGCTACTCCGCTTGCGTCGGTCAATTCCCACATCCTAGGATCGGCTGACTGCATTTGCGGCGGCGCGTCCTGCGCAGCTTTTCCACCCCCTTGGGCGAGGGTTCACGGCATGAAGCGTCGGACGTTTCTGGGTGTCGCTGCAGGTGCCGCGGTTTCCACTGTGGCCAAACCGGCCCTTGCGCAGCGGGCAAAGGTGCTGAAATTCATCCCGGAATCGGATGTCGCGATCGTCGACCCGGTCTGGACGACTGCGACCGTAACGCGCAATCACGGCTATCTGGTCTTCGACACGCTCTACGGCCAGAACGCCAATTACGGTTTCGAACCGCAGATGCTCGCCGGCCATACGGTCGAGGATGACGGCAAGACCTGGCGGCTGACGCTGCGCGAAGGCCTGCGCTTCCATGATGGCGAGCCGGTCCGGGCGCAGGACGTGGTGCCCAGCATCCGTCGTTTCTCCGCCCGCGACGCTTTCGGCCGCGCCCTGATGGACGCGACGGACGAGCTCTCGGTCGAATCCGATCGCGTCGTGAAGTTCCGGCTGAAGCGCCCGTTCCCGCTGCTGCCGGCCGCGCTCGGCAAGACCGGCACCTCCATGCCCTGCATCATGCCGGAGCGCTTTGCGGTCACCGACCCGAACAGGCAGGTCACTGAGATGATCGGCAGCGGTCCGTTCCGCTTCAAGGCCGATGAGCGCATCCCGGGCGCACTGACCGTCTATGAGCGCTTCGACGGCTATGTTCCGCGCGCGGATGGCTCGGCCACCTTCACGGCGGGCCCGAAACACGTTCATTTCGACCGGATCGAGTGGCGCATCATTCCCGATCCGCAGACGGCGGCGAATGCGCTCGCCAATGGCGAGGTCGACTGGTGGCAGAACCCCACGCCCGACCTGCAAGGCACTCTCAACGGTCGATCTGGCCTCAAGCTGGAGGGCCTCGACCCGGCCGGCGGCATCGGCTGCCTGCGCTTCAACGCGCTGCATCCGCCCTTCGACAATCCGGCGATCCGGCGGGCGCTGCTCGGCGCCATCGACCAGAGCGAGTGCATGACGGCGGTCGCCGGTGATGAGCGC
Source organism: Allobosea sp. 10L417 (assembly GCF_056395485.1). Taxonomy (NCBI): domain Bacteria; kingdom Pseudomonadati; phylum Pseudomonadota; class Alphaproteobacteria; order Hyphomicrobiales; family Alloboseaceae; genus Allobosea; species Allobosea sp. 10L417. Next base: position 876,404 of record NZ_JBFTJP010000002.1, read on the forward strand.
TCGCTCTGGAAGGATCATGTCGGCGTCTTCAGCCCGGATACGCCGATGGCGACGACGGCTGGGACCGAGGTCCTCGTCGGCAAGCGCGATTTCGCCGCCGTCAAGCGCGCTTTGGCCGATGCCGGCTACAAGGGCGAGCGCGTCGTGCTGCTCGACCCGACCGACTATCCCTCGACCCATGCGCTCGCGGCGGTAGCTGCCGATGCCCTGCAGAAATCCGGGGTGAATGTCGAGCTGGTCTCGACCGACTGGGGTACGGTCGTGCAGCGCCGGGCGAGCCGCCAGCCGATCGACAAGGGCGGCTGGAGCATCTTCTTCACCTATCTGAACGGTACCAATAATTTCGATCCGGCGAGCCAACTCGGCATCCGCGGCAATGGCGACCAGGCTTGGTTCGGCTGGCCGAAATCTCCGCGCCTCGAAGAGCTCCGGCTCGACTGGTTCGCCGCCAAGGATCTCGCGACGCAAAAGGCGATCTGCGCCGAGATCCAGAAGCAGTTCTTCATCGACGTGCCCTATATCCCGCTCGGCGCCTATTACGAGAAGACCGCCTATCGCGGGATTACCGGCATGCGCATCGGTTTCGCTCAATTCTACGACGTCAGGCCGCTGTGACACAGTCCAAGATCCGGATCGCCGTTCTCCAGTTCGCTCATGAGACGGTGACATTCCTCCCCAACGACACGACGCGGGAGGATTTCATCTATCCCGGCTCCCCGGCCTCCGGCGAAGACCTGCTTTCTACCGATCCGAAGGGCTATATGGGCGGCTTCGTGCAGGTCGCCCGCGAGTTCGCCGATGTCGAGCTCATCGGCATCACCTCGCCGCTTTGGCCACGCACCGGAACCGGCTCGGGCTGGGTTACCGAGGATGCCTATGAGCATTTCATGAGCATCATGATCGCGGAGCTGACGGCGCAGCCGCAGTTCGACGGCGTCTATCTCGCGCTCCATGGCGCGCTCGCCGTGCGAGGCGTGCCACGGCCGGAGGCAGATATCGCCAGGCGCGTCCGCGAGGTCGTCGGCGACAAGGCCTTCATCACCGCAACCTTCGATCCGCATGGCAACGAGGACGACGCCTTCCTCGCGCAGGCCGACATGGCCTTCTGCGTGAAGTACTTCCCGCATTACGACATGCATCTGCAGGGCGAGCGCGCGGCGCGCATGCTGGTCCGCGCGATCCGCGGCAGCTTCAAGCCGGTGCATCGCACTCTGCGCATCCCGATCATCGCCCCGACCGTGGTGATGTGGACCGGCGCCTCGCCTTGGTCCGACCTCATCCAGCGCGCGCTGATCTGGGAGGCGCGCGAGCCCGACGTCTTCGTCAACGTGTTCTTCGGCTTTCCCTGGTCGGACGTGCCCGATGCCGGCATGTCGCTGCAGGTATTGACCAATGACGACCCCGACCTCGCTGAGCGCGTCATCCGCGACATGGCGGAATGGACCTGGCGCCGTCGTCAGGCGCTGCTGGACACCGTCAGGATCTACAAGACGAAGGAGGCGGTCGCGCTGGCCCGCGAGGCGGTTGCCGAGGGCAAGGGGCCCGTCCTTCTCGCCGACTACAGCGACCGCTCGGGCTATGCGACCTGGCTGCTCCAGGAGATCGTGGCGCAGAAGCTCGAACGCACGCTGATCGCGACGATTGCCTCGCCGGAGGCGATCCGCACCATCATCGCGTCCGGCGCGAAGCCCGGCGATGCCTTCGACGCGGAAATCGGCGGCCTCTTCGATGAATCGGCGGGAGCGCCGATCCGCATTTCCGGCAGGCTGCGATCCGTGGGGCCGGCGACGACCGCGCGCGGCACTGGCAAGGACTGGGTCTGCGTCGAATTCGGCCGGGGCAACGTGCTGGTGCTCAGCCCCTACCTCGTCCAGATCATCGAGCCTTCGGAGCTCTGGCAGCTTGGCCTCGCGCCTGATGATTTCGACGTGATCGCGATCAAGTCGCGCGTCCATTTCCGCCGCGGCTTCGACGATAGCGGCTTCACACCGACCATCATCCTCGTCGAGCCGCCCGAGCCCTTCATGGGCACCGTTCATCTCGATGCTCTGTCCTACGAGAATCTCACGCTGAAGGACTATTATCCCTATGGCAGCCCGAGCTTCTCACCGGAAGGCTGAGGAGTAAAGTGGTCGAGAGGGCGCCATTAGCCGACATCTGGCTACTACCCAGCAGCAGGCGTTAGATTTTGCGTCGCAGCGTAATCGACGGCGAGGATGGGCTCGCCGTCGGCGTTTCCTTGGCTGTGGTCCTCGGTTTTCCAGAGAGAAGCAGTGAATCTCCTACCGAGTTTGGACATTTGTTCCTTTAGTGTGAGGTGACCATCAGGTTGTGCCGCGAACGCATAGCTTCGGTCGCCTCAGCATCGATGTCGTCAGCGTCGTTTGCGATCGCCACTCTGTAAACTCGTCGCGCAGCCTCCGCTGAGACGAGACCTTGCTTTACATCGCGCAGCACGGCAGCTGGATCGCGCGTCGCAGGATCGCCGAAGCCTCCCGCGCCGGCCGTGCGCATGCTGAGGACGTCGCCCTTCCGAAGCGGATAGGTGCCCTTCGAGTGCAGGCGTTGCTCCGCAGGCGTGTCGGGGTTGAGAACCGTCGCCGCCTTGGAGCCGTGCAGCCCACCCTCTAGACCGTAGGGGGCGTTGACATAGCGGTCTCCGAGATTGGTGACGAGCCCGGCATCGGCCAGGAGGCGCACATCCTTGCGCACGGCCATGCCGCCGCGGAAACGGCCGGCGCCGGCGGTATCCGGGATCAGCTCCATGCGCTCGACGAAGACCGGCGCGTTCATCTCCTGAACTTCGATCGGCGTGTTGGTGCCATTGGTCGGCGAGGTCGTGGCTTCCTGCCCGTCGCAATGGCGATGGGCGCCGACGCCGCCGATCGCCGTCATCCAGGCGAGGAAGGGCTTGCCGGTATGCGGGCTTAGCGTGCCGCTGACCTTGGGATTGCAGAAACCGGAGCTCGCGGCGATAACGCGGTCCGGCACGATTTGCGCCAGTGCGCCCATCACCACCTCGTAGATGCGGTTGGCGTTTACGGCGCGCGCGCCGCTCGCCGCACCGGGGTTCGGGTTGACGTAACAGCCCTTCGGGGCGCGGATCTCGATGCAGTCGATGATGCCGAAGTTCTGGGGCGAGCGCGGCAGCGTCACGCCCTTGATCGCGGCGATGCAGTAGGAGCGGGTGTACTGCATATAGGCGTTGATGCCGGCCGGCCGCTGTGGGCCGGTGCCCTCCCAGTCGCAGATGATGCGCCCTGGCTCGACAGTCAGCGCCAGTTTGAACGGCACCGGCTCGGTGTCCGGGCCGACATCGTCGAGCACGTCCTCGAATCGGTAGGTGCCATAAGGGAGTTCGGCGATCGCCTCGACCATGGCGTCGCGGCTGCGCGCCACGATCTCGCGCATGCAAGCGGCGAGCTGCTCCGGCCCGTATTGCCGGGCGAGCCCCTGCATGCGGGCGACGCCGGTCATGTTGGCGGCGTATTGCGCATGAAGATCGCCGAGCACGTCCTTGATGCGGACATTGCCCTCGATGATGCGCAGGATTTCCTTGATCGGTTCGCCGGCCTTGTAGAGCAGTACGGGCATCAGCTTGATGCCCTCCTGGCAGGTCTCGCTGACGCCGACGACCTCCTCGCTGCCCGGTGCGCTGCCGCCGACATCGATATGGTGCGCGATATTGACCGCGTAACCGATCAATTCCTCGTCATCGAAGACGGGCGTGACCATGAAGATGTCCGGCAGGTGGCCGGAGCCGATCGTCGGGTCGTTGCAGATCACCGCATCGCCTGGGCCAAGTGAGCCTTCGGGATAGTAGTCGAGCATTTGGCGGACGGTGAACGCCATCGAGCCGAGATGGCCGGGGCTGTAGTCGCCCTGGGCGATCATGTTGCCCTCGGCATCGAAGACGCCGGTCGAGAAGTCGGAGCCCTCGCGGACGGTCATGGAATAGGCGGTGCGTAGCAGCGTGCTGCCCATCTCGGCCGCGGCGGAGAGAAGGCCGCCCCAGACCACCGAGAAGGTTACGGGATCAATCGTGTTCATGGTGGATACCTTCAGGCGAGCGTGGTGATGAGATTGCCGTGCGAGTCGACGGTAGTTTCGCAGCCCGGCGGCAGGACGATGGTGGACTCGCGTTCCTCGACGATGGCCGGCCCGGCGAAGACGTCTCCTGCGCTGAGCCGATAGCGATCGTAGACGTCGCAGAGCGTGAAGCCGTCGGTTTCGGGAAACCAGACCTGGCGCTGGCTGCGGCGGGCACGCTCGACGCCGCCGGCCTGCTTCGGCAGCTCGTCCATGGTCAGAGTCTTGCCGACTGCGATGGCCCTCAGGCGCCAATGGACCGCGACTATGGTCCAGTCCGGATCGAAAGTTCTGGCGCCGTAAGATTTGGCGTAGGCCGCATGGAAGGCCCCGCGCAGCGTTTCCAGATCTCCGGGCGCATAGGGATAGGCCGGCAGGTCCACGGCGATCTCGAAGCCCTGGCCGGCGAAGCGCATATCGCAGCTGGCGGAGAAGCTCTGGCGCTCGCGCGGCACTCCGGCCTCGTCGAGCTGCCGGCGGGCTTGCACTTCCAGGTCGGCATAGAGCGTGTTGATCTCGGCGAGGGCGTCGTCGTCCAGGTTCATCACCTGCGTGCGGGCGAGATCGAGCGAGGTCTCCGCCATCAACAGGCCGACGGCGGATTCGACTCCGGCCGCGCGCGGGAAGACCACTTTCGGGCAGCCGAGCATGCGGGCGAGCCGGGTGCCGTGCACCGGGCCCGCGCCCCCGAAAGGCACCAGAGCGAACAGGCGCGGATCCTTGCCGCAATTGATTGTGACGGCGCGCGCGGCCTGCGCCATCTGTGCGGTGACGATCTCGTGGATGCCCCAAGCCGCCTGCATCACGTCGATGCCGAGCGGCACCGCGACGTCGGCCTCGATCGCGGTCAGCGCGGCCTCGGCGTCGAGCTTCATCTCGCCGCCGAGGAAATAGTCGGGGTTGAGATAGCCGAGGACGAGGTCGGCATCCGTGACGGTCGGCCTGTTGCCGCCACGGCCATAGCAGGTCGGGCCGGGCACCGAACCCGCGCTCTCCGGGCCGACGGCGATGGCGCCGAGCTCGACCTTGGCGATGCTGCCGCCGCCGGAGCCGATCTCGATCAGGTCGACGGCGGGGATACTCACCGGCAGTCCGCTGCCCTTCTTGAGATGGGTCATGTCCACCTCGAACTGGCTGGTCAGCAGCGGCTTGCCGCCCTCCACGAGGCAGAGCTTGGCGGTGGTGCCGCCCATGTCGAAGGAGATGAGGTTGTCGGTGCCAGCGGCGGGCGCGAACCGCGCGGCCGTCAGCACGCCTGCGGCCGGGCCGCTCTCGATGATGCGGATCGGGAAGCGCTTGACGGTATCGGCGGTGGCGACACCGCCGTTCGACTGCATGATCAGCATGGGAACCAGTGCGCCGAGCGCCCGCAACTGGCGGTCGAGGCGTTCCACATAGGAGGCGACGCCGGGCATGACATAGGCGTTCATCACAGTGGTGCTGGTGCGCTCGAACTCGCGATAGAGCGGCGAGACCTCGCTGGAGACCGAGACCATCAGCTCCGGCGCTTCCTCGCGCAGGATCTCGGCGACGCGCCTCTCATGCGCTGGGTTGGCGTATGAATGCAGAAAGCAAATCGCGACGGCGACGACGCCGCGCTCGACGAGCTGCCGTGCAACGAGGCGGGCACCGGCTTCGTCGAGAGCCGTCTGGACCACGCCGGTGAAGAGCATGCGCTCCTCGATCTCGAAGACGAAGTCGCGCGGCACCAGCGGCAGGGGCCGGCCGGCCATGTTGTCATAAAGCTCGTAGCGCTTCTGGCGGCCGATCAGGATGACGTCGCGGAAGCCTTTGGTGGTGATCAGCGCGGTCGTCGGACCCTTGCGCTGGATCACGGTGTTAGTCGCGATAGTGGTGGCGTGCACGACTTCGCTGATTTCGCCCATCTGCCGGCCGCTCTGGGCCATGCGGGCCTTCAGCCCCTCGATGACCGCCTCGGCCGGATCAGCCGGGGTGCTCAGCACCTTGCCGATTTCGAAATGACCGGTTTCGGGGTCGAGCACCGCAAAATCGGTAAATGTGCCGCCGATATCGACGCCAACGCGCAAGCCCATCGTGAGGTACTCCCAGGTGGAACGGCTTTTCGAGAGCCGGATCAGTGAACGGAACTGGGCGCGAGGCCCGAGGAAGCGGAGGCGGAGGGCGAGATGTTGTCTCCTCCGAGATAGGCCTCGCGCACGGCTTGGTTATCGCGCAGCTCTGCGGCGCGACCTTCCAGCGAGACGATGCCGTTGCGCAGCACATAGGCACGGTCGACCAGTTCCAGCGCCTTGTTGGCGCTCTGCTCGACCATGAGGATGGTCAGCCCCTGCGATTTCCAGCGCGCGAGGATTTCGTAGACACGGTCGACCATGAGCGGCGACAGGCCCATTGATGGCTCGTCGATGCACAGCACGAGTGGCTTTCGCAACCAGGCCCGCGCCATGGCGACCATCTGCTGCTCGCCCCCGGACAGGGTGCCCGCGAGCTGGTCAAGTCGGCTGGACAGCCAGGGGAACTCGGCGACCGTGGCCTCGATGTCCCGATCGATATCCCGCCGCGGGGCGGCTCTACGGGCATAGGCGCCCATCAGGATGTTGTCGCGCACGGTCAGCTCGGCGAACATGCGCCGGCCCTCGGGGATCGAGGCGATGCCTTGGGCGATCACCTCGGCGGTGCTCTTGACCTGCAAAGGCCGGCCATAGAGCATGATCTGGCCCTTGCGCGGGGTGACGAGCCGCAACACGGTCTTGATTGTCGTCGATTTGCCGGATGCGTTGCCGCCGAGCACCGCCACCGCCTCGCCGCGTCCGACCTTCAGCGAGACGCCGAACAGCGCCTGGATCGGCCCGTAGAAGATGTCGACGTCCTTCAGTTCGATCGCCGGACTCTCCACCGGGCCGGGCATCGGGACCTCGGGTCCGTGGTCGAGATGGCCTTTGACGACGACTTGGCTGCGAGCGCCGCCGCCGCCCTGGCCAAGATAGGCGGCTGCGACCTGGGGATCGGCGAAGGCGCGGTCCGGCTCGTCGTCGACGATGACCTTGCCCTGCGCCATGACGACGGTCCGCTGGGTCAATTTGCGGACGATGTCGAGCTTGTGCTCGACCATGACGATCGCCATCGCCGGGAAACGCCGGCGCATGTCTAGCAGGAGGTCGGCGAGTTCGTGGCTCTCCGTCGGGTTCATTCCGGCCGTCGGCTCGTCGAGCAGCAGCAGATCCGGTGAGGTCGCGAGCGCGCGAGCAATATCGAGCCTGCGGCGATTGGCATAGGAGAGGCTGTGGGTTGGCTGATCGCGGCGCGGCCAGAGCCGCTCGCCGAAGAGCTTGAGAATCTCGTCAACCCTGGCCTCGGCCTCCCGCGCCGCCGCGCCATAGCCGCCCAAACCGAACAACGCGCCGAGCGGCTCCTTGATGCGGCCGAAGCGTGCAGGCGAACGACCGCCCCCGATCAAGGCGCGTTGGCTGCCGATCCTAACGCTCTCGGCGATCGTGAGTGCCGGAAAGACGCGGCTGGTCTGGAAGGTGCGCGCCACGCCGAGCGCGGCGATGTCTTCCGGCGCGCGCCCGTCCAGGCGATGGCGGGCAAAGGCGATGGTGCCGGCGGTAGGCTGCACGAAGCCTGTGATCGTCTGGATCAGCGTCGATTTGCCGGCGCCGTTGGGACCGACGATGCCGACGAATTCGCCGGGTGCGACCTTGAGATCGACCCCGCGGACCGCCTTGAGGCCGCCGAAGGCGACTTCCACGCCGGTGAGCTCGAGACCCCCGGCGATGGGCTGATTGCGCATGCCGTGCATCAGCGGACTCCTGCGATGCCCTGCGGCCGGAACCGCAGCGTGAGATAAAGGACAGCACCGAACAGGATCATCCGGAACTCCGCCGCCTCGCGTAGCGCCTCGGGCAGCACGATCAGGGCGATCGCGCCCAGCAGAGCGCCTGTGAGGTTTCCGAGGCCGCCGAGGACGATGATCGCGACCATCAGAAAGGAGGTATCGAGGCGGAAGCTGTCGGGGCTGATGAAGCGCTGCAGGAAGGCGAAGAGTCCGCCTGCGAGACCGGCGCAGACACCGGCGAGGACGAAGGCGGTGACGAGATAGCGCCGCACCGGAAGGCCGGCAGCATGGGCGGCGACGCGGTCCTCGCGGATGGCGCGCCAGCTCAACCCGACCGGAGAGGCAAGCAGCCGCCCGACCCCGAGCACGACCAGGACCAGCAGCGCCAGCGCCAGCCAATACTGCGCCGAGACCGACGTCATCGGTACGTCCCTGAGGAAGGACAGCGAAGGACGCGGGACGCCGAACACGCCGTTCGGTCCGCCGGTGACATCGGTCCAGTTCAGCAGGACGAGCCAGATCAGCACGCCGATGGCAAGCGTCGCGAGGCCGACGACATGGCCCGTCAAGCCGGAGCAGAGGAGACCAATCAGCCCGGCCAGCGCGGCACAGAGCAGCGCCGCCGCGAACAAGGCGAGATCGGCCGGCGCGCCCTGCTTGGCTGTCAGCGCGGCGACATAGGCACCGACGCCGAAGAAGCCGGAGAAGCCAAGGAACATGATCCCTGAGGCGCCCGACAGCATCGTCAGCCCCGCAGCGAGCAAGGCGAAGATCGCGACCTGGAGCGCCACCTGCATGACGTAGGGAGAGACCGGCAATAAGGGCAGGGCGGCGCAGGCCGCCACAGCCACGGCCAGCAGCGGATAAGGCAGTGCGAGCAGCCGTACCTGTGGCAGCGGCTGGCCGCCCTGGCCGATGAGGATGCTCGTCGACGGCATGACGCCTGAGGCGCCGCGCGAGCCGCCGAGCGCATCGAGACGCTTGTCGCCGAACAGGCCCTGGGGCCTAAAGGTGAGGATGACCAGCAGGATGCCGAAGGCGACCATGTCGCGAAAGCCTTCGCCGACATAGCCGACAGCGAGCGCCTCGAGTACGCCGAGAAGCAGGCCGCCGGCGACCGCGCCGGGAATGCTGGCCAGCCCGCCCAGCAGGGCGGCGGTGAAGCCCTTGAGGCCGAAGGGCACACCCATCTGGGGATAGACCGTCTGGTAGTACATCGCGACCATGACACCGGCGATGGCGGCGAGCGCCGAGCCGAGGCCGAAGGCGAGCAGGCGCAGACGGTCGGTGTTCACGCCCATCTGCCTGACGGCGTCCATGTCCTGCGACATCGCCCGCAAGGCGCGCCCTGCCCAGCTGCGCGTCAGGAAGAAATAGAGCGAGGCCATGGAGGCGAGAGAGATCGCCAGGATGGCGGCGTCCATGCCCGTAACATAGGCCGCACCGATGGTGACGCTGTAGCCGGAAAGCGGGTTCGGGAAGGCATGCGCTTCCGGCGTCCAGATGATCTCGGCCGCCTGATCCAGTATGAAGGTGATCGCGAGCGTGGACAAAAGCGGCGCGATCCAGGGTGCGTTCTCAAGCGGGCGCAGCGCGACCCGCTCGATCAGCATACCGACCGCGGTGGTAACCGCGACCGAGGCGAGCGCCGCCAGCGGGAGCGGCAGACCCAGCCGCACGCCGGTATAGGCGAAGAGCGCGCCGAGCATCAGAAGAGAGCCCTGGGCGAAGTTGATCAGATTGGTGACGCCGAAGATCAGCGAGAAGCCGATGGCGACGAGCGCGTAGACGTTCCCTATTACCAGTCCGTTCAGGATCTGGCTGAGGAATTCGACCATGATTGCGGGCTCCCCTTTGAGGCCGGCAGCGTTCGAGGGCGGTCAGTTGTAGGGGCGGTAACCTTTGCCCTTGACCACGATGTAGTTAATCTCGCGCTCGCCGAGATCGCCGGAGCCTTCGTATTTCAGGCTGCCGCTGACGCCCTGGATCGGCGCCGAGGAGGCAATCTGGTCCCGGATGGCCTGGCGGGTCAGCGGCTTGCCGTCGGCGACGAGCTGCTTCATCGCGCTGGTGACGATCAACATCGCGTCCCAGGTGAAGGCGGAGTAGTAATTCGGTTCTTTGGCGAACTTGGCCTCATAGGCTTTCGAGAATTTGATCGCCTCCGGAGCATCGGCGAGAAATTGCGTCGGCATCACGACCCCTTCTGCCGCATCGCCGGCCAATTCGATGAATTTGGGGTCGTTCAGCGTATCGGTGCCGGCGACCTTCAGGGTCGGGTCGGCCTGACGCAGCTGCTGCATGAACAACGCCGATTCCGCATAGTGGCTCACGAGAAAGATTCCATCGGGCGCGGCAGCTTTGATCTTGGTGATGAGCGGGCGGAAGTCTCGCGTCTCGGGGATCATCGCCTCGGACAGCACGGCCTCGGCGCCGAGTTCTTTGAGGCGTTTGGCAACCAGCGTGTTGGTGACCATGCCCCAATCGTCTTTGAAATAGACGATCGCGATCTTCTTCATGCGGAGCTTCTTGATCAGCATGTCCACATGCGGCTGCACCATGGAGGCTTGCGTCGGCGTGGTGCGGAACTGATAGGGGCTTATCTTGACATAGTCGGGGTGGCTTGCGGTGGGCGCCACCTGAGCCAGCTTGGCCTCGGCGAGAATTGGCCCGGCCGCCATCGATTCCGTTGAGGTCTGCCCCCCGACCACTGCAAGCACCGCAGGATCCTGCCCGAATTTCTGGGCGATGGTCGCCGCTTCCCGCGGGGCGCCGCGCGTATCCTCGACGCGGATCTCGATCTGCCGTCCGCCGATGCCGCCCGTTGCATTCACCTCGTCGGCGAACATCGAGGCTGCTTCCTTGAAACGCGTACCGAGGGCGGAACGCTCGCCCGACATCGGGCCAAACAAACCAATGACGATTGGCTCGGCGGCTTTCGCCGGAGCGAGCCCCTGACTGCCGAACGCGACCGCAATAGCCGCGCCCATCAAAAACGCTGTTCCCTTCATATGACCCCTCCCAGGGTTGGTGTGATCACCGTCAAAAAGTTTATTGACTAAACTTATCGGCCGGCAAGGGGAAAAATGCGACAGAACCTGCTCAGGCGCTCGCCAGGGCGAGAATGATGGAATTATCTATTTATAATTGCTGGCATTTATTGAAATGTACAAATGTACGGCAAACGGATTCTTTCGATCAAAATGACGCTGAAATGGGCATAATTGCTCGTTCTCGATGCGGTGTTTTGGTCTATGAGGCGTTTGGTTGAGCAGGCGATCTGCTAAACATTTCACTTGCCCGACGCATCGGAATCGCGTTTGGTTGGAGTATGATGAAGCCGAAGAAGATCGCCAGCTCCACCGCCCGCGAGTTCGAGCTGTTCGACGAGCTGATGCCGGTGCGCCGCTATAAGCTGCTGCTGCAGACCTTCCTGAAGCGCCGCGGTTCGGGCGCGCGACAGGCCATCGCCGAGTCGCTCGGGCACACACGCAGCTTCGTCACCCAGATCACCAGCCCGGCCTACGACCTCGCCATCCCCGCGGGACAGGTTCATGCCATCCTCAAGCTCGCGGAGCTGACCGCCGAAGAGGAGCGCATCTTCCTCGAGGCCTATGTCGAGGCGCATCCCGAGCGGGCGACGGAGATCTACGCGGCCTCGCATCGCGCTTTGACGATAGCGCTGCCCGATCTCGGCGATGCGGCAGCGCAAGCCCGGCTCGAGACGTTGATCCGCCGCCTCGCGGAGAGTGCGATCGAGAGCTTCGTCGACGAGGCGCGCATGCGCCAGCCGGGCCGCGCGGCATGAATATCGACCACACGCACAAGGGCACGATGCTGAGCGTGCTCGCGCGGGATCCGGCGGACGGCACCCTCGGCATTGCGTTGGCGTCCAGTTCGATCGCGATCGGTGCGCGATGCCCGCATGTCGAGACGGGGCGCGCTGCCGTGGCAAGCCAGGGGTTCACCAATCTCAAGGTCGGCCCGCTCGCGCTCGACCTCGTGCGCTGCGGGCTTACAGCGGCGGAGGTGCTGGAAGCACTGCGCCAACACGATCGCTGGCTCGACTACCGCCAGATCGGCATCCTCACCGCCGATGGCCAGATCGGCGCCCATACGGGCGCGCGGGCCACGAACTGGGCCGGCCATCGCATCGGCGGCGACCTGCTCATATTGGGCAACGGCCTTTCGCGCGGAGAGGCAGCGTTCGACGCGGCCTTGGCAGGACATGCCGGAAGCGCCGGTTCGCCGATGGCGAACCGGCTGCTCTGCGCGCTGGAGGAGGCCAAGGCTCTCCTTGGCGACGCCTTTCCTGTCAACTCAGCCTCGCTGCTGGTGCGCTCGCCAGGCGCCGAAAGCCAAATCGATCTTCGGGCCGACCTGCCCGGCCGCCCGATCGACGAGGGCGGCAGCGGACTCGCCGATCTCAGGCGGCTCTATGAAGAGTATCTGCCGCTGGTCGACATCTATGCAGCGCGTTCCGTAGCGCCACGACCCTTCTGACATCGAACCCGGGACGTCCTTTCATGACCTTCACCATCGTCGCCCGTTGTCCGGAGACCGAGCACCTCGGTGTTTGTCTCGCCACCAGTCCGCTCGGCGTCGCCTCGCGCTGCCCGCATGTGCGCGGCGGCGTGGCCGCGATCTCTTCCCAATGCCACTCCGACTGGCGCCACGGGCTGACGGGGCTCGACCTTGCCGCCCGGGGCTGGAGTCCCGAGGACATCCTCAGCGCCATCCGCCAGAAGGATCGCTTCTACGATTACCGCCAGATCGGCATCGTTACTGCGGAGGGTCGCGCTGCCGCGCACAGTCCCTCGAAGGGTTCGGACTGGACCGGGCATCGTGTCGGCGACGGCTTCGTCGCCATGGGTAACGGGCTGGTCGGGCCGAGGGTTGTCGATGCGATCTTCGACTGCTTCGTGGCGAGCGGCGGCATGCCATTCTTCGAGCGGCTCGTGACGGCGATCGAGGCAGGCGGGGCGGCGGGCGGCGAGCTGATCGGTCACAAATCATCCGGCATCATCGCTTGCGCACCGGGCGTGGACAGGCCCCTGATCGATCTTCGCATCGACATGGCCAATCCGCTTCCGGAGGAGGGCGGCGATGCGATCCGCGACTTGAGGCGCGTCTTCGACGCCTATGAACCATTGGTGCCGTACTATGCCGAGCATTGGCTCGACAATCCTGAGGTCTCCTACAGCGCTTATCTGGCCATGCCTTCAGCGGAGCGGGAAAGGCTGTCGGCGACGGGGCGATAGCGGTACGCGCCAGAGGCGGACTCTAGCTCCTCGTCCGAAACCGGGCCTTCGCGGTGCGGGACGCGATGTGCGTCGCGCGCAGTTGAAGAGGCAGAATTCGCGCCCACAAACACGACGGCGGCAGCCAAAATACCAGCGGCCGTCGGGCGTAGTGCCGGGGCCGGCTAAATTGCGGCAGCCCAGCTCGCTCAGGCGCTGCCTCTCTGTATAACAGCATAATCTACATTCTTGATCGTCGCATCGATCGGCGAGCCCTCGATGCGGGAGATCAGCATGTCAGCGGCCGCCCACCCCATCTGCGCCGGCTTCACGATTCCGCGAAATCCATCGCGGACGGTTGAAATGGTTGCGGCGTAGGAGGGCGTGATGCCGGATGATCACGCGCCCTCGAGGCCGCAAGAACTCCATGCCGATTTCGAACAAAATGTTCGGATTATAACTCGCGATATGGTTGCCGGCCGGTTGGTAATTGCAGCTCGCGGACTCCTCGGTTGGGAGCAGGCCGAGCTTGCCGGGAGGGCGGGCATCCGTCGGCAGACGCTTGCGGAGATGGAAGGTGATGTTCGGCGCCAGCAGGTCCGCGTTCGTAACGCCATTCTTGGGGTGTTGGAAGCCGAAGGAGTTCGCTTCGCAGAGGTGGGGGGAGCTTGCGGCGTCCTGAATGCCGGAGCCGGCAAACCATGATGCCTTCGATCCGTTGATTGCGCCTACACTTTTGCCTTTGCCGGTGACGCCCGGCGACGCTCCTTGCCTCCGAAAGTTCGCGGTTTTTGACCTTCGTCAAGGCCGAGCGGGCATTTCCGTGCGTCATATTGCTTCTCATGTCCGCATGGCTTGCGGGAGATAGCCCGTCCCTCGTCAGCCGGCACGAAGGCAAGGTTGGGACCGCGTCATGGCACAGAAAGCGATCAAACTCGCGGGGTTCGCGTTCTTCGTCCTGTTCGTATCGGGAGCTCATTTTCCTCTTCAAGCCGACGCGGATGAAGCAGGGAAGGCAGAATACGACAGCAGATGCGCGAGCTGCCATGGGCGAGGCGGCGCCGGCGATGGCGTGGTCGCTCCCGCCCTGAGAACCAAGCCTTCCGACCTGCGGAGGCTAACGCGGAATAACGGTGGTGTGTTTCCTGAACGTTTTCTTGTGAACGTTATAGATGGTCGGAAGTCGCTTCGCGCTCATGGCAATTATGAGATGCCGGTTTGGGGACGCGATTTGTCCAATGGTAATGCGGAAACATCGGAATCCGCAAATATTAAATCAATCGTCGATTATCTTAAAAGCATACAACAGTGAGCCCATAGAGAGTGGATTGGTTTCAATCCATTGAGATATTTCAAATCTCAATCTTGCTTCCGATCCATCGAGTGCGAGCGGGTGTTCTCGGAACGGCTGCGGCTTTCTCCGACGGGTAGCCTATGATGATTGGAGCGATCGGCATGAACCCAGCCGGGAGCTCGATGGCGCGCCTGCCATCTTCCGTTTCAAGCCAGCGCTGCGCGAGACCGCTCCAGCATGAGCCGAGTCCGAATGCATGAGCGGCCAGCATGAGGTTCTCCGCAGCAAGCGTTCCATCTTCGACCGCCCATTCTCCAGTTCGCGCCGAGACAACGATCAAGGCCGGCGCGTGATAGAGAATGTTGAAATTGGGATCGTGCATGTGAGCGTGAATTGATCGTGGCGGAGCGCGTTCAGCAACGTTGCTCATCAGTTCCTTCGCTGCTCCTGCAATCCGGTCCAGTCGCTCGTACTCCTGGATGATCGCGAAATCACAAGGCTGCTCATTGATCGCGCTTGGAGCTTGGATCGCCGCATCGATCTGGCGCTCGATGACCGGCCTGGATACCGGCTGGGGGGAAAATGCGCGGGTCGCCCGTCGACCATTTAGGGCTTCGAAGAATTCCATGGCGTTCTCCTCCCTGCCGCCAGAATTGAGCAAGTTGGGGCGCTAACCTTGATCCGGATCAATAAGCCATCGATCTTGAGTTCGTTGCGCCGAGTCCGGACCGCCTTATCTTCGAGTTCGGGCATTCAGCCGCGGGCAAGCTGAGGCGTGTGCTGATCGATCGGCAGTCGCTTCAATATCGCGACCTTAAGCGCATCGAGGACCGGGCCGAAGCGAGCGCTGGCCATTGCTCGGCACGAGCATGCTTCCAGGCTCGTCGAACCGGACATGAGACCTGACGTTCGGGAGCCGGGCAGGGAGCAAGGCCCGCTGGACATGGAGTTCGCGGCTTGCCCTCGCCGGTTGATTCATGGCGCCCCTGCCTGGCTGAATCGTGATTGCGCTCTATGGAACCAGATCCAGGCAAGCTGACCCTTGATGGCTGTCACGCCGGGAACATTTTCGGCGGCGATGCGGGCGAGTACCTCACGCGTTCATCGAATATCACGCCCGAGAGCGCCGCAATTTCCGAAACGATCTCCCAAGAAATCCGTCGACTATGGTCGTTTCGCCGAGACGGCGTGGTCACCGAGGAGAACCCAATGATCGCCATCTTTCGCGTAGGAGCGCTTGACCGCGGCCCAGGCGATGCGGTGGGCGATTTCCTCGCGTTCGGCATCGGCAGCATGGGAAGCAAAGGCATGGTTGAAGGTTGCGCGGTAGATATCCTGAGCATGCTCGGGCAGATGACCGCGCACCGTTGGCGGCAGGTCCATGTTAGCGGCATAGGGCATGGAGAAGTCCTCCGACTGCGACGCTGCGCTGATGAAGACAGGCAGCATCCCGACGGCGCCGATATTCGTCGATTCACCGCTTGCGACCAAGGCGAGCGGGGTCTTCGAGAAACACGCGGGCGACATGGCCAACGGTGACGCCTTGCTCGAGGCCTTGCAGGATCGCCAAGTCCGGTTCACGGAATCCGTCGAGCAAAGCAAGGCCATCGACCGCTTCCGCGGCTTTCATATCGTGATCGCAGCAAGCGGCATGTGCGATGCGGGACGCATACGGCATCATTTGAAGGAATGGCTGTGGCGCGGTACCGCGACGATCCTGTTCGTCGGCTTCCAAGCGCAGGGGACGCTCGGTACGGAAGGCTCTCATGTCCGAGTGAGCTTTGGCCGCTCTATGGCAGCCGATCGGCGGGATTGTCTTAGCGGGACATAACTTCGCGAATGAGACTGATGAAGGTCCGCAGACGCAGCCCGTCGGCAGTCCTTGATCATCGTCAAGGAGGAAGCCCAGTTCCTAAAGCGACGCGATTGCGATGGGCTGGTTCCGCCTACGTTTCGGAGATGCGAAGAGGCCTGCTTGACGAGTATCAAGGAGATTTCTCTGGGCGGCACGATAGTGGTTCTTCGTCCGGAGACTCGTCATGCAGATGACCAGCCAGAATGAAACGATCTGCTTCCTCGGTTCATGCGACACTTTCGGCGGTGGAGCGGAGTGGATGGAACTGATCTCCACCCACATTTCGGTCGTCTTGCTGATAGGATCCCGCGCCCTCAAGCTGAAACGCGCGGTCAAGCTCGCCTACGTGGATCTATCGACGCCGGAACGGCGGTTGGCGATGTGCGAGCAAGAACTGATGCTGAACCGTCGGACGGCTCCGGGTCTCTATCGCGCGGTCCATCGCATTACGCGCGAACGAAACGGCGAGCTCGCGTTGAACGGCCTCGGAGAGCTGGTCGACGCCGTTCTGGAAATGGAACGCTTAATTGACACCTTCCTCTTCGATCGAATGGCGCAACGGGACCGTTTGATCACGTCCGACATCTCTGAGCTCGCGGGCGCGATCGCTCGATTCCATCGAGCAGCGCCCGTCTCGTCGGATGCCGAGGGGGCCAAGCGGATGGAGCGCGTACTTGCTGTCAATGAGCGAGCTTTCGCCGATGCGGATATTCTCTCGCGCAGCCAAATCGAACCCGTCGTGACGGGCTGTCGGGAAGCGCTCGCGCGTCATGCGGGCTTGCTGGACCAGAGGGCTCGCGAGGGAAAGGTCCGGCGCGGGCATGGCGACCTGCATCTGCGCAACATCTGTCTGTCCGGGGGCAAACCGTTGCTCTTCGATTGCCTCGAGTTCGATGAGGACCTGGCGACCGTGGATGTTCTCTATGATCTCGCGTTCGTTCTCATGGACCTCTGGCACCGCAAGCTTGAAGCGCTCGCGAACGTCCTTTTCAATCGCTATCTCGACGCCTTTGACGACGAACTTGGAATCCGACTGCTGCCATTCTTCATGGCGGTCAGAGCGGCGGTCCGCGCTCATGTCGTTGCGGTCAACAGTGGGAGACCGGAGTCCGACCGGTTGAGCGAGGCGAGAGGCTATCTCGACCTTTGCCGCCGCCTGCTACGAGCCGGAACTCCTCTGCTGGCCGCCGTGGGCGGCTATTCAGGTTCGGGGAAGTCAACGCTTGCAGCGAGGCTCGCGCCAATGCTGGGGCCGCCTCCAGGCGCCCGCATAGCCGCGACGGATCGCATTCGAAAAAAGCTGTATGGCGTTCCGGTAGAGACCCGACTACCGACGGATGCCTATAGTGCGGATGTCTCCGTTCGAAGCTACTCGGCTATGATGCAGACAGCGGATATGGCGTTGATGCAGGGTCATGCCGCCATCGCCGACGCCGTGTTCGACCACCGGATCGATCGCGAGCGGATCGGGGAGGTGGCTCGACGTGCCGGGGTGCCTTTTTGCGGGCTTTGGCTCCAGGCATCGCGAGAGATGCTTTTGGAGCGCGTCTCGGCGCGCCGTGGTGATCCATCCGATGCCACGCCCAGCGTCGTAATCGATCAGATTTCCCGGCATGGGGCTGCGACGGAATGGACGAGAATCGCGGCACAGGAGAACATCGGCATCGTCGCCACGGCCGCTTTTGCAGCGATCGGGTTACACACTGGAGCCGCGGCGGTTTGGCCAGTCCAATCTATGCGCGACCAGTGACACGCGCGGTGTAGGCATAGGCTTGCCGTCGTGCTTGCGTGGAACTTCAGTCGAGCAGCATGCGCAGGCGCGTGGCCAGCTCCCGCGCAGTATATGGTTTCTTGAGCCAGCTTCCTTCCGCGAGCTCGCGTCCGGCGAGGCTGGGTTCGGCATAGCCGGATGTGAAGAGGACCTTCAGGCCCGGGCGAAGAAGGCGAGCTTCCCTGGCAAGTTCATCGCCGAACATGCCTCCGGGCATGATAATGTCGGTGAAAAGTAGTCGAATTTCTGGGTGCTCGGCAATCAGCGACAGCGCTTCCTTGCCGTCGGCTGCCTGGATGACGCGATATCCTTCCTCTTCGAGGCGCGCGATGACGACCTTTCGTACGCGGGCATCGTCCTCGACCACGAGGATACATTCGTCCGCGCGCGGCTTAACGGCAGGAACCGGATCGATGTTGCTCGTATCGGCAACGCGTTCCGGATTGGCGGCGGGAAGAAACAATCGGACGGTCGTTCCCTCGTTGAGTTCGCTGTACAGTTGGATGTGGCCGCCGGATTGACGTGCGAAGCCGTAGACCATGCTGAGTCCGAGCCCCGTCCCGGCGCCCACACCTTTCGTGGTGAAGAAGGGGTCGAATGCGCGTTGCTTGACCTCTTCCGTCATCCCGACTCCGGTATCGGAGACGCTGATAAGAACGTAGTCGCCCAGCCGAACCTGCGGGTACATCCGGACATAGTCGGGATCGAGGTGAATTCGCGCGGTCTCAACCTTGAGGCGTCCGCCGCGCGGCATCGCGTCCCGGGCATTGAGAGCAAGGTTCAGCAGTGCATTCTGCAACTGGGTCGTGTCGACGAGCGCCGTCAGAGAATGGCCGGTGGCGACGGTCTGCAATTCGATGGTTTCGCCAAGAGTTCTCCGCAGCAGCTCGGCGAACGTCGACACGAGCTGCTCTATATCCGTGAGTTTTGCATTGAGGGCTTGCCGCCGGCCGAAGGCGAGAAGTTGGCCCGTGAGTTTGGCTCCATCATCGGCCGCTCCCTGTGCCTCGCGTAGCAGGTCTCGCAATCGGCCGTCTTCGAGACGTCGTTCGATCATCTCCAGGTTCCCGCTGATCACCGTCAGCAGGTTGTTGAAGTCGTGCGCGATCCCCCCGGTGAGCTGACCGATGGCCTCCATCTTCTGGGATTGGCGCAATTCCTCCTCCATCCGGTGTCGGCTGGTCAGATCGCGGACGAAGCCGGTAAAAATGCGCTTGCCGCTAGCTTCGGCTTCCCCAACTGCGAGTTCCATTGGAAATGTCGTTCCGTCCTTGCGTTGGCCGGAGACTACGCGCCCAAACCCGATGATTCGCCGTTCGCCGGTCGTGAGGTAGCGATTGATGTATCCGTCATGCCGCCTCCGATCGGGATCGGGCATGAGGACCTTGACGTTCTGCCCGCAGACTTCGTCGGCCATGTAGCCGAACAGCCTCTCCGCGGCCTTGCTGAAGGACATCACGATACCGGCTTCGTCGATCACCACCATGGCTTCCGGCACTGTTTCGAGGATGGAGAGCAGGTGCGACTGGCGAGAGGCAAGGGCGGTCTGCGCGTTTTTCAGGTCGCTGATGTCGATATTGGTTGCAAGGACGATCAGGTCGCCGGGGGACTGCCCGGTTACGATCACCCATCGGCTGACCACGGATATCGAGCGTCCGTCCCTGTGGCGCTGGGTCAGCTCTCCCTTCCAGGTTCCGTCCCGGCGCAATTCCGCGAGGATTTCATCGAGGGGCTGCGGAAATTCCGTCCTGAGGAGCTGGCGGACATTCCGACCGAGTGCCTCCCGGCTGGTCCAACCGTAGAGATCCTCGCAGCCACCGCTCCAACGAATTATCGTGCCGTCGAACTCATAGACCAGGATATTGGCGTCATCGAGAACCTGATCCAGGCTCCGCTGACTGATGGCCCTTGGCCCGCGCACTACCGTCATGGTCACCCGTCAATGCGTTCGCGTGGTCTGTTGGCGGGGAGGTTTGCGGTGCAGATCATCGTGTTCGTCTCCGCCATCGGCAAGGCTCCTCAAGAGTGCCGGCTTGCGAATCGTAAACCGATAGCGCGCGATGGACTGAATGACCCCCCGCTTGATCAGATTCGTCATCGTTCTCGATACTGTTTCGATCGTGAGGCCGAGATAGTCTGCCATGTCGACGCGGCTGATCGGGATTTCGATCTCGGTGGCCGGGTCGTCGTCGTTGCCTGCACGTCTCGCGAGCATGACCAGGAGATCGCACACGCGCTCTTCGGCCTTCTTGCGTGCCAGCAGCACCAGTCTTGCCTGCGCACTCGCCATCTCCTGGCACAGCCAGTTGATGAATTGGGGGCGCAATTGTTCGGAGCTGTCGACCGCCTGCTGAAAGCGATTCCGATTCAAACGCCGGAGTTTCACCTCTCCGACGGCCTCGGCGTCACCGAGAAAGTGTTCGGCCGGAGAAAGGCCGAAGATTTCGCCGGGATAGAAGAACCCCGTGATGACGCGACTGCCATCGCTGAGAATCTTGGAAACGCGGACGAGCCCGGCCACGATCTTGAAGACGTGCATCGCTGGATCGCCGTCCCGGCAAACGGTCTGGCCACGCCCGAACGTTTCGAGAGGCTGCTGGCTGAAGAGGCCTAACAATCCGGGTTTCGGTTCGCTGTTTGTGACGATGGGCAATGGGGAAGGAAAATTGGACGCCGCATTCACGATGAGCATAGCGCTATCCTCCGCTTCGATCTGGCGACGGGAGGAAAGCGGCGACGCATGGCGCCGCCAAGATCTGCGTGTTAGCGTGCGTCTAAAATTGTTACGGATTGTAACATCCGATCCGTCGTCCAATCGGTGCAACCCGCGATGGCCGAGCCGACAACCCGAGCCGCCCATGTTCTGGTCGTGGACGACGATCCCCGTATCCGCCAGATGCTGATCCGCTACTTCGAGGAGGAAGGATACCATGTCAGTGCGGTGGCCGACGGACGCGGAATGAGAGACGCGCTACAGCGCAACGCGATCGACATCGTCCTGCTGGACCTGATCCTCGGCAACGGAGAGGACGGACTGATGCTCGCCCGAGAGATCCGCGGCAAGTCGGATGTACCCATCATCATGCTGACAGGGCGGGATGACGTCGTGGACAGGATCGTCGGGCTGGAAATGGGGGCGGATGACTACATTGCAAAGCCGTTCCACCTGCGAGAAGTCTTGGCGAGGTTGCGCACGGTATTGCGCCGACACCATCCGCTCCCGGTGCAAGCGGTCGATGGTGAAGGCGCAGAAGTCATTCGATTCAATGGATGGATTCTCGATCCTCAGGAGCGCCGTCTTGTCACCCCGGAGGGGTCGGATGTTGCGCTGACGACGGGAGAATTCAATATTCTCCTCGTGATGGCCAAGCATCCCGGCCGCGTTTTCTCTCGCGATACGTTGATGAATTTGACGAAAGGCCGAAATTACGAAGCTTTCGACCGGGCGATCGACGCGCAGATCTCGCGCCTGCGCAGGAAGATCGAGCTGGGCAAAAATCCGACGGTCCTGATCAAATCCGTTCGCGGAGTGGGATACGTCTTCACCGGGCAGCGTTCGGTCGACGCGACGTAAATTATCAAGCTGGCGCGGAGCGAAGTTCACGAAAGCCACTTTAGATTGGTCAAGGGGATGCGAGCTCGGGTCGGACGCCCGGCAACCTTCACCGGGCCGGGGACCACTGCCAATCGCTCACCTCCGGCATGTCAACACCGTGCTGGCGGATATAGCGCCCGTGCTCGATCAGCGTGCTCGCCACCACACCCGGCGCGCCATGCCCCGGCCCGGCAAGGAAGAGGATGTCGAGATTTCGGGCGCTTATGATGCGATTTAGGTGCAAATAGATAAAGTTCAGACCGGGGGTCGTGCCCCAATGGCCGAGCAACCGTGGCTTGATGTGCTCGATCTCCAGAGGCTCGCGCAGCAGTGGGTTATCCGACAGGTAAATTTGCGCGACCGAGAGATAGTTAGCGGCCCGCCACCACGCCTGCATCAACGCGATCTCCCCGGAACCCAGAGCCGAGTGCGTCACGGTATCGATGTCCCCAAAGGTCATTGCCGTGCTCCATCAAGGGGCTTCAGAAGAGAAATCGATACGACCGCGCCAACGCCATCCGCTTTGATTTTAAGCAAAGCGGATCCGTCACTCGGAGAGTACGAAAGGGCAGATCCGCGCAGGGATGATCGACCATCATCGTGGCGTCGATCTGTTCGTGGTCCGCCAGAAATGCCGAGCCGCCGAATTCCGTATTCTCGATCGCCCAGCGATTGGAGGGAAATCTCATGATGACCGACGTTTTGAGCCGCTACCTCGACACGCGAGCGGGTTTCCGGTTTCTCGTAAGGCCCGCCCGCCCCGACGACGAAGCGGGACTGGCCGAATTCTTCCGGCACGTGTCGCCCGAGGATCTGCGCTTTCGCTTTCTGACCACGGTCAAGGAGGTCGGACATGATCGCTTGGCGGCCATGACGAAGCTCGAGGACAGGCAGACCGAAAACTTCATCGCCTTCACCGATGACGGGAAGAAGATCATCGCCGCCGGCATGCTCGCTTGCGACGCCGACTTGGAGAAAGGGGAGGTCGCGATCTCGATCCGACGCGAATATAAGCATAGAGGCGTGGGCTGGGAGCTGCTAAGGCACATTTGCAAGTTCGCTGAAAATAAGGGCGTGAAGGCCGTCGAATCTCTCGAGGATCGACAAAATCACGAAGCAATCGAGATCGAGATCGAGCAGGGGTTCGAGGTTGATGAATGCCCCGACGATGTTCGTCTTGTCGTGCTCAGAAAGAAATTCAAGTAATCTTGGACAGGGGCGGTGGCCGAAAGTCCCAGCTCTAGGCAGCAACCCGCCGACCTGATGGGGTCCGTTTGGTAGCATCCGGATCCCTTTGACGGTGCGTGAGCAATTGGAGGTCGTTGAGGAACGGAAGGGTGTGCGCGCCGGGCTCGTTGGCTAGGAGACGTCCCCGAGGAGCCCCTCGCTCCGCTCCGGCGAATTCGGCAACGGGAGGGAAGGTTGTCGAAGCGTTCGCCGTCGAATGCGATCTGGACACGGAGCGCTTTCGTTGCAGGACCGAAGTCGAGAGCGAATGCCGCGCGGCAGCGGTCGAATCCACCGATCTCCGGAGATCGACCGGGTGCGATCCTGGCAGCGCAATTCGCACTGCTCAATCATCTCGAGACGATGCTATCCGGCAAGGTCGCTTGAGCCGCCGGTATCGGGCGGCTTGCTATCTGCTTTTGCAATACTTGCGTTGAAATGGGATAATGTTGGACGGTGCTTTTCGGTTTTGTGTCTTAAGCAATTCCGTCAGCGCGTCTTCAATATATTTTCGAAGATGATTATCGATTGAGGATTGACCCATGATACAGAAATACGCGCTCAACAGAAGTGTGTTGCATTGATCGTAGTCCGATTTTGTATCCTGGTTGCCTTTCATAATCGACCTCACGCGTCGCATGACGTTAACATTATAGCCGAGACGGATGAACGCTGCCCAACGTGTTTGGCTGTGACTGTCCTTTGATGTCGAGCAAAGCGGATTGCAGCGGGGCAATGCCGAGGGCACGAATTCAGCCGGATCTCTTGAGATCCCTCATGGCCGAACGGCCCTCTTGCTTGGCAGGGAACTCTCTCACCAAGTTCGCGGACGGCAATCAGGCGGTTTCGGGTGGCGGCCTGGCCTCCTATCTCGCTTCTCCTGCAAAGGGCCGCCCCGCAGCGTGTCGATCCGCTCGATTTTTCCGCTGGGCCAAATCCGAAGAACGCTCCCGTCGTCGCGCATCAGGTAGGCCGGAATCGAAGCGGAGTGCGTTCGCCGAACGCTTCGCACTTCGCTTATCGTCAGCCGGGTCGCAGGCATGATCGCTCCTTGCCATCAATCAGCCTTGGAGACTGTTCAAAGGGACCGGCCGAGACGCCCATCTCAGCCGGTCTGACGCTTTTTGGGAGGCTCCTCAGGCGACCGCGAGATGATCCACGACGATATTGACGCCAGGGGCCGCCCAGGCGGCTCGCTCGGCGAGCACGCGTTCGTGCCAGGCACTCACCTTTCCCTCGAGGGTCACACGACCGCCCGATACGAGCACGCGGATCTGGTTCGCCTCGAGTTCCGCGTTGCGTTTCAACGCGTCCTCGATCCGATGCTTGATGTCACCGGCTTGGACGGCGGGCTTGATGACGATGTTGTTGGTGATCCCGATCACGCCCGACAGCTTCCGAACGGCGGATTCTGCGGCGCTGCTTTGGAAGTACCAGGCAACCTCGCCGGTCAGGGTGACCCCGCCCTTCTGGACCTTGAGCTGGACCTTGCCGTTGGGAATGGTGGTGTCCCATTCGATGATCTTGAGCGCCCGCTGCGCGATTTCGTCATCATTGGACTTCTGATGTGACGGCCAGCGGACTTCGATCTCCTGCGCGATGGCTCGGACGCCTTTCACCCGTTGGACGACACGCTCTGCCATCAACTTCTCGGCGAAGCTGCCGACATGCCCGGATAAAGTGACGACGCCGTGGTCGGCGGCGACGCCGATATGCGCCGCATTGACGCTGGGTTCGAATTCCAGCTCGTTCAGCACGCTTTCGCGAAGTGATAGATCACTCATGGCGACCTCCTGCGTTTCGATATGATTGGTATTCTAAAGTGTCGTACCAAATTGAATTTGATTATTATCAATTTACAAATATATTTCTCTTTACCGTCCGTATTGGTCGAGTAATTTTGCTTCAAATTCAATGAGACATAAAAAGGGGGACGGGCGAATTTTTGAGAAGATCGCCCGTAACACCTCCGAAAATCCATTCAAACGTGCGGTAGTGCCCGTAAGCGCCCGATACTATCAGGTCGCTACCCTCCTCCAACGCAGCATCCACGATGGCATCGGCGCAGGAGCCGGATCCCGACGCACGGATCAAATGCCGAGCGGTGACCCCATGTCGTGCCAGATGCGTGCAGACATCCTCTGTGCCCTTGACACTTGTTTCCTCCCCAACAGAAAGAACAGTCACGGTTTCAGCGCGTTGGAGAAATGGCAGAGCATCAAGCACGGCGCGCCGCGCTTCCCGCGTATCCTTCCAGGTGACGATGATGCTACGGGCCAGAACTTCTCGGCTGTCGTGCGGGACGACGAGTACAGGCCGCCCCAGTCCCAACACGGCATCGCCTGGGTCGATCGTCATGAGGCGGCGGGAAGTGCCCGAAGATGACCTTGTGACGATGATGAGATCGACCGCTCGTGCTTGGCTGGCGATGAAGTCCAGCGGGCTTTGAACATTGCTACGCCATTCAATATCGGAAAGATGGCTGGCACCGCGTCTGAAATTTGCCTCTGCCTGCGCCAAGTCTTCTAAGGCCGCGTTGCGCGCGTTCTCGATAAGGATCGAGCGTGCCGTCGCTAGACCATCTTCGAGATAAGGAAGCGTTGCCTCTTCGGCGGCTATGCCGATCAGGTGGCTGCCGAAACGGGACGCGAGCGAAGCGGCCAGCGCAACACGATTTTCAGCGCTGCTCGACAGCCCAACGCAAACCATGATGCTTGCGAAATTTCGAATTGTCGAAGCCATCGCAAGGGCCTTTCGAATGCGGCTGTCAGGCCGAACGGCGGTGCAGCGCGGAGGCGCAGATTGGCTTCTCAATCCGCGTAGGCGGTGGTTTCAGTTTCAGGGAGGCAACTCGAAACGGCAGTAGCTCCCCATCGTCGGCTTCTCTGATTGAGATATGATCGCCCGCTCCAAAGCGGTGCCCTTCAATCCTATAGCCAGGTTCGTCGTCTGCCGTGCTGGTATCGTCGTCGGCGATGCTCCATGTCGCGCCGCCTGACCCGTCGGCCCGGTGCATCAGCCAGCCGTAGCGGTCGGATTCGCCGGTCCAGAAGCGCCGCACGCGGCACTTTTCGCGGCTCCGTCTCCAAGCTTTCGCGTCGAGATGCAGTGTCGAGTCGAGTGGGGCATGAATCTCATAGCCGCAGCCCGGGTGACCGTCGGGATAGCTGGCGGTGCGCGCGAGATGGAGTGTTACGTGATACAGCATGGGACTTCTCACGATCGAATACTGTCAATTTCAAACGTTTCGGCATCTCGGGCCGGCGCCGAGCGCTAGCTGATCTATCCGCGGCTAGGCCGCGCCGGCCCGCACTGTCCGGAGCAGTCAGGCTGCCTTGACGGGGATGAGCTGTTCTTTCGGCTGCCCTTGCGCCTGTCGCGGGATTGCGATGCTCAGGACGCCGTTGGCAAACCGAGCATCAATCTTGTCGCTGACGATGTCGTCCGGCAGCCGGAACGATCGGACAAACGAGCCGTAGCGACGCTCGGAGACATAAGCGTCCTGATCCTTGCGCTCCTTCTCGCTCTTCTTCTCTCCGCTGATGGTCAGGAGCCCGTCCGCGAACTTGACCTGAACATCAGCCGGAGCGATGCCCGGAAGCTCCGCAGTGATATTGTAGAACTCGGCTGTTTTGGAAACGTCGACAGCAGGAACGCTCCCCAAGCGTTCGAAGCGGGGTAGCGACAGATCGAAGGACAGTGGAGCTGCAAAGGGCCTGCCAGAGCGGATGCCAAAATTGTCGAATAGTCGATCCATCTCGCTCCACAAGCGATCGAATCCAGTCATCTCGGATTGGCGGGAGATAGGCTCGTGCGTTCCGCCTGCAACGGGGAGCTTGGTTGCTGCATCTGCCATAATAGCCTCCTGTGAGACATGGCGGGCGGCGTCACCCAGCATCCTTGCGGTCATGCCGCCCGATCGAAGCCCGGCGAATTGAGCCAAGGCTGATCCTCAAACGGTACACGCACCGTTGTTTGCCACCTTGAGAAAAATCAAAATTGCAGGCCGACAGAGCTTGGTCCGAGGCGKGGGGGCCGCGGGGCATTGTGCTGCGCCCAAGTTGCCAGCAGGGCCTGCCGTTCTAGCGCGATAAGCACACCCTGGCGCATTGTAGGCCAACTGAAGCTGAAGGATGCTGCGTCAGGGCTCGTATGGAAAAATTGCCCGGTGGGATGCTATAACCGTCTTGTGTTGGGGGATTTATAGTTTGCAGCTCGCGTGAGCCGGATCGGTACCGTTCCAGGATGCTGCGTCGCGATCCGATGGCTTGCAGAGGCAGTTTCAAAGAGCACCATCTCCACCAATGGGATCTAAGGACGGCCAGAAAATCAGCGCGCTGTTGGCGATCTGGCCATCCGCCGTTCTATCCAATAAAATTGGCGCGAAGGAGGGTCTGATAATGGCACGCCTTCGGAGCTTTGCGGTTGGTGCCGCCCTTTCGATTGTGCCGGCAAGCTTGAGCGCACAACAGGTGGGAGACGCGCAGAAGGGATTGGCGTTCGCGCGGGAGGCCTGCGCTGCTTGTCATGCCGTGGAGCGCGGGCAACCATCTTCTCCCAATACGAAGGCGCCGCCCTTCGCCGCGATCGCGAACACACGCGCCACGACGGGGATGGCATTGTATGCGTTCCTCCAGACGTCACACCCTACAATGCCGAACCTGATCTTGGAGACAGACGAAATCGCAAATGTCGTCGCGTACATCCTCAGCTTGAAGAGCGAACAGTGACTGTCGATCGCAGAAACGCGTTGGGAGCGTGTCGAATTTGCAAGAGGGCCCGACCACTAGATGGCAGGGCGGCCTTCCGGCGCTGGTTAGCTGCCTCGGTGAGTTCCTGGCTGCCGTGAGGTCATTGCCGGCGTGAAGCTTGCCGACGAGCTGGTGACCGGAACTTGAGCGAGGGTGCGATTATGGCAACAACACGTGGATGTAGCGCTTACTTGGGCGTCGTTGCAGTTGCGCTCCTGGCACCCGCCGGCGGCGCGGCCTCCGCGGATAGCGCCAAAGGACAGCGGATTGCCGAGCGCTGGTGCGCTGAATGTCACGTTGTTGCGCCGGGGCAACGACGAGCATCTGACGCTGTCCCGACTTTCGCTCAGATTGGTAGATCGGGGCGCTTCAACGAAGCGACGCTTGCAGCGTTCCTTGGCGACCCACATCGTTCGCGCATGCCGGACCTCTCACTCACGCGTTCCGAGATTGCTGATCTTATTGCTTACATCGAGCGCCAGGCGCGCTAACCGCTAGGGCCTATTCACCTGTTACGACCGGCGCCTAGGATTCGTGGACAGGTGGCCCACGGAGTGCGTCAACACCACGTATATGCCGAACTGGAGCGTCTAGGTTACGATGCGGAATGGAGGGCCATCGAGGGACCCGACTTCGGACTGGCCCAGAATCGTCGCTGCGCGATCCTTGTCGCGCTGCGCCGCGGCTTGGTGCAGGCGAAAGCGGCCGGGGCCAATCGCGGCAGCGCGCCGAGCGCCAGAAGAACTTCTTCGAGAGGCTGTTCGGGCTCTGAGGCTCAGTCATCCAGCCTAGGGCCAAGCTCATTGTTTTCACGGGTCGCGTCTAGGCTGCGCCAAGTCCGGACATTGGCGCCTCGCCCGGAAGCGGGCGTTGCGCCTCATTCGCCGAGGAGCCAGCGGCATCGTGGTGCCGCTGGCTCCAAGTTCTAGCTTGCAGCAGGCTCGGGAATCGGAACGTCGATCAGCGGCGCGTAATGCTGGCTGCCGAACAAGTCGCCGTCACCGAGCGTGCCGCTGCCGCTCTCGCGTGCGATGGTGAACTTGATGGCGAAGGCCGGGTCGAACTCCACATGGTCGGTTAGTCGCGCGCGGTCGATGCCGAAGACACGGCAGACCGCCGCGGGCGACAGCGCGCCGCTCGCCCTGACATGGTCGTAGCTCGCGCGGTCCGGGAAGATCACGTCGAAGGTGATGTGATCGACGCCGGCATTCTTGCTGCGGATCGTCTTGGCGATCGCTGAGAGGGGACGGCTCGCGGGGCTCATGTCAGACTCCGGCTTCGGTCATGTGGACCCGGAAAGGCTCCATCGGGTCGGCGATCGGCATGGTGTGGTTCAGCGTCCAGCGATAGGCTGGGCTTGCCGGCATCACTTCGTCGAGCAGGAAGGCGACGCCGCCGGCCGTGCCCTTCACGTCGGGCAGCCGCGCATAGAACATCTGGCGCGTGCCCATGATGCAGATCTCCTCCGCCAGCTCGCGCGTCGGCGCGACGGCCTGGACGACGACGCAGAGCTCGTGGCCGGGCTTGTCGCGCAGCGGCTCCAGCATGCCCATGACGCCGTCGCGCCCATAGACATTGTAGGAGAGCTGGTAGCCCTCGCTGCCGAAGCGCTCCTGCACCATCCGGCGCGCCCAGGCGATGACCTCGTCGACGCGCTGGACCGTATAGGGGTCGCGGATGCCGACAAGCCCGACATAGCGCTCGCCGACCTTGCCGGAGCCTTCGAGCTTGACCCGAAGATCGGTGGCGGGGACATAGCGCGGGCCGGTCACGCGCGTCGTGCGCTCGTCGAGCTGCTCATAGACGCAGTCGCGCATGTCGATATGACCGCCGACGAAATGCTCGTAATAGGGGTTGGCGCGCTCATACATGGCGTGGCCGGCGACCGAGGCGACGGTGCAGCGCTGCTCCGGCAGCATCGCGGTGACGCGGACATCGTCCATGGTGATCTCGCCGAGGATCGATTCCTTGCCGCCATAAGGCTCGGCGCAGAAGGAGGCGCATTCCATCACCTTGCCGAAATAATAGGCCAGCGCCTCGGGATAGCCCTTGCGGATGGCGGGGGCGGCGAAGATCGCGCAGTCGCTGGACCGGCCGCCGATGATGACGTCGGCGCCCATGTCCATCAGCTTGATATAGGGGTGCACGCCGGCGACGGCGACGATGCGGTCGGTCGCGTCGAGCTCGGCCGGCGTCAGGTCGACGCGGCCGGGCAGGCCCGCGATGGTGCCGCCGGCGGCCATCTTGGCACGCACCGTCTCCTTCGAGACCTCCGAATAGAAATAGCCGAGCTTGAAGCGCGGCAGGCCATGCTCGCGGGCAATGTCCTGGACGAGGTCGACGAAGCGGTCGACGCGGCTATCGGTGCCGGTGTCGCCGGCCGAGCCGATGATCACCGGCAGGCCGCGCGGCCGGGCGCCGAGCAACATCATCTCGACATCGTGGCGCTGCCAGGAGAGCGGGCTCGCGGTCCCGTCCATGCCGAGCGGGACCGGGCCGATATCGCAAGAGCCGGAATCACAGGCGACGATGTCGGGCGAGGCCTCGATGCCGTGATCGAAGGAGCCGCGACGGCTCGGCGCGAAGCCGAGATGGCCGTTCGGGCAGAGGATCCTGAGGCCCCGGTTGGGAAGGGTTGCGGTTTTCATGGCGTGTCTCACTGGCGCAGGATCAGGCAATCTTCAGGCGCCACGCGCCAGAACAGGGTTTTGCCTTCCTCAAGGCCCGGCCGCGGGCGGACATGGGCGCAGAGCCCCACTGGGCCAGATCTGAGGAAGACGTGCTGGACGTCACCGACGAAGAGCGAGCGCGTGACGACGCCGCTGCCGCCCAGTCCGGGACCGGGCTGGTCGTCGAGATGGACATCGCCTGGCCGGAACGCGATGGCGGGCGCTTCGGGCGCGGCTCCGGGCTCTACATCGCGCCCGCGCAACACGGTTCCGTCTTCGAGGCGGACCTCGTCGCTGCCGCTGGTCAGCTGGCAGGAGACGATGTTGCGCACGCCCAGGAACTCGGCGACGAAGCGGGTCCGTGGATTGCGGTAGATCTCCTGCGGCCGGCCGGCCTGCTCGATGCGCCCGCCGCGCATCACCACGACGAAGTCGGAGAGCGAGAACGCCTCCTCCTGATCATGGGTGACGTAGAGCGCGGTGAAGCCGAGCCGCTTGCGCAGATCGGCGAGTTCGTCGCGCATCTGCAGCCTGAGTTGAGCGTCGAGATTCGACAGCGGCTCGTCGAGCAGTACCAGCTGGGTGCCGAAGGCGACGGCACGCGCCAGCGCCACGCGCTGCTGTTGCCCGCCGGACAGCATGGTGGCGGGCCGGTCGGCGAAGCGGGCGAGATCGACCAGCTCCAGTGCCTTGTCGACGGCGGGCTTGAGTTCGGCAGCGGGGCGTCCGCGGACCCGGAAGGGGAAGGCGACGTTCTCGAAGACCGTCATATGCGGCCAGATGGCGTAGGACTGGAACACCATCGACAGGTTGCGCTTCTCCGGCGGTGCATCGATGCCGGCGCCGCCGTCGAAGGCCGGCTTGCCGTCTATGAGGATGCGCCCGTCTCGTGGCCGCTCCAGCCCGGCGACGGCGCGTAGCGTCGTGGTCTTGCCGCAGCCGGAGGGGCCGAGTAGCGTCACCTGCTCGCCGGCGGCGATGCCGAAGCTCACCTTGTCGACCGCGCGCACGTCGCCATAGGCGATGACGAGATCCTCGACGCTGACGAATGCAGGGCTCACGCGGCGACCGCCTTCTGACGAAGCCGCGCCACGACGGCGAGGGCGGCGAAGGTGACGAGGAGCTGCATGACGCTGAGGGCGGCGAGCGCGTTGACGTTGCCCGCCTCCCAGAGGTCGAAGACAGCGACGGAAAGCACGGTGCTCGGGGCCGTGTAGAGCAGGATCGAGGAGGAGATCTCCTGCAGCGACAGGATGAAGAGCAATGTCCAGGTCGCGACCAGCGTCGGCCGGGTCAGCGGCAGGACGATGCGCCTGAGGGTGCCGAGCAGGCTGGCACCCGAGACGCGCGCCGCATCCTCGAGCTCGGGATGGAGCTGACGGACCGCGCTCGACAGTGCACGCAGGCCGAAGGGCAGGTAATGCGTCACGTAAGCCAGCAGCAGGATGCCGATCGTGCCATAGATCGGCAGCCAGTTCAGGCCGACATAGCTCCAGAGCAGGCCGAGCGCGAGCACGATCGGAGGGATCGCCAGCGGCATCATTCCGACCTGATCGAGAAAGCGCGCCGCCGTGCCGCGCGAACGCACGATCACCCAGGCCATGGCGAGGCCGAGCGTGCAGATGATTGTCGCGGTGAGCAGGCCGAGGACGAGGCTGTTGCGCGCCGCCAGGAGCGTCTTCGGATAGGTGAACAGCACATAGGCGAAATGGCGCAGGTCGAAGCTCATCAGCTTCGGATCGACCGTGATGAAATTGACCAGCGCAGCCCAGCACAGGGTCGCGACGGGCAGGACGACGGCCGCCAGCACATAGAGCAGCACGACCCCGAGCAGCACAGGCCGCCAGCGGCCGACCTGCACGATGCGCGGGCGGAAGGCCTTGCCGGTGATGGTGACATAGGAGCGGCGCTTCAGGATCGCCGCCTGCAGGGCGACGAGCGCCGCCGTGACGATGAGCAGGAGCAGGCCCCAGCCGGCCGCCTGCGAGACGCGCGGGGGATAGCTGTTGAGCAGCCGGTAGATCTCGGTCCCCGCGACATAGAAGCCTGCCGGCATCCCCAGCACGGCGGGAACGCTGAACAGGCCGAGCGACTGGACGAAAACGAGAAGCGCACTGCCGAGCAATGCCGGCAAGGCCAGCGGCACCGTCACGCGCCGGAAGGCGGCGGCGATCGAGGCGCCATGGACGCGGGCGCTTTCCTCCAACGCGGGGTCCATGCCGCGCAGCGCGCCCGAGATCAGCAGGAACGGCAGCGGGGCATAGGCCAGCGCCGCGACGGCGACGACGCCTCCAGCCGAATGCAGATTGACGAGTGATCCGGACAGGCCGAGCCCACTCTGCGCCAGCAGGTTGATGAGCCCGCCGCGCGGCGAACCGAGCCAGGACCATGCCACGGCGGTCAGCAGCGGCGTGATGTAGAGCGGCAGCAGCACGAGCTGCTCCAGCCCGCCGCGCCAAGGCGTGTCGGTCCGTACCAGGATGACCGCGAGGATCCCGCCCAGCCCCGTGGCCAGGATCGTCGTGCCGAGGCCGACCATCAACGTGTTGCCGAGCACGCGGCTCGAGGCAAGGACATCGGCAAGCGCGGTGACGGTAAAGCCGTCCTCGTCGCCGAAGGCACCGACGACGACCGCAACGAGCGGCACCAACACCATGACGGCGACGATCGCCGAGAGAGCGACGGCAAGCAGCCGCTCTTGCCCGGCGCCGCGTCGGACACGGCCGGCCTTCTGTGACGGAGGGGCGGGCAAGGTTCAGGCCTTGAAATTGCGATCGAAGGTTTCCGGGAAGCGGCGCGAAGCGCGCTCGTAGTCCTGCAGGTCCTGTGGCAGCATCGGCTTCGTCTGGTCGAGCGGCATCTGCCCGGCGGGCGCGGCAACGCCGCGCCGCATCGAATAGACCTTGAAGATCTCGGTATTGAGCAAGGTCTGCCCCTCGGCGGAGAGGGTGAAGTCGACCAGCAGGCGCGCCGCGTTCGGGTTCGGCGCGTCCTTGAAGATCGCGACCGGGGCGGTGGCGAGCGGCATGCCCTCGCTGGGATAGACCCCGACGATGCCCGCCTTGACCGCATCGGGCTCGAAGGCGCGGAAATGATCGACCGTGGCGCCGACCAGCGCCTCGCCTCGCACCAGCATGTCGATGAGCTGGGCCGCGGTGGAAACGATGACGGGCTCCTGCTGGCCCCAGCGCCGCATGAAATCGGCACCGAGTCGCTTCTCCAGCAGATACATCTGGTTGAAACTGGTGCCCGCAGCCGAATCCTGGATGACGAGCTTGCGGCCCTTGAATTCCGGGTTCAGCAGGTCGGCCCAGGCCTTGGGCGCCTTCTCCGCCGGCAGGATATTGCGGTTATAGGCCATGATGACGCCGACGATCCGCGCGATCGCCCATTGATCGCGATCGGAGGCTTCCGGCGGATAGGCATCGAGCTCCGGCGAGCGATAGCCCAGCAATTGCCCACGCTGCGACATCGCGAGATAGGGCGCGAGATTGGCGACATGCAGTACGTCGAAGGTGAGCGCACGCGCCTTGAGTTCGGCATCGACCCGCGCCAGCACGCGCCCGGCCGGCGCCGAATAGAGCCCGGTGGTCGCATCGATGAAGGGATAGCGGGCCATGAAGGCCTGGATGAATTGCGGAAAGTTGGGCGCGGAGGCCGAATTCGCGAAATTGACCCGGCCCTCCCGCTTCGCGCCTTCGATGACGGCATTCCGCTCCTGGGCGGACAGGCGCGCCGGCAGGCCGGAAGCCGCAAGCGAAAGCATTGTCAGGATTTGACGTCGGTTCAGTCGAGCCACGGCAGTACCTCGTCGATCAGCGAACGAAGGCAGTCTGTCACAGTTCGAAGACTAGTCAATAATACTTTTCGGAAATTATAAAAAATGCATTGATTGATAGATTTTGATTTTCAAACATCGATCACCTTTTCTGGCGCGATCGATGGTTCCACTGTCTCCGTCTCGGCCTGTCCTGCCGCAGCGTAATACATGTTGAGATCGCCCTTCTGGGCGATGAAGCTGGCGGCCGCGTCGATGACGACGCGCATCGGCAGGGACGGGGGTGCGATGGCGCAGGCGAGCGAATAGGACAGGTTCGGAGCCGGCTGCGCGGTTTCGATCCGCACGAGATGGCCGGCCGCGAGATCTTGCTCGGCGGCCGATTGGGAGACCAGCGCGACGCCGAGTCCGGCCCTGGCGAGATGCAGGCGTACCGGCAGATGGGAAGCGCTGTGATTGCGGTGCGGCTCGGCGCCGTCCTGCCGGAACCAGTCCAGCATCAGGGTGTGCAACAGCGTCCCCGGCCGGTCGGAGATGATCGGCCATGCCGCCAGCTCGCGCGCAGCGAGGGGACGCATCGGCAGGTTGAGGCGCGGATGGGCGACCCAGATATTGGAGACCGCTCCGACCGAGACGCTGAACAGCCGGCTGCCATCGAGCGGGCCGGCGACGACGGCGACATCGAGTTGGCCGCGCTCCAGCCCGGCGCGCAGGGTCTCACTCGAATCGACCGCGACCTCCAGCACGAGGCCGGGATGGGAGCGTGCGATGCGATCGACCAGGCTCGGAAGCCAGGTCATCGCATGGATGCTGGTCGCCCCGAAGCGGATGCGGCCCGAAATCGCGTCGCGCGTGCCGATGCGCTGCTGGACCTCGGAGGCGAGCGCAACGAACTGGGCCGCATAGGGCAGAAGCTCCTGCCCCTTCGGGGTCAGGACGACGCCGCGCCCGACCCGCTCGAACAGGGGCAGCCCTAGCCCTTCTTCCGCCTCCCTGACGCGCGCCGAGATCGCAGCCTGAGACACGCCGAGTTGGCGCGCGGCAGCGTGGAAGCTGCCCAGGCGGCCGATCCAGTAGAACGCTTCATAATGCTTCAGATTCATCACAGGCTCGCCGATCGACACTGCCAGAGCGGATACCCGCATATCCAGTGCAAGAGGATGGGGCCCGAGGCAATCTCGCGCTGATCCTCGGCGCACGGTTGCCTTCTCGTGAGTGCAACTGCTCCGGATTGGAGCCGACCTCCGGCATTGAAGCGCCAGTTGCAGACATTGGCGCCTTGCACGGAAGCAGACATTTGCAATGGGTTCGCCTGACTTCCGTTCCCGGCCCCGGTGCGACATTCGCGGCGTACCGTCCAAAGGTCGGACGAGTGGCCCCTCTCAGACCATGGCCAGGTCCGCTTTGCTGCAAGCTCGGCAGCGTCAGGTTCCGAGCGAACGCCTGATCAACGCTCTCGACCGATTGTGTTGAAGAAGTCGGCGTTGCTGCGGGGTTGAAGTCCTGATTCACTCCTCCTTGGGTTGGAGGGCAGGTTGATTGATGGGCGGCCGGCGGCACAGGAGGCCCTGTTCTAAGCACCTGTTGCGCGCGATCGACCGCTTCGTCGACCTGGCGACGTCCGCTCCCGGCAGGCACGCGGGTCGACTTACTCGCGACATAAAGGTGACCAAAAGTAAAAGTGCTGGGGTGGCGGTCGCGACTGCACGCAAATTGCGTGAGGTGGGGAGAGACCGTGATGAAGACCAAAGCGCTGGCACTCTACGCAACGACCTTTCTTGTCATGGCCTGCGCCCCGGCGGGCGCCCAGCAGATCACCGGTACGCTGGGCTCGCCTGGCGCCACCACGACGATCGATGGAAAATATCTTCCACCGCCGCCGCCTGCCTTTGGGGGCACCATCAACCTTGAGGCGTCGAAGTCCAAGCCTTATTGGCCGGCGCAGGTGGTGCCGCCCAAAGGCGCCCCCAACATCCTCCTGATCATGACCGACGATCAGGGCTACGGTGTCTCCGGCACATTCGGCGGCGTCATCCCAACGCCGGCGATGGACCGCATCGCGCAGATGGGGCTGCGATATACGCAGTTCCACTCGACTGCGCTGTGCTCGCCGACGCGGGCGGCTCTGATCACCGGACGCAACCACCACTCGGTGGGCTTCGGCATCATCTCGGAGCAATCGACCGGCTATCCCGGATATGATTCCGTGATCGGCGTGGAAAACGCCACCATCGGCACCATCCTCAAGCAGAACGGCTACGCGACATCGTGGTTCGGCAAGAACCACAACACACCCAGCTATCAATACAGCGCGGCCGGGCCGTTCGATCAGTGGCCGATCGGCATGGGCTTCGACTATTTCTACGGCTTCATGGGCGGCGAGACCGACCAATGGACCCCGAATCTGTATCAGAACATGACCCCGATTTTCCCGTGGGTCGGCAAGCCAGGGTACAATCTCACGACCGATCTGGCGGATGAGGCCATCGACCATATGCGGCGCCTCAATGCCGCCGCACCCGACAAGCCGTTCTTCCTCTACTACGTGCCCGGCGGCACCCATTCGCCTCACCAGCCGACGAAGGAATGGATCGACAAGTTCAAGGGCAAATTCGACATGGGCTGGAACGCGCTGCGCGACCAGATTTTCGCCAACCAGAAGCGGCTTGGCGTCATCCCCGCCAACACGCAGCTCACGGCCTGGCCGGACGAGTTGCAGAAATGGGAGATGTTGACGGCCGACGAGAAGAAGCTGTTTGCAAGGCAGGCTGAAGTGTTCGCCGGCTATGTCGCCTATACTGACCACGAAATCGGGCGCGTCATCCAGGAAGTCCAGGATGAAGGCAAGCTCGACAACACCCTCATCATCTATATCAGCGGTGACAACGGAACGAGTCCGGAAGGCACCACACGCGGCACTCCGAACCAATATACCGCTTACAACGGCATATTGGATCTTCCGATCGCCGATCAGTTGAAGGCGTATGACGCCTGGGGCTCGGCAGCGACCTATCCTCACATGGCGGTGGCTTGGGCATGGGCCTTCGACACGCCATTCAAGTGGACGAAGGAGGTCGCGTCGCATTTCGGCGGCACCCGCCAGGGCATGGCGATCTGCTGGCCGAACCGTATCAAGGATGCAGGCGGCATCCGCAGTCAGTTCCACCATATGATCGACATCGTGCCGACCATCCTTGAGGCAACCGGCATCCCCGCGCCAGTGATGGTCAACGGCATCGCGCAAAAGCCGATTGAAGGCGTCAGCATGAGCTACACCTTCGACAAATCGAGCGCCAACGTGCCGTCCGCGCGAACGACGCAGTATTTCGAGATGTTCGCCAACCGCGCGATCTATCACGACGGCTGGATCGCGGCCACAACGCCGCCGGCGGCGCCCTGGCTCCTGGGCACCGCCAAGCTGCCCGAAGACGTCGTCAACGGCTATAACTGGGAGCTTTACAACATTGTCGACGACTATTCGGAAAGCAACGACCTCGCCAGCAGGATGCCTGACAAGCTGCGCGAGATGAAGGATCTATTCCTTGTCGAAGCGACGAAGTACAATGTCTTCCCTCTCGACAACTCCGTCTTGTCACGCATCATCGCTGCGCGACCGAGCGCCACGGCCGGCAAGACCACCTTCACCTATTCTGGTGTACTGCCGGGCATTCCCGAGAGCAACGCGCCGAGCATCCTGAACAAGTCCTACAGCATAACAGCCGCGGTGGAAATTCCGCAGGGCGGCGCCGAAGGTATGCTCGTTACCTTGGGCGGGCGCTTCGGCGGCTATGGCCTCTACGTGCTCAAGGGCAAGCCGGTGTTCCTCTACAACATGCTGGATCTGGAGCGGTTCCGCTGGGAAGGCCAGCAGGCGCTCGCGCCGGGCAAGCATACCATCGTGTTCGATTTCAAATACGATGGACCCGGCTTCGGTAAGGGGGGCACCGGCGTGCTCAAGGTCGACGACAGGGAGGTCGCCAACCAAAAGATCGCGCACACCATCCCATTCCTCATGACGATCGATGAAACCTTCGACGTGGGCGTCGACACCCGTACACCCGTTGAGGACAAAGACTACCAGGTGCCGTTCCGCTTCTCCGGGAAGCTCGACAAACTCACCTTCCAGCTCGGACTGGAGCAACTGACGAGCGCGGACAATCAGGTCATTCAGCACGCGCTGACCAAAGCCAAGGACTAGACTAGCAGCCGATCTCGAAGCGGCGGGCTCCTCGTCGAGGGATGCTCGCCGCTGCGAAACACATGCCCATAGGCTGATAGGGGAGTTCGACTATCCGCCCATCTCGGACGCTTTCGGTTTATGGGGGCACGACCTAGATTGCCGGAAAGAGGACGTTTCCAGAGTCGCCTAAGGGCCAGCTGCGGAAACTCCGGGCTCTAGCCGGGTTTGATCCGCCCGGTCTTGTCCTGCCAACTGATCTGAGCCCTTAAAACTGGATCGCTTTGAGGTAGAGTTTTCCGCGTCGTTTCCCATGGGCTGGGAGGAGCGGAAGGCCTCGTGCGCTCGTCCTCGAACCGGAGATAGAGGTCGGCATTCCAGTCTGCGCGCGCGGTCATCGTGTCGGTCCGTCGTTCTGTGGCAGGTGTTTGGTTGTAGGTTCAGCCAGTTCGTGTGGCCGCCAGATCCAGCTCGGTCAGCGTGGTCATATCGTCGCCGAACCAGGCCCGGATCGATGCCTTGCGCTTGCCGAGGTAGTGTGGCTTGCCGTCGACGAGGACCATCGGCAGGTCATGGCCAGGGACGACGACTGTGGCGGGACGGGCCTGCCAGCGTTCCCATATCATCTCGATCGAGGCGCGGCTGATTGCGGCGTTGTAGGTCATATCGGTGTCCCGTGAGACCAACTCCGCGCGGTTCTTCGCAGCATCGCCGGTGAAGATGATGTCCCGTGTCGGCGTCCGCCAGTGGAAGACCAAGCAGCCGGGCGTATGCCCCGGCGCAAGATGCGCGGTCATTCCCGGGAACACTTCGGCCCCATCGGCTACCTTCTCGCAGGTCGGCCAGTCGGACAGGGCGCGTACATAGAGCTCGGGAACCGGAGTTTCGCCCCAGGGCTCGTGGAGCGCCCAGTCCAGCTCGACGGCGCCGACCACGATCCGTGCGTCCCGGAACAGCGTCCAGTTCACCGAATGGTCGTAGTGCGAGTGCGTCAGCAGCAGGTCGGTGACCTGGCCGGGTTTCAGCCCACGCTGGCCGAGCTGTTCGAGGATCAGCTTGCGCATCCCGAAATTGCCGGCGTCGACCAGCGCGATCCGGTCGCCATGCCTGAGCATAGCCACGGTGCTCCAGCCCAGGCCGCCATGGCAGGCGGATTTGCCGGGGAAGCCGCAGATGACGAGGTCGAGATCGGCGCTGGCGAGTTCCGGCGGCGTGTCGAATGGCTTGGTCATTGCTGGAATCCATAAAGTCGTGCGGGATTGTCGACGAGGATGCGCTGGAGCGTAGCGCGATCGCCGATTGCGTCCGACAGGGCCGCCAGCGAGGCCTCGTCATCGACCTCGGAGAACGGCTCGACTTTATCGATCGACCGGTTGCCGCGGCCGCCGCCGGTATGCGGCCAGTCCGAGCCCCAGACCAGTCGGTCGGGGCGGGTATCGACGAGCGCCCGGATAAAGGGGGCGATCCGATCCTGCGGTCGCGGCCCGCACAGGCGTCCGATCGAGGATAGCTTGACCCAGACCTTGCCAGTGCCGAGCAGACGCAACAGGGCCGGGAAGCCGGGTTGCTCAATAGGGCCGTCGATATCCGGGCGTCCGAAATGGTCGACGACGAGGGGCGCGGGCAGGGTACCCATGCGTGACTTGAGCGCGTCGATCACCGAAAGGCGGGTCAGGATCTGTGTGTGCCAGCCCATGCGTGCGCAGCGTTCGGATTCGGTGGCGAGCGCTGCCCAGATTGCGTCTGGATCGACGACACCCCCGGTGTCGACATTGAGCCGTAGGCCGGAGACGCCCTTCGCCTTCATTGCGGCCAGATCCCGTTCCGGGACGCCGGGGGACAAAACTGCCACGGCGCGGGCACGCTCGCCCAGGCGGTTGAGGGCGGCCAGCATGCGGGCGTTGTCGAAGCCGTAGGGGCTGGGCTGAACCAGCACCACCCGATCGATGCCCAGGCGGCGATGCAGAGCCAGCAGCATCTGCTCGTCCGCCGTACCGGGGGTGTAGACCCGATCCCGAGCTAAGGGATAGCGCTCCGGCGGGCCGAAGATGTGGACGTGGCAGTCACAGGCCCCCTCGGGCAGTGCCATCGCCATGCTCATGCCGGTCCCTTCGCCAGCTCTGCCTCGTCCAGCAGTCCCGACAGAACGTGCGGGATCAACCCGCCGGACTTGAGGAGAGTGACCTCGAGGGAGGTCTCGATCCCGGCTCGCAAGACGAAGCGCTCCCTGCGGCTGTCTGCCCTCACGATGACGAATGGCACGTCGCAGCGTGGGGTCAACCCGTCCGGGGACAGGTCGATCTCGAAAACGTCCGTCGACGCAATTTCGAGCGAGCTTGGAGAGACACCCTCCGGCAACAGGAGTGGCAGCACGCCCATGCCGATCAGGTTCGTGCGGTGGATGCGCTCGATGCTCGCCGCGATGACCGCGCGCACGCCAAGCAGGGCGACGGCCTTGGCGGCCCAGTCGCGTGACGAACCCATGCCGTAGCGCTCCCCGGCGAACAGCAACAGCGGCGTGCCCTCGCGGTGATAACGCTCGGCGGCCTCGGTCAACGTCACCACTTCACCCGAGGGTTCGTGTCGCGTCATCCCGGCGGGCGCTTCCGGGACGAGCCGGTTGATCGCCAGACGGTTCGTGAAGGCGCCGCGCACCATCACCTCGAAGTTGCCGCGCCGCGACGCGTAGACGTTGAGATCGGCGGGATCGCCACCGCGCTCGACGATGTGGCGCCCGGCAGCGCTGTCTGCTCGGATCTGGTTGGCGGGCGAGATGTGGTCGGTCGTGACATCGTCGCCCAGCACAAGCAGGGCGCGGGCAGGTCCTTGGGACATCGGCAATCCGGTCGGCCGCACGAAGGGCGGCCTACGCAGATAGGTGGAGGACTGATCCCAAGGGAAGCGTGGCCCCGTGGGCGCGTCGAGTTCGACCCAGAGCGGACGTTTCGCGGCCTCGCGGTAGGCGGCGTCGAAATCTCCGACGTCCCAACCGCTTGCGACGGCAGCGTCGATCTCCGCACCTGTCGGCCAGAGATCGTGCAGCATCACTGGCTGGCCATCAGACGCGACGCCGATCGGCTCGCGGGCAATGTCGATATCCACCGACCCGGCCAGCGCGAAGGCGATCACGAGCGGGGGCGAGGCAAGGAAGCCGTATTCGAGGTCTGGGTGGACACGGCCCGGGAAGTTGCGGTTGCCAGACAGAACGGCGACCGGGCGGAATCCGGGGCGCCCGAGTTCGGCCCGCACCACATCCGGCAGGGCACCGGAGTTCCCGATACAGGTGGTACAACCATAGCCGACGATGCCGAAGCCGAGTTCCTCGAGGTTAGGCATCAGCCCTGCACGGCGCAGGAAACGCTCGGCCGTCGGCGATCCCGGTGCGAGCGAGGTCTTCACGTAGGCTTTGGGGCGAAGCCCCAGAGCCCGCGCCTTGCCAGCGAGAACGCCTGCCGCAGCCAGCATGCTGGCGTCCGAGGTGTTGGTACAGCTCGTGATAGCGGCGATCACGACCGCGCCGTCTGGGACCGGATCGTCGCCGGCGGCCAAGGGCGGGTCGAAGCAGCCCCTGGTATCGCCTGCGGCGTGTCGGTCCTGTGGGCGTCGTGGCCCAGCTACGCTCGCCTCGATGGCGTCGAGATCAATTTCGAGATCGCGGGTAAAGCGCAACTTGGCGCCTGGATCAAACCAGAGCCCGGCTGCCTTCGCATAGGTTTCAACCAGCCGGTAATCGGCGGCCGAGCGGCCGATCTTGGCGAGATACGCCAGCGAGGCCGCGTCGATCGGAAAATATCCTGTCGATGCACCGTATTCCGGCGCCATGTTGGCGATGGCAGCGCGTTCGCCGACCGATAACGTCGCGACGCCGGGACCGTGGAACTCGACGAAGTCCCCGGTGACGCCGATCTCGCGGAGGGCACGGGTGACCTCGAGCGCCAGGTCGGTGGCCATCACGCCGCTGCGCAGCCGTCCGGTCAGGCACACCCCGATCACGTCCGGGATACGCAGCACTACGGGCACGCCGAACAGTGCGCCCTCGGCCTCGAGGCCGCCGACGCCCCAGCCGAGTACCCCGAGGCCGTTGACGGTCGGGGTATGGCTGTCAGTTCCGATCAGCGCGTCGGGATAGGCGTAGTGCCGGCCGCCCCGTGTCTCCTGGACGACCACGCGCGACAGGCGCTCCAGGTTGATCGTGTGCATGATGCCGGAACCTGGCGGATGGACGCGGATTCCGGGCATTGCCGCGGACGCCCATTTCATCAGCCGATAGCGTTCGGCGTTTCGCGCGAACTCTTTCTCGAGGTTGCGCTGGAAAGCGTCGGCGCGACCGAAGAAGTCGACGCCCGAGGAGTGATCGGTCGAGACGTCGACCGGAATCCGAGGCATCAGAAGGTCGGGGTCACGGCCGTGTTCGCTCAGCACGTCGCGCATCGCGGCGATGTCGACCAGGGCCGGGCCGCAGGTCGTATCATGCATCATGATGCGGTTCGGGAGAAACGGAATCTCCTCGAGGCTTGTGCCTTCGGCCAGCCACTCCCGGAATACCTCCGGCAGATGGCGCGTTTCCGCCGCCGGAGCCGTCCGCATGGCGTTTTCGAACAGGATGCGCAGTACATGCGGCAGCCGGCCGTAGTCCGGCCCGAGTAAAGATGCGCAATCGAGGTGGAGGATCGTCTCCCCTCCGACCTCGAACGGTGTCCAATGTTGAGTTCCGACTGCGTCGTCCACGTCGCCTAATCGGGCTTGAAGCCCGCCTTGTTGAGGATCTCGGCCCAGCGGTCGATTTCCGAGTTTACGAGCTTCTGCATCGTTGACCCGCCGCGTTCGTCCGCATTCGGTACGCGCGCGCCAATGGTGGACAATCGCTTCGCGACCTCGGGGTCG
Source organism: Allobosea sp. 10L417 (assembly GCF_056395485.1). Classification (NCBI taxonomy): domain Bacteria; kingdom Pseudomonadati; phylum Pseudomonadota; class Alphaproteobacteria; order Hyphomicrobiales; family Alloboseaceae; genus Allobosea; species Allobosea sp. 10L417. The sequence goes on from NZ_JBFTJP010000002.1 coordinate 919,551, forward strand.
TTGAGCGCGGTTGCGATGGCCTTCTCAAGGATATCCACGATCGGCTTGGGCGTATTCTTCGGTGCGAAGAGCCCGGTCCAAGTCTCCGACACGAATTCGGGCAGGCCCGCTTCCGCAGCCGTTGGAACCTCAGGCAGTGTCTGTGAGCGATCCCTCGCGGCCACCACGAAAGCTTTTACCAGCCCCGACTGGACCTGCCCGGCAACCGAAGCGACCAGATCACAGGACCCGTCGATCTTGCCTGCAATGATGTCGTTGATCGTCAGGCCGAAACCACGATATGGCACATAGGTCGGAGGTGCCTGGATCAGGCCGAAAAACTGAAGGCACGTCATGTGAGAGGCTGCTCCGTTTCCGGAATGGCCAAAGGTCAACTGATCTTTCTTCTGCCTGGCGACAGCGATGAATTCTTTCAGATCGCTCGCAGGGAAGTCCTTGCGAACAAAGATGATGTTCGGGGTCGCCGCAACGATGCCGAGATACGCGAAATCCGACCGCGGGTTATGTGGCAATCTTGGCATCACGGTTACCGCCGCGGCGAGTGTGCCCGTGTGCCCCAACCCAATGGTATATCCGTCAGGCTGAGCATTCTTGACGCGAGCCGTGCCCGTTGCTCCGCCCGCGCCGCCTGCATTCTCGATGATGACGGCCTTGCCGAGCGCCTTGCCCATGCCCTCGGCGAGAATCCGACCAGTTGCATCGGCGGCGCCGCCGGCCGCGAAGGGGACGATCATCGTGATCGGCCGCTCCGGGAACGCCTGCGCACAGATAGGCGCGAATCCTGCGCATAAGAGGATACCCGCAAGGATTGTTCTGGCTCCGGCCGCCGTCATTGTCATTTAGGCCTCCCTGGGTACGGCTCGGCTTCGCGAGCTTCGTTCTTCAGTTCTCCAGCAGGCGCCGGAGTTTCCGGACAGCGGCATCGGGCGATGACAGGACGGGACGGGAGGTCGCTGCCTCGCACGCCGCGAGTGCCCTCGACGTCGAGAAGTGCGCGAGCAGAAGGGCGTCGCATTGCCCGAGCTCGGCCGCGCCCTCCGCGACACGGCGGTTGTGCGTTTCCGCGTCACCGCCGCGCAGGGCCTCGATCGCCCCGGCGGCAAGGTGCGTCCTGATCCGGGCGGTCGGTCTGATCCGCTTCGCTTCCTCGAAGAATTCCTCCTCCATCCCGGCGATCGCGGGTCCGAAGGTCGCGACCATGCCGATGTCGTCACCGAAGCCGAGTGCTTCCTCGAACATCGCCTCGTTCGGCTTGAGCACCGGGATCGGCAGGGCTCGGGCCGCCGCCTCGATCGCCGTGCCGAAGGCCGAGCACGTGAAGAGGATCGCCCGTGCGCCAGTCGAGGCGCCGTAGGCGGCGAGCGCTCCGATGCGGTTGGAGAGTTCCTCCGTCAATGCCCCCGCTGCGGCGCGATCGATAGCCAGCCCGTCGTCGAGAACGCCGAGCGGCTCCGCTTCCGGCCAGAGGTCTCGGAACGACTGCGCGATCGGATCGAGGGCCACCGTGGTGGCATGGATCAGGGCGATACGGGTGCGCTTGATCATCGAGCGAACTTCACGGGTTGAACAGCCAGGTTGCCGAGGCCGGGATCCGGCAGTGGGCGACTGGGCCGGGGAGTTCGTCATGGCCCTGGGCGCGCAGGCGCAGGTCCCCGCGCTTCAGGCGGTACTCCCATTTCTCGCCGAGATAGATGCAGCCCTCGACATCGAACGGAGCACTGTCCTGAACGGCATCCGCCGTGACCGAGATCGCCTCCATCCTGATGACGGCTTTGACCGAGGCAGGATCGGCCGGGGGCTCCCTGTCCTTCCAGATGCCAGCGAGAGACAGCCCGGCACAGTCGATCGCATCAGACTTGCCGGCGTCACGGATGAGCTTGCCTGCGAGGACGTTGTTCGCGCCCATGAAATCGGCGGCGTAGAACGTCTCCGGCTTGCCATAGATTTCGCGCGGGCTGCCGGACTGCACGATGCTTCCACCCTTCAGGAGAAGCACCTGGTCGGCGATGGCGAGAGCCTCGGCCTGATCATGCGTCACCATGATCGCGCAGATTTCGAGTTCCAGGATCAGCTTGCGGATCCAGAACCGCGCTTCCTCGCGCAGCTTTGCATCGAGATTGGAGAGCGGCTCGTCGAGTAGCAGGACCTTGGGTTCGTAGACGAGGGCCCGGCAGATCGCGACACGCTGCTGCTGGCCGCCGGAGAGCTGGTCTGGATAGCGCGCGGCAAGATGGGCAAGGCCTAGCTTGTCGAGGATGGCCTCAACCTTCGCCTTGATCTCACTCTGGGGCAGCTTCCGGAGCTTCAGTCCGTAGGCGACGTTGTCGAATACGGACCGGTGCGGCCAGAGTGCGTAGGACTGAAACACCAACCCGATCTTGCGCTGTTCTGGGGGCAGGGCGATGCCCGCCTTGTCATCCAGCACCGGCGTGCCGCCGATGGAGATCCGGCCGATCTCCGGCTGCTCCAGCCCAGCGATACAGCGCAGTAGCGTGGTCTTCCCGCTGCCCGAGGCGCCGAGCAGCGCGACGATGCGGCCCTTCTGTGCGGTGAAGCTGGCGCCGGAGAGGATTTGAAGGCCACCCAGCCACTTCTGGACGTTGTCGACGACGAGGTCAGTCATGGATCTTTGCTCCGAGGCGCAGGGCGAGCGTGAGCCCGACTGCGGTCAGCACGATCGAGATGAAGGAGAGCGCGGCGATCTGGTCCATCGCGCCCGATGTCAGAAGGGAGACCATCAGCGAGCCAATGACCTCGGTCCCGGAGCTCATCAGATAGACGCCGGTTGCATACTCCCGGAGGAAGACGATCATGATCATCGCCCAAGCACCGGCGAGACCGGGCCTGACCAGCGGGATCACGACGTCGCGCCAGGTCCTGAAGGTGGTGGCGCCGGCGGTACGCGCCGACTCTTCGAGCTCAGGAGCGACCTGCAAGAGGGTCGCCTGGATGATACGCAGCCCGTAGGACAGGCCGACGATGATGTAGGCGATGAGCAGGCTGAACAGCGTCGTGCGCAGCGGCACGAGGAACGGCACGAACAGGAACAGCCAGAAGAAGGCGAGGCCGACGATCAGCCCTGGCAAGGCGCGCGGGATCAGTACGGAGTAATCCAGCAGCGTGCCGGTCTTGCCGTGGTTGCGGTGACCGGCAAGGCCGACCATCAGATAGAAGCCGACGGCAACGGCTCCGCCGACCGCTGCGAGCAGGATCGTGTTGATGATGCCGCGCGAGAGGCTGGGCAGCTCGAAGATGCGCCTGAAGTTGTCGAGCGTCAGTTGCTCGGTGATGCGGATGCCTTCACCCCAATTCTCGACGAATGCACGCAGGATCACGCCGCCGACGGGGAGGAAGACCGAGACGATAAGCCCGATGCCGATGATCGAGAGCGCGATGATCTGTCCGGCCCGACCGAGTTTCAGCAGGTTGGTGCGCGCACCCTTGCCACCGACGGCCGCGAAACGACGGGCATGGCGCAGCAGCCTGCGCTGGATGAAGACGAGGGGCAGCGTGATCAGGATCAGGAAGACGGTGACCGCAGCCATCACCTGGTAGGTCGGCGCGCCGAAGATGGTGTTGACCTTGTAGATATAGGTCGTGAGCACCAGGATGCCGTTGGGATCGCCGAGGACGAGCGGGATACCGAAGGTCTCGAAGCCCAGCAGCAGGTTCAGCGCCGCGCTGAAGACCAGCGCCGGCAGAACCATCGGCAGGGTGACATCGAGCGAGACGCGCCAGACGCTGGCGCCTGCCGTGCGTGCGGCTTCCTCAAGATCGCTGGGGAGCCGCCGCATCGCCGAGGCGACATAGAGATAGACGGTCGGGACGTGGCTGAGGCCACCGATCAGGATGATGCCCGGCAGCGTGTAGATGCTCCACGGCGCCGATCCGAAGATGCTCTTGAACGCGATCGTGACGAAGCCGGACGGTCCGATCGCGACCGTGTAGCCGAAGGCGAGCACGATCGAGGACAGGAACATCGGCACGAGCACGAGAGGCTCGAGCCAGCCGCGCCCCTTCAGATCCGTCCGCGTGATCAGGAAGGCCAGGATTCCGCCCAGCGGCACGGCGACGAGCACCATGCCGAAGGCGTAGAGCGTGGTCGTCCAGAGCGCCCGGTAGAACTCGGGATCGGTGAGGATGAACTCGTAGGCTTCGAGACTCGGCCGGGCGGCTTCGTCGAAGAACGGCGCATTCAGGAAGCTCTGGTAGATGATCAGGACGGCCGGAGCCGCGACCATCGCGAACAGGGCCAGGATGACGGTGGCCCTATAGCGCGGCGCTTGTGCAGCGAGTGACATGATGACGGCTCCGGGAACTGCGCGGCTCAGCCGCGCAGCGCCTCCTTCCAGCGGCGGAAGAATTCAGCGCGGTTCTTCGGCTCCGTGGCTTCCAGCAAGGCGGTCGTGATCGGGATCGGCTTCAGATTGCCGTTCGCCATCTCGTTGAGCTTGGCGAGGTTGAGGCCGCTGGTGACGTCGGTGCGGATCGACGGCGCCCCGTTGGCCGCCAGCGCGGACTGCCCGGCGGGCGAGAGAAGGAAGTCAAGGAAGACGCGGGCCGCGTTGGGATGGGGAGCGCCCTTCGAGATATTCGCCACGCGCGAGAAGGCCGCCGTATAGTCCGAGGTCAGGATGTAGCCGAGTGCCGGGTTCTTTGCCGCCCATTCGATGGCGTAGGAGGCGATGATGTTGAAGGCGAAGACGTGCTCTCCGGAGACGATCTTCTCCCGCATCGCACCCGAGCTGCCGTAGATCTTGCCGTCGGCGGCGCCGAAGGCCCGGACGAGATCGAACGTGTCGGACCGCGTCTTCGCGTCGTTGTTGAAGAACAGGAACCCGGTCCCGCTCTTCTCGGGATCGAAGGTCGCGAGCTTGCCCTTCAGCGCGTCCTTGTTGTCCTTCATGAAGGCGAGCAACTCGACGCGCGTCTTCGGCAATTTCAGCGATGCCGTCTGCGCCTTGTTGTATAGGATCCCGACCGGCTCGGCCGTCGTGCCGTAGAGCGTGTCGTTGAAATTCGCCCAGTCCGGCAGCTTCCCGGTCTCCGGAGACTTGTAGGCTTCAGCCAGACCACGCTGCACGAGCACCATTTGGAGATCCATCGCGGACGTCCAGACGACGTCGGAGCCGACCTGCTTGGCGGCGGCTTCGGAGATCACGCGGTTGTAGGCGCCGTTGGTGCCGATGTCGTTGTAGTCGACGCGGATGCCGGGGAAGGCGGCCTTGAAGGCCTCGACCAGCGGGCGCCCCTGCACATCGTCGGTCGATGTGTAGATCGACACCGCGCCCTCGGCTTTCGCCTTCTCGACGACGTTCTTGTAATCGGCCGGATAGCCGGTGGGGATCGTTTGAGCCCCGGCGGAGTACCCGAAGCTCAGTGCGCTCACACCAGCCGCGGAGCCGAGAACGAATTGGCGGCGATTGATCATGCTGAAGCCTCCCGCATGGTTGTTGTTGTCGGGGCAACTTAGCAGCAAGATTGGTTTTAGCAATATCTAAAACCAACTGACTTCGTGCGTAGTTCGTCTGGCCTCGGAAACCGGGTTGTATGGGGGCGGGAGGGAGGTGGGGTTGGCTCTAACTCGGCTCGTGCCGCGGGTGAATGACCGGCGACTTGGATGCCAGGGCGCCGCTCAGGTGTCGCCGCATCAGATGCGCGGCTTCAAGATTGTCGCCGCGGGCAAGGAGGTCGAGGATCTGAAGGTGCTCGAGGCTTTGCAGCGAAATGCGCTTAGGATCGACTTTCAGGCGATACTCCGCCAGGCGGCGCAACTGGTTTGCCCGTTCCAGGGCCTGGAAGAACATCGGATTGTTCGACATCCGGATGATCGCCTCGTGAAACTCGGCCCCTGCGGCGGTCATCGCTGCCGGGGCCATTCCTTCGAGCTTACCGGACGCAAGTCGCTCCTGGGTCTTCCGGAGAGCCGCGGCAGAGCGCTTATCGAAGCAGAAGGTCGGTTCCAATAGGGCTGCCGGTTCGATGACGGCACGAAACCGGTAGATCGCTTCAAAGGCTTCGGCTGTCTTGGCGACCTGACGCAGCTTCCAGCCGTAGCCCGGCTTGGGCTCGGCCCATCCTTCTCTCGCGGCTCTCAGCAGAAGTTCCTGGGCCTGGGCGCGCGAAAGGCCGTACCGATCCCGGATTGCCTGCTCTGTCTGGTCTGCGCTGATCCTGTCGTGCAGCCAATCCTCTGCGAAAAGGTAATAGGGCTCATCGACGGCCGGAACCAGTGGCTCGATCGCGCTCGCGCGGTTTCCGGAGGGGCTTGGGAGAACGAAGAAGCCACGATTCCGGCGGCTTTCGATCAGTCCTTTACTGGACAGAAGCGATAGCGCTTCCCGAACGGGCGAGCGCGAGACTTCGAAGCGTGCTGCCAGCGCCTCCGTCGCCAGATGTGAGCCGGGCTCGAGCTCACCCATGCCGATCTGGGCGACGATGTCGTTGGCGATACGAAGGGCGAGGGGGCTGCTTGCCATGCGCGGGGCGTGTGACCGTGGTGTTGGGCTTGTACGTCTATAGCGATCCAAATTGGCTAAAGCCATCTTGACCGATGATTGGTTTTAGACGATGCAATAGCCAATTCCAAGGCCTGGGCCCGAAACTGAGGAAATACCATGAAGATTCTTGTCTTGCCATGTGACGGCATCGGGCCGGAAATCGTGGCCGCGTCGATCGGAGTTCTGGAGGTCGCCAGCGACAAGTTCGGCCTCGACCTCGCCTTCGACTACGATGATGTCGGGTTCAAGAGCCTCGAGAAGCACGGTACCACGCTGCGCGAAAGCGTGCTGGACAAGGCCCGCGCCGATTACGACGGGGTAATCCTGGGCACCCAGTCCCATGCTGATTATCCGGCGCCGGAGAAGGGTGGCCGCAACGTCTCGGCGGGCTTCCGGATCGGACTCGACCTTTACGCCAACGTCCGCCCTGCGCGCACACGCCCCTTCATCGAATCCAACATGAAGCCCGGCAAGACGATGGACCTCGTTATCATGCGCGAGGCGACCGAAGGCTTCTATCCCGACCGCAACATGCATCTGGGCTGGGCCGAGCTGATGCCGTCGCCGGATATGGCGATCTCGCTCCGCAAGATCACCGCCCACTGCTCGAACCGCATCGCCCGGCGCGCCTTCGAGCTCGCTGCCAAGCGCCGCAACAAGGTCACTGCCGTCCACAAGGTCAACAGCTTCCATCAGACCGATGGCCTGTTCCTGCGTGAAGTGCGCAAGGTGGCGCTGGAATTCCCCCAGGTGCAGCTCGATGACTTGCTAATCGACGCCTCCACCGCGCATCTGGTGCGCAATCCCGAGCGGTTCGACGTCATCTGCGCGACCAACTTCTACGGCGACATCATCTCCGATCTGGCCAGCGAGCTCTCTGGGAGCCTCGGCCTGGCGGGTTCGATGATGGCGAGCGACACCCATTGCTGCGCTCAGGCCCAGCACGGGTCGGCACCGGACATCCAGAACAAGGACAAGGCGAATCCGGTCTCGATGATCCTATCCTGCGGCATGCTCTTGCAGTGGCTGGGCGAGAAGCGTGGTCTGCCCGTGTTCGAACAGGCTTTCCACGCCATCGACAAGGCGATCGACGAGGTCTTAACCGATCCGGTATCCCGCACCCCGGACCTCGGCGGCAAGACCGGCACGAAGCGCTTCGGCCAGCTCGTCGCCGAGACGCTGAAGGCCGCCTGAGATGTCCGCGGCAGTGGAGAGCCTGAAGGCCAAGCTCGGGCCTGCTCCGATGGAGGTCCGCGCGGCTCTCTCGCGGCACGGCAAGCTCCGGGCTGGGATCAACCTCTCGAACTTCCTGCTCGTTTCCAGCCGGACGCCCGACGGCGGTCCGGCCGGGGTGTCCCCGGACATGGTGGCGGCCATGGCCGCCTGCCTCGACCTGCCGCTGGAATACGTCTCCTACGAGAACCCGGGCAAGCTCGCCGATGCGGCCGAGCGCGATGAGTGGGACATCGGTCTGGTCGCAGCCGAGCCGCAACGTGCTGCCGTGATCGACTTCACCTCGGCTTATGCCGAGATTGAGGCGACCTATCTGCTGCCGCCGGGATCCACCCTCCGGGAGATCTCGGAAGTCGATCGGAAGGGCCACCGGATCGCGGCCGCGGCGCGTACCGCCTACGGCCTTTGGCTCGAGCGCAACGTCCACGAGGCCGAGATGGTCTGGGGCAATGGCTTCGAGGAGACCTACAGGTTGTTCATCGACGGCAAACTCGATGCTCTGGCCTGTCTTCGCCAAAAGCTGATCGAGGAGCAGGCCCGGCTGTCTGGATCAAAACTGCTTACGGGCCGCTTCATGTCCGTGCAGCAGGCGATCGGAACGCCGAAGGTATCCGGTATTGCTATCGACTATCTCCGCGCCTTCGTGGAGGCAGCAGTCGACATCGGCCTCGTTGCTGAGTTGATCGCGAAGCATGGCGTGATCGGTTTGACGGTCGCTACCCGGGAAGCGGGTCGAGCGGCCTGAGCCCCTCGGCCAATCCGTTCAGCAAACTACGGATGAGTGCGACATGCTTATCGGCGTCATCGCGGACGACTTCACCGGCGCGAGTGACATCGCGAACACCCTCGCCAAGGGTGGCGGGGGGGCCCCAGGCCTCGCAACAACGCAATTTCTCGGTGTACCGTCGCGGCCCGCCGATCCTGGATGCCAGGCGGGTGTGGTTGCACTGAAGAGCAGGTCGATCCCTGCCGGAGAGGCAGTGGAGCAATCCCTCGCGGCTCTCGCCTGGCTCCGGCAGCAGGGCTGTCGTCAGATCGTCTTCAAATACTGTTCGACCTTCGACACGACGGCCGAAGGCAATATCGGTCCCGTCGGTGAGGCGATTGCCGCGGAGCTCGGGGTTCGTGGCGTGGTTGCGTGCCCGGCCTTCCCGGGCGCCGGTCGTAGCGTCTACCCGCCCCGAACGCCAATTTCTCGCATCCGAGCCTATTGGGGCAAGCAGGGCATTCTCGACGGTTCCTGGAAGCCGCCGGTGATCCGCAGGCTCGGCTGAGTCGGCCAAGGACGCTCCCGTCGGTGCCATCGGACGGAAGCGGCTGCTTTCAGGCAGCTTCGTAATGTCCGATTCCGACCCCATCTGCGACCTTCGGAACGTCAGCTCAGGGTCGAGATCGCTGCGACCTTCCAGGAGCCGGTGGATGCTGGCGGGGTGGGCGCGCGGAGCATGCGACGTAGACGAGGCGGGTCGGGTTACGGCGACGTTACTGTGCGGGAGCTTCAGCGCCTGGAGAGCGGACGGCTGCGAGGCGACGCCGAGGTTCGGCGTGGTCAGGGGCGACGGGTATGCGTGGCCTCGGTCGCCTTTACCCGTTGAACGGGCGTCGGATCCGAGGCCTAATGCCGGGCTGGACGGTGAAACCTGCATACGAACAGACAGAGCTGCGACGAGCTCATCTCCTGCCAGACAGGACAAAGATTTTGCGATTCCTTG